>NZ_CP021324.1:680038-1360076 GCF_002156965.1 Candidatus Nitrosomarinus catalina
ATACATAGTCTGATATACAGAGTAATTTATCTTTGAAGGTGAAGTTTTTGAGACAAATAATCAGTAAATTAGGCGTGAATTTATAGAATATCCCCAATAGTTCATAAAGTACAAAATTTGAGTTAGATTAAGAAAATGACTACCATAGCAACATTGGGATCTCATTGCTCCTTACAGGTTTTAAAAGGTGCAAAAGATGAAGGACTCAAAACAATGTTAGTTTGTGAGAAAAAACGAGAAAAATTATATCGCAGATTTCCATTCATTGATGAATTAATTATCGTGGACTCGTTTAAGGAAGTTTTAGATCAAAAATGTCAAAAAACACTTGAAGAAAATAATGCAGTTTTGATTCCTCATGGAACTCTAATTGCACAAATGAATTCTGAAGAAATTGAATCCATCAAAACCCCAGTATTTGGAAACAAATGGATTCTAAGATGGGAGTCAGACAGAGAAATGAAAGAAAAACTCATGAGAGAAGCAACACTTCCTATGCCAAAACCAGTTACAGAACCTAAAGATATTGAAAAATTAGTTATCGTAAAGCGACAAGGTGCTGCTGGAGGTAAAGGATACTTTATGGCAGCAAATGAGGATGATTACAATACAAAAAGAAATCAGTTAATTTCTGAAGGCATACTTTCAAAAGATGAAACATTATACATTCAAGAGTATGCTGCAGGAGTTTTAGCATATTTACAATTCTTTTATTCACCATTAACAAATGAATTAGAATTTTTTGGAGTTGATCAAAGACATGAATCCGATATCGAAGGTCTTGGAAGAATTCCTGCAGAACAGCAAATGAAATCAACAAAAGTTCCATCATTTAATGTGATTGGAAACAGCCCTCTAGTTTTGAGAGAATCTTTGTTAGATGAAGTATACACAATGGGTGAGAATTTTGTAGAAGCTGCAAAAAGAGTTGTTTCACCAGGAATGAACGGCCCATTTTGTATTGAAGGGGTTTATGATGAAAATGCTAAATTTACATCATTTGAATTTTCAGCAAGAATAGTTGCTGGTACCAATATCTACATGGACGGTTCTCCATACTATTCATTATTGTTCAATGAAAATATGAGTATGGGTAAAAGAATTGCAAGAGAAGTAAAAACTGCAACAGAATCAAACCAGCTTGATAAAATTACTACTTAGAAATAATGACATTAAAAGATAAAATCAATAAAATTTCTGCAGTTGGATTAATTTCATCTGCAGTAATTATAGCAGCAGGATATGTTTTAGAAAATAAAACATTGTTTGGGTTTGAAAATGCAATGTTACTTTATCTATTATTGCCATCTGCATTCATTTGGTTTGGTACAAGAAAGAATGGATGCGGCAGTTGTAATCAGATTCCTTTAGATTCTGAAAAAAAATCTAACTAAATAGAGATTTTTTAGGTTTTATTTCTACACCATGTTGAGATTTAATTATGTATTTATCTCTGATTTTTACACTTACCCAATCAATAATCAATACAGTGATGAGAACTATAACTAAAAATATTGCAGCCTTTCCATACTCAAAGAATTTAATATAATTAATTATGAAGAATCCAATTCCGCCAGCTCCAACGATTCCCAAAATACTAGTTTGTCGAACATTGTAATCAAACATGTACAATATCTGACCCAAGAGATGTGATGCAGATTCAGGGAGTACAACGTATCGAATTAATTGAAATTTACTAACGCCAATTGAACTAACAGCATCCATAGGATCTGAATCAATAGTTTCAATTGATTCGTATTGTAATTTTGTAACAAATCCTATAGTATACATCACTATTGCTAAAACTCCAGCATAAGGTCCTAAACCTACCATAATTACAAACAATAATGCCCACAATATGGAAGGAAAAGTACGAATTATGGCCAATAAAGCACGAGTAGGTGCATAAACATACTTGCTATTCAAATTACGAGCAGATAGCATACTAAGAGGTAATCCAATCACAACTCCTATCACAGTTCCAATGAATGCCATTTGAAGAGTCTCAAGCATGGCCCATAATGCAGTTGGAATATATTTCAAATCTTCAACTATATTTTCTAAAACAAATATTTCAGAAGCAATTGTTGCTAAATGTGGTATTCCTTCTGCAAAATCTAAAGGGTTTGCTTCTACATTATATGATGCAACAACAACAAGTCCAACAATAATTGCAATTATGATATTATTCTTTGGAGTCAGTATTATACATCTCCATTATTTCTTCAATACTCATATCTCCAGTTTGAAAATCAACAATAGTATCACCTTCAACACCAATCTCTAAAATCTTCTGACCTTCTTTAATTACTGCAACACGGTTAGCAAACTCTAATGCAAGTTTCATATCGTGATGAACCATTATTGCAGTAAGATTCATTTTCTTTTGAGCATCTAAAACTAAATTCATTATTTCTCTGGAAGTTACATGATCTAATTCTGAAACTATTTCATCTGCAAGTAAAATTGTAGGTTTTTGCATTAATGCTCTAGCTATTGCTACTCTTCTTTTTTCACCACCACTTAACATGTATGCTTTACGTGATTCTTTACCAGACAATCCCACTAATTTTAAAATTCTTTTTGCTTCTTGAATTTCATGTTCGGGGAATTGTTTTAAAATAGATTGTATTCTATTTAATCTAGGTAAAGCACCAATCAAAATATTATCTAAGACACTAACATTTTTTACCAATCCCAAACTTTGTGGGATGTAACCTATTGTATGCATCATTTTTTTAAATTTTTTATTATTCATGTTAGGAGTGAGATAATCAATTTTAATTGCCCCCTTACTAGGAGTCATCATTCCATTCATTAATTTCAAAAGTGTTGATTTACCTGAGCCAGATTGTCCAACTATTGCATAATTTGTACCTCTATCAATTGAAAGATTTACTCCTTCCAATGCATAGCTTTGAGAATCATACGACGTCCAAACATCATTCATTTGGATAATTTTTTTTGTAGAAATTAATGAAAAAGGGGGAGTTTTGGCCATTGAATTTATATCAATTCTAATCTGCCAGTTTTTATTTGCTCTTATCATATTTGTCTAGGATTTTTTGATCAAGACCAGTTAAGACATCAATAAAGGTTCCAAATTCACCAATATGCATGGTAGTTGTTGTTGGAACTAGTGCCTCAGCACCATACAAATCAGTTAGAATTGAATTATGCTCATCATAATTGAGTTTAATCAATGAACTAACTAGATTGTCTTTAGTAGGTTCAGACATACTAGAACTTACCATAAAGACGTGTGATGGTACAGGTCCAATTGTAGTAACTGGACGTAATTTTGCTTGGTCTTCTAAACTAAGGTATTTTTTTGGAGCAATATCTGATCCAAATGCAACATCAACATCACCTTTTAAGAGTAAATTCAATGCTGCCTTGTAACCACCTGCAAATGTATAACTTTCAAAGTTATTTGCTAGTGCTTGCTCCAAAGCAACAATATCATTACCTTCAATGTTGATATGACCATCAGTTACCAGGGTTCCCATAGGTCTTACAAACCCAGATGAACCAGTAATACTGGTAAATGCCACACGTTTGCCCACAGTATCTTCAATTGTGTTAATTGAATCATTGTCTGCAGATGTCCAAACGGTTGCTTGATAGTTTACCTTACCCTTGACTAATTCTGCCAATACAGCTTCTGCACCTGTTCTTTCATGGGTAATCCATGCAGGTCCAGTATCCATAAATGCAGCATCAATATGACCAAATCGCATTCCTTCAATGATAGTTTCATAGTTTGTTGGAACAACTATTTCAACATCAATTCCTAATTCAGATTCTAAGAATTTTTCTAGAACTTGAGCTTTTGGAGTTAATTCATCAGCTTTTTCAACTGGAATAAATCCAATAGTTAAAGAATCAACGTCAATTGCATTTGCATCAACAGTAACATATTCAACTTCAGTTGTTGTCGGAGCACTCATCATTGTAGATGAAACGGCTAATGTAGAAACACCAACTATTGCAAATACAGCGACTAATGCCAGAATTATGTTTTGGTTCATTTAATTCAAAAATTAGTGTCAGCTAAGATTATTTAAAGTCAAACCTGCTTCTAATCAACTATTCTAAATCTATAGAATGAGAACATGAAATATTTCTATGAATTTGATTTAGAGTTTAAGGTATTTGGATGTAAATGTAATTTGGGTTCAAGATCATCTAAAGTAATTTCTACCTTACCAATCCTACTTCGGTAAAGTTTGATTTTTTTGCCATCAGAGGTTATGACATATTTATCAACTTCAGCCAATGCAAGTTCTTCTAAATTGGATAATGTTTTGTAAACTGTGGATATCGAAATTTTTAATTCTTCAGATATTGTTGGTACATCTTTTGATTCATTTTTTACTGAAAACAATACTGAACGAGTGCATACATTGCTCATAGCCTCTATGATTTTTTGATTAATATCAAATTCAGATAGCTGAATTATGCTTTTTTTAGACACATTATTTGGTATTTGAAACCAATATTAAAACTGGTTCAGGCTTTTTTATGGATATTTCAGCCTGCTTAATCCTACTTCTATAGACTTTGTATTTTCTACCTTTATCAGATAACATCCATTTCTCTACCTCAATCAATGTCAATTCTTCAAGATCTGATAATTTCTTATAAACAGAGCTAAGTGGAATTTTTAATTTATCAGATAATTCTGCAGCAGTATTTCCTTTTTTAACAATTGAAAATAAAATTGCTCTTGATTCAGAATCAGCTAGTGCTTCAATCACTTTTTGACTAATATCATATTTTTTTAATTGAGGCAATGTTAGTTTTCTAGACATGTTTTTTACGATATCTTATTGTATATAAAGAGAGTATACTAATTCTCAGTCTCTAGAATAAGAATTAAGAATATTCTAAATTCGATGTCTTATCAAATTTTTTCCAAAATAATCCCAAGATTATTCCAACAGAACCCCAAAAGGATGAGACACCCAACACAGACACAAATCTAAATTCATTAACTAAATTCATTGGTGCAGTTATTTCATCTGGGTTGTCAGGCATTATGATAAATGCAATTGTCATTAATCCAGCATATCCAATTAATGCAAAATATTTTTTATTTTTATTTAATTTCGTTAATAATTTGTAAAATACAATTACTCCGATACCAGATATGATTATGAAGGAAACATACAAAATCATTCGTAATACTACCGTATCTGCTTCACCAACTGTGGGTGGATTTGCAGGATACTTCAAAAAGGGAATTAGATAAAGTGTGAACCACATGAGACCTGACAAAAATATGGCTTTCGTTACAATGTTTTTTCCAGGTAAAGAATTTCTAGACAATGCAAACACAATACCAAATAACGAACCCATTGCAAGTCCCAAAATTACTCCAGCTAATACCTGACCACTTTTTTGCCAAATTCTATAACTTTCATATTCTGCCCAAAATTCCAAAGTATCTTCAGCCTCTCCAGATGCAAACAAACTCTCATTTTCAAGACCGATTGCTTGATCCAAATATGGTTCAACTATAGCAAAATTTATGGTTCCATGAACTAAACCTGCTAAACCGCCAGAAATAAGAACAATTAAAATAAAAACAATAGTTTTCAATGATTGAGTAAAAATTCACCGAGATTAATAGAATGCGATAATTCCATTTCTATATTGTCACTAGTGACAAGGAAATCCTGCTGCATGTCTCATATCGTGAGTGAGTTCATGAATTGTAAGGTCTGCAAATGCTTGTTCACCATAGACTATGCTAAAGACATGGCCTTGATCAAAACCTACTACAAATAACCCTGCTGCAAAAACTATGGCCAATGCCAAAATTGCTACTTTTGATACAGCAGATTTAGATTTGTTAATTTGTCTAACTTCAGACATCAAAATTACCTTTTGTTGAATCTATTTATGTTCTTTGATATAGAAAAAAGATCCAAAAAATAAGAAATTTGTATTAAAAAAATAACATGATCCATGGATTCAAATCTAAATTTAATTTATAAAAAAATCCAAATCAAATTTAATAGAAAATTATAGATTCCAACAAGATATTTAGAATATTCATCAAGGATGAAATTATGAATTATTATTATTTTTTAATTCCAATTTTGATCGGAATTGTTG
Source organism: Candidatus Nitrosomarinus catalina (assembly GCF_002156965.1). GTDB lineage: Archaea > Thermoproteota > Nitrososphaeria > Nitrososphaerales > Nitrosopumilaceae > Nitrosopumilus > Nitrosopumilus catalinensis. Next base: position 686,162 of record NZ_CP021324.1, read on the forward strand.
CAGGTTCATTTTTGGTACTATATCAACCACAAAGTATAGATTCTAAAATATTGACACAGTCAAATTTAATAGAAAATGGCTCCCCAGTTTTAGGCTATTCTAACGCACCTATTACAATTTTGGAATGGTGAGATTATCAGTGCACATATTGCTACAAATTTCATCAAGAGACTTTAGATGTAATCAATGAGAATTTTATTCAAACAGGTAAAGTAAAAGTTATTTTCAAAGACTTTCCGCTAAACGGTCTAGATTCAAAACTTGCTGCACAAGCAAGTTATTGTGCAAATGATCAAGAAAAATATTGGCAATATCATGATGAATTATACAAAAATTGGGGAGGAGAAAGAACAGGGTGGATCACACGAGATTCATTAACAGAATTTGCAAAAGAAATACAATTAGACATCAATGAGTTCAACAACTGTTTAGATGAAAACAAGTATGAAAATAAAATTGACAAAATTTATGATTTTGGAAAAGAAATTGGAATTGATGCAACACCATCATTTTTAGTATTTAATAATGAAAACATCATTAAAATCAGAGGAAATCAACCCTTAGAAGTATTTTTGAAAACATTTGACGAATTAAGATAAAAAAAATCATCCAAATCAATATTGATTAATATCCGAGAATTAGGACAATTATTGAATGGTAAAAATCAACATAGAAAAACAAGATTCAGTTAAACTCTATAAAATTAGAAAGACCTTAGAAGAATTATCTAAAAAATCAGGTAGAGGAACAGAATTAATTACAGTATACATACCAAAAGGAAAACAACTTCACGAAATTATTGGATCATTACAACAAGAACAAGGTACTGCCGATAACATAAAATCAGATTTAACAAGATCTCACGTGGTAGATTCTCTTGGCAAAGTAGTTTCAAAATTAAAAATGTACAAAAAAACGCCTGAAAAAGGATTGGTGGTTTTTTGTGGTGCATTACCACCTGAAGAAGGGGGACCTCTTGGAAGTGAAGTAGTTACAGCATGGGAGATTGAGCCTCCAAAAGATTTGAATCAATATCTTTACAGATGTGATGACCATTTTCATGTTGATATCCTAAAAGATATGCTAAAAGATGATAATCTGATTGGATTTTTGTCCATAGATGCAAAGGATGCAGGCTGGGGATTATTACATGGAGATAAAATTGAAGTTTTATCACAAACAGGTTCAGGAGTTGCAGGAAAACACAGACAAGGGGGACAATCTGCAAAAAGATTTCAAAAATTGAGAGAAATGGAATTAAGTTACTTCTACAATCGAGTTGCACAAACTACAAGAGAATATTTTATCGATATTTATCCAGTAAAAGGATTAATTATTTCTGGACCTGGTCCAACAAAAGAAGATTTCATTAATGGAAATTATCTAGAATACAGATTACAAAATAATATTATCAATACCATTGATGCAAGTTATTCAGGAGCTGAAGGCATTAGAGAAGCATTTGCCAAATCTGGAGACATTTTGGGTAATTTTAGATTAGTTGAAGAAAAAAAATTAGTTGAAGATCTATTTAGAGAAATTAATACAAATACGGGCAAGGGTTCATACGGATTACAAGAAGTAATTGAGTTTCTAAAAAATAATGTTGTTCAAATTTTACTGATTACAGACAATACAAATCTGCACAGAGTGGAAGCAGAATGCAAACGTTGTAAAAAAATTCAAGAAGAAATTGTAGAAAGACAATTAGTCATTCCAAAAAAAACAGAATACAAAAACAATCCATGTCCAGATTGTAAAGCAATGGATACAGAAGTTAATGAACAAGATATTGTAGATTATTTACAAATTCTTGCAGCAAAAACAGGAACACAGTTAGAAGTTATTTCAGGTAGTGCAGAACATGGTAATATGTTGGGAAGTCTAGGAAAAATTGGAGCAATCCTGAGATATAATCCAGGTCACACTAAGTAATAGCAGATTTTATTTTTTCTGCTAATTCTGACAATACATCATCAGTTGGAATTTGACGTTTAGTCCAAACAGTACCTTTGTCATTATATCTTGGAATAATGTGAATGTGTACATGTGGAATAATTTGTTTTGCAGCCTTTCCATTGTTTTGAGCTAAACTAAATGCATCTGCACCTGATCCTAACAAAACAGCTTTTGCAATTTTTGGAATCAAAGTGAAAATTTTACCTACATCCTCAGGATCCATATCGGTAATTCTTTCATAATGCTTTTTTGGAATTACAAGAGTATGACCATCATCAATAGGATATTTGTCTAAAAATACCAAATGACTATCATCTTCATACAATATGTGACCATCACGCTTTCCAGATAAAATATCACAAAAAATACATGCCATAACTAAGTCCATTTTTGATTTTATTTATTGTTTATATCGAATCTTTTATAGGGGTAAATTTCAGAGTTTGAACTGTTATGGGTCGAAAAGAAAGAAAAGAACGTGAAATAAAGCGTGAAAATTATGCTACTAAACACTCTGCAGAAAAAAGAAAACAGACCCTGATTGCAGTAGGTGTTTTAGGAGTTATTGCGGTAATTGTCGGATATGCCGGATTTTTGTTTTTGACCATGACTGTAGAAGCTCCTGGAGGTCCTGAAAATGCAGGAGCATTAGGAAGTGACCATTCACATGCAGCAATTTTAGTGAAAATATTTGGTGATGAATTTGATTTTTCAGCACCAGCTTATCAGATTAAATCCCCATGGATACACTTTGAGTCTCGAGATGGTTCAACCATTCACAAACACGCTACGGGTGTAGAGTTGGAATATTTGTTTAATTCATTATCAATAGGATTAGATGAACAATGTTACATATTTCCAGATGGAAAATCATTTTGTACTAATGAGGAATATTCGTTGAAGTATTTCATCAATGGTGAGAGAGTTTCAGATATCAGAGCATATGAAATAATGGAAGATGACAAAATTTTGATAACATTTGGTGGAGAAACAGATGAACAAGTTCAAGAATACTTGAAACAGTTAGAAAATCAAGAAATTATTAAATAGATAATTTTATTATTAAATTCAGAACAATCAATAGTGATAATAATGAAAAGATGTTGCGATAAAACTGAAAAATACTTTATAGAATTCAGAAAAAGAGATGATAATGAATTAATTTGGCTTGTATGTGATGAGCATTTTCAAAATGAAGAATTTAGAAAAAATGTTCGAAGAATTCAACCTGTCAATTAGTTAGTTAGGATTTTGATTCTTCTTTAGTGGTAAACTGAGCTAGTTTATCAAAGAACATGAAATAACCACATTTAGTGCATTTTAAAACAGTTAATTCAGTTGTTAAAAATTCCTTATCTTCAAATTTTCCACCTAATTTGACATTTTCTCCTGCAATCATTGCTTTATTGCTTTGACAAACAGGACATGCAAGAGCTTTTTGTTCAACTTTTGAATCATCAGACATATTCTAAACATTAAATTTTTACAATTTAAATGATTAAAATTATTACAAATCTAACTAACATTCATGTAATGGCAAACAACAGCTTTTACACATACTTCTCAAAGTAAATTTTTTTAGATTTTCTTCTAATGTTTCACCCTCAGCAACCACAGCATTTGTGTAGTGATCATTATCACATTTGAGTTTATGAAGTTTAAACAACATGAATTGAGTAAAAATTATTTCAACTTAAGCGTTTTGATAAGTTAAATCTTAAGATAGATTACAAATTATTCAACAAAGTCTAAATTATACTAATTTGAAAATTGTCTAATATGGAAATATCTAGCAGAAATGTTGTAGAAGGTACAGCTAGATCACCACACAGAGCTATGTACAAGGCTATGGGACTTGATGATGATGATTTATCAAAACAATTTATCGGCGTATGCCATACAGGTAATGAAGCAACTCCATGTAATATTCATCTTCCACAATTAGCTTTAGAAGCTAAACGCGGAGTATCAGATACAGGTGCGACACCTAGAGAATTTTCAACAATTGCAGTAAGTGATGGTATTGCAATGGGTCATGAAGGTATGAAATCATCACTAGTTTCTAGAGAAATAATTGCAGATTCAATTGAAGTGATGGTTAGAGCACATCAATACGATGCATTAGTGGGAATTGCAGGTTGTGACAAAAGTTTGCCTGGAACAATGATGGCAATGGCTCGATTAAATATTCCATCAGTATTTGTATACGGCGGAACAATTAAGCCAGGAATGTTGGATGGAAAAGAACTCACAGTTGTAGATGTGTATGAAGCCGTAGGCGCTTATGATGCAGGAAAATTATCTCTTGAAGATTTAAAAAATATTGAAAATGTAGCATGTCCTAATGCAGGTTCATGTGGAGGTATGTTTACTGCAAACACCATGGCCTCAATTTCAGAAGCCATCGGTCTAGCACTACCAGGTAGTGCAAGTCCTCCTGCAGAAGACAATAGACGAAATAATGTTGTATACGATACAGGTGTTGCATGTGCTAAACTTTTAGAGATGAATATCAGACCAAAAGAAATCTTAACTTTTGAAGCTTTTGAAAATGCAATTATGATGTTAAATTCTGTTGGAGGTTCAACAAATGGAATATTACATTTACTTGCACTTGCTAATGAGGTAAATATTGATTTAACATATGATGATTTTGAAAGAATTAGAAAGAAAACACCTCATTTAGCAGATATGAAACCTGGAGGAAATTATGTTATGGAATCATTAGATAGAATTGGGGGCATACCATTTGTATTAAAAAAATTATTAGATAAAGGATTACTAAATGAAGATTGTATTACAGTTACAGGAAAAACAATTAAAGAAAATCTCAATTCTTTTAAATTTCCTAGTGCAGAACAAAATATTGTAAGAACAATTGAAAATCCTCTACACGAAGTTGGAACTGCGGTAATTCTTAAAGGATCTCTTGCCCCTGAGGGTGCAGTAATAAAAACAGCAGGAGTAGAAATGACAAAATTTACAGGAAATGCCAAAGTATACGACAGAGAGGAATTAGCATTTGATTCAGTATCCAAAGGAGAAATTGACGAAGGAGACGTAGTTGTGATTAGATATGAAGGACCAAAGGGAGGTCCAGGTATGAGAGAAATGTTAGCAACTACAGCTGCATTAGTAGGTCAGGGGTTAGGAAAGAAAGTAGCAATGGTAACAGATGGTAGATTCTCTGGAGGTACTCGAGGATTTATGGTTGGACATGTTGCACCTGAAGCATATGTTGGTGGACCAATTGCATTAGTCAAAAATGGAGATAAAATTACAATTGATACAGAAACTAACATTATTGATCTTCACGTATCTAATGAAGAACTAGAGAGTAGAAAAAAAGATTGGAAAAAACCTGAAGCAAATTACACTACAGGGGCACTAGCAAAATTTGCTACACTTGTTGGTTCTGCAGCTAATGGTGCAGTTACCTATGCAAATCCATAATAGTATTAGTATTACTTAACATAAAAATACTAAGATTAAGTACTACTAAATAGATAAATATGATTTAAAAAAACTGATTTTATGAGACATCTCGAAAACAATAGAGTATCATACACTCATCATTGGAAAAGAGCAATGAAAATGAGTGTAGCCTTGTTCATACATGCATGGATTCCAAATTGTTTGGAATATTATGCTAGCGAACAATTAAAAAAATAATTTTTTAAATAAAATAATAAATTATCAACAACAATACAATATTCGTTGAGTAATACAGAAATTTATGAATGTGAACATGAAAAGAAAATAATTCGAAAAATTAATTCAGATTATACAGTTAATGTGTGTGATACTTGCTTTGATGAATTTAACAATATTGATACAAGACCATTGTTTTTAGCAAAACAAATTTTGACTCTAAGTAATAATATGATAAAAAAGTCACCTGAATTTCTTAATAATTCAGATAAATCAATAAAACTTTGGTACGATTGTAATAATGATGTTTTAGAACAATTAAAAAAATTAAATAAATCTACAAGTCATAGCAATATTAAAGATTCAGTGGAAGATGAAACTGGATACAATTTTGATGAAATTTTACACGATACCGAATTAAATAATAATGAACAAAATCTAGATGGCAAAAATCTTCATGATTTGTATAGACATTCTACAAAATTAATAAAATAATTTTTAGAGATTAAGGTTCATCCATACCTAAAACATCATGATATGCCTTAGGTATCATTTGTTGAGCCTTAAAAAAGACGTTATTTACAGCCGTATCCAAAACATATGTTTTTGCCCAATCTTTATCACTTCGAATAGAACGACCAAAACCTTGTAACAGTTTTGTTAATGTTTGAGAAGTATACCATAAGGGAAACTTGTTCATTTTTGCCTTTGTTCGTTTTTCAGTATAATTTGGGTATGGCACTTTAGCAATAATTTGAAAACGGGATAAATCATCTTTAAGATCAACACCTTCCCATAGTGATGAAGACAGTAAAACACCAGTTGGATCCAAAGAATGTTCAGAAATTACTTCATCTTGTGTTTTATCATCTTTATTTTTACTATGACATAGACGAATTCTTTTAGTATTTTTAGGAGATAGATATCGAATAATTTTTTGACATCTTGGAATTGATGATGTTAAAATTAATCCACGTTCATCAGAGTGTTCATCTAAAATTCTGTCAATTGTTTTAATTACTTCTAATTCATCTTCTTCCGTTGAACCATAACTTAATCTTCGAATATTCATTAGATCAATTTTTCTATGTTCAATTGGAAATGGAGATTTAGGAGTATCTACAAAAGCAACATCGTCTTTTTCAAGTCCCATATTTTCACAGAAACTGGAATGATCAATTGTTGCAGACATAAAAATTTGGTATTCAGTATCAAAGAATTCATGTGCAAATTTTGAAACGTCAATAGGTTTTACAGAAATGGTTCTAAAGTTACCATTGATGTCTTTCACAGGGTCATTAACGATGAAATTATCCTTATCTGCAATAATATCAATTTTAGCCTGAGCAGCTCTATCATAACGTCTTTCCAATCCCGTAATTAATTCAAAATCAGGATTATTTTGAAATACAGGACTTTCTTTGATATCTTTAATTTTTTTAGCATACGAAAATGCAATATCATCAGTTAGTTGGATCATCGAATCTAAATCAGTAAAGTTGTATTTTTCAGTATTCAAATTACATTCATCTACTTGTCCAGCAAAAATGTCAAATCCAACAAACTGAATTATCTGATCCTCAATCTTGTGAGCCTCATCAAATACAGTAACTTTTCTATCTAAATAGTCCTCAAATAATTTTTTATTAAATTTCATTATTGTAAAAAATGCATGGTAATTCCACAACGAATGTTTTGAAACTAGTGCATCATATTTTTGAAGATAATAATGACATGATACTGAATCCTGAGTATTATCTTCAATTTGTTTAATTGTAGGTTTAAAATCGCAGACTTTAACAACCTCTTTTCCATTTCTATTCACTCTTTCCTGACATTGACCTTTATCACAAGTTAAACCCCATCGCATTGCTCTTCGATCATTCTCAACTTTTTCTGCAGCCATTAATTTCAAACAAGGAAAATTCTGCTTACCTTTTACAGGTTTTAAAAATGGAATGTCTTTGATATATTGATCTTGTAGATTTTTTGATGCAGTTACAGTAAATGAACTATCAAAATAGTTTGAAACAGTTGCACCAACTAAAGACTTTCCAACACCAGTAGGAGCAGAAATAACAATTTTTTTAAATCCAGATTTCAAATTTGATTCAATTTCATTGATTATGTTTTTTTGAATTTGTCTAGGTGTAAATTGATCGGGAAATTTTTCTATAAGAGACAGGATTAATCATCTCGGTTTTAGGTATTAAAAGCATGAAGGTTCTTGTGATATACAAAATTTTCTATCATCATTTTAATATCAATTCAAAATAGATACAGTATGGAATTACTTGATGATAAGATGAGAGTATGGTTAGAAAGTGCAAAATTCGTTAAATCAATTTCAGGAATTTATGTATTCTACAACAGAAACAAAGAACCAATATTTGTTGGTGAAACAGAAAATCTTGAAAAAACATTTACTGAATTTTTAGATACTGATTTTAATGAAAATGAATGTTTGAAAAAAACAGCATTTTATCAGAGAATATTTACAGATAATCAAAAACAAGAACAATTAGAATTAATTAATAAGATTAAAAATGAAACTGGGAATTATCCATCATGCAATTCAGAAATTGAAATACAAACATAATAAAAAATTCTTATAAAATATAGATAAAATTAACCAAAAAGTAATTCTAAATTAATAAAACATCAAAGAGATTTATCCATTTATAAAAAAATGATGAAAGTCATAATAATGATAATACCGTAACGATGTCATGCACCAATGTTACTATTGTGATCAAATATTTGATTCAAAAGAAGACCTGTATGAACATTCAGAAGTTCATTCAGATAGTGATAGAAACAAGGAAATTAAAGATAGACAGAAAAAAATAAATCAAAATTAGGCTCAAAAAATTACTAAAAAAAAATAGAGTAAGAGTCAGAATAAATCAAATTCAGATAATCATATAAGAATTTAAAAATAAAAAATATGGATTGGGTAGAATTACTATTACAAAAGTCATGTGATAAAACACTTCAAAAAGGTGAAGTACTCCACAGTCTTTTTCATATGATTGAAGTAAATGAGAAAACACTAAACCACATTGAAACAGACAAAAGAGATTTTGGGCCAGAGTTAGAGGAATTAAAACAAACTGAAATTAAAGACATAAATTTTCATTTAAAATATTATCGTAGTTTAGTAAATTACATAAATTCAATTCCTGAAACTAAAATAATAAGAAATCAATAATTAATTATTTTCTTAATTTGCTAAAAATTTCATCATATTTTTTTTGTTCAGAAATATTTTTTCCAAAATCAGTCTCTTGATCATATTCATCTCGTTTTTCTTTTAAATACAAATTCAATTTTTCAACTTTTAATGAAATCATTTTACCAGAATCTTCTTTTGCATATTGTTTTCTCTGAGCATCATTTTGACCTCTTGTAGGAAAATGTTTATTATAAAATTCATTTTCAAATATTTTTTGATGTTTTCTTTTAACAATTTCAGCAAGATCAAAATGACCTTGTTCATGTTGTAATAAGCCATCATTAAATTCAGACATTCTAATCCAAGATAAAAGTGGGTTAAATTCTACACTTAGTTGTATATTCTCAACAGAGAAAACAACCTGATCATCCAATTGTTCAGAGCTTACAATCCAAGTAAATCCATATTTTATAACACTGTGAGAATCTTCAAAAATACCAGGATTAGGTTCAGCCATAAAATTTGATACATTTAGTTGAATATCATCAGACCAATGAATTACCTCTTTTTCAATCATATTACAAACTAATCACATATACAATAAATTATTTGATTTGAAAAATTAAGAAATTATGCCTGAATTAAAAAAGGATAATTTTTTCAACCCATTTTGAGCAAATAACACGACACATTTTATTTTATGAATTTGTTGAAATCAAAGTCAATAGATTCAAGAGAACAGGATTTGTGCTGGTTAAATCATAATGTAACTCCCAAAGAGTCGATGATAGTGAGTTAACTTGCCTGTTTTCATGATTCTAAACTATTAATTTTAGACATATTGTTACAATGTATGAATAAAAAATTTTATGCGTGGATGGGAATATCATTAGCTGCTTCAGCAGTGGGTTTATTCTTGTTATTTTCTTAATAATTACCTGTTTTTTTAAAACTGAATTTGTTCAGTAGTTGTCATTTAGATATTTTTAATAAATTTTATTTATTAGTTAAAAAATATCAGAAATTGAAAATGACATTGTGTCCAACATGTAAATTATCTATGGAATCACATTCAACCTCAGAATTAATGGAATGTTGTATGAAACAAGTAAATGATGGTTTAGTAGATAATCAAAAAGGTACATGTCCAAATTGTAAGCATCAAATTGAAAAACATTCAGATAAACAATTAGCTGAATGTACATTAGAATTTTTAAAATCAAACAATAGTAATTAAAGATAAGATTAAACAAGAGAAAGAATTACAATCAACTATGAATCAATTAACTAAAAAAATTATTAGTGATTTTTCACCAATGTGGACAAATAAGCAAGTATGGGAATTTGATCAAATTAATCCTGAATTAACTTTTGATTTAATTTATGTGGAACCTGGAAAATATGATGAAAAATTATGGGAATCAAAATCAGCTCACTTGGATTCAGAAGTTAGGGATGTTATTGTTAGAACATTTGATAATTTGTTAGATGATGAAGAATTATGGATTTCCAATAAAAGTGAAAAATCTTTGAATAGAAATAATATTGCATACTTAATGGCAGTAATTGTCGATACCATGATCGAAGAGGAAGTTTGTCTAAATTTTAGACTAGACAGAGACTTCTTAGTACTATCCATAGATAGAGAGGCAGATGTAATTGATTGCAAAGAATTTTTTGAGGAGTTTTATCATTTGGCTACAGGTTTCAATTATGAAACAGATACAGGAATTCCAGATGATGAAACTGAAGCAGAAATGTATCTAACACGATTGCAAGAAGAATTTGATGAAAAAATGAATGGTTTTCTTGGAGACAAGTATTTGCCAGGAAACAATGATCCAGATACCATTAATGCAGAAGAAGAATAAAAACTAAAAATGAAATTGATAACAATGAATGATGAAAACTTACCAGCACAATGTCATCCAATAATTAAACCTAAAAAGAAAAAATCCAAGGATAATAAAAAATGAAACAATGTAAATTATGTGGAAGTCCATTAGGAAAAGAACCTACTACAGAAGAATTAGACAAACATTGGAAAAAACATCATAATTGGCATTGGGAATCAAATAAAGAAAAAACTCCAGAGCAAGCCCTATTGAAAAATAAACCAGTAAAATAAAAAATATTTTCTAGTGCTAAAAACTAATTCGTAACAAATCAGACATTTATTTTCTCAAACTAGAATGAATCATACGATTATTTTTTATACTTCTAAAATTGTTTTTTGTTAATTTGATTTCAGTAAAAATAACAGCATTACTTGTAATAATGGGATTAATTGCAACTGTAGGAATATCCCCATCTTATGCATATTGGGATAAAACAGAATATCCTGCAATTCAAGGTACAATTCCAGTTGAAACTGAAGAAGTCAATTCAAGTCTTGCTGAAATTACTTTAGTTGACGCAATGACAATTGCTGAAAATGAAATTTCAGATAGTAAAAGTATGTACGGAAAACTAGTATCAATTAACGGGTATTTAGTGTACAAAATTGTAGTGTCAAATGATGATCATGACTACAAAAAAATATTAGTTGATGCAGGAAGTGGAGAAGTTCTTTACGTAACAGATTCAAAGAAACATGATTCTAACAAAAAGAAAAGGTATAATGAAAATAGACATGATAAAAAAATGAAGGACTACTTTAAGGGAATGACCCCTGAACAAATAGCTGAAAAGAAAAAGCAATTTAAAGAAATGGGGGAAGCATGGAAATCACTATCAATTCAAGATAAAGCATCAATGATTATGCATTTTATGCAAATGAAGTTGCAATGGGATATGATGTCAGAAGAAGATAAACAAAAACAAAAAGAAGAAATGAAAGAAAAATGGAAAGGACTCCTAACACTTACACCAGAAGAGAAAAAGCAAAAACTTGAAGAGTATGCTCAATCAATTAAGTCATAAAAAATATTTTAATTATTAATTATTTTTAGAAGCATCTAAATATTTTTGAACTTCTTCAACGTCCTTATCACCCCTACCTGAAAGGGTTACAACTATAGATTCAGAAGGTTTAGATTTTTTGGCAACTTTCATAGCTTCAGAAATGGCATGAGATGATTCCAATGCAGGGATAATTCCTTCAGTTTGAGTTAAAATCAAAAATGCATCCAAAACTTCTTTGTCCGTAGATGAGTGATATTTTACGCGTTTTGTGTCTTTATAGTAGGCGTGTTCTGGACCAACACCAGGATAATCTAGTCCAGCAGAAATACTGTGAGTTTCTGTAATTTGACCCTCACTATCTTGAAGCAAATATGTCATCATTCCATGTAAAACACCCTTACTTCCTGCAGATAAGGTGGCTGAATGTAGTTTTGATTTTAATCCCATACCCGCAGCTTCAACACCGATAATTTCAGCACTTGTGTCAACAAGGGGATAAAAGGTTCCTATTGCGTTAGAACCACCACCAACACATGCAATTACAGTATCAGGTTCTTTATTATTGATTTTTTTCATCTGAGATTTAATTTCATTTCCAATAACACTTTGAAAATCTCTAACCATGACAGGATAAGGATGTGGACCAACAGCGGATCCTAATAGATAGTATGTGGATTCAACATTTGTAATCCAATCTCTTATTGCATCATTAATTGCATCCTTTAATGTCTTAGAACCAGATTTTACGGGATGAACTTTAGAACCCAACATATTCATTCTATAGACATTTTGTTTTTGTCTGATGGTATCTTTGTATCCCATATACACTTCAGCTTTCATTCCCAATGCAGCGCATGCCATTGCAGTTGCAACTCCATGTTGACCTGCACCAGTTTCAGCAATGATTCGTTTCTTATTCATTTTTTTTGCCAAAAGTGCCTGACCTAAAGTATTGTTAATTTTATGAGCTCCTCCATGTAAAAGATCTTCCCTTTTTAGATAGATTTTTCCACCACCTAATTTTTCAGATAAATTTTTTGCATAGTATAGCGGAGTTGGTCTTCCAGCATATACTTTTAGATAATAATCTAATTCTTGTTTGAATTTTTTATCATTTTTAAATTTCAGATAGTTTTCTTCTAATTCCTCTATTGCAGGTACCAAGGTTTCAGGTATATACTGACCACCAAATTCTCCAAATTTACCATTTTTAGGATATTTCAATATGAGTTCACCAATTTTCTTACCTGCTCTACAATATTATCACTTTTCATTATACTTGAACCTATCAAAAATGCATCAGCTCCACACTTTTTTAAGTATTGAATGTCTTCAGAGGTGTTAATTCCACTTTCAGATAAAATTATTCGAGATTTTTCATATCCAGATAAAACTAATTCAGTAGTTTTAAGATCAATTTCCAAAGTATCCAAATTTCTATTATTGATTCCAATAATGTCAGCTTCAGTTTTTAATGCATTTTGAAATTCTTCTTTAGTATGAACTTCCAGCAATACATTCAAACCTTGTTTATGCCCATATGCAATAAAATCATCAATATCATTAAGAAATTTTTGATCAAAAAGAGACTGAATTACCAACATGTAATCAGCACCTATTTTTTTTGCAGTGTCAATTTGGATTTTATCAATCATAATATCTTTCATCAATAGTGGAACGTCAACGGATTGTCTTACTTGTACAAAATAATCTGGAGATCCATTAAACAAATGCGGTTGAGTTAAAACAGATAATGCTTTAGAACCGCCTTCAATCATCTGTTTAGCAATACTACTAGGATCACCAATTGTTCTAATTTTTCCTAATGAAGGTGATGAAAATTTTACTTCAGTAAGCAATGTTGCGTGAGAATTTAATTTAATAATTTGTTGAAAATCTTGATTAGATTTTTGTAAATTTACATCAACATCATAAACTCCATCATCAATTGCCATTTGAGAATTGTTAACTAATTTTTTTAAAATATTTTCAGCCATCTATAATCTCCTTTAATTTTTCAATATCTCCAGTATTACGCACAAATTTCTCCAATAAATTCATCGCTTTTCCATTTGAAATAGTGTTTAATGCAAGTTCAACACCATCCTCAAAACTATCGACAACATTTCCTACCAATAAACCACCAGCTGCATTTAATGCAGTAGTTTCAATCATAGATTGATTAGCAGAATTATTCAAGACGTTGACAAAGGATTGAATTGCATCTTCTTTTGTTTGAATTTTAATATCATTTAATGAAGATTTGTGTAGACCAAGAAATTCAGGATCAATTGAGTTAACAGTGACAACATTATTTTTTAAAATACATACAGAATTTGTAGAACTAGTAGAAAATTCATCCATCCCATCATTTGATCTAACAGCCATTATATTTTCTACACCTTTTCTTTTCAGAATTTGAGGTAATCTAGTAAGAAAGGCATCTGAGAAAACACCAACTAACTGATTTTTAACATTGGCTGGATTTGATAATGGACCTAGTAAATTAAATGCAGTTCTAGTTCCCAATTGTCTTCTAGCAGATGAAACATTTTTCATTGCAGGATGAAATTTTTGTGCAAACATAAAACAAATTTTGTAATCTTCAAGAATTTTTGCCACACCAGATGGTTCAGCATTTAGATCATATCCAAAATATTCAAAAATATCAGCACTGCCAGAAATTCCTGAACTGGATCTATTACCATGTTTTGCAACAATACCGCCAGCAGCAGCAACCACAAAAGAAGCAGTAGTAGAAATATTGAAAGTTTGTAAATTATCGCCTCCTGTTCCACACATATCAATAATAGTTCCATTGTTTTCAGGCGTAATTTTTAGTGATAATTCTTGCATTTTATCAAGCATTCCCAGTAATTCATCATCTGTTTCGCCTTTTTTAGACAGATTAGATAAGAATCCCATATTTTCATCATCGGTAGTTTTTCCAGATAATACTTCAGACATGATTTCATTCATTTGATCATATGTAAGATCAATTTTTTTCTCTAATTTTTTAATATAATCTGAAATCATTTTTCTTTAACCTGTCTGATAAAATTACCTAGAATTTTTTTACCGTCTTCAGTCATAATGGATTCAGGATGAAATTGTACTCCTTGAATTAAAAATTCTTTATGTCTTATTGCCATTATCTCCCCATCATCATTTGCAGTTGCTGTAACTTCTAAAACATCAGGAATTATTGTTTTATCACCAACTAAACTATGATATCTTGTAGCTCTGAAAGGGTTTTTCACATCTTTGAATAATTCTGAATCAGTGTGTTGTACTTGACTAGTTTTTCCATGTCGTACACAACCTGCGTTTGTAACTTTACCACCAAATGCATCTATGATTCCCTGATGACCAAGACAAACACCTAAAATTGGAATTTTTGGACCAATGTCTTTGATTACATCACTACATATTCCAAAATATTTTTTATCTTCTGGAGTTCCAGGACCTGGAGAAATTATTATTCCATCATAATTATTTTGTTTAATTTGTGAAATAGTAATTTTATCATTTCTAAATACATCACAGTCAACACCCAATTCCCCAAGATATTGAGCAATATTGTAAACAAATGAATCATAATTATCAATAATTAAGAATTTCAATTTGAGGCCTCCTTTAATGCTTGAAGCATCGCACCTGCCTTATGTTCAGTTTCTTTAAATTCGTTTTCTGCAACAGAGTCTGAAACTATCCCAGCACCGGATTGTACAAATCCTTTGTTGCCATCAATGAAAATACTTCGTATTGCAATTGCAAAATCACAGCATCCATTATATGAAAAATAACCTACTGCTCCAGCATATGGACCTCGTTCTTCTCCTTCTAATTCATCAATTATTTGCATTGCACGAACTTTTGGTGCTCCAGATACAGTTCCAGCAGGAAATACTGCCTGAAATGCATCAAACATATCATTTCTTGAGCCCAAATTACCAACAACATGACTAACAATATGTTGGACATGACTGAATCGCTTAATTTGCATGAGAGATTCAGGATGAACAGTTCCATATTTACAGACTCTTCCAATATCATTACGTCCTAAATCAACAAGCATGGTATGTTCTGCTAACTCCTTTTCATCATGAATTAATTCTTCAGATAATGCCTTATTCTTTTCTTCATTATCAGTAATTTTTCTAGTTCCAGCAATTGGAAAAGTTTCTACTTTATCATCTGTAATTCTAACTAACATTTCAGGAGAGGCACCAATAATTGTTTTTGAATCTTGCTTTAGGTGATACATGTATGGAGACGGATTTAATTTTCTTAATGTTTTGTATAATGTTAGATTATCACCACTAGTGTCAAATGCAAATTTACGAGATAAAACTACTTGAAAAATATCACCATCATGAATATACTGTTTTGCTTTATTCACAATACTTGAAAATTTTTCTTTATTCATATTGGGAGTAACTTCAGTAGAACTAAATTTATTAAATGAATCATCACTTACAATTAATTGATCAAATCTATTTACATCATGATAAAAATAAAATAATTTTTTTTCAACGTTATCATATAACAGACCGTCATCATATATTCCAAATTCCATTATTGGTTGAGATAAATTATTTTCTTTGGAAATATCTTCGACTAATCTAATTGAGTCATAATTGACTACTCCAACTGCACCACCAAGATATCGATATTTTTGATCATCTGATTTACCCAATAACTTTTTTAATTCTACAAAAGGATCATTAGTTTCAATGGTAGTTGTTTCATTATTTTCAATGATTTCCACTTTATCATAATATCCTTTAAAAATAATTTTAGGATCAAATCCCATAACAGATGTTTCAGCTAAAACCTCTGGTCCAGAAAGAGATTCAAAGAGAAACGAATGAGAATAATTTCGAGATATTTTATTGTAAATTTGAAATTGGTTTTCAGATAAATCTAGAGGTATTACTTTTGCTTGTGCATTTCCAAAGGTGTCCACCCATAAACAAATTTTTCACTGTTTAATATTTAAAGCCTCTAGATCGAATTAGGCACAAAATATCAAAAAAATTCACCAAAAATGAGAAATTATTACTAAATAATATGCCTAATTCCAATTGCAGTCATATCAGGAATTTGGCATAATTTTACCAACACCAAAACAAAAAGCAGAATTGAGGCTCATCAGTTTTAATTATTTTACAAATGCCATCTACTAATTTAGTTCCAACACCACATTGAGGCTTAGTTTCTTCTACAACTGGTTCAGGAGTATATCCAATTGATTGTACTTGTAAGGTAACTGATTTTTCATCAGGAATTTGTTTTTTAGAGTCTATTGTAATTGGGTCTTTGATAGTTTGAACGATTTGTGTTACAGATGGTTCAGAGACAACGGTAGTTTGTTTAGATGTAACAGTTGGTAATTGTGTTCCTTGTTGTTCAGATGTATACCCTGTATCCCCAGTGTATGATTTACTAATTGATTTGTCATGAATGTAAAATGTTTCAGTAAAGGAATTTCGTTTATTTTGAATTGATATGTTAAATTTTTCTTCTGATTCATCAAGGAATCCCGAATAAATTGCAATTCTATCATCAAGTAATGGTTGATCTGTTGATAATCCCAAAATACTTTGTTGCATTGGTGTTGTCATTTTGGTTTGTATTGAACCACATGTGGAGTAGGCATGAACTTGAACTTCAAATGTATTGATATTATAATTTACTTGATAAACTCTTAGTGAATTATTTTGTCCAAATCCATTTGAATCACAATTATTCTTGCCGCCACTAGAACTAGAACTAGATGGAGTATCTGAAGAAGTAAAGAATTTTGTAAAGTGATACACATATGCAATCAAATCATTTCCCACAGTCATTGAGCATTGACCACTTCCTCCAAGCATTGAAGTTACATTGCTAAAACTATCTTCAAGACAAGCAGTTTGTGTAGAATTAACTACTCCTGCAGAATTAACATATCCAAAAGTCTGATTTGCCATTCCATCTATCTTCATTCTCATAGGTTTTGAAAAGGTTAGATCAACATCATCAGAACCAAACGATGTTGCCAAGTTAATTGTTTGACCTTCTACTGAAATTGTTGATTTATCTATGTTATTTGCCAGCTCTAATCCCCCATTCCAATTGGTACCATTAATGCTAGTTCCTGCTTGAATAACTAGATCAATGTCTGTATCAGCAGTTGTTGCATTAACTACAATTCTGTTTGGCAGATGAATGTTTTTGTTTGTATTATCAGCTGCAGTTTGATTCAAAACATTAGAAAATTCTAAACTTGCAGCTCCATTACTACTAGGAATTGTAATTTGACTCAATTGTGTACCTGTAAAATTTAAAATTTCATACTCATAGACAGTTGAGAAATCCAACGTGGTAGAACTTGCTGCAGCAGTACTATTTGATGAGGTGTAGACATTAACTGCATGGTTATATGCTACAAGTAATCGATTCAGATGATCAATTACTATGTCTTTAGGGTCAGATAAACCCGTAATTGCATATCTAAAATTAAAGGAATCATCAAAAACTTGGATGTTGTTTCTTTCTCTATCTCCAACATAGACATAGTCTGAAGAATCAATTGTCATAAAATGTGGATTTTGGAATAGACCATCAGTTGTTCCATAACCTCCAAATGAGGTAAGATAATTTCCTGAAGAATCAAACTGTTGAATTCGTCTGTTATTATGATCAGCAACCCATAATTTTCCTGAAGAGTCAAAGTCTAAAGATACTGGATTACAGAATTTTCCAAGATATTGTTCTCCAACAAGTCCAGGTCCACCTTCAATACGTCCACAACCTTCACTTCCAAATTTTAATAGAAAATTTCCTGAAGAATCAAACTTTTGAATTCTATTGTTGTTAGTGTCTGCTACCCAAATGTTACCTGATGGATCAATTGCAAAATCTTTTGGAGAATAAAATTGCCCATCACCTGCAACTACAGCTCCTGAAGCTGAGGTATTACACAGGTCACCATTTACACTGCGTTCGGGTGCAGTACCTGCAATATTCATTACACAAGCAGTACCAAATTTTGAAATGAATGTACCATGTTGATCAAATTTCTGTAGTCTGTTGTTTCCAACTTCTAAAACCCAAAAATTATCAGAACTATCAAATTCAATATCCATTGGTTGATTAAATTCACCATCATCTCCACAAGGATCACCTGCTTGAATATCCATAGTATTACGATAACAATTGTTTTCTCTAACTCCAGGATCCACAATGTGTGATGAAAAATTATGAGATGTAGAATTATCAAACAATGAAATTCGGTGATTCCAATATTCAGCTACAAAAATCCATCCAGTACTGTTTACTCCCAACCCCCAAGGGTGATCAAATTGCCCATTACCTGTTCCTTGACTTCCAATTGTAGCTTGTAGTCCTGCATATGCAGAATTACTTGCAAGTCCAATTAATCCCACACAAAGAACTGCAATTACAATAATGAATACAGGTTTCAATAATTTTTTTTTCATAATTCTAGAATTTAAGAATGCCGAAATACACTGTAATACAATTCAAAAAGAAGAAACAAATCCTGATCGTAGTTTTTCAATAGATTGATATTTTTTAAAAAAATCTTAGAAATATGGCAATAATTCTGAATTTTGCATTTTTCAAAAACTGTTAAAGTCTTAGGTACGGAAATATCGCATAATTAGCCTAAACTGTCCAATTTGTTAAAGTATCTTCAGGAAAATAGGCACAATATGTCGAGATAATTGACTCAAAATGTGGAATTATAATCTAATAATTTAGGCATAAATGTATTACGGTATAGTACGGTACGTTTATAGCATAGTTGATCGCAGTATCGGTATGATGCAAAGTAGAACAATAATGCAAGAGACAAAAATTGAAAATAATATTCAATCCTCTGTTTCAAAAGTTGAATGTTATGTTTGTGGTAAAGGTTTGTCCGAAGGACACAGTATTTCAGCTAAAACATTATCAAATGGAATTGTATTATTTTGTGATGTTCATTATTCAATGCAGTAAAAAAATTATTTTAAATTTTTATGCATCCGGGTTTTGGAATTCTATTATTTAAAATTCGTTGTAATACAATTCTTTCATTTGAACCTCTAAATTTCATTAGAATTTCATTTGATTCATCTAAAAATTCTTTAATTTGCTTAAATGAATTCTTTAATTCTTTTTTTAATTCTATATTTTTAGTATTTTCAACAGTAAGCATAATTGAAGAAGACAATTCCAACATATTTGTTATACTGTTAATAAGTAAATCATAGTCTTTTAAAATTAATTTATTTAATTTTTGAGAATTAAGATCTTTTGAAATATCAATAAAGATTTTTTTGCTATCCAGTTTTTTTAATGATTTTGTAATCAACGATTCATTTGTAAAAATAACATTATTGATGAATCCAATATGATCTGCGGTATCTTGAAATTGTAATTTTGTGTATGTAATTTCACTTTTGTATCCTTGTTTTTTTAGATATCCAAGTTTTTCCATTTTGTCTAAAACTAATGAGAATTTATTTCTGGCATATCTTTTTCTTTTTTCATCAAGACAATTCTCCCACATATCTGTAAGATATGCACTATCAGCACCCATAGAATCTAGAATAGAATTAATAGTAATATCTTTCATAATTTAATCTTAAAATTGCCCTATTTACGGTTTAATTAGAGATTTTTATGCCTAATATCAAAATAAGAATTCTAAAAATTAATTAAATAATTAATAGGTATTTTTGATATGGATTCCCCAAAAGAGATTAATTCAGTATTTTGGGACAATAAGAAAAAATCGTGGGAATACAAAATGGTTGCAGTAGACGAATATCACGGTTGGACTGAATGTCAATATTGTAACAAACCAATGTCACATAATATCAAAAGTGAGGGGGAATTCAAAGTAGTATATGTTAAATGTGGATGTACAAGGACAGATTAGTCATTTTTAATATTGATGACTCCATTAGACACTAGCCATTCAATACCTGTGATGAAAGAATTGTCATCAATTGTTCCGTCAGCCCACCAGCCAGCATTATTTTTAATCCAGGATGGGATTTTTTCTTGAGAAGTCTCAGTTGTTTGAGAAGTAACATCTAAAATATTATTTTCAATTAGATATTGAATTCCTTGAACAAATGAATTATCATCAATTGTTCCGTCAGCCCACCAGCCAGCATTATTTTTAATCCAGGATGGGATTGTAAAATCATCAACAGAAATTACTCCAAGCATCCATGGATGTAATTCACAATAATAAGAAAACAATCCGGCAGTATCAAATTTTTGTGAGAAATTATCACCTGGTGCAATTATACCACTATCAAAATAATCAGATTTTCCTTCTGAAGGGTTTCCAGAACTAACTGTATGTGCAGCTGAATCAATATTGTTCCATAAAACCATTTCATCAACAGATAATTTTTGCTCATAAGGCAAATAGCAAGATTCGTTTAATTCACAACCAGGTAAGGAAGAATTCAAAGCGATATCAATAATTTTATCAGCAATCATTGGTTCTTTAGGCTCAGTTACTTTAAATGAAAATTCACCAGACGTATCAAAATAATTTACATTGGAAATTCTTAGAATTACGGCACCAGTACTATCAAAAATTACAGGTAAGGAATCACGACCGTCATACGATTCAACTCCACGAAATGATTCAATTTGATTACCATTTAGAAAAATATCCAGATCATATGTAATTTGAGGAATAACAATATTGGTTATAGGATCTCTAAATTCCAAATTAAGATTAATTTCATTGTTGGGATTTATTTTTCCTTCAGGGGTTAACGTTAAGTGGAATTTCCAATCCTCCTCAGTAGATAATACAATAACTTTATCACCAGATTCTAACGAAGCATTTTGTTTTTGAATATCACGGAGTTTTCCCGATTCAAGTCCAAAAATTATTTTATCTTGTGTATCAGATGGAATTTCATCATATAGTTTCATTAATTTTTTTGTAGGAATTAAAAAATGCACAACAATTTCTTTGTCACCAGATCTATCAATAGTTCCCAAAACAGGAATAGAATTTACAGTCATTTTAATTTCATGTTCATGAAAAACTTTCATCGATTTTGGAATATAATATTCAGCATGTACGTAAGGAATTTTTTTTATAAATTCAACATCCCAGTTAAATGGCATATCTGCAGTTAATTTTTGAGAATTTTCGTCATAATGAAATTTATCAATTTTATCAAAATATGTGGCAAACATTAAATCATATTTTTTATCTGAATCAATTTCAAATGGAATGTATTCACCAATAGTTAACAATGTTTCAAATACAGGAGGTCGAGGTAGTGATTCAGAATTAATAGATAAAATCTTTATATCCACTTGTACTAAACCACCATTCGTAAACAAAGGGGCTTCAATTGCAAGAGGTTTGTTAGAACTTCCTATCCAAAAATCATCAGTTGTTTTATCACCTAAAAAATTTATTTCATTTTTTGGGATAATTTTTGCATTAAAAGATTCATCAGGACTATACCCATTGAAGGATAAAATAGATTCTCCAGTTTCAGGGTTAACAATATCTATCAAATATTCTATGTTGGAAACAATACGTTCTTCATCATGATTAATTGTTGAGATTTTAAACCCGATTTCAGATTCATCTCCATGTAAAACATCAGGATTCGTTTCAACTTTTACTTTAAAGTAATTTTGATTAAAAAATTGTATATCACTTTCTACAGAACCCAATCCATGAGCATATGCAGATTGAACTGTTCCAAAAATTACTATTATTGATAATAAAACAAAAATTGAATGTGTCATTTTAGGATTCATTAATAATTGAATTTCTTTTTAATAAAATAAAAATTGTCATTCACTTATGTTATCAACATAGCCTGTGACATGGTCAAAGACAAATGTTTGTGCAATAATTTCAACGTAATCTGCTGATGAATATGGCCCTCCAAACAAACCATCATTGTCCTTTGGTAAAGTTCTGTCCTCGTATTCAATATAGATTGAATCTCCATCACTTACTCTGAGAGTATTTTTAGTAAAAGAGTGATCATCAAATGTTACATCAAAGGATCCTTCTAAAACATCAACATAATGTCCATGCATTCGTCCTTTCCAATCCTCTGGAATATTACCTTCAGTGAATGAAGCATGTTTTCCAACTACTTGCTTGACAATTGCTTCTGGAGCTACTTGGAAAGAAAAGTCTTGTTTAACATTTCCATCAAAGATATCAGTAATTACAATTTTTGCGGTTCCCCTTTCATCAAATCTTATTGGTTCAACTGCATGACCATCATCTGCAAATCTGTCAGTTCTTTTTTCAATTAATTCACCATTAAGATAAATTTCCATGCCATAAGTTAACTTGCTTTCCATTACATCTGTAAGTCCATCATGAACCATCAAGTTGATGTTATACTCTTTATCAACACCAATCACTCCACCTGGTTGCCACCAAAAGTATAACTTGTATTCACCATCAGGAGTGTATTTGATCAATGAAGATGATGCAGGTTCAGTTAATTGGATATTTTCAATTTCTCCACCACCTAATTTTTCACCATGATCATGATTTGGAATAAATTGAACTGGAACATAGATTCCTGCCAAATCTGAATCAGAATATGCATGAATATAGTAACTATGGAAATCCTCATGGTGTATCCATAAATCTGCATCATGAAGTTTGAATGTAATTGGTTCACCTGCAATAAATTGTTCCTTATCAAATGCAATTTCACCCATTCTCCATTCCCAAGTAGCTGACTTTACAATATTGATATCTTCATTAGCTTCCCAATTGACAGTTACTGCGCCATCCTGTGTTCCAGTAGGTAATTTAACGGCTACATCATGAGCACTCTTCATCCAATCATACGTAGTTACACCCATCATAGTCATAGGCATAATATTGTCCATATTCATTCCCATTGCTTTAATTTCTACACCATTTTCATCATGAACAACAAAATCTTTTTCGCCAGTCATCTTAACAATTCCTAAAAATAAACCTGTATCAGGACCAGTTTCAGTAAAAGCTATTTCATCAGCAGTAGCATCTCTAGTGGTTACAGATATTTTTCCATAACCATTTTGTCCAAGTCCAATACTATCCATTTTTTCAGGATCTTCATTGTAACCATTTGCATAAATTAGAACATAAATTCGATCAGTGTGAGTATATCCGCTATATTTTTCATCACAGTCTTGCATAGTTGTTGCAGCATTCATACAGAATTTCATAATAATTCCTGGTGCGGAATAAGTATTAGAATATGAATTAGGAGGAATTGCATCTGCAGGCATAGTTGAAAAAGGCACAGACAGAACAAATGCAGATAATACAGCAAATGTAACAATCTGAGATTTATTCATTTGAGATTTTTATTAATTATTTTAATAAAAAGAAAATGGTTCATTCTATAGATGTACCAATTCAATATTAATAATTAAAAAAATTTTAAAAAATATGAAAAATTTAATAATTTTCATAATTATTTTTAGTTTTATTGTTTTTACAACTAGTCCAAATGTTTTTGGAGAGTCAGAAATAGATAAAGAAAGAGAAAATGAAGTAAAAGATGCAGCTAATTCATTAAAACGAGAAAATGTTCAAACGGAAGAAAAAAACTCAGATGAAGAAATAGAAAATGAAGAGAAAATAATTAAGAAAAAACTTGGCACATTAAAGAAATTTTTACCAACAGAAAAGGATTTTGATGAAATAACATTAAGAACAGTTTGGAGATATGTTGATAAACAAACAAGTGAAAATGAAGAATTTGGAGTTAATAAAATCCAAGGGTTAGTAAGAGATGTAGGAAGAGTTTACGATCCCATAGTAAATAAATACAAAGTAGCAACAATTCAGATTGAAATCATCAAATATGATAATTCAGTAAAATTAATGGATTATTGGTTACAAGAAAAAAATTCAAATCTTGAAAAATTATGGGATAACGCATATTTAATTGGAACACCAAATCAAAATACAGAATGTATTTTTAATTATTCAGATTTTGGCGCAATGACAATTTGTAAAACAGATGAATTTGTAATTCAAAGTGTCATTTTTGACAAGTATCAAGAACATTTTGATTATGGAAAACCACAAACTGGAATAAAAAAATTAACAGTAAATGAAAATGAAATCACAACAAGAGTTGTGGACCATATATTAAAAAAAGTACAAATAAATTCTGAATTAGATAGTAGCAATGAGTTATACAAGATTTTAGAATCAAATGCAGATATTATAGAAAGTAAACAAAATAAATATTCAAGTTCAGAAAGAGAATTAACAATTAATAAAAATGATAAGCAATGGAAAGGATTTGAAAATGATAAAAAGTATGGAATTGAAAATTTTTCATGTATTAAAGACGAATTTGGTTTAATTACAATTTCAGGACAATATAACAACAATCAAATTAAAAAAGATAGAGTAATCATGGAGATTGCATTTTTGGATAACAATCAGAATATAATTTTAAAAAATACTGCAAATCTTTTAGAACTTGAAGAGTATGAAACTAAAAGATTCATTGGAAATTTAAAAATTGATAAGAAATTTTCAACATGTACAATTAATGTAAAGAATTAAGAAATTGATTTTCTGAAAGTTTCCAAGGCAGTTATGAATTCTTTTTGTGTAGATTTATGCTTAACAAATTCAACTTGACCACATAATTGAAGCCATTGGTTGATTTCAGCATAGTTTGAAACACTTGATTCTTTAAGATTATTCATAATTTCAGTATGTGTCAAATCCAAATTAATTTCTAATTTATGAGAATAATAGTATCGTATAGCCTGGCTAAATTTTTCAAATGCATATTTAGGTAAATTATCTTCAAATAGATTTCTGGATGTTTGAATCATTTCAATAGTGTTTTCTAC
Source organism: Candidatus Nitrosomarinus catalina (assembly GCF_002156965.1). Classification (GTDB taxonomy): domain Archaea; phylum Thermoproteota; class Nitrososphaeria; order Nitrososphaerales; family Nitrosopumilaceae; genus Nitrosopumilus; species Nitrosopumilus catalinensis. Next base: position 711,741 of record NZ_CP021324.1, read on the forward strand.
ATAATTAACAGAAGGAGAAATAGTTACAATTTCTAAATTATGTGTAGAAATGGATTTTCTATACATGAAATATCCAAAAACAATTAATCCAAAAATTATTGGAATCGAAAGTAACAATGTCAAATCATAGTTTTTAGGTAATTCAATTGATTGTGGAGGTTTTTCTAAAGAATCAATGACATGTCTTGTATTTTCAAAGTTAGTATTTACAAATTGAAAATCATCAAATAAATTTGAAGAAATATTGTTTACTAAATCCGGAGACTGTTTGACAGATATTTCTAATTGACGAGAAGAAATAGATTCATAAACATTAGAAGTTTCTGAACTTAGTTGTCTTATCATGTCTTCTTTCATTGTTTGTGAATTAGGTTTAACGTAATTTGGTAGTAATTCTCTTAAGTCAATATTTTCATCACCGTCATTTGCCATCTGTGATGCTTTGAGTCTAACATCATCATATTTTGTAGGTGAAAATGCATCATTAGGAATAGATTCTAAATCATCTAAGTCATAACCACGTTCAACCAAAAAATTTTCTAAATTAGAATCAACGTAGTACTCTGTTGAAATTCCAGAAGAAAGATACTTTTGTGTTTTTACAGGATCCAGTAACGCTTCAGCAAGTTCAACATAACCATCAGAATACCTATCCAAGTATTTTATCATATGAAAAAAATTTTCTTTATTAATTTTTTTTTGCTCTATTAACATTTTATTTAGAATTTTTCCCTCTTCAGATTCAATAGTTATTATTTTATCACCTATAGTATAACCACTACCAGTGATAAAATCTTCTTGAGACTCCTGTTCAATGACAATGTTTAAAGATTCATTCTTATTTTTTTTTACTTCAACATTACCCATATCTTCTTCAGACTCAATGTCAGGAGAAACTATAAGTGATTTAGATTGACCCTCAATAATCCAATCAATTTCTACATCAACAGGTTCAGCAAAAGCAGGATTTATGAAAACAATTGACATTGAAAATAATAAAATCCAGAATGGTGTCAATATTTAATTTCTATAAAATAATCATTAGTAAAATAAAAATTGGTACAATCGTCGAACATACCACATACTATTAATCATGATTTTAAAAATTAAAATTAATGGTTTTAGACACGAATAATGAAAAATTTGCAACATCAGATGAGAAAATTCAAGAATTAACGGAAATATCGCAAAAGTATTCAAAAATCATCTCAAGGGCCATATTAGAAACAGAGAAAAATATTATTGGTCAAGAAGACGTGGTTAAGAAAATTCTAATTTCAATTATTTCAGATGGGCATGTACTACTAGAAAGTGTCCCAGGATTGGCTAAAACATTGTTGATCAAAACAATGGCAGATATCTTTAGCGTAAGGAATGTTAGAATACAATTTACACCTGACTTACTCCCAGCCGATATTTTAGGAACAAAAATTTATAAAAATAATTCCAATTCATTTGAAATTCAAAAAGGGCCAATTTTTCATAATTTTGTTTTAGCAGATGAAATAAACCGTGCACCGCCAAAAGTTCAATCAGCCCTACTAGAATCAATGCAAGAAAAGCAAGTTAGTATACATGGAGAAACATTTCAATTAGAAAAACCATTTTTAGTTCTTGCAACTCAAAATCCAATTGAAAATGAAGGAACCTACAAGCTACCTGAAGCTCAGGTGGATAGATTTGCATTAAAAATTTTAATTGACTATCCTACAAAAGAAAATGAAATTAAAATTATTGAAAACAATACAATTGAAACAGAAATTAAAGCAGAATCAATTTTAAAACCAACTCAAATTTTAGAAATGCAAGAATTTAACTCAAAAATTTATGCCGATAAAATAATTTTAAAATATGTTGCAAGTATAGTGGATTCTACAAGAAATCCAGACAATTATGAATTAGACTTGGAAAATATTATTGAATTCGGTGCATCTCCAAGAGCCTCAATTTGGCTAATTAAAACAGCAAAAGCTAATGCCCTGATAAATGGTAGAGGCTATGTCATTTCTGAAGATATTAAAGAAGTTGCACATGATGTATTACGTCACAGATTAATCCTTACTTTTGAAGCAGAAGCAGATGAGATAACTACCGATAAAGTAATCGATATGATCCTAGATAAGATACCATCACCATAAAAATGAGCAAAATTTCAGAATTATTAGGGCAAATTAAAAATTTACAAATTCAGACAAAGAATTTAGTAGAAGGAATAGAGTCCGGGGCTTATAATTCCAAATTCAGAGGCGGAGGAATCGAATTTTCAGAAGTTAGAGAATATATTCCAGGAGACGACGTAAAACGAATCGATTGGAACGTTTCTGCTAGGCACAATTCACTGTTTGTAAAAGAATTTGTGGAAGAAAATGAACTGAATATCTACCTAATTGTAGATTTATCAGCAAGTAATAATTTCGGGTTTAAGAAATCAAAATTAGACTTAAGTTTTGAAGTTGTAGTATCACTCGTGTTTTTAGCACTAAAAAATAATGACAGATTAGGTTTAGGTATTTTTACAGATCAATTAGAAAAATTTATTCCGTCAAAAAAAGGTAAAAGACAACTTCTAAGAATAATTAAAGAATTAATAGAATATCAACCAAAGAGTAAGGAAACCAATATTTTAAAATCATTATCAACATTAAAAAATAAATTAAAAAGAAAAAGTGTAATTTACATCATTTCTGATTTTATTTCAGACTCGTATGAAAAACCATTAAAAATTTTAAAATTACATCATGAAGTTATTTTAATTAATATTTCAGACATTAATGAAATGAAAATTCCTGATATTGGATATGCGTATATTGAAGATTCAGAAACAGAAGAACAAATACTAGTTAATACTTCAAGCAAAATTTTTCAAAAACAATATAGTAAAATTATGAATCAAAAAATTATTGAAAATCAAAATAGTATGAAGAAAATTGGAGTAGATATTATCAATCTAAACAATGAAGAATCATTTGATATTACAATTAACAAGTACTTTAGAAATAAGTGGAGAATGAAAAACTAATGGAGTTTGGATTTATCAATGCACTATTTCTTTTTCTTTTAATTCCTGTTTTAATTTTTGTATATTACAAATACAATACAGGAAAAAAAGAATCAATTTTAAAATTCAGTACATTAAAAGTTATCAAACAAACAAACACCAAAAATAACGGAATCAGAAAACATAGTCCATTTGTATTAATCATACTTGTATTATCACTCATCATAATTGCCCTTGCAAATCCTCAAATTGTAACTATGGGTGCTGAAAAAGGAATCAACATAGGCATAGTTTTAGATGGTTCAGAAAGTATGGCTGCATCAGACTACAACCCTACAAGATTAGAAGCAGCAAAAAAGGCAATTAATTCACTCATAGAAAAGACTCCAAATACTAACAATGTAGGAGTCGTGGTCTTTGAAACAGGTGCAGGAACAATTTCCTATCTAACCCCCGTAAAAGAAAAAACAATTAATTCAATTTCGTCAATTCAACAAGGGACAGGAGCAACTGCAATTGGAGATGGCTTATCATTAGGAATTGATATGGTATCATCAATTTTAGATAAAAAGCGAGTTATCATTCTTCTTAGTGATGGCATACACAATTCAGGATTAGTTACACCTGAACAGGCAACACAATATGCAATTTTAAACAATGTCCAGGTTCATACTATTGGAATTGGGTCAGAAAATCCAGTTTATCTCCGTGATGACATATACGGTGAACCTCAATATGCCGAATTAGACGAACTGGCACTTCAGGAAATTGCTAATAGTACGGGCGGAATGTATTTCAAATCATTGGACGATAAGACGTTGAATGAAATATTATTGGAATTGAATGCAAATCTAGAATATGAAAAAGAATTATCAACAATTCGAGATTGGTTTATTGGGTCAGCGATCATTATTCTTTTAATAGACATTTACATAATTTACGGAAGATTCAGAATAGCTGCATAATAATTATAAAAAAAATTTAAAAATAAAAAATAGCGATCTTATTGATGTGAAAAAGTTAAACACTCAAGTAATTTTTTTTAAATTTAATTTTTAACAAAAAGATAATTCTATAGGGTTTAGAGTCAGAGACATCTCGCGGTGTTAGCTGGAAGAGCCCAATGCTCACATAAACTAGTTAATGCATTACAGAGTCTCCAAAATACGGAGACTGACTTTTTTTTCAGGGCAATATCAAAAAATAGCAGAAATTATGAAAATTAATTAATTAAATTTCAATTAACATAATATGCCATTAGATAAAATTAAAGAAGTTGAAGAATATGCAGAAACCCATAAATCTTCAGTCCTACATATTCAGAACAATCCAGTTGGATGTATCATAGAGAATAATTCTGAAAACAGATTAAAATTTGAATCAGTAGAAAATCAATCACAAATTAAGGCAAGTTTAAGAGGATTTCTAAACAAACATGAAGAAATAGGATTAGTAATGGGATGTAAATTTAAAATTGAAATCAATCAAGAATTGCTAGAATATACAGTGTATCCATCCACGGATTTTATTGAATCAATAATTTTCAACGAGACAATATTTCTTATTGATAATAAAATGAACCAAATTTTTTCTTGCAAAATTTTAACTGATCAATTTGTAAAAACTAAATCAGAATTTGAAAAATTCAAAAAATTATCCAAAAATTAAATTGTTGAAAGGAGTTTCTTTTTCTTTTCTTGAAATTCTTTAGCAGTAATTACTCCAGCATCCTTTAGTCTTGCTAAACTTTCTAAGAGTTCAAGATTTTCTTTTTTAGAAACTTTTAAGGACTTGCCAACTTTCACGGTTTTTTGAATTTTAGATTTAGCTGTAGTTTTAAGTTTTGAACCTAAAACATGACGCTTGTCAGAAATTTTTTCAGTAATTTGGAATCCCTTTTTTTTAGCCTGACTTACAATTTCTTGAGATTTCTGTTTAGTTACATCATCAATTAACTTATGTTTTTTAGCCATTTGGCTAATTTCCAGAGTCTTTTTTTTGGCTAGTCGAGTTTGATACTTTAGATCCTTTATAATTTCATTTTTACTTTTTTGTTCAAATCGTCTAGTATATTCCTGGATAAGTAAGATAGGAAATGGAGAATACTCTACATCAGAATAGTATCTAATTATTGTCTCATCAGATAATTTTTTAAGATATTCTTTAAAGGATGCTTCAGATTTAAGTGCCATATTTTAAATCAAATTAATCATCATAAAAAGATTATACTTGATTGATTAAATATCAAAAATTAAGAATTCAACTGGACCAAATAGGTTGGGATTTTAGCCAATTGATTAAATCCACGTATAGACTACTTTTTTGCATGTTTAATACACCAATTTCTAAGTTAGTTGAAGATTTTACAGTCTTTGAATAATTTTCACATTTTGCAAAAATCACTTTATCTAAAAACATTTCATTATTCATTTCTTTTTTAGCCAGTTCCTCAGATTCAGTCATTGCAAAACTTGCAAACAATACACCATCTACCCAATAGGCATTTGCAGATTCTAATGAAGACATCATACCAATAAGATCATCAAGACTGAGTTGTATCATGTCACGAACATAGATTTTATCATAGGGTTTGTGAACGAATTCAGTCATAAAATTATCTAATTTTAGAGATTAATGAATATTTGTAAATTTTATAATGGTATTTTTTAAATAAAGTGTATGTCAGAATCATCAAGCGAACCTACAGATCATGAATTATTTGTAACAGAATTTCCAAAAGGTAATTTTGGAATTGTAGATTATCTACAAGGTCGTGTGCATTTTGCATTAATGGACCAAATGAAATTAATGCATAAATCAGGAATGAACCAAGAGCAGATCAAAGAAGCAATAATAAAAACAGTGACAGAGATTGTAGAGAATTTTGAGCCAAAAAAAGAATCAGAAAGTGCTTGATTCTAATTTACTAGATTCCATCATCAAAATTTTATGACATTTGCAGTAACAATTTGTATGCGGTAAATCATTATCATTTCTATACCTGCATTCTTTTGTATGTTCAATATCCATTGGATTTTGCATCTACATTCATTAAAAAATCAATAAAATAAAGTTATGAAAACAAGAATTCATTTCAGAATAAGTAATCAAAAAGATTACTCATCTGAAATTAACCAGGATGAGCCTATAGCATCTTCCCAATTAGTTGAGGTGGTGTTATCATTCATGAATACAGTAAATCAAATTTGCATTTAAAAGAGATGAACGATTGATCAGTAGCAATGTTATGAATGATTTGATAGTGATTCTTTATATGGATTTCAAACGATTATCGGCAATTGTCCATAAGTAATGAATAAGATATTTTAGATTTCATTATTTTTTTTGTTATGGGCAGTTCTTTCAAAATAATATTCTTGTTTTTTCAAATCTTTTTCAGAAATAATTCTGCATTTTCTCATTGGTACAAGTCGAGATATTTGCTCATAAGTAGTCATATCTCTAACATCAGAAGCATATGCAATTTGCAATAAAGGAGGTTTTTCTTCAATCATAGGTTTTGCTTGCTCGTAACCCCCACTTTGTATCATACCAGTTCTAAATAGGCCAATATGTTCAGAACTTTTAGAGATTTGAGGATCCTCATAGCAACAAATTGAAAATTCACCATTATCTTTTTCAATAATTGTTAATCGAGTAAACTTGTCACTCCATTCTTCTATTTCTTGTGCAATAGTTGTTGCTTCTTTTTTATCTTCAAAAACAGTAGAGACTACAAGTCTATCTTTTTCATAAGCCCATGATATTCCATAAAAATTATCATGCCAATCAATTTCAAATGACATAACTTAGATCAAAAATATCACAAATTAATGCTTTGCATTTAAAAATAATTAAAAGATGAATAAGCCCAGAGCAAAATCCCGGTTAGTTTCCTTTAGAGCATTACACTCAGGGGGTTAAGGTGGACTTATTCCTAATACTAACAATAGGAAGTTATCATAAATAAGTATAATTTTTTTTATGTAATTTTTACAAATTATTATAAAATAATTACAGATCAAAATAAAAAAATTACAACTTTTTGTCTGAATTTCATAAATTGAATCACATTAAAAATAATTACAAAACAGAATATTCTTTTTTTGATTCAACTAGATCTAACAATAAGTTTTTTGGAAAAGGATCAAATAGGGATTGTTCTAGAATAATTTTTACATCATATCTTAATGCCCAAGAATAGAGTAGTGTAGATATTTCTGATTGTAAAATTAAATCATTTTCAAACTCATCAATTAATGATTGATAATGAGATTTTTCAGATTCAGATAATTTTGATTTTACAAAATTAAACATGTATTCAAATGTGTTAATCATAGGGGTTTTTTTTACAGGGGAGGACAATACATCATATGCAATTTTTTGAAATTTCTTTGAAATAATTTCAAAGTCATCCTCAATTTTAAAAATCAAACCAAGTTCAGCTGTTAATGTTTCATCATGACATAAAAATAAAAGCATATTTTTTGAATAGAATTCAAATAATTTTGCAATAGACTGGGATTCTAAAGATTCTCGTAAATTTGCTAAAACAAAAATCCTCGTTAGAAAATGCTCCCTAATTGCAATATTTTCAAGTCTTTTTTCATCTTCCTTAACCATATTGGGGAATTCTGCAGATACACCTTCAGAAAACATTCCAGAAGTTTTTTGATATCCAGAATCTGTACCTAATTTATGATATAATCTAACATTAGATATTCCACATGTAGGGGAATCTCGTTTAAAGATAAAACCATCAAGAATATCCACAGAGCTAACAAATTTTTTTGTAAAATTATGCATTTCTTCAGTTAGATTTTTTTCTGATGAAGGTTGATAGAGATTTTTTATTCCATCAATTTTAACAAGTCTAATAGGTTTTCTAGGAGTACCCAATCCAATTCCAACCTCAGGGCAAACTTGAACAAAATCCACATATTTTTTCATATTTCTAACAAAATTGTTATTGATTCTACTACCATCATATCTACACATTTCAAATTCGAGGCATTTACTGATACCAATTATTGGTCGTGAAAAATCACTCATATGAAAATTCAAACTTCAGTGAATATAACTGGAAATAAAATATTTAGATAGTGCTAACGATAACCACAATAAAAATAATTGAATTAAAAAAAATAATTCAAATGCAACTATTCTAGTGCCTATTTTTCATTGAGTCATATTTTTTTCTAGATTTACTATTTCTAGGATGTGTTCTTAACATATATCCACAACAAGGACACCATATTCCATCCCATTGGATAAAAATTTCACATGTTTGACATCTTTTTTGCCCAGCAGCATACCGACTTCCAGTAATAGTTTTTTTTACACTAAACTGAATACAAATTTTTTTACAAACCATTGAAATCAGCATGAATATGAGTTTGAACATCTACAACGTTCTTACAACAATTACAGATGGTAGTTGTGATTAAACGACATTTTAAACATAAATCTAATTCTTTAATTTCACATCCGCACAATCTACATAATTTATTATTCATTTTAAAAAAAAGAAAAACTCACCTACCTAATTATTAGATAAGACAGATAAGATAGGCATTGCATCCCATTCATACATGGAATAATTTAAAATTCCAGAACAAATTTGATCATATTTTTTGAAAAAATCATCTGCTTCCTTTTTTGTAGCCTCAAAAACAGCCATGCCTGTAACATCATCATTAAATGGACCAGACCACATAATTTTGCCTGCACTTTGCCAATCATCGGTTAGACTTTGGATTTGAGGAGCAATTCTTTCAATATCCGAGGGATTTACTTCATCTTTAAACACTGTAATAATGACCCAAGGCTTTGTTTCAATTTGACTCATAAAGAAAAATTCTCAAATATCCTTTTAAAACTAAATAACAATCTTGCATCATAAAATAATTGCATGAAACAAATTAATGAAGAAAAATTAATTTAAAAAATTCAATATTTTTTCTTCAATTAATCCAGATTCATAATCATCAGATGTGAATAAAATAGTCTCCATATCAAATAATTTTGCAACATCCAAATTTTCTTGTTTATCATCAATGAATAAGATATTTTGAGAAGATATTTGGTCACAAACATGTTCATAAATTTCAGGGTTGGGTTTGGACATTTGTAACAAATTTGAATAAAAGTGATAGTCAAACTCCTTTAACAGATGTTTTTGGACATTAGTAGAAGTTTCAGGAGTTAAATTTGACAGTATACCTATTGAATGACCATGGTTCTGAAGAGATTTTGCAAATGTTAAGAATTTAGTATTAATGCTGGATTTTTTTAAAAAAGTTTTACTAATAATTTTTTTATCAATATCATTATTTGAGCCAAGAACTATGTCCCAAAATTCACTTTCATTAATTTTAGACTCAAATAAACTGCAAAGATTATCATTAAATTTTGATTTTATTTCATTAAACGGTTTACCCATTTGTGATGAGATTTCATCATATAACCAATCATCATTCCAATTTATTAAAACACCCCCAAGATCAAATAAAACAGTCTTCACAAAAATTTTTAAATTTATTATTAATTAAAGAATTTAAAAAAAATAATTATTTAGCACTATGAATTAAGATTATTTTTCAGTTAATTTTTGTAATAACTTGTCAATCTCATGTAAAGCTAGCTTATCTCTACCAATAACATCAAATTTCTGCAAAATAGATTCAAACAAATCCTCTTCCTCAATTTGTTCATGAACAAACCATTCAAGGAAAATACTAGTTCTATGATCATTTTCATTTTGAGCAGTATCGATAATTTTATCAATAGATTTCGTTACTTTTTGCTCATTTTGTAATGATGTCTTAAACACTTGCTCCAAAGATTTCATATTTTGTTTAGGTTTCTCAATTGAAGGTATTACAGTATGAATTTTAAGATCATTAAGGTATTGAATGATCTTAAGCATATGATCTCGCTCTTCTGTTGAGTGATGTTGAAAAAAGGATGATGCACCATCATATCCATTGACTTTACACCAAGATGATATGTACAGATAATAATTTGATGCATTTGCTTCCATGGCTATTTGATCATGAAGTAAATTCAATATTTTTTTAGAAATTTTCATACTTCATCTTAAATTTAATTGAATTTAAGGAATTCGAAATGAAAATAAAAAAATAAAATGAACATTTAGTAAAAGTATGGAACTAATGGAAATAGCAATACCTGCATTAATCATTTCAGCTGTAGGAATTATGGTAGGTACAAGAATTTGGATTATGTTTAGAAAATGACTAAAAAGTAATTATATCAAATTACCACTATGTCATTTTACAAAAACAAGTAAAATATAACAAAAAATGTACTATATGATACAGAATGGATAATGCAAAAATTGCTTTGATTTCAGGATTTGTTACAGTAGTGGTATTGTCTATTTCATTACTGTTTATCTAAGAATTTTTAAAAAACAAATAAAAAATTCCAGTACATTTGTTTACTAGTAATTAATGGAAATATTATGAGAAAGACATTAGGGGATTATAATATTGAAAAATCATCTTCTTCTGATGTAAATAATATCAATTGGTCACAAAAAAAATCTAGTGAAGATAAAAAACCTAAAAAGAAAAAAATTGTTAAAAAAAGTCAAATTCCTTCAGGAACAAACATTATTTATAAAAAAACAGAGGATGAGAAAGCAGTTTCTAAAAAAATAGTAAAAATAACTAACGAGCAAAATTCTGATAAATCTAAAGAAACAACTGGTAAAAGATTTGAAAATAAAGATTCATCGTTAGGACAAGTTAAAGAAAGATCATATAAGAGACCTGGAAGGTAGACATCAAAAACAAGGTAACACTGAAACAGTTTTAATAAATAAAAAAAATTGAAGAATCAAAGAAAATGTCAAGAATCAAAGAAAAATTTGAAGAGTTAGAAAAACGAAATGAAAAAGCATTGATTTCATATATTATGTTAGGATTTCCAAATGAAAAATCTACAATGTCCACCATCAGAGGATTAGTTAAAGGTGGAGTGGACATAATAGAGATAGGATTCCCATTTTCAGATCCTTTAGCTGATGGCCCAGTAATTCAAAATGCAAGTACAATTTCACTTCAAAAAGGCACAAACGTTTCAAAATTTTTTAGCACCGTAAAAAAAATTCGTAAAGAAACAGAAATTCCACTTGTATTAATGACATATACCAATATCTTACATCGTATGGGATATGAAAAATTCATCAAAGATGCAAAGAATGCAGGCATAGATGGATTTATCCTTCCAGATATGTCATTTGAAGAATCAAAGGATTACATAGATGCGGCAAAGAATAATGCAGATACAATATTTTTAATTTCACCAAATACAACTAAAACTAGAATTGATAAAATTTCTAAGATTTCTACAGGGTTTCTGTACCTAGTAGCAGTATTTGGAACTACAGGGGTGAAAACAAGTATCAAAAATTACACATTAAAATCAATCAAAAATGTAAAAAAACAAACCAAAGGTAAAATTCCTGTTGGGATTGGGTTTGGAGTTTCAACTCCTGAGGATGTAAAAAAATACATCAAAGCTGGCGCAGATGCAGTAATTGTAGGAAGTGCATATCTGAAATTAATTGAGAAAACAAAACCTACACAACTAGAATCAAAAATTGCATCATTTACAAAGAGTCTAAAAAAACAAACGGTCATTGAATAATTAGTTACTAGTCACATCATACAAAACATACAAAAACTAGATGTTTATTTCAATAATGTGCAGACGAAGTTTATTTTTGTCACTGGAGGAGTTATGTCTGGCCTTGGAAAAGGAGTAACAACTTCATCGATTGCCAAATTATTACAATTATCAGATCAAAAAGTATCATGTATCAAAATTGATCCGTATCTAAATTATGATGCAGGGACCATGAATCCTGTAGCACATGGGGAAGTTTTCGTTACTGATGATGGAGGAGAATGTGACATGGATATTGGAAATTATGAAAGATTTCTCAATCAAGACATATCAAAAGATCACAACATTACCACTGCTCAAGTTTATTCATCAGTAATAGAGGCTGAACGCAAAGGAGAATATCTAGGAGCATGTGTACAAATAATTCCACATGTAACAGATGAAATCAAAAACAGGATTAGAAAAGTTGCCGAAGATGAAAAATTAGACTTCTTAATTGTGGAATGTGGGGGAACAGTAGGAGACATTGAATCGCTTCCATTTTTAGAGGCATTAAGACAAATGAGAGTAGAAGAAGGCCCACAAGGAGTTATTTTTGTTCATGTTACATTAGCACCTTCATTAGACGTAGTAGGGGAGCAAAAAACAAAACCAACACAACATAGCGTTCAGGAATTAAGAAGAATAGGAATTCAAGCAGACTTTTTGGCAGTAAGATGTACAAAGCAATTAGAGGAAAAAACTAAGAAAAAAATTGCCATGTTTACCAATGTAACAACTAGTGATGTATTGTCCTGTCATGATGCAAAATCAATTTTTGAAGTTCCTCAGATGCTTTATGATCAAGGAATAATGGATTCAATATTTACAAAATTTGGAATAGTTGGAATGGTTAATGCATCAGCAAACTGGGACAAATGGAACGAAATAGCACAAAACATGGTAAATCATGAAGAACAACAAGTCAGAATTGCAATGGTTGGAAAATACGTTACATTAGCAGACAGCTATGTTAGTGTGAATCACGCATTGAAACATGCAGGGGCATCAATTGGAAAATCAATCAAAATTGATTGGATAGATTCAGAATCAATCACAGATTATAATCAACTATCAGATTATGATGGAATTTTAGTTCCAGGAGGATTTGGAACAAGGGGATCAGAAGGAATTATTCAAACTGCAAATTATGCAAGAGAAAAAAACATACCATATCTAGGAATATGTTTTGGATTTCAATTAGCCGCAATAGCATTTGGTAGAAGTGTTCTAAGTTTAGAAGATGCGAATTCCACAGAAATTAATGCAAATACAAAAAATCCAATTGTAGACTTACTACCTGAACAAAAAGATGTATCAGATATGGGCGGTTCACTAAGATTAGGTGCAAATGAAGTAATCATAAAATCAAATACAAACGCTCATAGAATTTACAATTCAGAGTCAATCAGTAAGCGTCATAGACATAGATATGAAATCAATAAAGAGTACATTCCAGAGTTTGAGAAAAACGGATTGATATTTTCAGCAGATAGTGACAACGGTAAAAGAATGGAAATGTTAGAAATTCCAGATCATAAATTCTACTTAGGAGTACAATTCCATCCTGAGTTTAACAGCAGACCGGGATTCCCTGAAGAAGCATTTTCAGCATTTATCAAAGCAGCATCAAATTAAGAATCATTCAATTTTTGAAATTTCATAAATTTTTTGCCGTGCATCTCTAATCGAGACTTTCTTTTTTACATAACCCTTCTTGAGTAAGTGGCTCAATGCCAATCTAACAGTTCTATCAGGAAGTAGTGTTTTGTTTGCCAAGTCCTTTTGTGTTAATTCACCCTCATACTCTAACGTTTTTAGTAATAATTTGGAGCTAGGTGGCATGCTCAATAGATCTTCAGCAAGATGAACTTTTTTTGCCAGTGCAGAGATTCCAGTAGTATCTTTTTTTAATCGAATAATCTTTGCAGGAGGAATAAATTTGGAGCACTCAACTGTCTTTTTCACTTTGTATCTATCCAACCCATCCAAGACAACTTCACAATGCAATCTAGCAGAGATATCATCAATTTCAATAAAACTTGAATTTGAAACAATTATCGGTCTTCTTGTTACATCAAGTGAATTTACTGAAATAATTTCAAAGACAGCAGAATCTTGAAACAATACAGGTCCTCCAACAGACATCGAATATGCAGAAGAACCAATAGGAGTAGAAACAATTATTCCATCACCATTATCATGCCATACCTCATCACCATTAACACGCAAAGTATGTTCCATCAACATTGCACTTTTAGAAGAAAATACTGCAACATCATTTAAAACTGGATAAACATTTTTTCCATCAATTTTAACACCAAGTCTTGGAACTTCTTCAATACTGAAATTTTGTTTTTTTAAAATTTCAACATAAGAAGAAAACTCTTTTAATTCTATTTGAGCTAAAAATCCACTTGATTCACCTTCATTAATTCCCAATACAGGAGATGTTGCATCAAAAGTTCTATGGAAATAATTTCGAACTCCCTTATCCCCGCCTAAAACAATAATACAATCAGCATGTTTATTTTTAGATTTTGTAATAGTAAATGAATCAATATCACATGAATTCAATATTTTTTTGATGGTTTTAGAAGCAACTTCTGAAGTTCCAGAACCATAAATACCAATTTGCATTAGTGTACAAATCCTACATAAAGAATAAAAGAATGATGCATCATAAATCTCGAAAATCCACTAGATTATAAAAATAGGATGCATTGTTTTCTACATCACCTTTTTTAGGAATTTTTTGCAATCCCACATTATTTGATTCAAGTGCTGCCTGTGCAGAGCCTGCAGCAAAACAAAATGCCCACAAAAAATCCTTTTCTTTAATCATGGTACAAGTAAATGTAGAACAAAAAATATCTCCAATTCCAGTAGTATCATGAACATGTTTATTTGGTAATTTTAAAGAGTAAACTCTATTTTTTATTAAAATTGAGACATCGGTTTTGTTAGTCAATATCACATGCTCAATTCCTTTTTTTTGTAACGCTAACATCATTTCATCATGGGAACCGTCGACAATATTTTGTCCCTCCTCAGGATTTATTTTAATTGCATCTACGTTTGCTAAATCAAGATTAGTTTTTTGAAGAAAAACATTGTTTTCAGAATCCTTTTGTCTCAAAAATCCCTGAGGATCAACAAATAAAAAATTAGAATTTTGTTTAATTTTCTTAAAGACATCTTGAGAAATTTCATGAAAGATTGGACTAACAATATGTGCATCTGCATTAACATCAGAATATTCTATTGGTTCACATTCATTGGCAATTTTTAGAGTTCTATCACTACCAGTAATGGAGATAGAAAACTTGGTAGTATTTTTAGCAGAATCAGGATTGATTAAATTAATTTTTTTCTCAACCAAATATTGTTTTGCAAAATCAGCACCATATTTTGTAAAAAGATCAACATCAAATTTTAACTCGCGAGCCATCAATCCACAGTAAGATGCAGCTCCTCCAATTTGCTCATATGAATTTCCTGCAATCGAAATAGTATCTAACGCACAATGTGAATAAATTGCTAATTTTTTCATTTTTTTAGTTTTTAGATATAGTAGATTTAGTTTTTTGCATTTTCTTTGTCAAAACAATCACCACATAGAATAACTCCTTTAGAAAGACGCAATTTTACACCAGAACTGAAACAGACATGACATAACCCCTCCAACTTAACCACAGATCGTAAGTCA
Source organism: Candidatus Nitrosomarinus catalina (assembly GCF_002156965.1). Taxonomy (GTDB): domain Archaea; phylum Thermoproteota; class Nitrososphaeria; order Nitrososphaerales; family Nitrosopumilaceae; genus Nitrosopumilus; species Nitrosopumilus catalinensis. The sequence goes on from NZ_CP021324.1 coordinate 727,142, forward strand.
AACTAGAATTAAAGGATGAAGTAAATATTATCAAAAATCTAGGTATAAAATTAGGATTTTTAGTAAATTCTACAAGATTATAAGTAGGCTAAATGGCTGGAATTCATGCCACTTAAGCGTGCAAGTAGAGGTCGTACAAAAGGAGGAAAAGGCTCTTCAGGAACAGTTCAATGTACAAACTGTGGACAAACAGTTCCAAAAGATAAAGCCAAAAAAGTCACTTCCAAATTGAACCTCGTCGAACACACATTAGCAAAAGAATTGAGAGCACAAGGCGCATACATTGCATCACCAACAGTTTTGAAACATTACTGTATTTCATGTGCAATTCATTTTAAAATTCTTAAAATTAGATCTGAAGACAACAGAAGAAAACGCGGTAAACTCCGATAGTATTATTCAGAAATATTTTTTGCAGTGTAAATCATTCTTTGTATCAATGTAATGCCAGCTATTATCACTACAATAACAACTGCATAATCCATAAAACCAATAATTCCAACTATTGCAATTACTAATAGTCTTTCAGCTCTTTCACCAATTCCAATTCCTTGAAGTTTGATGTTAATTAAATCGGATTTTGCTCTAGCGTAACTAACTAACAAAGACAAAGTTATTGCAAGTAATACAAGATAGGGTTCTGCATATCCACCAACTAAAATTCCTAAAAAGATTGCAACTTCAGAAATTTTATCAAACATTGAATCAAGATATTCACCTTTTTTAGAAGTCTTGCCAGTTACTCTTGCAACCTGACCATCAACCATGTCAAAGAATCCTGAAACAAGTAACAAGATACCTCCAATAATTAATCCAAATTCCATACCCATTCCGTAAACTACAGCAGAAGCTAATGCAATTACAAGTCCTACAACAGTCCAAAAGTTTGGAGACAATCCAGTTGCAGCAAATCCTTTTCCTACCTTTTCAAGGGCGGGACGAAGAGATTCACGTAAATTATTTAACACAAAATACACCCAAAATACCATCTAATAAAGTAGATTGTAGTAAACGAACCCATCTAACGACCAAATTAAGCAGAAAGTTTTAGAAATTCTTTTTCTGATTATCTTCATCACTAGTTAATTCTTGTTATTTGTTTCCAAGTTTATCAAGGCCGTCTTTGTCATATCCCTCTTCATTAAATGGGGTTCCAGTTGCCTTGTGATTTCCTTCTTTGTTGAATCCAGCAGTGTTAAACAAAGTATGAGTTACCAGGTGAGTGCCATCTTTATCAAAATTATTTTTATCATATCCATTTTTATCATATCCATTTTTATCATATCCATTTTTGTTGAAGCCGTCTTTGTTGAAGCCGTCTTTGTTGAATGCAGTCCCAGTTTCATAATTTCCATCTTTGTTTAATCCAGCAGTGTTAAACAAAGTGCCAGTTGCTATGTGAATACCATCTTGATTATATCCACTCTTATCATATCCATTTTTGTTGAAGCCATCTTTATCATATCCATTTTTGTTGAAGCCATCTTTGTTGAAACCATCCTCGTCAAATTCTGTTCCAGTTGATTTGTGATTTCCTTCTTTGTTGAATGCAGTCCCAGTTGCTTCATAATTTCCATCTTTGTTTAATCCAGCAGTATTAACCAAAGTGCCAGTTGCTATGTGAATACCCTTTTTATCATAACCATTTCGATCATAACCATTTCTACTAAAACCATCTTTGTCATATCCCTCTTTGTCAAATTTTGTTCCAGTTGATTTGTGATATCCTTCTTTGTTGAAGCCATCTTTGCTCATAACAGAATTTCATAAATTGGATTTAGTTAATGTAACTAATTACAAAATAATATAAAATATTTAAGATCTAGGCATAAAATAATGATAATTATTGAAAAATAAATTATTGCTGAGCCACATTTATGGCAATCATTGTGGAGATAATCTTTGCAGCTAATGAAGCAGTTGCGCCATTATCATGATAAGGATTTAATTCTACAATATCAACTCCAGTTACTTTTGTATCTTCAAAGGAATGAATCATATCAAATAATTCTCTAGATGTAATGCCAACAGCTTCGGGGTTTCCAACTCCAGGAGCGTATGCAGGGTCTAAAACATCAAGATCAAAACTAGAGTATACAGTGTCAAAAGTAGATATGTGATCTTTAACTAATTGGGGGCCTTTACCATCTCTAATTTCTTTGTCAGAAATTATTTTGATTTTATTTTCAGTAAGAAATTCTAACTCCTCTTTTACAAATGCTCTTGCACCAACATGCAAAATATTTTCAGAGCCACGTTCTTCCACAATTCTTCTCAAGTATGATGCATGACTTAATCGAATATCTGCAAATTCATCACGTAAATCATAATGGGCATCAAATACAACATACCCAGTTTCTTTAGGGAAACTAGTATAAGTTCCATAAGTAATAGAGTGTTCACCACCTAAAATGAAAAGTTGTTTTTGTTTAGAAACAAGTTCAGTAGTAATTTTTTTCAGCATATCAATCAGTTCAGATGCAACAACAGTATGACGAGTGTTACCTAAATCTTCAATATTTACGGTTTCTAAATCAACACCAAGTTCAGGATGAAAAATTTCAATATTATTAAAGGAATCACGAATTGCGTCAGCCCCAAATCTGCAACCAGGTTTGTAAGAATGCGTAGCATCAAAAGGAACTCCAAAAATTGTAGCAACGGGTTCACCACCTTCATCAGAACCAGTAATTAGCGGATTCCTATTCATGTATAAATCAAGAAAACTCATTTGTATCTACACCATAAGATTTGGACGTTTGGAAATATGTTTTGGAAAGTTCAAACCTGTAAATGGTTTACCCTGCGTTTGCTCATTAATTTCAGTAATGAATTCATCAAAAGATAATTCTCTAACTGCCCCAGTTGTCCTGTCACGAATACTCAGATTTTCAGAGTTTGCTTCTTTTTCACCAATTACAAGAATATATCTAATCCATTCTTTTTCAGCTTCACGAATTCTCTTTCCAATACTCTCATTTCGATCATCAATGTCGACACGTACAGAGTTTGTAGAAATTTTATCAGTTAATTTTTCACAAAAATCATAAAATTCTTCTTTTAATGGAATTATTCTAACTTGGGTAGGAGATAACCATAATGGCAATTGTGGTTTTCTGCCTTCATGTGAATCAGTAGCAGCTTTTTCTAATAGGGCGTAAATGATTCTTTCAATAGCACCACTTGGGGAATTGTGTAAAATTATTGGGTGTTTTTTATTATTATTTTCATCAACGAATTCAATTCCATATCTATCCCCGTTTTCAACATCAATTTGATCAGTAGAAAGAGCAGATGCTTTTCCAAGATTATCAATAAAATTGAATTCCCATTTTAAAACAAAATAAAAGAATTTTTCAGTCCACATTTCAACTAATACAGGTTTTCCATTCTTTTTGACTAATTCTTCAATTGTAGATTTATTCTCATTATAGAAATCTTCAGTAAATCTAATTGCCATATCGTAATCAGATTTCTGGATTCCAAGATTTTCAAGAACACTTTGAGATAAATCAAATCTTACCTTTATTTCGTCAATGGCTTGTGTCATGTCACCACAAAATGCATGACAGTCAGGCATGGTGAATGCTCTAAGTCGTCTTAATCCAACTAATTCACCAGATTGTTCACGCCTAAAACTATACCTTGTAAGTTCATAAAGTTTGTAAGGTAAATTTTTGAAAGACATTTGAAAATGATTTGCCATAAGGAATTGTCCAAAACAAGCAGCAAATCTTAGAAATAATTTTTTTCCATCAGAATCAATATTGTATTGACGTGCAGGGAATCGATTGAAGTAACTAACCATACTTGGATGTTCAGAATCATACATGATTGGAGTTTCCACTTCATAACCACCATATTCTTTCACTCTATCAGTTACGTATCGCTCAATTAGAGATTTTATTAGTCGACCATTTGGGAAAAATCTCATATTACCTGAATCAGATGCAGTTTCATAATCAGCAATACCCATTTTTTTCATTAGTGCAACATGTGGAGGAGGTTGATCAACATGACGTTGTTTTGCAGCTTCATATTTTGCCAAAATTTCTAATTTTGGATGTTTTGAAAAATCAAAATCAGCAATATTAGACATTGTTCCGTCCGGAGACATAATTTTCCAAATTGATCGAATTTTAGATTCACCCTTTAATGCTTCAGAAGTTAATTCAGAGTCAGGTTTTGCAGATGGGGAATCTTTTGTTATAACCTTTGAACTTTCAGCTAAGGGGTGTCCTTTAACTTGTAATTTGTATGATTTTGTCCAACCAAATGGAGAATGAGAAACTTCCAAATCAGAAGCAGAAGATTCCATTTCTTTTAGTAATGAAATTGCAACAGATGGTTTTGCAAGATTAGAGCTTAAATGAGCATAAGGGTATAAGAGTAATTTTTTGCAGCCAATTTTTTGCATAGATTCTTTAATTTGAGATATAGCATTTTGTGCAACACTAGAATCATCACCGTCCTCGATGGCAACAAAAACAACAACTAGTTCTTCAAGTCTTTGAGTTTGAGGATTTTCAATATCTTCTGCACTTTTAATCTCTTTTTTTGTAGGAGTATACTCTATGCTATCACAATGTAATTGTAAAATTCGCATGACTGAAATTAATTATAGTCAGTTTAAAATCGTTAGTATTGACTAAAAATTCAAAAATTTGTGCCTAGATCATACAAATTGAAAATTTTTTACACCTTTCCAAATGTACCATGTCCCAATTGTTCTATAAGGAATCCATTTGTTTGTAATTTCTAAGATTTCTTTGTTTGTTGGATTTTCCAAACCATATAATTTTTTCATGCCATTTATCAATCCTAGATCCCCTAATGGAAATACATCCAATCTACCCAATCCAAATATCAAATACATTTCAGCAGTCCATTTACCTATTCCACGAATTTTTGTCAATTCAAAAATAACTTCATCATCAGACATGTCATTAAAAATTTTAAAATTTAATTTTTTATCTACAATCATTTTTGAAATATCAAAAATATATTCTGCTTTCATTCTAGACAAACCAATAGATTTGATTTCATTTTTAGATAATTTGACAATATCATTTGCAGTAGGATATTTTGTACCAAACAAATTTTTAAATCTTAAAGATATTGATTTACCGGCACTGTCAGATATTTGTTGAGTAATAATTGCTTCAATCAATGCTTCAAAAGGATTAGAAATAGTACGGATTTTACATTCACCAACAGATGAAATAATTTTTTTTAGTTTTTTGTCTTTGTTTAAAATGATTAAAGCATCTTCATACATAATTAATTTAAAAATAAATCATATTTCAAGGATTATCAAAAGATTAATCTGAAATTTTTTGACGAATTGAAATTATTGATCTTAAAACCAATCCAGACAAACCCAAATTTGTTGTAAGAAAAGTAAATGCTCGGGATAATGCATCTTCGCCCAGAAAGCCTTCATCATAAATCATTTCAATTGTTCCTTTGTTTGTTCTAACAAAAGAAGTGATCAATGAGTAAGTACCCAATTTTTGATCTATTCTTTCCAAGTATAGCCGTAATTCAATATCAGATATTTCAAATTCATCTTGGATAAAATTTCCATTTTCAAGTAAAAATTTAACCTCATCAGGAGTTTTAGTTACTCTGGCAGGATCATGTAAGTCAATTATTTCCATATAATCAATTATGAAATTATCGATAGATAAGTAAATTTATTTTTAAACCAAGTCTCAAATTCAATTTTAGGTACAACACAAGTATTATTTACAGTTAAGAAAACCAAGTAAAAATGGATCCACACAAATTTCATGGAAAAGATATTCCTCATATCAAATTAGATCCAAAAATGAATATCGAAGATTTAGTTGAAGTATTTGCAAATTCAGGCTTTAATGGAAGGCAATTAGGAGAGGCTGCAAAATTATATGCAAAAATGATTGAAGAGGATGCAACAATTTGTCTCACAATATCTGGTGCAATGACCCCTGTTGGTTTTGGTGGAATAATTAAAACATTAATTGAAAGAGGATTTGTAGATTGGATTGTCACAACAGGTGCCAACGTATATCATGAGGATCATTTTGCATTAGGATTACCAGTCAAACAAGGAAGTTTTGATGTTGATGATATGAAATTATATGAAAATGAAATTGTAAGAATTAGAGATGTTTACATTAAATTTGAAGAAACATTGGAAGCTGAAGATCAAACAATTCAAAAAATGTTTGCAGATGATTTTCAAGACAAATCTTTTACAACAGCAGAATTTTGCAATTTGTTAGGTAAAAGAAGTAAGAAAATTGCAAAACATCCAGAAAAAAGTTTCATTACCACAGCATATGATTATGATGTGCCAGTATACATTTCAACAATGAAAGACTCATCGTTGGCGTTAAATTTAGCAGTACATAGATTAGAAGATAAAAAATTTGATTTAGATTTTGTCAGAGAAATTATTGAACAAGCTGCAATTGTATATGATTCAAAAAAATCAGGGATTTTAGAATTAGGAGGAGGAGTACCAAAAAATACTGCTCAACAAACAGGTCCACTTTTAGATCAAATTTTAAGAAGAAATGACGGAGGACAAGAATACATCATACAAATTACTGATGCACGTCCAGATACTGGAGGGTTGTCAGGTGCAACATTACAAGAAGGTAAAAGTTGGGGCAAAATTCAAGATTCTCACGAAGGCATAATTACGGTTTATGCTGATGCAACAATTGCATTTCCAATTTTAGCATTATATGTTCTCAGCAATCAAAAAGAGAGAAAACCAAAAAGGCTCTATAAAAAAATTGATCAATTATACGATAAATTAAGCAAAGATTACTTCAACAATCCTAAAGGAGGTTAAAATTTGTTGAATCTAGCACGTTCAAGTTCACGATCATCTTTGGATTCTTTTTTCCACTCTTTGTAGTGGTCTTTACAAAGAATTGTTTTTTTACCCTTAGAATTAACTCGCAAACCTGCATTTTCAACTTTAGTGGTATTTAATGAACGAGCGCCATCTTGATCACATCCTTCAACGTTACACTTAGCACCTTTTGCAACAATGCCCATAACTTACTATAATCAAGATGTTATTTATACTTGAAAAAATTTGAACAAGTTAATTTATTTTAAAAATATTTAAAAAAAATACTTTTTGACAACTTAAAATCGACCGATTAATCGTTTATAATAGGAATATTTTTTTCTAACTTTATGGCTGGAACAAACAAACCAAGCGGTTCTAAAGATTCAAAGAAAGGTAAAAAGGACAAAGGGGAAGGCGGTCCAAAAAAAGCAGAAATTACAGTCATGTTAAATGAGCAACAAGCTATGAAAGTAATTCAAAATTCAAAAGTTGTAACTGTCCAAGATCTTGCAAGACAAACAGGTGTTAAAATTTCAGCTGCAAATGCATTCTTAAAAGAATCCACTGCAAAAGGTACAGTAAAGAAAGTAGGCGGATATGCAGGACACCATTTGTATCAAGTTGTCTCTTCATAGAGACGAATAACATCTCCAGATTTAACATTCTTCAATACATTTTCATCATCAGTAAATTTACCAATCGGGGTCATTTTTTTAGCAGATTCGACATTTCCAACAAAAAAACAAAAACTACCAGTAGAAGGTAAAAATGCTACATCACCTTTTTTAAATTCAGATCTGGCACGTTCAATTCCCGAGTCAACACTAGTTTCAAAATAAACAATACTTTTACCCAATAAATGAGAATTACCCTCTAAAGGCAATGATCTCATAATAGTACCTACAGTTCTAGGAGACAAATGTCGTTTCAAATCACAAGTTAATTTTCTCTTTCCATCAATTTCTAAAATCAATTGTTTTCTGGAGACTGAAGCATTAGACAATTTTAATTTAAAAATGATTAGATTATATAACGTTTTAAGAGAATTTTTGTACTTGTCCAGTGCTGAAGAACCAAAAGTAATTACACCAGAATCTGAAACATTAGAAACAGAAGCAGATCCCAATTTAGGATTAAACAAAGCATTAGACACTTATCGAAAATTAATTGAAAAAAATACAGACAATCCAACAGAACCATTAACAGATAAAGAACAATCAAATCTTGAAAATAGAATTAAAGAAATCGAAGAAAGAGAAGTTGTAGAAAAAATTGAAGATCATGATCCAGTTGAAATTCCTTGTGAAAAGGGCAAAATCACTATTGGACCTCCAACATTAACAAGATTTGAGCAAGCCAGAATCATGGGAGCAAGAGCATTACAATTATCATTAGGAGCACCACCATTTATCGAAATTCCAAAAAATGCAAGAATTTCTTTAGATATTTCAATGGAAGAATTAGAAAAGAAAGTAATTCCAATTACCATTAGAAGAGTTTTGCCAAATGGCGATTATCAAAACATCCCAATTGATTATTTCATATAAAGAACCAATCGTCGATAAAACTTAAAAGAACAAAAAATTTCTGAATGTTGTATAATGCTCATGGAAGACGCAAATGAACCGAAAGGTCAAGAGCAGACCGAAATAAACATTGGAAACGATCCAGTAATGCTCACTGCTGTAGATGTAGTATCAAAACTCATGAATCAAAATAATATTATTTTGAAAGCAAGAGGAAATTCAATTCCAAATGCAGTAGCAGTGGCAAACATAATTACAGAAAAAATGTTAAGAGGCGTTACCAAAATCGAAAAAATTAATTTAGACACATTAGAAAAAGCTGGAATTGGAAAAATGACATCCACAGTTGAAATAATAATTAATAAAATTTAGTAAACGCTACCAGGACCTTTTAGAAGCATGTTTTCACATTCTTTACAAACTTGTTCATCGATATTAGATTCCAAATTGTGATGGATTTCACAAATCAATAAACTGGATTTGATATAATTACACAATCCAATAAATTTTGAAAGACTAGAAGGAGTGTAAGCTAAATCAGAAGCAAGATTTTCACATAATTCATCAATTAATTGTGCAACCTGTTTTTCAGATAATAACTTTGCAATTAAAGATGGATCACCACGAGTTCCTCTAATGTAATTACTAATAGCAGCTTGAGTTACTCCGAGCATTTTAGATATTTCATCTTCTCTAATATCATGTTCTTCAGCCAATTTTTTTGCTAAAATTGCCCTTAATGCAGGAATCAATGTTTTAGATTCAATTTCAGCAGGAAGTAACATTGTTTTTCAACAATGAAGATGTGAATTTAAAGTTTCCAGTAAAAATAAAGAACTTAGAATAGATTAGGCATATCTATTTTAATTTCAAATCATATCCAAATTATTGGAAGATTATTCTAGTAAAATATATCAGATTTTAGAAAAATCTTGTGATTCATCAAAATCCCAACTAATTGCATTATCAGGAGGTTTAGACAGTTCAATTTTGGCAAATTTTATTAAAAAAAGAAAGACACATGGAATTGCAATTATTTCAAAAGATTTTGTTTCTACAGATCTAACATATTGTCAAATAATTTCAAAGGAAACAAACATTCCATTAACAATTTACAATGCAACAACGTCAGAAATTCTGGATGCAGTTGAAAAGACTATTAAAATTTTAAAAAATTTCAATGATATTGAAATTAGAAATAATGTTGTCATGTATTTAGCAATAAAGTGGGCCAAAGAAAATAACTACGAATCAATCATAACAGGAGATGGAGCTGATGAATTATTTGCAGGATACAACTTTCTTGTTAACAAACCTGAAAACGAATTAGATGCAGAAATAAAAAGAGTATGTTCAATAATGCATTTCCCAAGCCAGAAAATAGGCGAACAATTAGGAATAAAAATTGAGTCACCGTTTCTTACAGAAGAATTAATCAAAATTGCAAATGAAATTCCGTCAAATTTGAAAATCAAACAAGAAAAAGAAACAAGGTACGGTAAATGGATTTTACGAAAAACATTTGAAAATCACATACCTTTGCAAATAGTATGGAGAAAAAAATCACCTATGCAAGACGGAGCAGGTACTGTTGGATTAACCAATTTATTTGAATCTATAATTAATGAAGAAAAATTTGTTGAAAAAAAATTAACAGTGAAAAAAGAAGACAACGTAGTGATTAGAAGCAAAGAATCCATGTACTATTATGAAATTTATAAAAAATTATACGGTATTCCAGTAAATGATAAAGCAAGTACTCAGTGTCCTTATTGTAAGCATGAAGTTATGAGTTCAAAATTTTGTAGAATGTGCGGAGCTTTTCCAATCTAAACATTATTTTTGTACTTTCGTGGTTTTTTTATGAATATTTTTCTACATCCATTACAACAAAAGTAGAAATTTTTTCCATTATGATCATGGATTAAAGCTATATCTTCATCTAATTCAATTCCACATACAGGATCAACTGGCACAAATTTTTTAATTTTTAATTTCTATTTATAGATTCAGTAATGCAAATCAACAATGTTTGAATTATGAATTCATAGATAAAACAAATTTTAGAAAAATATAGTAATGAAGACTGTCAAGAAGTTAATTTTTTAACCAACGCTACAAAATCTTCATTGGATAAAGGAGGAATTTTCATTATTTCTAAATTTTCTGAAACATGTTCTGCAGATTTTTGACCTACTAGTGGAGCCAATACCCCAGGGGATGACCGAATAAATTGTAAGGCACGAAGTGATGATTTCAAATCACTAAACTCGGGCATTACGCCAGGAGATAATAATCGACCTTGCATAAATGGAACACTTGTAAAAACTCCAATTCCAAGAGTTACTGCAGACTCCAAAATCGAGACAGGTTTATTTCCAATTATTTGATTTTTCCCTAAGAGAGCTTGATCATAATTCATGTTGTAAGGTAATTGGATAAATTTGAATCCATGATTATCCCCACCGATTTTTTTGGCCATTTGTACAATATCTTCTAAAGAAAGATGTTGGGGATCATTATCTTGAACTCTAAAGCACTCCCACGTAGCCATTCCATAAAATTTGATTTTTCCTTCATCACGTTTTTGCTCATATAATTCAAAAACAGATTTTAATTTTTCCAAAAATTCATCTTTAGAAATATCTTTTATTTGTCCCTCGATGCCATTATGCAAATACATTAAATCAATACATTCGAGATCTAAATTTTTCAAGCTTCTATCTAATTGATCAGATAAGTATGCAGTAGTCATACAGTGATAACCAGAAGTTATGTCACCCTCTTTTACAATGCCAGGTTTTCCGAGTTCACGCATTACATACTGCATAAAATCTTCTTGAATGTCTGCATCATTTGTCACATATCCATTTTTACTACTTACAAAAACTTGATTTCGAGTGATTTTTTCTTCTTGAATTAGTTCAGATATTGCCTTACCAACAGAGCGTTCTGCTTTTTGGGCACGATAATTAATTGCAGTATCAATAACATTTACACCTGATAAAACAGTCTGTTTTACTGCATTTTTTACCAATTCATCAGTTTGACTATCAGGATTTCCCAAATAGGTTCCAATTCCCACATTTGAGAGATGTAAGTTCTCAAAAATTTTAAAATTATCTAGATTGACTTGAGAATTTTTTGAAAAGTTCTTTGTTCCCTCTGATGTAGCATATCCAGAAATCATGAATTAATTAGAAATTAACTAAATTTATGTTTGTAGTAGAAATCCACCGACTAAACAACCATGAGAAATCAATATCTAGAGTAAGTTACAGTGAAAAGTATGAAAATTATAATAAAAAATAATGAATCAGTAGAAACATATCATAATGCAGGTGATGTAGTTGTTCTTCCAAAAAGCAAACTAGTTAGAAGATTTAATGAATATGGTTCTTTGATTGAAGAATACAAACTTGTGGATAAAAAAATCACACTAGAGGATGATCTTGAAAATGATCAAACTGAAATTGTTGTGACTTTACTTGTTGAAAAATAATATTGTAAATAACAAACAAACTAGAAAGAATAATGAGAAAATCATATCAAGAACAATGTACTTGATAAATCATGAATCCAAAAAAAATAATCATATTTCCAGTAATCATATTTTTAATTCTCTTCACTGTTGGGATGTTACTAAGTACTATAATAGAAATAGATAATCCAAAATCAACTCTACCTGTAATTGGACTTGATAACTGCTCGGTGTGGTATGACGGATGTAACACATGCACGATTATAACAAATCCGGAAGGCACAGAGGATTTTGCATGTACAAAAATGGCTTGTTCAGAATATGAAATGCCAATATGTTTGGAGCCAATTCCTTAATCAAATATCTACTCTAATCACATAACCAAAGAATTTCAAGGTAAAATATCGAATAAGTTAGTAAAGAAATTGTTGCAGTATAGATAGATGGGGTTAAAGAGGAATTAAGAAACCAATGACAAATAATATTCCAGTAAGACGACTAAATTTTAAAGTTGAACTCATGTAAGGAACTAGTTCATCAACAGAATCATAATTTTTTTGCAAGCCAATTCCAGATTTGATTATCAATGGAAAACTCATCAAACTAATCAAAGTCAAAATAGGCAAATAATTCAACAAAACCCCAATTACAATAACAGCATAAGCAAATAATGGGAAAATCCAAAATAATTTTCGTGCTTTGGCTTTTCCAACTGCAATCACTAATGTTTTTCTGCCTTTTGATTTATCAGCATCATGATCAGGAAATGATGCAATAAACAATACTAAAGATGATAAAGTTCCAATGACAATTCCAGCTAGAATGGATTCAATATTGACTTCACCAGATTGAATGTAGAAAGTTCCAATGACAATCATGGATCCCTTTACAGCAACAAAAAATTCACCTAAACCAGAATCAACAATCTTAGTAGAGTAAAAATAGATTGAAAGAATTGCAAAACCCAAAATTATTGCAATCAAAATACCATATGTAATAACAAAATAACTACCAATCAATGCTCCAAGTACTAAGAAAAATACACCAGCACGATAAACAGAAGAAGGTTTGAGTAATCCTTCAGGCAATACACCTGTTCCACCACTCATTTTAGTTCTAGTGGTTTTAGTATCAATTCCTCGTTTGAAATCCCAGTAATCATTAAGCAAATCAACACTTGCATGCAATGCCATCACACCTGCAAATGTCAAAAGAGCATCGAAATATTCTATCGAACCACTTTGATACCAATTTAGTGCCAATCCAGTCATTACTGCAATTACAGAAGCTAAAAGAAAACGAACTCGAATTACACGTAACCAAACTGAAATCATAAGTGATTATGCCATTTTTTAGTATAAAATTCGTTAGTTTCTATTTTAACTAAATTATATACGAAAATATTTCAAAAGGTAGTCATGAGGTTTGGAAAAATTGAAGAAAATGAGAAAATTATCAAATTTAATTTAGAATTAAAATGTAATAATTGTGAAAAAAAAGTTCCAGGAGGAATGAAAACAGGTGAAAAATATTTTCAAACAGAGGAATATTTTGCACAATTAAATGAATTCAAAAAAACATATCTTTGCGGAGTTTGTAGAGATAAAAAGAGAACAGATAATTAGATTTTTTAAACTAAAGACTCATCATTAACTTCAATAGGTTTTCTACCCATAAATCCAGATTCTTTATCATGCCAAAATTTAATTTCAGTTTCGCCATGTTTCCAACATAAGCAAACTTCATCATCAAACCTTTTTGAAGGAAAATCAAGTAATCCCTGATCTATACTTTTTATCATGACTCCAGTACTCTCTAAAATTTCAATTGATTGATAAAATTTAGTAATTGCAGTATTGAGTTTTTGTTTTAATTCCATGTATTTTTCAAAAGAATTTGTAGTAGATACAGTTAGTTGGAGTTCTTTTTCAATTTTTGTTATATCATTTTTTTTAGCCAATGAATATTCAAATTTTTTAATCACATCAGGTAATGCATCATTAGCTTCTTTTGCAGTGAAAAAGGAAAACATGAGTCTTTTCAAAAACCCTTAATTAAAAATCTTAGGTGCAAATTTATTAATCATAGATTTTATTTCATAATATGAGTGAAGATCCATTAGAAGCAATAATTTTACAAACAATTAATGGTGCAATAGCTACTATTCCAGGCTATCTTGAAGAAATTAAGGCAAGTAATGACACCCTAAAAGTAAAAAATCCTGAAGAATTTGTTTATGGAATCGTGATGGGCATGGCATTAGGAATGAGTGGAGCAATATTGAGTGCACAAGAAAAACCACCCACTCCAGAGGATCAAATGAGAGTCAGAGACATAATATACAAACACATTCCAGAAATCCGTGAAAGAATTTTCAATTGACAAAATTCAAGGAATCAGAAATTAGTTTTCTAAAATCAATAGAGGAAGCAAGAATTGCGACATCAAATAACAACATACCACATGTTAAACCAGTTTCTTTCATATTTTATAAAAATACAATAATTATTGCCACAGATTATCAAACAAAATCATTTCAAAACATCAAAGTCAATCCTCACACAAGCATTGTAATTGACAGATATGTTCCAGGAAATCACAAAGCAGTATGTATTCAAGGACAAGTAAAAATTATTGAATCAGGAAAAGAGTTTGCAGAATATTATGAAATGTTTTATGAAAAATTTCAATGGGTAAAAAATGACCCATGGAAGGAAAATGAGGCACCATTTTTACAAATTATTCCAAAAAACCATACAAGTTGGGGATTAAATTAAAAAATTATTCAATTTTATATCTTAAAATTGCTAAAACAGAGTCATCAATTTCAAGTTTTTGAATAATCTTTGGAGACATGGCAAACTCAATTCTACATGAAGTATTTTTTGCCTCTTCTAACATTTTAAGAATATTTTTGAATTGAGGTTTGGTATGAAACAGTGTAGAAACAATTAGGGTTTCCACACTTCCCATTTTTAGCGCACGATTAATTATATTATTTCTTTTAGCAGTTAGTCCTTCCTTAACTAATTTCTCATATTTTTGCATCAATTCTTCCATGTGTTTTTTTCTATACTCATAAAGATGATGAATGATTATCTTATGGATGTCCTTAATAGGAGTTGTAAAAGACAAACCTTCAACAAATCTGCATTTAGAAGTTAATTCAGAATTTAATTCATCGTAGAATTCCGTTTTGCCATTACCACTACCTCCCAAAAGAATTAATTCAGAATTATCAGACATCAGTCTAACTTTATTTGCAACTTTTTTGAAAAAGACATGAATTTTTGTTTGTCTTGCTCTCAAAAATCTTCCCTGACTTTGTCCACCTTTTTTATGCCTTCCTTGTAAATCAATTTTTAATTTAGATTCTTGAATAATTTGACTGCCAATGAATTTTTGTATTCTGGCAGTTTTTTGATCAACTGTTACTATCAAAATAGTATAATTGGTTTTAAGAATATCAGAAAAAGGTTTGACATATGGTTTTTTGTTTACGATGTAAAGATAAGGTAATTTTTTTGAAGTGCCAATTACTTTGAGATGAATTTTACCATCAACAATCCAACCAAAAAGACATAATGTTTTAGTAAATTTACCAACAGATACAGGATTTTTTTTTAATTCTAAAATCTTATTTTCAATTTTCTTTTTAATTTTTTCAACAGAATCCGATCTTTTAGTTTCTTGTAATAATTGAATTGTGTTTTCACCTTTACCATAAGGATAGTAAACAGAAACACATTGACCTTTGACTTCCTTTAATTCAAATACAAATTGATTAATGGACAGCCACTCAGAAGGGTCAATTTCAGAAAATTGGGATACAGACACAGAATTCGAAGAAATTACTTTTTTAATAAGAGTTTGAAATGGAGGTTAAAAAGGCCAAATTCATTGAGTGATGTTTAGTAAATGGCACAAAAAAGTGATAATTTGTCCTAAAAAGTCGTTTTTTTTGAATAAATTTGAAATAGCTTATATACTAATAGCGTTGTGAAATACTGTATTATTTTGGTTCAAGAAGTTTCGAATATGGATACACTTTGTGGTCGTTGTGGAAAACACGGAATTACCACAGATACTGTAACTGGAGAAAGATTTTGTGGCAAATGTGGATATGTAATTACTGAAACCCTACAGGACGCAGGACCTGAATGGAGATCATTTTCAAAAGATGGAGGAGCAGATCCAACACGAACTGGTGCACCAACATCATTGACAATGCACGACAGAGGACTTGCAACAATCATCAATCCGCTAAACAAAGATGCATCTGGAAAACCATTATCAACTTCAATGAAAAGTACAATCGAACGTCTTAGAACTTGGGACAGCAGAAGTAAAGTAAATGCATCATCAGATAAAAATCTCAGACAAGCACTAAGTGAGCTTGCTACATTAAAAGACAAACTTTCACTTTCAGATTCAGTTATAGAAAAAGCAGCTTACATTTACAGAAAAGCTTTAGAAAAAGGATTAGTTAAAGGACGTTCCATTTCTGCATTAATTGCATCAGCATTGTATGCAGCATGTAGAGATACCGAAACTCCAAGAACGCTAAAAGATGTTGCAGATGCAGGAAACATTAAGAAAAAAGACATCGCAAGATGTTATAGACTATTACATAGAGAATTAGAATTAAAAATGCCAGTAGTTGATCCAACACAATGTGTTGCAAAAATTGCAAGTAAGTTACAAATTTCTGAAAAAACAAAACGTTACGGAATTAAAGTTTTAAGAGAAGCACAAGAACATGAAGAATCTGCAGGTAAAGACCCAATGGGACTTGCAGCAGCAGCATTGTATTTGTCATGTGTCAAAAATGGAGAAGACAGAACTCAAAGAGACATCGCAGAAGCTGCTAACGTAACAGAAGTAACAATTAGAAATAGATACAAAGGACTGAGATTAGATCAGAGTATTGAGAGGTAGAATGAGATAATGCCACAAACAAAACCAGTAATTGCAATTGTAAACGTTGTTGCATCTGCAACAATTGATCAGAAATTAGATTTAGTTGATATTACAAAAAAATTCCCAGATGTAGAATATCATCCAGAACAATTCCCAGGAGCAGTATTTAGATTAAAGAATCCAAAGACTGCAACGTTGCTATTTAGTTCAGGTAAAATGGTATGTACCGGTGCCAAATCTCAAGAATTAGCAGAAACAGCTGTTTCCAACGTTGTTAAAATTTTAAGAAAAGGTAAAATTAAAATCAAAAAAGACGCCGTAGTTTCAATTCAAAATATCGTATCATCAATCAACCTTGGAGGCAAAGTCAACTTGGAGCAAGCAGCAAGAACACTTCCAAGAAGTATGTACGAACCGGAACAATTCCCAGGTCTTATTCACAGAATGCTTGACCCAAAGACAGTCATCTTGATTTTTGCATCAGGAAAACTTGTTTGTGTTGGAGCTAAACTTGAGAAAGAGATTCATCGCTCAGTACACCAAATTCATAGTCTATTAGAAGAAAAAGACTTGATGGTTTACGATTAATTAAAAATTATTCATTAATTTTTAATGGAATTTCAATGCTTCCAAAGTTTTCATTAACTCTAAAACTATAACTCTTTGAAGAATCATATTCAAATTGATTTCCACCATATCCAATATTTGGACCAAACATCATGTTAAAAATAACAGAGGTTCCAGGATTTATTGGAATTTGGCCAGATACGAAATCCATGCCAGCATATTTGAATGCCTTTGAACCATCCCAAACATCATAACTACAGATAGACGGACCTGTGCACTTTAATGAAATTACTTCATTGCCAGTATTTTCAGCTAAAATTCTTAATCTTAGCATTGCTTGACCAGAAGAACTGATTTCAAATTCATTTCCAAAATTTCCAATTCCAGGATAATAGTAAGTGATTGGACCTACACCATATTCATTTGAAGATTTTTTAAATTCTATAAATTCAAGATTTTGTTTTATTTCCTTTTCACAATTTAGTCGCTTGTATGTAGACTTGATCGATTGACATTCAGTTAGCAAAGGATCGACATTATCAGAAACTAATTCAACAGAGTCATCACTAACGGATATGATTCCAGTTTTTACAAGATGTGTAATCCCACTAAGAAAATCAGATTCAGTGATTTGGCCTTCTGCCCACCAGCCAGCATTATTTTTTACCCAAGCAGGAATTTTATCACTTTTTTCTGCAGATGAGGTTTCATTTATTTCAAGAATCTTTTCTTTGATTAAAAATTGAATACCTTGAATGAAAGCATCATCATCAATGTCATCATTTGCCCACCAGCCTGCATTATTTTTAATCCATGATGGAACTTGTTCAACAGATAAAGACATACGGTATTTTGAATCTATATTGTCAAGTAATGGCTGCATATTTTGACCAGATATTTTTACAATTGCAGCTGAGAATATTTCAGATGTTGAGCCATCTGGCATTGTAAAATCAACATATTTTGCATATACAGTATCACCAGGCATTGAAACTAGTCTATTTTTTACAGTATCACCAGAGTCAGCAACAAACACACGACCTTTGAAAATACCACTGTAAACTCCTGTTTCTACAACTTGGATTTCAAGGCCAGCTGGAGAAGAATCAGACCACACAGATATCATAAATTTATCAGCAAAATTTGGATATTCTTTTTTATTCATATCATTATCATGTACATAGATATCAACAAACGAATTTGTTGAAATGATTTCTTGTTTCCAATACATAGTACCAACATTAGAGGATTCAGCAAAGGCTATTGGAATTGAAAAAACAAGTAATGGAATGATCAAAAATAAAAGATTCATGAAATTTTTTACTTTTTTTAATTATATAAAAAGTGGAACTAGTAAGCAATAGTGCTAAATAAATAAAAATAAAATAAAAATAAGAAAAAGAAGTCTTATTCTAGGTCTAGGTGAACATCCAAACTACCAAATGGTTCATTGATTCTGAATGTGTATGTCTTTGAAGGATCATATTCAAATTCAGTTCCACCATATCCAATATTTGGACCAAATAGAATGTTGAACTCCTTGGCTGTTCCAGGATTTAGGTTGATTTGTCCACTAGTGAAATCCATGCCAGAATATTTGAAAGATTTTGAACCGTCCCAAACATCATAGTTACAAATTGAAGGACTTGTACAATTCAAACTAACAATGTCTGAAGAAATGTTATCGGCCAACATTCTGATATTCAAAATTGGTTGTCCTGTAGGACTAATTTCAAAGGTGTTACCCTCAGAATTTACACCAAACCAATAATAATTGATTGGTCCTACTTGCATTAATTCAGCACCAGTTTTGTATGTATGAACAAGAATTTCTTGTTTAATTGGCTTTTCACAATCAAGTCTTTTGTAGGCCTTGACTATTTCTGAACATTTCTCTAATTCAGCTTCAAGAGAAGCAATTACAGGGTCATCGCTTGATGATGTAGATTTTTGTTCCTTTTTAGCAGATGCCATTTCAGTAGCAGCCTTTGCTACATCACTAGCTTGTTCAGGTAATACTTTCATGATTCCTTCTTTGATCAAGAATTGAATTCCTTGAACAAATGAATCGTCATCTATGGTACCATCAGCCCACCAGCCTGCGTTGTTTTTAATCCAGGATGGGATTTCATTACTAGAACTTACTCCTTGTGTGGTTGGAGGAATTTCCATGATTCCTTCTTTGATCAAGAATTGAATTCCTTGAACAAATGAATCGTCGTCAATTGTTCCTTCTGCCCACCAGCCTGCGTTGTTTTTTACCCAAGATGGTACTTCTGCATATACAGACGAAACACTTGAGCCAACAAGCAGCAATACGGCAATTGTTGAAATTGCTGTTATGAGAGTTTTCATTACAGAGAAATTTGGTTAATTATATTTAAAATGGTGCCAAATCATTTTCTAGTGCTAATTGTTTTCAAAAAATATAGTGCTAACCACTAATTGGTTAGGAGTTGTTTATATGCAAATTGTAATCGATCATCGTGTATGTCAAGTTACGGAATTAAAAAAGGATGAAACCATGATGCAAAACTATCACAAAGTGTTAACTCAAAAAGAAATCAAAGAATTTGTTCTAGATAAATTTCAAAATGTAAAAAAAAGTAACAAAGTAAAAGAATTAGTTGAATTTCAAGCAATGAACAAGTTTTTGATAATGGCCCACAATCAAGAGGAGCTCAAGGTATTAGGCAGAATTGTTGCCAGCAACAAAAAAGTAAAATTTTCAGAAATGTTAGAAGAGTATGAAAAAAATCTCGGTTTATGTTTACAGTTTAAACCTACAATCAAAACACACAGCAATGTAATAATGCATATTTTTGGTTTTTTTTCCAAGGAGTTTTCTCATCTAGAAAGAGACAAATTTTTTGATTTATTAAAAAATTATAAAAATGAAACAATCACAATAGGAGACATACTTGCAGAAATTCATCCAATAGTATTCAGATTTAATAAAACATACCTTGCTGGACAAACATATTTTCTACTATATTCTAATCCAGCAAATGGAAATATATTCAAAATTTTAGAAAATCAAAAATAAACACATCATTTTAGAAATATTAATAGAAAAATACACAGTTAGAACAAAAACTTAGAATCAAACTTATGCTTATAATTAATTCAATAAATTAAATTTCATATGTTCAGTGTAATTATGTTACAATGTAAAAATTGTCATAAAATTTGGACATGCAACATAATCAAAAATAACAAATTATGTATTGAGTGTAGGAATAATTAAAAAATCACTTAAAATTATGAAAAGTCAGTATTATAAACCGGTCTGGCACCTTGAGGTACCTCTGCAGAAGCAGATTCAGATACAGGTTTTCCTCGGACTTGATAAACTCGTACTTTATGAAATACATTGTGGGAGGAGAATATAGCCAATCCAGCAATTGCCGCACCAATGAAATTTCTAATTGTAATTTCCAAGCTAGGCTCAGATGCGACCAATGAGAGTTCAAATACAACATAAAAGTTATCAAATAGCCAAAATGCCAGAGTAACCCAAGCAAGAATTCCACCTATCAAATAACCCAAACGAGCCTTCTGTTTGACAAAAGATATTGCAAACAAAATAGCAGCATACCAAATCAATGAACCAATTAACCAAGGAATTTCCCAAACATCAGTTCTATCATCTAACCAATAGTAGGTGGTACCAATGAAAGCCATTGCACATAAAGTAATTAAGAGAATTTTTTGATTCATTTTATACGAAGTTTTTTCTCCTTCAGATTTAGAAATAGAGTTGAAAGATTTTGCTTCTTCCCTAGCAGTCTGAATTGCTTGAGTCATATGTTCTAATTGAACGGGTATCATTTTTTGTCCAGTTTTATCTTTAACAACAGAATCATGCACCAAACTATCAACAAGAGGTCTTGCCAAAGATGCTTTAACTGGAGTTACTAAATCAATCCAATATGAAGAAAGTCTAGGAGTTAAGAAAGGGATTTGAATAATCATTAAATTTCTATTAAGGATAGAAGAATACAATCTCATTAATTGTTCATATGTCATTGTATCAGGTCCACCAATTTCTAAAATTTTTCCTGCAGTTTCAGAATTTTTCATTGCACCAATTAAGTAATCAACAACATTTTCAACTGCAATAGGCTGTGTTTGGGATTTAACCCATTTTGGACAAACCATGAAAGGTAATCTTTCAACTAAATATCTCAGCATAGCATAAGAACCACCTTCAGCACCAACAATTACAGATGCTCGTAATTCAGTTACAGGAATAGATCCACTTGCCAGAATTTTTCCAACATCATGTCTACTTCTCATATGTTTTGATAATTCTAAACCTTCATTGACTAAGCCACCGAGATATATGATTCTCTTTACACCAGAATCAGTTGCAGCCTTTAAGAAATTTTGAGCCTGCTGTTTTTCACGATTAGCAAATTCAGCCCATTCTTTTTTTGAGCCTTCCATGGAATGTAGTAAATAAAATGCTGTTTCAATGCCTGTTGTAGCCTGGGTTAAAGAGTCAACATCAAATGCATCTGCCTGAACACGTTTAACAGTTTCAGTATCAGGGTATTTTGATCTAGACATTGCCGTGACTGTAAATCCAGAATCAGTTAATTTATTCAAGAGTTTTTTTCCAATAAAACCACTAGCACCAGTTACCAAAATATCGTATGGCTTAGTTTGCGTAACAATCTCAGACAATCTTAAAACACATCACTTAATTTTTTTAATTTTCTTATGTCAGTGATTTCAATATCACTACTTCGTGTGACAATTTTTGCAAGTTTAGGATTTGCTTTTTCTCCTAATTTTAACACAGGTTCACCTTTAAAATGAACTTCAATTGTAGTTTTTTTCTTTGCTAAATCTTTTGCAAGTTCTTTTGCTTCAGAAAGTTGTTTTAGAAATCCAGGCATTTTTGTAATTTCAATTGGAATATCAATTACATCAATAATTTTTGTGCTGCCATCAACACGAAAATTTATCGTAGGTTCACCGTCACATGTCACGGTTAGTTTGCCATTATCTAAATAAGATAAAAAATTAGCGGGTAGATCAAAGTTTTTCATTCTCATACCACACTCTATTTTTTTGCTGTAATGGTAAGTTTTCCACTTAGGGAGACTGTACCAGTTGGGACAACTTGCTTGTCTTTCATAATCTTACCTGCCATCTCAAGATTGTCAAAATCGTAAGTGATTGCGGCGTGTTTTTGTGTAAGTTTGTCAAAGATTTCTGCAAGAAGGTTTGCCCATTCTTGTTCTTCTGTACCTGCCATGATAATGTTTTTTGATTTATGATATTTAACCGAAAACATAACTCTACACTAGTGCTAATAAATTAAATTTATAAAATATTGGCACTAGCACTGATGGTTACCATTAGTTATATATCGAAAAAATCAATAATTGTAATGGTCTACATTAGGGCTAAAAAAGTCAAATCAGATCAATATCTCTATTTAGTAAAAAGTGTCTGGGACTCAAAAAAGAGTACATCAAAACAGGAGATTGTAAAATATCTAGGAAAAGCCTCAGAAGTAATAAAAGATGACATTCCCGAGGAATTCAGAAATGATCCCAAAATATTATCAGTTTTGGCATCATATAACCCTGAAGACATAAAAAAAAGAGAAGATGCGACAAAAAAATCAAAACAGCAATTATTTAAAAAATTGACAGATGGTAACCTGGAGGAATGTATTAAAATTTATAAAAATTACGTGGACATATTTAACGTACCAGACTTTTTTGACAAGATTCTAAGACCCGTAATGAGCAAAATAGGTTCAGACTGGGCAAATGGCAAATTAGCAATCGCAACAGAACATGTTGCCAGTAATGTAGCACAAACTTTAGTAAAAATCATTATGGAACAAGTATCAGGTGCAGGAAATAAAAAGAAAGTAATGTTATGCGTACCCGTGGGGGAAGAGCACCACATGGGATGTGATGTGTTGGAAACATATCTTACAATAAAAGGATTCAAAGTTTTCAATATGGGCACATCAATTCCGACAG
Organism: Candidatus Nitrosomarinus catalina; assembly: GCF_002156965.1. GTDB lineage: Archaea > Thermoproteota > Nitrososphaeria > Nitrososphaerales > Nitrosopumilaceae > Nitrosopumilus > Nitrosopumilus catalinensis. The sequence continues at coordinate 750,494 of NZ_CP021324.1, forward strand.
ACTCAATTATGGAATTTATCAGTATGAAAAAACCAGATGTTATTTTAATTTCAATAACAATTGAAGATAACGTATCTGCAGGACAAAGACTAGCAAAAAAAATTAGAGAATATTGTAAAACACCAATTTTAATCGGAGGATATGCATTACAACAGGACAACCCTCCAAAATTTGAAGGTAATGTGGTAGGCGATATGAGTTTAGAAGAGATTCCAAAAATTATTAGAAAAATACCATTAACTAATTAAGAATTTAAAAAAGATTCGATTTTTGGAGCACATAAAATTGAGCTGTGTGCAGCAGAATCAGTTCCAATTCCATAACTCACAGTAGAGTCACCGACAAAAAACAAGCCATCTATTCCAGGAATTTGATGAGGCATTTTTGATTTCCAAACTTTTCCAGGTTCTTTTACAACAGACTCCACTAGTTTCCAGGCCATTGGACGTTCCCATAATAATGAAGAGTCAAATGTTGGGTAAATTGATGATATCTCTTGCTTCATTTTGCTGACAATACTTTTAATTTTTTCAGGGTCCTCAGTTTCAGAAGGTAATACAGGAGTTCCTGCAATTATCAAATGCTCACCTTTAGGAGATACAGAAGGAGTAATGTTTGATATGAAAAAAATGCCCTTTGTGACATAATTATCACCTACGGGAAATACAACTTGTCGTGTGTCAATTTGAGAATTTAATGCAAAATGAACTTCAACTACAGAAGTTGTTTTGTTTAATTTATCAATTTTTTGAACAAATTTTTTATCAATTACATTTTCATCAAATAATTGATTCAATGCAGTGTATGCAGGATAAGAAATAACAACAGAGTTTGTTTCAATAAACTTTTCAGAATTAGGTGAATCACTTACAACAACTCCAGTAACTTTAGAGTTCTCAACAATCACTTTTTTTACAGATTGCTTTGTATGGATTTCACCTTTCTTTTCTAAAATAAATTCACCTAGAACCTTGCAGATAGAATCATATCCACCACCATCAGGATATGCAAATTCGCTAGTACCGCCCTTAAACGGATTTGCTCTAATAATGGTTCTAGCAAATTCACCTAAAGATATATGATCTGCAGTGTCGGCAAAAGCTAACATGCATACGGCTTCAAAGAATGCATTTGTATCAGCATCCAGATCACTAGTAATTTTTGTTAAAGGTATTTCATCCCATAATTCAGTTTTTTCTATAGAAGAAAAAGCCAAGGGCAATAATAATTTCAAAAGTCTAACTCTACTTTTGAATGGAATTAAGGATAATTTTAGTAAATCAACCATCCCTTTTGGATAGATATGAAAACCGGTTTCTGCATAAAATGCAATATCATCAACTTTTGCCAATTTTAATCGAGATTCTATTCCCAAATTTTTTAAAATAGTAAAGATAGCAGATTTTTTGTAAAATGGCATTATGTGAAAACCGTTATCCAAAATGTGATTTTTGTATTCCATAGCAGCGGTCCTCCCACCCAATTTTGAAGATTTTTCTAAGATCATTACGTTATGACCGTTGTTTGCCAACATTGCACCCGTAGTTAATCCACCAACACCAGCACCAATTACAATTGTCGGTAAAGACATGCCTAAATTCAATAATTTTTGTATTTAACAGAGGCTAACTTAATTTTATAGTGCTAACTAATCTTACATGGATTTTGCATATAATTCTGCACAAATAATGAATTCAGACATTACTGAATCCATCTTTTTTAATAAAAGAATTTTTAAAAAAGGAACAAATTTTAAAATTCCATTTAATTGTAAATTAACTTCAATAGAAATGTCAGTGCCAGATGAATTAGAATCATAGGTTTCAACAAATGATGTCCCCTTTGCAGGGCCAGTCAAAATAAGCACTTTATGTAAATTAGGCTGGATTATCACATGTTTTGTTTTAATTTCAATTTGCCTACCAAGGAAATCCAGATATTCTAAAACAATTTTTTCATTTGAAGAATCACTTATAATTTTTAAAGATTTAAAATAATCCGGCATTACCTTATGAAAATTTTCAACATCGGTACTAATTTTAAAAATTAAATCCCTGTTTAATTTACTTTTTTGGATAAGAGTAAAACTACTCATTTGCAATAGGAGTTTTTAGAAAGTCCCATAAATTTGATTTTATGATGTTCATATCAGGATAACATTTTTGAATTTCTAAACATAAATTTGCCAATGACTGTTTAACAGCATCAGTTTTTTCAGGGTCAGTTGCAGGCAATAGTCTAATTGTAGTTCTGTCCTTACCAGTCATTACTTGAATAAAATAATCATGATGAGAATTATCAATTACAACTGTTGAAAATAAGGCATTTTTGCCTTGAACATCGGTATACATCTCATGAATTTTGATCAGCGGAGATTTTTGAAAAAGAGGTTTAAACAATATTGCAAAATCAAAAAGATTGATTTTTTGATCCAGTACAATATGAGGCATAAATTTCTGTCCGATTCATTGTATTAAAATACAAAAATAATATGTAAATAGTGCTAACTAAAACTCAATTTCCTAGTGGTAAATGAAGAAAATAATTTTTACGAGTAGAAATATTAGCACTAGAGAAAATTTCTTTGATTTGTTATATAAAATGAAAGCATAAAGTGTTCATGTTAACTGAATTAGTACATCAAGAAAATTGTAAGAAACATGAAATAGTTACAGACATGCATACTGGGGAGATTGCATGTAGTAACTGCGGAATAGTATCATCAGAACCAATTGTTGATCTAGGAGCTGAAATGCCAGGAGGAAGTTCAGCAGATTACCAAAATAATTCAAGAGTTGGAGCAAAAAGATCTTTAAAGATGATAGACATGGGACTGTCTACATTAATTGAAGCTAAAGATAAGGACGTAACAGGTAAATCACTGTCAGTAGAAAACAGACGAATGTTTTACAGATTAAGAATGTGGGACAGAAACAGTCGCTCAGCTGTCACATCAAAATCGTTTCAAAAGGCATTCACTTTACTTGATGCAATAAGTTCAAAGCTAGGTCTGCCTGAATCAGTAGTCGAAGAAAGTGCATATTTGTTTAGAAAAATTGCAGCAAGAAAGATTCTTGCAGGAAGATCAACAGCAGCTATGTTATCTGCCACAATTTATGCAACATGCAGAATTACAGATACGCCTAGAACACTACAAGACATTTCTGATGCAGCAAACATTAAGAAAAAAGTTCTACAAAGAACATACAGATTCCTTGCAAAAGAGATGGACATATCACCTGAGTCATACACACCATCAGAATTTGTCACCAGAATTGCAAAGGGGTTAACTTTGTCAGAAAAAACACAAAGACTTAGCTTCAAAATACTTGATTTGTGCGCAAAAAAGCACGTTTCTACAAGTAAAAATCCAATGGCCATGGCAGCAGCTGCAATACACCTAGCAGCAACAACCAATGGTGAAAAAGTATCACAGCTAAAAATATCCAAAATGTCAGGAATTAGTGCTGTTACCATAAGAGAAAGAAGAAAAGAAATTGTCAATAAGATAGGAGATGTAAAAGTTGGGTAGAACTTGTAGAAACATCTGCAAAAGACATCAAGCTGAATCAGTACCTAATAAAATTAGGTATGAGATAGGACAGAAACGTTGCACATTTTGTGGTATTTTTCTTGAATCCGAAGATGTTAGATGCATTTGTTGCAAAGCAGTGTTAAGAACAAAACCTAGAAGTAAGAAAAAGTAGAATATTTTAAAATATTTTATTATTTTCTATCTTCTAAATATTTTATTTCTCAAAATTATTAATGATAACATGACAGGAATTCCAACAAGTATGGAAATTCCAATAGCAAGTCCAGCGTAATCATTTACAAAAATTCTTGTATCAAACCAAGCTTTAGGTAGTATAGTAAAAAAATCAGCACCAGAGAAATCCTCAATAGTACCAATAGCTAAACTATATTTTCCACTTTGATTTTTCTCATCTAATACTAAAATAAAATATTGTCCATCTTCAGGAATAATTGTATTAACCTCCTGTCTCTCCCAATAAGTTACCTGACCAAAAGGTTCGTAAAATTCATTTCCAGGATAATCTCCTTCATAAAGAAATTTTTGAACACTGGATTCTATATTTGCAGAAGGTCCATCTCCTTTATACAAATCATCATTCATTAGAATTAATGAAGGAGAATATTTTTCCAATCCTTCAAGATTTGGAATTACAATACTTGCATAAAATGAATCACCTTTTTTTGCATCAAAAGTATAAAATTTGGATTCTTCCACGCCTAGATTCTCATAAATTGCCCATGAAATTTTATGATCCGGTATTACTAATGCAGAATCAAAATCACGATGAGAGTCATCATGACTAATTAATTTATGGCCATATGCAGGAGATATAGAAATTAACATCATAACAAAAACTAATAAAAATAATTTTTTCATACCATTTTCTCAAAAAATTAGTATTTTAACAAAAGCATGAAATCAAGATTGTTAGCACTATAGAAAATTCCAAAAATTATTCATATACAAAAAAAAATTAAAGTGTCTGTTGTTTAGTGAGGAAATTAAATGCAATACATAGAAAGAGAGTTAGCCCCAGATACAAAGATACCAATTAGAATTGGATTCATCAAACCCAATGGGGCTCCATCAATTATTTCATTATGGTATATCGATATAAATGGAAAAATCTATTGTGCAACACAAAAAACTGCAAAAATTATTCATTACTTGGAAAATAAACCCACATGTGGATTTGAAATAGCAGCAGATCAACCCCCATACAAAGGCTCACGAGGTGAAGGAATTGTTAAAATTATACCATCTAAAGGTCCAGAAATTTTGAAAATTTTAATTAAAAAATATCTAGGAGATAAAGAATCCACATTATCAAAATTCCTATTAAGTCATTCAAAAAATGAAATTGCAATTGAAATTACACCAAAAAAAATATTTCATTATGACTATTCAAAGCGCATGAAAGGAATTAGTTATGAATGACGACGGATGTCCCACATGTGGTTCAAAAAATTTTGGCACAATAGAAATGAAAAAAGATGTCAAAGGATTAGTGAATTGGAAAAAACAATGTTACAATTGTAAAAAATTTTGGAACGGTTCAGATTATTAGCACTATAACTAATAATTACCACTATTTTAAATAAAAAGAACTACTAGTAAGATTGAATACAATGCAACAGACAACACAACAAAAACCACCAGTATTGAAATTTTTAGCAATAATTTCAATCGCTACGGCAGTAATCTTGGTGCTTACAATTACACCATGGAACATTATGCCAACATCTGTAACTGAGGATGTTCAAGTCATTGCAACAACTGAGATTGGATGTATAGGAGAATCAGCACTAGGACATTCAGTGGTCGTAGAAAACTGCCAAGCCAAAGTGGGTGACATAATATCTGCCACATTCTACGTTCCAGCACTAGAGCAAAATGGATATTATGACAAAATCCAGGAGAAATTAGAGAAGGTCACCCCTTAACTCTATTTTTTATTGATAACATCATCAAAACAAATAAGAACTGAAAAAATATTTGAAAATTATGTCAAATAAAGTCAAATGTTCACACATACTAGTTGAAAAACAAAGTCAAGCACTAGAAATTTTAGAAGAAATCAAAAATGGTAAAAAATTTGGTGCCGCAGCCAAAGAAATTTCCACATGTCCCAGTAGCAAAAAAGAAGGAGACCTAGGATACTTTACAAAAGGAATGATGGTAAAAGAATTTGAAGATGTTGCATTCACATTAAACATCGGAGAAGTATCCCAACCAGTAAAAACAGAATTCGGATACCACATCATTAAAAGACTAGGCTAAAAAAGTCAATTGTAATGACAGTTTTAAACGAACAAACATTAAATGATATTTTACAATATTTAGAAAAGTCAATTAATAATTTGATGTCAGACGGATTAGATAATTTAGAAATTAATGGTGGAGAAGAAATGAAAAAATTTCTAGAAAATCAATTTGACATACGCTTAGAAAATTTACTAATTTCAAAGAGTAGCAGCATACATCACCTAGAATCAGGCATGAAAAATTTAGTAATACAAAAAAAACAAGAAATCATATCAAAAATTTCAAAACAAATGAATAATTAGATAAACGCATCCAGTCCTGTTTTGACTGAAGGATCTTTATTTTTTTCTAAAACTTTAGTCATTTTAGACCCCATAGACCTTGCAGCAGAAATTTTTCTCTTACCAATCCAATAGTAAGTTTCATCAATTGTATCTTTAGCGATTAATACAACTAATTTTCCAGTATCTTTTCTTCCAGTTCTTCCCCTTCTTTGGATAAATCTAATTGAACTTGGGACATTGTCATAAAAAATTACTTGATTTACTTCAGCAATATCCAATCCTTCTTCGCCAACGCGAGTTGCCACTAAAACCTGAAATTCACCGTCTCTAAATTTCTGTACAACTTCAATTTGCTTTTTTTGTTTTAATCCAGTATCACCTGCTTTTCCAATTAGTATACCTGCAGGAATTCCAAGTTTGTTAAGTTCAGTATGAATCATATCTACAGAATCACGATAACTAGTAAAGATCAATGCTTTTCCAGGAACTGAATTTAAAATTTCTTTTAATTTAGGAATTTTAGAATGTTCAATACCGTTAGATTTTGCCTCCTTAGCTAAAGACAGTGCTTTTGTAAAATTAGGATCAAGTTCAAACAAGTCCTTTACCCCAACACCCTTTTTTGCCTGAGCACGCTTACAGAATTGTAAAAATGGAGTAATTCCATGAGCCTCAAGAATATTTAGTGCATAGTGAATTCGAATTCCAGAAAACAAGGGTTTAGCAGATTTTCGATTTTTAGATAAAACAAACGGTCGCAGTCTTAGCAGCGAAGAAAGAGATTGTTGATCATTTAATGGCAGGCCATTTTTTTTGAGTAAATCATAGCGTTCGTCTAATGCAGATTTTAATAATTTCTGAATGGATTTAAGCTCCATAGGAAGTTCTACGTTTATCCATTCAGTATTAGTTTCCTGAATGTAAGGTTTCACGTCAGGACTAGTTTCATTTCGTTCTGCAACGACAGATATTTGTAATCTTTTCAAAATTTCAGTAGCTTTTTCTTGTTCACTAGGTAATGTAGCAGTCATTCCCAAAATCCGAGTGGATGAATTTTCAAAATGCTCAGCAATACTAGAATAAGCATAGTCACCAGTAGTTCTATGAACTTCGTCAAAAATTACTAAATTGAATTGAGTGGATTTAACAACATTATGATTCATATCATTTCTTGCAACTTCAGGAGTTGCACAGATTATACGATGGTTCCAAAGATCTGTACGTTTTTCAACAGAATCCTCACCTGTAATTAAGACGGTATCATCAATAGTTAGATTTTTTTTTAAGAAATCAAAATGCTGATTAACTAAAACCCTAGTAGGAGCTAAAAATAAAATTGTTCCAGATTTTTTTACCAAATATTCTGAAATTACATGTAATGCAACAGTTGTTTTTCCAAGACCAGTGGGTAAGACAACAATACAATTTTCATTGATTGCCTGACTAGCAAGATTGATTTGATAATCTCGTTTTTCAACAGAATTTTTTTGGATGAATTCTTTTTCAACATATTCAGTCAAAGTATAAACAAAAATTAGAATTTAGGAATTTTATGTTTACTGTGTGATAATTATTATGAATGGATCAATAAATAATTCACATTCAATTAGGCACAAAAAATATAATTTGGATCACACGGCTAACAAGATAAGTTTAGATTATTACTGATTTTAAAGAATTCATGATTTCTAGAGGACTTATTGTAGGAATTATCGTAATCATAATAGGTGCAGGTATGCTCATAATCACTAGCTAAAATAAGAATTTCTTATCGCAATACCATCAAAATGCCACCAGCTATTGTTCCACATATTACAATGATTATCATGCTTTTTCCAGAAAAAACAGAACCAGAATGTTTAGACCATGACATGTTAATTTACTCCAAAAGTGTTACAATATGTAGAATTAGTCTTTTGAGAAAATACTAATGACATACATAGAATCCAAACACTTACCATATTTTACCATAAATTCTTTAATTCATTAAGTTTTTGAATTGTGTCAAATTATCAGATTCAGATACTGTGATACAAATAGAAGTAGAAATACAGAAAATTATGCCATTATTATGTAAAGATTGTAACGGAAGAAGATTTCCTATTGCATTTCCGGATCAAAGAGATGCATTATGGCTATGTGAAAAATGTAAAAATTTTGTAAATATTAAAGATGAATTTGTAAGAGAATGGACAAAAGAGGAGATGGAAGAAAATAAAACAAAGTTAGAAAATTTTCAAAAAGACGTCACCACAGAAAAAACACCTGAGAAAAAAAGACGCAGTGGCGTAAATTAGAAAATGCATTGGAATAAATAATTTAATTTTAGATACAAATTGTGGTATTTCTAAACAAAAAAAGCATCATTAGAAACATAATGCTAGTGATTGGAGGAATTTTGGCACTGGTGTTTTCCATATTACTGATTAATGATTTAGAGTCTGAAACAATCACACAATGGACAGTGATGACATCATACTTTATGATCATTTTCCTAATTATCGGAGCAGTTTTAAGAATCACTCAAAAATAGGCTCAAATATCTTGACCAGTTACTACCCATTCAAGTGTTCGTAGTGCACCTTGATAATATTTCATGGCAGCATCAGGATCTGGCAATTTAGAAACATCAATCAATCTTTGTTCAATATCTTTTCTAAATTCTTCCACTTCTTTTTCAGTTTTCATAAATCATATAGAAATTTTTAAACTATAAATTAATTGATCTTTAAGTTGCAATTTTAATTTATGAAATTAATAAAAATAGATTCTCTACTCTACAGAGTAGAAAAATCGGGAGAATTTTTCATTTGTTTTTTGCGTTACAGATTTTCTGTTATCTATGGTTAACGTAGTGTTACGTATGGGTATCCAGATGTAACAGATGTAGTACCAATGATATCTAATGTGTCAGATTTTGACCATTGTTCACCGTTTGGGCCAACTGCAGGTAATGTTGTATCAACATACTCTACATAGAGAGTATCACCTTCTTGTGCATACAAATTATCACCATTTGATTCTTCATGGTCTTGTATGTAGAAGAAGTATGGTTTTTTCTGTTTCCAGTTACCATCTTGTGTTGCTTCAACTAGAATTCCTGCCAAGTCACTGTCAGACCAAACCCTATAGTTCAAATCAATTTTATTTTTAGGCATATCACCTAAATCTTTCTCTTTAAGTTTGAATTGAACTTTGTTTCGGTCATCTAATGGATATTCATCTTCTAAGAAACTAATTGATGCTACACTCCAACCGTAGGTAAATGTTTTACTTACAGTTTTGTCATCTTCAGGATTGTATTCCCAATTTACAGTGACTGCACCATCTCTACCAGTTTCAATTTTTGCATATTCATCAAATGGGGAATTCTTACAACTAGTTCCACCAAGTTTTGTGTCTACAACACCATCATTATTCATGTCATGATCTGATGCACTAAGTTTTAAACGTCCATAAAACACACCAGAATCTACTGCGGTTTCAATGAATCCTTCAGAATTAGAATCATTACAAATACCTAATTCTGCATTTTTGTTACCATCACCGCGTGCAGTAATTGTTATTGCAGAATCTGAAGTGGCACCAATTCTATCTCTCTTTTCAGAATCAACGTTCCAACCAGGAGCATATATCATAATAGTTACTTTGCCCCACCATTTAGCATCCCCACTAAGTTCTTTATCTAAACAAGTTGCCAGATCCTTAGAGTTTCCACAAAAGAAAATTTTTGGTTCAGCATTGTAATTTTTCATTGCAAAGGACATTCCATTTTTAGAGGATTTCTCATTTCCCACAGGGAAAGTGAAATCAACTTGTCGAGGTGTTGAATTAACATCAGTTAACAAGAGATTTACAAGTCCAGGTTTTTCAAAGGAAATAGTTTTTGTCAGAGTTCCAGATGAAGATGATGTAGTATCAATAATTGTTCCATCTTTAATGATATCAAAATTAAATGATGCGTCATCAATATTTTTCTGGCTCATACCTTCACGAATCTCAAAATTGAACAAATAATCAATTCCAGGTTTAAGTGGACCTGCGGGTTGCCAAGACATTCCAATATCATATTGCCCATCAGAGGTAATTTTTCTCAAATTACCATCATCAACTGCAGCATATGCAGATAGAGGTATGAAAGCAACCATTACGATTGCAGATAAAATCAGTAACGAAGTTTTCCATGTCATTAAAAAATTTTAATTTGATTTGCTATTATACACAAGGAATATTTTTGATAGTAAGAATAGACATGTATGATAAAGAGGTATTCTATGAGGTTACAATTATGAATTTATAGAGTAAAACATTACATAAAAAATACAAATGCCAATTCCATGTAAATTACCAATTTTAAAAAATATCAGCTATCTTAGCGGAGCAATGTTTACATTTTCAATATTTATTCCAATGTTTTCAGAGACACCAACAGAATCTAATACAAGTACATTGACAATTTTATCGATAACAGGAATGGTTATTTCATTTGGAATTGCAATGCGAATTAGAAAAAAATTAGCAAAAAAAAGTAGAAGATTCTAAACTAATTTGTAATTTTCATAAATCCTTCTTGAACTAAGAATTGAATTCCTTGAACAAATGAAGAGTCATCTATGGAACCATCTGCCCACCATCCTGCATTGTTTTTAATCCAAACAGGAATTTCATTACTTCCAGCAGAATCACCTTGTTGTGTAATAGGAATTTTCATAAATCCTTCTTGAACTAAGAATTGAATTCCTTGAACAAATGAAGAGTCATCTATGGAACCATCTGCCCACCATCCTGCATTGTTTTTAATCCAAACAGGAATTTCATTACTAGATTCCATTGTGGAAGAATTTCCAGAGACAATTAAAAATGATGAAGTGTTTACAGTTGATTTAGAATTACCATATTGAGCCTTTACAATAAATTTACCATCAGAAAATTTCTCATTTAATTCAACAGAGTGTGAGAATTTACCATATGTGTCTACAGGTGTCTTTTTAGTACTGATTAAATTTTTACTAGAATCAAAAATAGTGATTCTCAAAGAACGATCCTGATCATATTTGTTTACAGAACCTGTAAAAACAACAGATTCTCCAAGCGAGTAAGATTCCTGATTAGTAATAATTTCAACAGTATAATTATTTGCACTATTATTTTCAGGAGGACCGCCATATCCATAAACAGATTGGCCTAATGCAGAAATAGTAAAAATTGAAACTACCGCAATAAGTAAAACATAATTAAATTTCATTTCAATATTGCATATGTTAATTTGAATTTAAAGGTGAGGAATAAAGAGATTTTAGAAAATATTGATCGCTAATTCAATTATTGCCAACGAGATCCATATATGGAACAATTAGAGACAATTGGTATGAATGATTCTTTTGATAGACCAAATTGGGATGAATATTTTATGTTACAAGCAGAATTAGCAAAATTACGCTCCAATTGTATTACAAGAAATGTGGGGGCAGTGATTGTAAGAGATCACAGACAATTAGCAACAGGGTATAACGGGACACCACCAGGAGTGAAAAATTGTTTTGAAGGAGGTTGTACAAGATGTCAACTCAGAATGGAAGGGAAAATTGAAGCAGGAGCATCACTTGATCGATGTTTATGCAATCATGCAGAAGCAAATGCAATTATGCATTGTGCAATTTTGGGAATTGAGGCAGGAGTAAAAGGAGCCATTTTGTACACAACATTTGTTCCATGCCTAGAATGTACCAAAATGGCAATAACAATTGGAATCAAAAAATTTGTTTGTTTAGACAAATATCCTGAAACAGATTATAATTTGTTAAATGAAGCAGGAGTTGAAGTGGTCCATCTAGATAAAGAAAAAATTGGCAAGTGGGCAAAAGAATTAGCAAGTAAATATGAGTGATTAAATGCAAGTCAAAGTAGAACAAGTTGAAAAAATTGAAACGATGTTGCCAGCAATGTTGGTTTCTGCAACATATGATGGACCAAGTAAATCAGCAATTTTAAAATTTTATGAACCAACACAACAAAAATTATTTTTATGGAAAGATGAAATTGGCCACAAACCATATTGTTATTCAAAATTAACTCCTGAAGAATTAGATTTTTTACAAGAAAGAGAAGATGTTTTAGAAATTAAAACAGTAAAAAAACACGACTACATTCACGATGAAGAAATCGAGGTATCAAAGATTGTAGTAGATAATCCGCTTTCCATTGGAGGAAATTATGGAGAAAGTATTAGAAATCAAATTGAAACATGGGAATCAGACATCAAGTATTATGAAACATACCTATACGACAGACAATTAGTTGTTGGAAAATATTATGAGATTACAAATGGATTACTAAAACCACACAATATGGAAATTTCAGACGAAGTAAAGCTTGCACTAAAAAGTTTGTTGTGGGATAAAGTCGACAGTGAAAGCATGATAGATGCTGAAGAGTTTAAAGAATTTATTTCAGAATGGGCAGATTTACTAAATCAACCAATTCCAAAAATAAAAAGACTTAGTGTAGACATTGAAGTGGAGTTTGATCCAGGGAGATTTCCAGACCCAAAACTTGCAGAAAAAAAAGTTACAGCTATTGGACTCAAAGGAAGTGATGGTTTTGATCAGATTTTTGTGCTCAAAACAGAGGGAACAGAGCAAGGAAACAATGAACTAGATGAAAATATCAAAGTGACATTTTATGACTTAGATAAAGAAAAAGACATGATTGCCGATGCATTCAAAATAATTGAAGAATTCCCATTTGTAGTCACATACAATGGGGATGAATTTGATTTACCGTATTTGTATAACAGAGCAGAACGACTAGGGATTCCAAATGAAAACAATCCATTATACATGATGAGAGATTCTGCAACCCTAAAACACGGAGTACATATTGACTTGTATAGAACATTATCAAATCGTTCATTTCAAATCTATGCATTTAGTCAATCATATACAGATTTTTCACTAAATAGTGTGTCAAAGGCACTACTAGGAAAAGAAAAAATTGATTATGGATTAGACTTTGACAAATTATCTCTTTATCAAACTGCAAACTATTGTTACAATGATGCACAACTAACTTACGAGTTAACAAGTTTCAACGGAGATTTGTTGATGAACTTACTTGTCATCATTGCAAGGATTGGAAGAATGCCAATTGATGACATTGCAAGGATGGGAGTTTCACAATGGATTAGAAGTTTACTGTATTATGAACACAGAAAAAGAAACGCACTAATTCCAAAAAGAGAAGAATTACAAAAAAGAACTGAAGGAGTGATGTCTGACGCAGTAATCAAAGATAAAAAATATCGAGGAGGATTAGTCGTGGAACCAAAAGAAGGAATTCATTTTAAAGTGGTTGTAATGGATTTTGCAAGTCTGTATCCAAGCATTATCAAAGTAAGAAATCTATCTTATGAAACAGTTAGATGCCCACACGAAGAATGTAAAAAAAATTCCATACCACAAACGAATCATTGGACATGTTCCAAAAACAACGGCCTTACAGCAATTATTATTGGTTCATTGAGAGATTTGAGAGTAAATTATTACAAAAGTCTATCAAAAAAAGAGACTTTAACAGATGAGCAAAGACAACAATACACAGTAGTTAGTCAAGCACTCAAAGTGATATTGAATGCAAGTTATGGGGTAATGGGTGCAGAGATATTTCCACTGTATTTTCTACCCGCAGCTGAAGCAACAACAGCTGTTGGCAGGTATACAATTTTAGAGACAATCAAAAAATGCGAAGGAACTGGAATTGAGGTTTTGTACGGGGATACCGATTCATTGTTTATTAAAAATCCAACAGAAGAGCAAATTCAAAAACTCATAGAACAAGCTAAAACGGATCATGGCGTAGATTTAGAAATCGATAAGACATACAGATATTGCGTACTAAGTAACAGAAAGAAAAATTACTTGGGAGTAACAGATTCAGGAAAAGTAGATGTTAAAGGTTTAACAGGTAAAAAATCACACACCCCAGGATTCATAAAAAAATTATTTTTTGATTTGTTAGATGTATTATCAGAAGTAAAAACAATGGAGGATTTTGTAAAAGCTAAAAAACAGATTTCAGAAAAAATAGCAGAGTGTGGTAAAAAAGTTGAAGCAAAAGAAATACCTTTAGAAGATTTAACATTTAATGTAATGTTAAGTAAAGCACCATCAGAATATGTAAAAACAATACCACAGCATATCAGAGCAGCAAAACAATTAGAGTCAATCAGAGAATTAAAAAAAGGAGATAAAATTTCATTTATCAAAATATTAAACAAGCCAGGTGTTAAACCAGTAGAATTAGCAAAAAAAGAGGAGATTGATTCTAAAAAATACATGGAGTTTTTAGAATCAACATTAGAACAAATTACATCGTCTATGGATTTAGATTTCGATACAATTTTAGGAAAACCAAAACAAACGGGATTAGACGAATTCTTTTGGAGTTAAATTATGATGGAAGTTGATCCAATTTTATTAACAATACTAGGTGTTGCTGCAGGAGTTTTGATTCTAACGGGATGGGTTGACCAGATTTACAAAGGCTACAAATCTAAAAGTTTGAAAGATGTTTCAAGTTTTTTGATGATTTTTATTTCTGCAGGAGCAATTTTGTGGTTAATTTATGGAATCATAGTCATAGATGTATTCATCATAGGCACAAATATTGCAGCAATTGTGTTAATGTTGATTGTTTTAACAATGAAAAGAAAATATGACAAAAAAATTCAAGTCAAATGATTCAATGAAGAATTAAATACAATATGTAAAATTCTAAAGAATATGTTCATCATCAATTGTAAAAACTATGAAGAGATTTCAGGAGACAAAATAATCAAATTTGTAAAGACAGCTGAAAAAATTTCAAAAAAATTTAAAATCAAAATTGCAATTTGTCCTCCACAGCATCTAGTAGGAGTTGTTTCAAATAGTTCAATACCAATTTTAGCTCAACATATTGATGATTCCAAAATTGGTAGTACTACAGGTTTTGTGATTCCAGAATTATTAAAAAAATCTAAAGTTAAAGGTTCACTAATTAATCACAGCGAACATAGAATTTCAAGTAAGGAAATAAAAAAACTAGTTGAAAAATTAAAAGAATTAAAAATGATATCTGTTGTTTGTGTAAAAGATGTTGCAGAAGCAAGAAAATATGCAAAATTAAATCCAAACTACATTGCAATAGAACCTCCTGAGTTAATTGGTTCAGGAAAAGCTGTATCAACGGAAAAACCAGAATTGATTTTAAAAGCTGCAATTGCAGTAAAAAGTGCAAAAAACAATACCAAGTTACTTTGCGGTGCAGGAATAGTTTCAGGACAAGATGTCAAAAAAGCATCAGAATTAGGATCAAAAGGGATCTTAGTTGCAAGTGGCATAATTAAAGCAAAAAGTTGGGAAAAAATTATTTCAGATTTTGCCAAGGCATTAGTTTAAAAAGCCAAAAAAATTACAAATTTTTGCATGGCAAAGAATAAACCAGTTTATGCATTTGAAGAAGCAGATAGTAAAAAAAGAATGCTTCTAGGTGGAAAAGGTGCAGGATTAAGTGAAATGACACGCCTAAAATTACCAGTTCCACCAGGATTTACCATTACAACCGAGGTATGTAACAAGTATTATGACAATAACAGAAAACTTCCAAAAGACGTGATGCCAGCAGTTATGAAAAATATTGCAAAAATGGAAAAAAAGACAGGTAAAAAATGGAATTCAACTAAAAATCCATTACTTGTTTCAGTTCGTTCAGGGGCAGCAATTTCAATGCCAGGAATGATGGATACAATTTTGAATTTAGGATTAAATGAAAAAACAGTTGAAGGATTTGCAGAACAAACTAAAAATCCTAGATTTTCATGGGATTCCTACAGAAGATTTATTCAATTATTTGGAAAAGTAGTTTTTGGAGTTAATGATGAAAAGTTTGATCATGTTTTAGATTCTGCAAAAGAAAAACAAGGGGTTACAGATGATAGTAAATTAAATGTTGAATCATTGAAAAAAATTGTTACAGAATATAAAAAAATCTGTGAAGAACATACTAAAAGAAAATTTCCAGATACACCAGATGAACAATTAGTATTATCAATTGAAGCAGTTTTCAAGAGTTGGATGGGCGAAAGAGCAATAGTTTATCGTGAAAAAAATAACATTACAAAAGATATTGCAAATGGTACAGCAGTCAATGTTGTAACTATGGTTTTTGGTAATATGGGTGACGATAGTGCCACAGGTGTAGTATTTACAAGAAATGGACATAACGGTAAAAAAGAGATAGAAGGAGAATACCTCATCAATGCACAAGGAGAAGACGTGGTAGCAGGTGTAAGAACTGGAAAAAGCATAGAATTACTAAAAAAAGATATGCCAAAATCACATAAGGAATTATCCAACGCATGTGCAAAATTAGAAAAACATTTCAGAGAACCACAAGATATTGAATTTACAATTGAACAAGGAAAATTTTACTTATTGCAAACAAGAACTGCAAAGATGAGTGCAGCAGCATTAGTAAAAACATCAGTAGACATGGTGAAAGAGAAATTAATCAACAAAGACAAAGCACTCACCAGAATTCCAGCACAACAATTAGAAGCATTGTTACATAGAACAATGGATGAATCAAAAATTAAAGAGTACAAACAACTAGCAAAAGGAATTGCTGCATCACCAGGGGCTGCAAGTGGAATAGTTGTTTTTGATGTTAAAAAAGCAATAGAATTAGGAGATTCAGGTAAAAAAGTCATTTTAGTTAGAAAAGAAACAAAACCAGAAGATGTTCCAGCATTCTTCTCCTCAGAGGGAATTTTGACAAGTCTCGGAGGAAAATCATCTCATGCTGCAATCGTTTCAAGAGGAATGGGAAAACCATGCATAGTAGGATGTCCAGAATTAAAAATCGATTATGATAACAATATAGGAACTGCAAATGGAATGACAATCAAAGAAGGCGAAACAATTACCATTGACGGAAGTGAAGGTACTGTCTTTATTGGAGAAATTCCAACAGTAGAGCCTAAAGTAACAAAAGACTTTGAGCAAATACTAACTTGGGCACAAAAAACTAAGACATTAGGAATTAGAGCAAATGCAGATACTCCAGACATGGCAAAACTTGCAAGAAAGTTTGGAGGTCAGGGTATCGGATTATGTCGAACAGAAAGAATGTTCAACGGAAGTGATAGAATCAATTTATTTGTAGAAATGATAATGGCTGAAAATATTGAAGAAAGAAATAAAATTTTAGAAAAATTAGGTAAATTACAAAAAAGTGACTTTATTGAAATTTTAAAGGCTATGGAAGGCTACGAAGTAACTATCAGACTATTAGATCCACCACTACACGAATTCTTACCAAATCCAGAAGAATTAGTAGAAAAAATACAAAAATTAGAAGCAGATGGAAAAACAAATGAAATTTCAGAAGCAAAAGTGGTTCTTAAAAGAGCAAGAGAACTTGCAGAAGTAAATCCAATGATGGGTCATAGAGGAGTAAGAGTCGGTGTAACATATCCAGAAATTTATGAAATGCAAATTAAATCAGTATTTGATGCATTAGTAGAACTAACTAAAAAGAAAGTTAAGGCACATCCGCAAATTATGATTCCACAAATAAGCAGTATAGCAGAATTAAATCACATTAAGGCAATCTATGACAGAATCAAAAAAGAAACAGAATCAAAACATAAGATGAAATTAAAAATTAACTTTGGAACCATGATTGAAGTTGTAAGAGCAGCATTAACAGCAAATGAACTAGCAAATACAGCAGAATTTTTCAGTTTTGGAACAAATGATTTAACCCAAGGAACATTCAGTTTTAGTAGAGAAGACGTAGAGGGTAAATTCTTACCAGAATATATGGAAAAAGAATTACTAGAAAGAAATCCATTCCAATCAATAGATGTCAACGGTGTAGGTAGTTTAATCAAAATTGGGATTAATGCAGGTAGATCTATTAGGAAAAACATGGAAGTAGGCATATGTGGAGAACATGGAGGAGACCCAAGTTCCATCAAATTCTGTCACGGAGAAGGATTAAGTTATGTCAGCGCATCACCACATAGAATTCCAATTGCAATTGTTGCAGCAGCACAAGCAGCAATAGAACAACCAAAAAAAGCAAAAAAGAAGAAAAAATAAGATAATTTAAAACTAAATAAAACTCACTAAAATTGAATTGCTTCCAAGAATTGAATCCATAAAACAAATTAGACAAAAAATTGGCATTACCCAAAAAAAACTTGCCAACTTGACAGGAGTCAGTACTTCTATGATCAATCAAATTGAGTCAGGCAGAAGTCAACCAAGTTATGATACTGCAAAAAAGATATTTGAAAATCTTTCAAAATTAGAAGGGGAGTCATCATCACATACAGCAGGAGACTTTTGTAGCGAGAATATTATAAAATTAAAACCATCAAACACGTTGCATGACGCAATTAAAAAAATGCATGAATTATCAATTAGTCAAATTCCAGTTTTTGATAATTCAAAAATAGTTGGAGTCATATCAGAAGACGGAATTGTAAAGCATTTAGCAGATTTAGGAGAAGCAGAATTAAAAAAAGCAAAACTTGCAGATACAATGGATTCAATTCCACCAATTGTTGATTGGGATACACCAGCAAATGTACTTGTTCCATTAATTAGATATTCAAAATGTATTTTAATTTCAAAAAAATCTAAAATTGTAGGAATCATAACAGCTTCAGACACATTAAAGATGATGGAATAAAAAATAAAAATAGTTTTTAAAAAAATAAAAAATACAATAAAAAATTAGTTGCGTCTAATTAGTTGCGTCTAATTAGTTGCGTCTAATTAGTTGCGTCTAATTTTAACAGCATTTAATAGAATTAAATGACAACATACCACATGAACGTATGGAATAAATTTTGGAATTGGTATGAAAATAAAATACTTGGAAGTATTGTAATTATTGCAATAATACAATTCATTCAAGTACCACATATGGTGTGGAATGCAGATATCATGCTGGAAGCAGGAATTATTTCAAGAGTACATCCAATTATTGATTGGTTTCTTTATGGTGTAGATTTAATTGAAATAATTTCAATTATCAATGTCGGAATGATCATGTATAGTTTGATTAAAAAAAGACGAGCAGATAAAAAACAATCAAAAATGAACTAATCTTTTCCACTCCAAATTACTCTTTGAGGGAAAGGAATCTCAATTCCAGATTTATCAAGTGCACGTTTTAGAGTATTCAAAAGAATAGGTTGAGCATTACTCCAATCATCACGCGGATGCCAAACATATACATGGATATTTACACTGGAATCGCCTAATTCTTCGGTACGGAATTCAGGTTCAGGGACTTGAAGTACAAATGGCATAGTTTGTAAAATTTCATTTTTCATTACCAAAAGAGCATGATCTATATCAGATTCATACGAAATCCCAACACTCGCATCTGCTCTTCTTACAGTTGAGAGAGTTAATGAACGAATGTTGGATGTAAAAAATTTCTCATTTGGAATTCTTGTTACAGTTCCATCAAATCTTCTAACTTTACTAGAAAATGTTCCAATGTCAAGTAGAGTTCCCGAAATACCCATGTCAGGTAATTCAATTGTATCACCATGTTTTGCAGGTTTTTCAACAATTAAGAATAAACCAGAGATTAAATTGGAAACAACAGATTGGGTGGCAAAACCAATAACTACAGCAAAAATTCCTCCAGCTACCATTATTCCAGATAAATCAATTCCTTGACTAGATGTAAATCCTAAAAAGGAAATAATTAAAATTCCAAAATAAATTAACTTGCTAATATTTTGTGCAGTATCTTTTGGTAATGAAGGAGCATAATATTTATGAAATAATAATTTAGCAATTTTGGCAATTATCACACCACCGGCCATTATAACACCACCTATTAACAAAGAAAGAACAGTTAACTCTCCAACAATTTGCATTTCAGATAAACTCTGAAGAAATTCTAAAATCATTATTCCAACCCCATCTCCATGTGTGTACTTGATGTTTTATCCTCCCACGTAGGAGATGCAATCCAATCAGTATTAAGAGAAGTAGTTTGTACATCAGCAATATTTACAGCAGCGCGTTTTTTCATTGTAATTTTAAGTCCATCAAGTATTGTCTTAGAGTTTTGATAATAGAGAGTGTTATCAGTAATTGGGAATACAACTTTACTTATTGTATGTCCAAAAGACAAAGTATTTTCAACTACAATTTGCAATACACCTTCAAGATAAGGATTTGAATCATCATAATCAGTAGCCAGGGATACTTTTGCATATTTACATAAAGTTCCAGTATCAGGAGAGCCATAGAGACCAAATCTAGAATTTAATGGATCACAGGTTACCCAATCAAGAGAATCATGTTTAGAATTTTGAATTAAAAAAATGCCTATTTCTATAGGACAGTTAACAAATACACTTGCTGCAGAATTCTCACTAAGATAAATTTCCTTATCAAATTGCAATAAGACATGATTAGTTCTTCTTGCAGGATAATTAAGGGGTCGAATTGGAGCCAATTCAATTTTTACATCTTGTGATTTGACAGGGATAATTTTTTCAACAACTTTTCCTTCAGAATTTTTTCGATAGTAAGAAAAAGCATTTTCACTAATTCTATTAAATTTGATCAATGTATTTGGAAGAATTAATTCAAGTTCATCCTCTAAATCATATTTACCAAAACTTGAGAAAGACACTTCAGGATTATCACTCATTATTTTCATTTTTTAATAGATTAGGAGGATAGAATTGATAGATTAACAACTTTCATTGTCAATAACATTAGAAATCATAGACAAAAAATGAGTGAAATTAACTTCTAGTTCTCTTTTTTATCGTAGCAATTTTCTTTGAAGATCTAGATTCTTTTGTTTTTGAAGTGGATTTTGTAACTTTACCTTCAGTTTTCATACTTTTTCCACTTCTTCGAGCAGCTCGAGATTGTTCTGCTCTTGTTTTTTGTTCTTTTTTTGCTTTTTCTTTTTGTTTTTCAGTTAATTTGGCTCTAACCATACAAAATATAGAATTTAATCATAGATAAAGTAATTCTTAAGAAATTTTTGCAAAGGAATTAACAGGAACAATCAAATTTTCAAATTTATCAGGCTGGATAATCTTAGCCAGAATTTCTAATCCATCAATGGTTCGAATACTAGGTTTACTAAAAAAAGAATTTGCATCTACAGCATAAATTTGGTTATTTTTTACAGCTTTTAGTGAATTCCAGGCAGAATTATTGTGCAAAATAGAGCCATATTCAGAGACTGTTCTATCAGTATCAAATCCACATGGCATTAAAATAATTATATCAGGATCAGAAAGCATCACCTCATCCATATCCATTCGTCTGGAATGATCACCTGAGTTACTAATTAAATTAACCCCACCAGCAAATTCAATCATCTGAGGAATCCAGTGACCAGCAGTAAAAAAAGGTTCAATCCATTCAATTGCCAATACTTTAGGGATTATTGTTTTTTCAGAATTTTGGATAAATTGAATTCTTTGCTCTAATGAATTTACTATCTCAATTGATTTTTTTTCTTTGTTTAAAATTTGTCCTAATTTAATTACTGATTGAATTATTTCTTTTAAATTATGAGGGTCCATCGAGTACAATTCAGGTTTTCTTGGCAGAATATCTACCGCAGATTTAACTTGGTTTGTATATGCTGCACAAACTTCACAAGTTTCTTGTGAAATTATTAAATCAGGATTTGCATCAATTAGATTTTTTTCATTTAATTCAAAAATATTTTTTCCTTCATTTAATAAGGTACACGTAACAGTATTGATTTCATCACTAGTCAAATCATCAGAATTTATTACAGAAGAAATTACTTGAGGCTTTAATTTTGCATCTTCAGGATATTTACATTCATGAGTTACTCCAAACAATTTATCATCCACTCCAAATTCATAGAGTAATTCTGTAGCACTGGGCAAAAAAGAAACAATTCTTTTTATTTCCATGTATTGAGATAACTCATTCAAAATTTAAACATGTTTTAAAAAATAGTAAAAATTTAGGAATTAGTCAAGTTAATAGGCACATTTTAGGCACAAATATCTATGTCATCAAACTCTCAAGATATTCGACGATCAATTTTATCTAAATGGCATGAAACATTATCAAAGTATGGGAATTTACTCTCATCAGATTCAGTTAGTGGTACCAGTCCACCATCAGTTTTTGTTGGTTCACATAATTATCCCAAAGTGTTTGTGGGTCCAATGGTACCACCAATTCATGGAAATACAGAATTATTGGATAGTCCGGAAAAATGGAAGGGTAAATCATTAGAGGAAATTATTAATTTTCGTTTAAACTTAGTAAGAGGAATTCAAAAAATTCCAATTGATCAAACAGAAGGAAGATACATTGAAAATCTTCAAGAAGTCACAATGTCATCCAAGCCAACAGATCTTGATCTAACATTTAACAAAAAAATTTCATCAAACATTTCATTGGATGGTGAAAGTGCACCATTTGGTCCAATAGGTGAAATAAAATCTGCAAACTTTTCAGGGAGTACATCAACTAAACCAATTGAAAAAATATTTTACGATAAAGATATGAAAGCAGAAGATGCAGTTTTAAAATTGTATAATTCAGGAATTGAAATTTCTAAAATTCAAAAATGTTTCAGTATTGGAATGTTAGGTAAAAAAAGAAAACTAGTTCCAACAAAGTGGAGTATTACTGCAACAGATGACATCATATCAAAATCCATAGTGGATGAAGTCTTAGAAAATAACATCATAGACACATCAATGGTTTTTCTATACGAACACCTAGGCAATATTTTTTCAGTAATTTTGTTTCCACATCGATGGATTTTTGAAATGGTTGAGGCGTGGTATTCAAACGGAGTAATAGGATTTGGGTCAGATTATGAGGATGCTCGTGGAATAAATCACCCACCACATATTGCTGGAGCCTATTTTGCTGCAAAATTAGCGGTTTCAGAGTATCTTTTAAAAAATAAAATTCAAGCAGGAGTTTTAATCTTTAGAGAAATTAGACCAGAATATGCTATTCCTGTAGGAGTATGGCAAGTTCGAGAAGGAATTAGAGAAGCAATGAAACATAGACCAGAGCATGCTACAAATTTTAATCAAGCATTAGAAATTGCATCAACAAAAACAAGTATCAGTAAAAATGAATGGATTAAAAATGGAAAAATCACAGACTTGATAAGACAAAAAACACTTTTAGATTATTTTTAAAATTAGTCAAAATTCTTTCAAAAAATATGAATATCTAATTGAACGCCGGGAAAGGGATTCGAACCCCTGCACGCTTTCACGTAGCTGTTTTCGAGACAGCCGCCTTACCACTTGGCTACCCCGGCAATAAATCTAGGATAATCTTCATAATAAAAGAAATGGATTAGACTAACTGTTATCATCTATATCAAAAAGTTCATTTTGAAATCGTTTTTTGATTTGGTCCTTAGTTTTATCCCATTCTTCATCTGCAACTGTGTCAGAAAATATAGAATTAAAATTAGAAAAAGTATCTTGGTCAGATATGGAATTAATCATTAAACGTTCCTGTTCAGTTAATGGAAAATATGAAGTGATTTTCTCAATAGATTGATCATGATTAAATTTTATTTGAAAAATTTTATCACTTAGTTCTAACGGAATATCAGAAATTTCCATAACAAGTAACAATTAGTTGATCGATATTAAAGGATAAAGACAAAATACTACAAATGAGCCAGAATGAAGTATGGGATTAAACCTAAAGGATTTAGTTATTCGAGAAAAAACAACACTAGACGCATTTTCAAATAAAATAATAGCAATTGATGCATACAATGCAATCTATCAATTCTTAGCTAGCATCAGAGGCCCAGATGGATTACAATTAACAGATTCAGAAGGAAGAATTACTAGTCATCTGAGCGGATTATTATACAGAAATGTAAATTTTTTATCATTAGGAATCAAACCAGTCTATGTTTTTGATGGAAAACCACCATCACTCAAAACAGCAGAAATTGAACGCAGAAAACAAATCAAAAAAGATGCAACGGTAAAATATGAAAAGGCAATTTCAGAAGGAAATTTAGAGGATGCAAGAAAATTTGCACAGCAAACTACTAGCATGAAAGATGGGATGGTAAAAGAATCAAAAGAATTTTTAACGCATTTTGGAATTCCATACATCGAAGCACCATCGGAAGGAGAAGCTACTGCAGCACATCTTACTAATACAGGACAAGCTTATGCTTCAGCAAGTCAAGATTATGATTCAATCTTATGTGGGGCAAAAAAGTTAGTAAGAAATTTTACAAGTAGTGGAAGAAGAAAAATTCCAAACAGGAATACCTACATTGATGTTGTTCCAGAAATTATCGAAACCCAAAAAACACTTGAATCAATTCAAATGAGCAGAGAAGAATTAATTGATGTTGGGATTTTAATTGGGACAGATTTCAATCCGAATGGGTTTGAAAGAATTGGTCCAAAAACAGCATTGAAGTTAATTAAACAACATAAGAGACTTGAAGACATACCTCAAATTCAAGAGCAGTTAAATGAAATTGAGTTTGAGCAAATAAGAAAAATTTTCCTAAATCCAGAAGTCGCAAAAGTTGAGGAAATTACATTCAACGAAGTAGACTATGAAGGGATTGTAAATTATCTAGTTAAAGAAAGAAGTTTTTCTGAAGATAGAATTCAATCAACTTTAAACAGATTAAAAAAAGCCCTAGAAAAAAAGAGCCAGAATTTAGATCAGTGGTTTTAAGATATTTTGATTTAATAACTAGTTAATTCAATTTTAAAAAATGCCTCAAACAGAAGCAAGAAAAACCCTAAAGGATGCTCCAATAATGTGGAGACGTATTAACTCCATAGGCATGATATTAGACTGTAATTCAACATATGCAGCAAATTTGGGATATGCAAAATCAGAGATTTTAGGTAAACCGATTTTTGAGCATGTACCAAAAGAATCATGGGAATCAATGAATGAATCATTAAAGATTTGGTTTGAAACAGGAAAAGTTACAGATAGAAAAATTACATTTATCAGACAGGACAAAAGTACATTTTCAGGATTATTGCAGGCAACTAGTCTTTATGATGAAAATAAAAATTTGATTGGAAGCAACACAGTGATTTTTGATTTAACAAAAATGTCAGAAGAAAATATTGCAAAATATCAACAATTTTTTGAGGAATCAAGTAAAAAATTAAAGCAAATTAAAGAAAAGGAGTATGAACAATTAGATAAAGAGTCAAAATCAGAATATGAAGGATTAAAACAAATGTTTGAAATGTTATTAAAAATAAATTTATTGCAATTAAAATAATTTTTTAAGATTTGTTTTCAACAATTTTTTGAATTTCGGTAACTGCAGAAACATCATCCAAAGTACTAGTATCTCCAATAGTATTACCACTACCAATAGATTTTAACAATCGTCGCATAATTTTTCCACTGCGAGTTTTTGGTAATTTTGGGACAAAATAGATTTCTTTAGGGGTGGCAATTGCACCAATATCATTTCTAATTTTATTAAAAAGTGCTTTTTCTAAAATAGTTCTATCAGTAAGAATTCCTTCTTTTAAAACAACAAATGCAATGATTACATCGCCTTTAATTTCATCAGGAATTCCACATACAGCAGATTCAGCTACATCATCATTTGAAACAATGCAACTTTCCAATTCTGCAGTTCCAATTCTATGACCTGCAATCTTTAAAACATCATCAGCACGTCCCAAGATCCAAAAATATCCATCTTCATCTTTTACTGCATAATCACCTGCATAGTAACAATCAGAATATTTGGACCAGTAAACTGTCTTGTATTTCTCATCATCACCCCATAACGTTTGAAGCATTCCTGGCCAAGGATTTTGAATAATCAGATATCCTTTGGTGTTAGGAGGAACTTCAGTTCCAAATTCATCTACTACTGAAATTTCTACACCTGGAATAGGCAAAGTTCCAGAACCAGGCTTCAAAGGAATTGTCTCCAGTCCAGGTAACGAGGAAATCATCATACCACCAGTTTCTGTTTGCCACCATGTATCAATAATAGGACATTTTTCTTTTCCGATTACCTTGTAGTACCATTTCCACACTTCAGGATTAATTGGCTCACCAACAGTTCCAAGTAAACGCAGAGAAGACAAATCAAAGGAGTTAGGAATTTGATCCCCAAATTTCATGAACATTCGAAGTGCTGTTGGAGTAGTGTAAAAAATAGAAACTTTGTATTTTTGTAAAATCTGCCACATTCTAGACATGTCAGGAAAATCAGGTGCACCTTCATACATCACTTGTGTGGCACCATGAAGTAATGGAGCATAAACTACGTAGCTATGGCCAGTCACCCATCCAATATCAGCAGTGCAAAAAAATACATCAGAATCTTTTATGTCAAATGCCCATTGAAATGTAGAATGCAAATGAGTAAGATACCCACCAGTTTCATGTAAAACTCCTTTTGGTTTTCCAGTAGTACCCGAAGTATACAAAATGTAAAGAGGATGTTCACTATCTAACTTTTCAGCATCACATGAATCAGAAACGCATTGCATCAAGTCAGTCCAAAGTTTGTCTTTAGAAGAAATAGTAATTTCATTTTTTGCTCTCTCCAACACAATTACATTTTTTACAAATTCAAAATCCTTAATTGCATCATCAATTACTTCTTTTAATTTAACAATTTTTCCTCGTCTAAAACCACCATCAGCAGTAATTACAATTTTAGACTTTGAATCGTCAATTCTATCTTTAATTGAAGCAGCACTGAATCCTGAAAATATTACAGTGTGTATGGCACCAATTCTTGCACATGCAAGCATTGCAATAGGTAATTCAGGAACCATTGGAAGATAAATTGTTACACGATCTCCTTTTTCAACCCCAAGAGATTTTAACACATTTGCAAATTTTTGAACTTCTTTGAATAAATCACCATAAGTATAGATTTTAGAATCACCATTTTCACCCTCCCACAAAATTGCAGGTTTGTTTGATTTTGTTTTTTGATGTATGTCTAAAGTATTGTATGAAGCGTTGATTTTACCGCCTACAAACCATTTAGCAAAGGGAGAATTCCAATCCAGAGTACGCTCCCAAGGGCTAAACCAAGTCAGATTATGAGCCTGTTTATCCCAAAAAGAGATAAAATCAGATTGGGCATTTTTACGTATATCTACATCATTGTTACCTAATCCAATTTCATATTTTTCAGACAACAAAAAGTGTATGAAATTAGATTTTTTTAAATGTTAAAAAAATAAATTAAAAAAATTATTGTGCTTCCATTCTAGCAAGCCAATCATTATCGTTGTCGTCATGTGATGTTTCTGATGTCACCTGTTGTGGTGGTTCTGGAAATGCAAATGTCACTTCAGATTCAGTTGCTGGCTCTGGTATAGGGGATACTTGAGCTTCAATTGGTTCAGAAGGTGTTACGATTGGTTCTGTTGGTGCTTCTGGAAGTATTGTTTGAATCACTTGTTGTGGTTCAGGAGTCTCCAGATATGTAACGGCAGATTCTTGAATATTTGCTTCTGCAGGTGAAGTTATCTCTTGCACTTCCAATTCAAGATCAGCAATTCTGCTCTTTACATTTGAAATTTCAGATTGTTCATGTGTTACATGCTCAATTACCTCAGTTGTGCATGATTTCACAGTTTCAAATGTTGCCTCAGAGATTTCATTGCTTTTGAATTGTACTTTTGCATCAAATGATAACATCTTTGCAGATTTCATTTGTGTATCCAACTCAATCAATCTTTCCTCAAGTTTAGATTTGATTTCACTTTCCATTTCATCTAATGTTGCAAGTTTGAACTTGTATTTTTCATGAATGATTTCTGCATCTGCTTTCATGTCATCATTTTCTGAAACAATATCCATCAATGCTTTTAGACGACGTAAAGTAAGTTGTTTTTCACGAATTAGTCTTTGGGAATCTAATCTCCATTTTGGTATGAAAATTACACTCTCACCTTGAACTACAAGTTGCTCAAATTGGATTTGTTGTAATCCTTGAGAACCACAGTCAATACCAACGGATTGAATACTACCGTCAATTTCAGTGATTGTTCCTACGACTTTACCCATGAATGTTCCGTACATGTCTTTGACGTTTTTACCGATTATTTCGATATCGTCGTTTGTCATGGTAATGACTAATGAGATTTGTATAACCGACAAAGTGTAAGAAATGTTTTTAGTTTTGGTAAGATTAAATTCACAAAATCTCAATAATGGGCTCAAGAGCAATTTTAAAATTTAGAGTTTTTTTAGTAAAAATATGATTCAAAGAGAAGAACTTAATCAAATTCTAAGCTTTGTAGCAAGCAGATGGGATGCAGCAGTAAAAGAACCTGACAATAAAGCAATGGAAGGATTACCTAATGATTTTTGGATGAATTCAATTGGTGGAAAAACAGCAAAAGGAGGTTTTTGGGTTACCACAATAATGTATACAGAAAATGAAGCTGATGCATCGGGATTCAAAGAAGTACTGTTAAGATGGCAAAGTAAAGGAAATGATAAAAATAAAGACAAGACTCCCGATCTAATTCAGATTGGAAAAAAGAAATAGAGTATTATAATTGTGAAATAATTTATTCATGTTGTCAGAATTTTCGAGTACTGAAAAAAAAACTCTATCAGATCACTTTTCAAATACCGAAGATAATGTTTTTGCAATAATTACACCGCAGCAAGTTGATCGTGGTGCACTAATGTCAAGATACAGTAGAACTGATAAAAGTATGAGAAGAATTTTTCTCGATGAATTTTTAAAAAATAAAAATAGAGGAGAAGAATTCTACGATAGAGTTCTGTTAGAGTATGGAGATGATTCAGTAGCAGAATTAGGTGAAGCACAAATTGCAATTGAAGGATTGTCAAACATAGCAGTAAAAAAAATTGAAGATAGAAGAATAGGTCTATCATATTTAGAAAAATCATCAAGGTATGTGACATGGAATAAAAAAGAAAACGGAAAATACAGATTCTATAGAGATGAGAAAATTATGAATTCAAAATTTGCAAATGATTATGAAGACAGTTGTAATTTTTCTTTTGAAACATATTCAAACAACATAGAACCAATGATAGAATACATTAGAGAAAAATATCCAATTGAAAAATATAGTTTCAAGGATTCAATAGATAAAAAAGAAAAACTATTTTCTAAATTAAAAAACGAATCAGATATTAAATCTGCAAATATGATTTACAAAGGTTCAACAAAAGCTAAAGCATTAGATATTTTGCGAGGATTACTTCCATCATCAACACTAACCAATGTAGGAATTACAGGTAATGGCAGAGCATTTGAATATTTACTTACAATACTAGGCTCATCTGAGCTAGATGAAGAACAAAAATTAGCCTCAAAAATCAAAAAAGAATTAGATACAACAATCAAGTCATTTGTTAGGCGAGCAGACGACAAATATGGAAAGGCATTTCAAAAATATCTCAAAGATGTGAAGAACAAATCAAAGGCCATAGCATTAAAAGAAATTAAATCAAATCCAAAAATTGGTACAATTACAAAAATTGTAGATTATGAAACAGAAAAACAAGCATTAGACAAAATCATCACTTCAATTATGTACGAACAATCACCTAGTACATCATATCAAAACATCATGCAACAAGTTAAAAAAATGCCCAAGTCAAAAAAAATCAAAATAATAAATGAATTTATAAAAATAAGAACCAATAGAAGACATAGACCATCACGTGCATTTGAAAATACATACTATACATTTGATTTGTGCAATAACTTTGGAATGTTTAGAGATTTTCACAGACATAGAGCGCTTACATTAGAAAGACAATTACTAACAACAGATCATGGGTATGTATTACCAAATGAAATCAAAATACTTGGTTTAGAAAAAGATTTCAAAGAATGTATGAACAATACTAAAAAGACTTTTGAGAAAATTAGAAGTAAATTTCCAGAACAAAGTCAGTATGTAGTAAATTTTGCATACAATTATCCATATTTTATGAAATTAAATCTAAGAGAAGCATGTCATTTAATTGAATTGAGAACAATACCTCAAGGACATATTGATTATCGAAGAGTTGCACAAAATATGTACAATCAAATTAACAAAGTGCATCCAAATCTAAGTAAAATAATGAAATTTGTAGATTTAAAAGAATATGATCTAGAAAGATTTGAAGCAGAAAAAAGAACAGAAGAAAAAAGGAAAAAAATCAAGAAATAAAATAATGTTATAATAATATCAAAACATAGAGAAGTCATGACAGAAAAAATTGAAAAAGATCCAGAAGAATGGAAAAAAGAATTAACTCCAGAACAATTTGAAATTTGTATCAATCATGGAACTGAACCACCATTTTCAGGCAAGTATAATGAATCCAAATTGGAAGGATTTTTCAAATGTGTTTGTTGCGGTGAGAAATTATTTTCGTCAGATTCAAAGTTTGATTCAGGTTCAGGATGGCCTAGTTTTTGGCAACCAGTTTCAGAAGATAACATAGAATATCTTTCAGATACAGACTATGGAATGGTAAGAACTGAGGTTAACTGCAAAAAATGCGGTTCACATTTAGGACATGTATTTGATGATGGTCCCAAGCCTACAAATCAAAGATATTGTATTAATTCAATTTCATTGAAACATGAAAAAGATGAATAATTGACAAATTAATCTAGAAATTAATCATTTTTTTAAATAAATTCTATTCAAAAATTATTAATAAAACACAATTAAGGTTAAGGAATCAAAGAGAAATAAAATGAACCACAATAACGTGAATTATCAGGAGGAGGAGGCATGAGAATCATACTATGTGGTTTTGGAGTAGTTGCCCAGAGTCTAATAAAATTATTTGAATCAAGAGAAGAAGAATTGTATTCCAAATATGGATTGAAACCACGAGTATTAGCAGTGTTTGATAGTAAAGGTAGTGCAATTGATCAATCAGGATTAAATTTAGAGAAACTGATACAAGTAAAAGAAAAATTTGGAACAGTAAAAAATTATTCAGAAAAAAATAATTCCATGAAAGGCAATGAAATTTTAAAAAATGTTGAAGCAGATGTGTTAATTGAAACAACAGCTAGTAATTATAAAGATGCAGAACCAGGTATGACACACATTACAACTGCAATGAAGAAAGGAATGCATGTTATCTCAGTAAACAAAGGTCCACTGGCATTAGCATTTCCATCACTAATGGAATTAGCAACGTATAATCAAGTAATGTTCAAATTTAGTGGAACAGTAGGTGGAGGCACTCCAATATTGGATTATGCCAAAAATAGTTTAAGAGGAGAAAAAATCACATCGTTTGCTGGAATTCTTAATGGTACAACAAACTACATTTTATCAAATATGGCCACAGGTTTATCATTTGATGATGCATTGAAAGATGCACAAGACAGAGGGTATGTTGAAGCAGATGAATCATTAGACCTGGATGGATTAGATGCTGCAGCAAAATTAGTTATTCTTGCAAATTGGATAATGGGTATGAAAGTAACCATGCCAGATATCAAATGTGTCGGAATTAGAAAAGTAACAATTGAAGATATTAGAAAGGCAGAAACAAATAATTCAGTATTGAAATTAATTGCTTCTTGCGATAAAGAGTTAATGGTCAGTCCTAAAGAAGTACCAAAAGATGATCCTTTAGGAGTAAATGGAACATTAAATGCAATTGCATTCACATCAGAGCATTCTGGAACTCAAACAATTATTGGTAAAGGTGCAGGAGGAACAGAAACTGCAAGTTCCATTTTAAGAGATCTTCTAGACATTAGACAAGAGATTGCAAAAAATTGAAATCAAATTTAATTTCAAAAAGTGAAACATCGACATTACTTAAAAAAATATCACAAGAATGGAATATGGAATTTCCTAAAATGAAAAATGTAAGAGTTCATCAAATTTTGGATGATGCACAAATAATTACAGGTGAAGGATTAAAAATCTTAAAAATAGAGAATGATTATTTACCATTTTTATCTGAAACCACAATTTTAGAAAAATTTCCCAACGTAGAAGTGGATATGGGAGCAGTGAAATTCATGTGTAAAGGAGCAAATCTTATGAGACCAGGAATAAAGAAATTTACAGAATTTGAAAAAGATAAGCTAGTTTGTATTGTAGAAGAAACACATCACAAATTCCTAGCAGTAGGAAAATCGGTTGTATCTAGTTCAGAATTAGAAAGCATGGAAAAAGGTGAAGTGATACAAAATCTACACTATATTTCAGACAAATTTTGGGAAACTGGAAAAACTATTTACGATTAATTTAAAATTACTTTATACTTTCAGTAAATTCTTCAGTTCCATCTTTAGTGATAATTAGAACATCCAATCCATCACCACTAGCAGAGTCTCTTAGAGATGCTGCACGAACTGCATGTTTTGCCAGGGTTACTGCCTCATCTTTAGTCATATTTTCTTTAAATTGAGGATCCAATACACCCAATGCCATTTCAGCACCAGTACCAACTGCAGCATACTCATCAGGAAGTACAGAACCTAAAGGATCAAGAGTATACATTACCGGTTTATCAACTACACCCCCAACAATTACCTGAGTCAATAATGGAAAGTATCTTCTTTCATACATCATATTTGACATCATTTTAGCAACAGTATTTGGAGGAACATCTCTCTTGATATCCATTTTTCTAATTTTAGCAAGAGCAGAAATTTGTAAAGTTAAAATTTGCATATCGGCAACAAGACCAGCACAAGTGGCACCAACTTTATCAGTAATAGAGAAAGTTTTCTTTGTTGTTTTACTAACAAGAAAATTACCAAATGCGATCCTTTTTTCACTAGCAAAAACTACGCCACCGTCAAAAGTAACTCCAACTGCAGTTGCTCCTGGCATATACATTGACATATTTAAAATAATTTTGTCACATAATAAAGGGCTTTCTACAATGTAGAAGAAATTTGAGGCTAAAATTTAAAAACAATAGATCATTCGCATAATGAATTTACAAAAATAACTGGTTCATTAACCAAACAAATCAGAGGGTTTTAATGAAAATAGAAAATAAGAGTTTTGTAAATGGCTACTGCAGAAATCAAAGAAAAAATCTTGAATGATACAGTATTTTTTGGACTAAGATTAGCAATGGGAGTAATCTTCATTCTTCATGGATATAGTAAATTTGGGAATGAAGGATTTGTTTCATGGATCTCATCGATGGGGATTCCTGGAGAATTAGCCATAATTATTGCCTTGGCAGAAGTGGTACCAGGAATTTTGTTGATTATCGGAGTTTTGAATAGAATTTCAGCATCAATTATTTCAATAATTATGGTAGGTGCAATATTTCACGTAAAAGGAGCCCAAAGTATTACTGGCGACAAAGGGATAGAATTTGATTTGATTTTACTTGCAGTTGCATTAGTGATAATTGTTGCAGGGCCAGGAAGGATTTCACTATCACAAATAATTAAAAAAATTCCTCGATGCCTGCATTAATATTTTCCAAAATTTTCCATAATCAAACACATACACTTTGTAGTTTTTTTTAACAAATCAATACGTGCAAATTCATTTGGGGAATGAATTCTAGAAAACATGTAGGTGCTCCCAATGGAAATACAAGGAGATTTTAAAATATCAACAAAAGGGTACATCGGACCCGTCCCAGCATTTGAAACATTCAAAATAGATTTTCCAAAGGCCTTATCTGCTGCAGTCTTTACTTGAGACACAAAAGGATGAGTAGAATCAGTTCTAGCAGCAGCCTCTCCATGAAAAATTTTAATTTTTACATCAGAAAATCCATGTGATTTCAGATGTTTTTTTAATCGAATGACTTGTTTTTTAGGATCCATTTTAGGAATTAATCTAAAGTCGATTTTTACTAAAGCGCTACCAGGAAGAACAGTTTTAGCACCATCACCAGTGTAACCAGAAACAAATCCTGCAATATTACAAGTAGCATCACCAACTAAAGCCTTTTTTGCGTCAAGATTTTTTTTATTGTCCACAAAACTATTGATTCCAAATTCTTTTTTGAAAACATTTTGATCAAACGGTTCTTTCTCAATTAATTTCAAATCCTCCTTTGAAAATGGAGTAACTTCATTATACCAATCTTTAATCAGAATTTTTCCATTAGAATCACGTAATGTTTTGATAGCATCAACTAATCGCCATGCAGGATTTTTTATTAACACAGCTAAACTAGAATGAGCATCTCGGATAGATTCCTGAACAGATAATTCAACAAATAACAATCCCTTCATACCCAAGCCAATGATAGGCCTATTTTTTGCGTCAACATAACCAAATTCCCAAATCACACCATCATTGGAGAATTTTTTTCTGTATTTTTTCAAATATTCTTCAATATGTGCACTGCCAGTTTCTTCTTCACCTTCAATTACAAATTTAATATTACATGGCACATCGCCGGTTGTTTTCAAGTAGGATTCAACTGCTTTAATTCTAGTAATCAATTCACCTTTATCATCGGTTGAACCTCGCCCAAAAATTTTATTTCCTTTTCGCACCCCACTGAACGGAGGATCATCCCATAAATCAAATGGCTCTGCAGGTTGAACATCATAATGATTGTAAAACATCAATGTTTTATCAGGATTAGATTTTGATTTAATTTCAGCAAATACTATAGGAGCAACACCTTTTTTCAATCTTAAAATTTCTGATTTAAGACCAGATGATTTCAATAATTTTTGAACCAATTTTGCACATTGTTCAATTCCCTCATTTTTGGCAGATACACTAGGTTGTTGGATTAATTTTTGAAGATCAGAAATTAGATCA
This sequence comes from Candidatus Nitrosomarinus catalina, assembly GCF_002156965.1. Taxonomy (GTDB): domain Archaea; phylum Thermoproteota; class Nitrososphaeria; order Nitrososphaerales; family Nitrosopumilaceae; genus Nitrosopumilus; species Nitrosopumilus catalinensis. The sequence continues at coordinate 785,403 of NZ_CP021324.1, forward strand.
TCCATGTGAGCATCTACATGTTTTAAAACATTCATAGTGATCAGATTATTTTATCAAATGGTTTCATAGCATAAGGAATTTCATCAATTAAATCCATAGCAGTCATGTGAAGACCCAATTTTTCTTGTATGTTTTTACCAGCTACACTGCAAATGAAACTTGCAGATGCGGCAGATTCTAAGCAATTTCTATTACCAGATAGCAATCCAGCAACTAATCCAGATAACACATCTCCAGTACCTCCAACAGTCATGGCAGGAGTATTTTTCTCACATAGATAAGTGACAGTGCCATCAGAAATAATGTCAGTGTGACCCTTTAACAAAATAGTGATACCATATTTCAAAGCATTTTGCTCAACCAAGTTAATTCTTTCAGAAGTTGAATCTGAAAGAATCTCTCCAAATAATCTTTTAAATTCTCCAGCATGAGGGGTTACTACAACATTTTTGTTAGCTAAAATCGGTAACACTTCAGGAATTAATGCACTTGCATCTAAAGACAATCTAACATCTCTATCTAACAGAGATTTTACAAGATATAACAATGAGTTTTTTTCTTGTATTGCAAGACCCATACCAATTGTTGCTGAATGTAAATTATTAGGCAATGCACCAACAAGTTTCTTTACTGCACCAAGAGTTAATTTTTGATCTACTAAAGGAATCACAATAAGATTAGGAGATATAGAACGAGTTGATGCAACGTTGATTTTTGGTACACAAGTATAAACTAAATCAGTTCCAGACCTTAATGCAGCTAGTGAAGACAAAACAGGGGCACCATGATAAATATAACTTCCACCAACAATCAAAACAATTCCATTTTCACCTTTTCTTGAAGTAGACTTTCTAGGAACAATAAAATTTTTAATTGTTGTTGCGGACAAAATCAAAGGTTCCAAGGTACAATGTAGTATTCATTAGATGAATAAATATTGTTTTGAATCAGGAAATGAAATTAGTCTAGTTTTTTGTTTTTTTTCGGGTTGTTTTTGCTTTAGTGGTTGTTTTTGCTTTAGTGGTTGTTTTTGCTTTAGTGGTTGTTTTTGCTTTAGTGGTTGTTTTTGCTTTAGTGGTTGTTTTTGCTTTAGTTTTTCCAAAAAATGCTTTTCTTGCAAAACACAAGTAAGTGGTATGTCCAATTCCTTGAAATGAGTGTCTAGTTTTTCCTTCTCTAGCTTCAATAGTTCTAATGATATGTTCGGTTGATTCTATGTCAGTAAATTCATTTTCAACTAATGCCATAGTTAATTTTTCCAACTGATTCATTGTTGGACAAATTGCAAATATTGCACCACTTCCCTTCAACATTTTCCTTACTTTAGGAATAACAATCCAAGGGTCACCTAAATCAATCAAGGCAACATCCATCTCGGTAACAGGGATTTCTTTAGATGTTTTTAAATCCAAATTATGTTGAGTTACATATTTTGAAAGGCCACTTCTACTGATATTTTTTTCTGCAATTTTCATGAATTTCTCATCAACGTCAAAAGTGTAAACATGACCTCGAGGTTTCACTATACTTGCGACAAAAGAAGTTAAAGAACCACTACCGGTTCCAATCTCCAATATTTTTTGTCCATCTTTAATTCCGGCGCGTGCAGCAATATATCCAAGATCTTTTGGGTAAACAATTTGGGTTCCATGTTGTATTTTCATAATGTAGTCATACATGGTAGGTTCCAACAAGTACACGTACTTGTCTTTGTTAGTCATCAATCTAGAACCATATTCTTTTCCAATAGCATCAGAATGTTTGATTACACCAATATGTGTGTGAAATGATTCTTTTTTTGAAATATTCATTAACCATTTTTTTGAATTATTATAAAAGAATAGTACAGGAGAATTTTGCTTAATTTTTGTCATATGATTTTTCTAAAAATTTAAGATAAGAATCTTTGTTCGTAAGTGGAAAAATAGTTTATTGAGAAATCCAGTCAATAATCTTTTCACTTAACGATTGAATCATAGGCATTATTGCATCATTAATTGTTTGAGCAACTTCAGGAAATGCAACAGAAAATAGAATTCCAATAATTATTCCCACAATCAATGAAATTTTGCCCATAATTCATGTAAATTAGAATAGTGGAATAATAGTATATGTTACAATAAAAATTTGAAAATTAGACCAAATTATAATAATTCTTTTTTGGTTTAAAAATTACAAATTGATTTACCATGTCAAGTAAAAATTCCTCAGATTCCCGTCTAGTTCCAAATAATAAAGGGTATTTGTCCATAAAATCAAATAAAATATCTTGATTAACAGATAAATCATCATCACCACGTATCTCCTTAAAAATATGAAATAATTTTTCTTTTTTATTATTGAGAGGAGTAATTCTACCAAAAGAATTTTTTGTTAACAAACTATGATCAACTTTTGGAGCATCAAGACCCAAAAATTTCAGAATTTCCTTATCAATATCTTCTTTAATTAATTCATTTTTTACATTTTTACAAAATTGAACTAAATCCTTATTTTCATTTACAGGTAGATTTGATAAATCAATCAATTCCAATAATTTTTTACGATCTATTAATACTACATTTTTGATTTTTGCTAAGTTTTTTGCAGAAGAAAGGAATTTGTTGTTAGTGATTACAACAGACATTTGAGAATTGTATTTTCTTGAAGAATCCAATACTCTTTGAACAGAAGTAAAAGTTAATTCAGATTCTGAACGAGTAGTTTGAACTGCAAGGCGATAATTAGATTGTTGTAACATCATATCACAACCATATTCTTTTGAACGATTTGTCACAGTAGTAGAGTAGCCTAATTGTTCAAATAATTTAATGATAAATTCTTCAAATTCACGGCCAGAAGTATTATCAAGATTAGATAAATCATGAATTGAATACATGTCATTTTGACTTATTAATAGCAATTAAAATAGATAATCAAATTGACAGAGATTCAACTAGAAGGTTCAGGAGGATGGGTAAAAGCAGATCTTACTGATGAACAAGTAAAAGAATCAAAACTAGTTCCAAACATGGAAAAATATTTTTTAGGAAAACTTGAAAAACTGGATACAACAAAAATGATCAAACATTTTTGTAAGCAATGTAATTCAGAGTTTGAGGGTCCAACTCAAATACAGATTGAAGAAAAACCAAACGAAGCAGTTGCAGATGGTTTAATTCTAATAGAAAGAGGGCAATACACATGTCACCAATGTAATTCAATCATTGGAGAATATCGTGTTTTTAAAAAAAGTGAATAACCAAAAAAATCATTTTGCTGAATCAAAACGTATTCAATAAATACTGCAATTTTTCAGCAATGTTATGGCAAATATGAAATGTGTATCATGTGGAATTGGTTTTTTCTCACCAACAGGATCAAACAAATGTTCCAGATGTGCAGGTAAAGAATCTCAAGGTACTGAGGGACATGACTCTTGTGGCTGTGGTGGGCACAATTGTTAACTCTTTTTTTATTTAATCAAAAATATAACTAACAAAAAAAAGCAATGTTATGACAAAAACATCAATCGAAATGAAACAATTAGTGGAAGAATTTATCAAAATTACTAACGTGAAATATGAGGATCAAACTGAAAAAATAAAACAAAAAAGTGATCTAGTAGATTGGCAATTTCATGTGGGAACAAATGTAATTGTAAGTAAAAATGCCAATAGAGAAGATAGAGTACACATTAATGTAAATATGAGATTCCCACCTGAAGATTCAAAATTACTAATTAGTAAAAATCCATCATTTTCTAAAACAATTATGGAGGTTAGTGAAATTTGCACAGTATGCAATATGGGACATCAATGGATTAAAGATGGTCAAATAATAGCAGGTTTGGCAATTTTTTCTCACGTGGATGAACAAAATTTGAATAGAATTTCATTTCATAATGTTTGGGATAATGTAGCCAGGGTTTCAGGACACGTTCAAAAAATCCTGCGTTCAAATTTTAGTAGTTTTTCATCAAAAAATAATTTAACAGATGAAACAACTGGCAAAACAATGTATGGATAAATCCAAATGCAGATTTCTCACAGTGAACAGATAAATGCCACATTTGAGATATTATGGATTTTATTATTAGATAAAGTGCAACATCCAGATAATACAATAAAAGAAATTACTCACGTAGAAGTTTTACAAAAATATGATGATGGGATTTTACGACAAATGCATACACTTGGTATGACAATTAGAGAAAGAATAACCATTGATGAACAAAATAAAATAATAAGATTTGATCTGATTGAAAATCCTATGTTTACAGGTTATTTTATCAATAAGATAGAGGATTCTGATGAAAAATTAACGCTAATTTATGAACAAAATTGGATTCCAATAACACCACAAGCCAGGGAACTTGAAACTAAATTTCCTCAAATTCTAATTAAAGGAGTGCAAGAAATGAAGGAACTTGCAGAAAAACAATAGATTAGTAAAAAATGCATGCTTATTTCATGAACTGAGGAATTTTAGAGCCAAACTATACATAGACAAATAAAAAAAAGAATTAACGAATGATAACTTTTGAATATAGAGTTTTAAGTGAATATAAAATAAAAGTAGCAAAAATAGATACTTTATCTAAATCAATAATTACCCATAGAGAACCAAAAAATACTGAATGCAAAGATGCATCAGAATTTTTAGATGTAATGATAAATGAGATAGACCAATTTTACAAAAATCATAGTGAAGTGTTATCAAAAAATGGAAAAAAACCACATGCCCGTTCACGTTTACCTGAAAATAAAAAATGGTTAGAAAATATTGAAAGATTTTATGAATTAAATCCTAGAAGAAGACCAAGAAAATAATTTAGACATTATTGAGACAAGAGTTCCCAATCATTTTGTCCGCATTTACATTGTTTCCCACATCCCACAATGTAATCCATGAATTCTAAATCAGTGCAAGGGCCTTGATCAGGAATTAAAATTTTTGAGCCACATTTTCGACATTTGGCAACAAAGTCATTCATAAAATCACAGTGTAATTAAATTTACAGATTTCAAAAGTTTTTAGATTCTACAAACTCGACGATTGATAAAATCTCACCCATTTCAACAAGATGACCATAGCTGGTATTTTTTGCATTTTTCATAGGTTTGTTATTTACACTAACAAACAGCATGTTGCCGTCAGAAAGAGGAATAGTTATTCTTTTAATTTTAGCATATGAAGTAATAGAGTACAAGCCATCTCCAATAATATCAGCGGATGAAGCATAATCATCCCATTCACCTCTAGATCTAGACATGGTTGCCTTTGTCTTTTCAATTGGAACAATATTAGAAACTCCATCTCTTTGACTATTCCAAAGTAAATTTCCACTTGCATCAGAAACTGCTGCAAATCTAATAGATTCATTAAAATCCATTAGCATATTCAAAAGTTGCTCATATTTTTCCATTATATGATTAACAGTATTTCGGTTAATATAATCTTCGAAATTACGAATTCTAGTGCCAAATTATTCTAAATAATTATTCTTCAAATGTATTTACAAAATCAACGATGGACATGATTTTTCCCATTTGGACATATCGGCCATAACTTTTTGTTTTTGTTTTTTTGAGAGGAGTGTTATCAACATAGATCAACAACATATGAAATGCATCAAGAGGAATTGTGACTTGTTTGACTTTTTGAAAGGATGCTATATGATACATAGCTCTGCCAAGATCATCAGAATCCTCGATTTTACATCTATTAATCCAATCTGAAGATTCACGTACAAGTGTTTTTTTTATTTCAGGTAGAGGTATTTTAATTTCAGAGTCATCACGGATGGTATTCCATAAAATATTTCCAGTTGTATCACTAATAGCTGTAAGTAGAATTGTTGGTTCATAATCCATCAACATATGAAGTAATTTCTCATATCTGGACATACATTAAATCAGTTTTTTGTAGAATAAAAACTATTATTCATTAGTGTCAATAATTGGCACTAGAAAAAGACAAAAAAATAATTTATAACTGATTTGATTACAGCAAGTACATGGAAAATCCATATACAGACAAAGATTTCGTACACGAAGTATGGGAAGAATTTCCTCAATTAGCCGAATGGCACAATCTAGATAACGATATACTACCAATTTGGAAATTAGAGCAATTTATTGACGCAGGATATCATAATTTTGATGCAGATAGAAAACCATTATACCATTTGAGCAGAATGATAGAAAATTATGCTCAAGAACATAAAGAGCCATTACTTGCAACATTTGAAAAAATTGCCAAGTTCTCATACGTAAAAGAAAGATATCAAGAAATGGTTAAGGGAATGCCCAAAGTATGGATTATTGCAGATTTTGATGATGAAGTAATTCCAACGGATGTAGTAATACCAAATTCTGAATTCCTAAGTTGCAGCAATACTAACTTAGCAAATGTATGGACTGTTATCACCAGAGGACCATATGGACCGTTCGGTTTAATCGCTGAAGAATATGAGGATGGAAAATTTAGAGGGTTTTTCACACTTAATTCCAACGTTTGTAGATATGCACTAAAAGTAATGGGCAAAACATTAGATTCAAAGTTCGATATTCAATAATAAGCAAAAAAAGAATTCAAATGTATGAAAAAAGCATATTTCTTTTTCATAGAGATTTAAGATTAGAAGACAATGTGGGATTACTTGAATCTCTTCAAAATTCAAAAGAAGTAATCCCTTGTTTTATTTATGATTCCAATTTAATTAAAAAATTAAAAGATGCAAAATTTAGATGGAATTTTCTTAACGAATCATTATTAGATTTAGACAAAGAACTTCAGAAAAAAGGGAGTAGGTTGCAGATACTTGAAGGGACTCCAGAAAAAAGCATAGAAAAAATCATTAAAAAACACAGAATAAAATCAATTTTTTCCAATACAGATTTCTCCAATTATTCACAAAAACGAGATGAAAAAATATTTCAAGTTTGTAAAAAAAATGAAATCCCATTTCACAGTACATTAGATTTTTTACTTCATAATCCACATGATGTAAAAACAAATGATGACTCGCCATATACAATTTATTCATTTTTCTACAAAAAAGCAAAAATATTCCCAGTTAGAAAAATCATAAAAAATTCAAATAAAAATTATTCAAAAGAAAATATTTCTAACAATTCTATCAAGGATGTAGAAAATTTGGATTCAGAAATAAAAGGAGGTAGAAAAGAAGGATTAAAAATTTTAAAAAATCTAGAAAAATTCCGAGATTATGACAAAGTTAGAGATTTTCCAGGATTAAATCAGACCACATTACTTTCAGCCCATAACAAATTTGGTACTATGTCAATTAGAGAAATTTATACTCAAATTAAAGAAATTTTAGGCGTAAATCATACTATTATGGGAGAAATATACTGGAGAGAATTTTTCAATTATATTTTATTTCATTTTCCACACGTAGAAAAAAAGTCATTTAAACAGAAATTTCAAGACATACCATGGGAAAACTCTGAAAAATTATTTAAAAAATGGAAAGAAGGAGAAACAGGATTTCCAATTGTAGATGCAGGAATGAGACAATTAAACAATACAGGTTTCATGCACAACAGAGTCAGAATGGTTGTTGCGTCATTTCTAACTAAAGATTTGCATATTGATTGGAGATGGGGAGAAAGATATTTTGCTCGAAAATTGATTGATTATGATCCTGCAGTAAATTCAGGAAATTGGCAATGGGCAGCTTCGACGGGATGCGATGCAGTCCCATACTTTAGAATATTTAATCCATGGAGACAGCAAGAAAGATTTGATTTGGATTGCAAATATATCAAAAAATGGATTCTAGAATTAAACGAAATAGAACCCAAAATAATTCATAATTTATGGAATAAATTTCCAGACGGCTTGAAATATCCAAAACCAATGATTGAGCATAAAATCGAAGCTGAAAAAACAAAAAATATTTTTAAATCACAATAATAAAAAAAGTTGGCACTATTTGTAGAAATAATTAGTAGATTATATACTAAAAAAAATGAATCTTGGTATGACAGAACATTACGTCAGTTTCATGGATGACATTTGGGAGAAATTTCCAACGTTTGCAGAAAAAGAAACCACAGATATTACCAATCATAATTTATTATGGTCACTAGAAGAATATCAAAAAGCAAATTATGTTAATTTCAAAACAGGTAAAGAAGAACTCTACCGATTGAGTATATTATTAGAAAATTACGCAGTAAAACACGATGCACCTTTACTAGCAACTTTTGAAACAGAAAAAAGGTACAAGTATGTGGAGGAAAGATACCTAGACATCCTATCAAAAATTTCAAAAGCATGGATTATTGGAAATTTCATCAATCCAGAATTAGCTCCTCATCCACCACAATCTGCAGAAGTAGTTAGTTGTGATGGCACAAATATTTCCCCAATGTGGATTGTTGCCACAAGAGGGGAAAAAGGAGCTTTTGGACTAGTTGCTGAAGATCTTGGAGACAGAGAATACAGAGGATTTTTCACTTCAAACACCAATATCATGAAAGCAGTAATTGATGACATTAATGAACAATTGAAAATTAAAATTACGATATAAAATTCATTAAAAATACAGGTATTTCATAAAAATTATTGAAGAAATATTAAAAAATTAGAATTAATAGTTGTTTTATACTATATTTATTCAAATTCATTAAGGATTTGTAGATGGAAAAGATCACAGTAATTACAACAATTGAAAAAATTGAAAAATTAATTGATAGTAATTCAGGAGACATAGGCAGATTAGAACACATAATAGATTTTCTAAAAAAGAAAAAACCACTATACAATACAGATAGAATTTACTTAGAAAATAAAATAAATTCAGAAATAATTTTTGAAGAAGAAAAACCGGTTAAAAAAATAAGCAAAACTGAACAAATTCAAAAATTAATTAAATTAGGAAAAGGAGATCCTGGAAGATTAGAACACATCCAAACAATGTTAAAAAAACAAAAAATTCTCTATGAATCTGATAGGCAATATTTAAAGAATAATTTTGGAATAAAAATAATTCAAAATCAAGAAAAAGAAGTTAAAATTCAAAAAATAGAAAATAAGAGGGAAGGAGCCATGCCCAAAGATTGGAAACCATCAATTTATGAACCAAAATTAGAAAAAATATCAGATAAAATAAAAATTGAAGAAAAAGAGATATCGAACCAGAATAAAGATTCAAAAGAAATAAACGAACAAAATGAGAAATTAAATAAATTAACAAAAGAAAGAGAAAAGAATGATGAAAAATTAAAGAAAGAAAGAGAAAAACTAGAGAGAGAAATCAAAGAAGAAAGAGGTTTAATTCAAAAACAGACAGAATTGACAGAAACTGTAAATTTACAAAAAAAAGAATTAGTTAAAGTAAAAGATGAACGAACAAAAATTTTAAAAAAAATAGATATTGAAAAAGATGTCATTTCTAAAGAATTAGAAGAACAAAAAACGCAGCTGATTCAAGCACAAGCAGAACAGGTAAAAATAGAATCACAAGTAAATTCAGAAAAACAAAAATTAGTAAAAATGGCTAAAGATCAAAAAGATAGATTAATCGACCAAGCAAAAAGGGCTGAAGAAATAAAAGATAAACAAATAGAGTTAGAAAAAACAAAAAAAGATTATGATGAAATCACATCACAGGTTAATGCAGAAAAACAAGAAATCAAACAAGCAGAGGTATTGAAAAAAGAGATAAAAATAATGGAAACAGAACTCAATAAATCAATTAAAGAAAGAGTAAAAGTGTCTAAAACCATCCTAAAAGAAAAAAATAATATCAAAAATAAGATCAAAAAAGAAAAAAGTGAGGCCAAAAAGCAAGAAAAGGCCAAAAAGCAAATTATCAAAGAAGAGAGAAAATTAGAGATTTTAGAAAAAAAACGTAAAAAAATAGATGAAAAAATTAAAGAAAAAAATCAAAAATTGAAGAAAAAACAATCTAAAATTAACAAAGAGATCAATAAAAAAGATAAAATTCTAAAAAAATAAATTAAAAAAATCTCAAAAATGGAATCTCATTTAGTTGTAAGAATTTGTAATTTTTTGGACTGAATAAGTTTTAGAATTTTTGGAATAGAGAGATTTTTAGCTATAGGTAGGTCCCAATTCTCGGAATCGTTTTGTACAGCATTTCCACCAACAATTATTGGAAGTCCAAATTTTTCATTAATTTTCTCAACCATTCGTTTGGCTGATAAAAGATTTTCATCTAAAGTTACAGACACAAAGACACAATCAGGATTATCATGTTCAATTGATTCCATAATTAATGAAGAGGGAGTAAATGGAGGAAGGTTGTCAACCACATTTCCTTTTAACGAAAGTTTAGTTTGAAGAATTTTTGTTCCCAATGTATGTTGCTCACCGTTAGGTACACAAATCAAGATTTTTTTCTTAGATGGATTAACAGAACTTTTTTCAATAATCATGTTCAATAAATCCTCAATTGCATTATAGCATGTTGTTTGAGTTCCTAAATCAATTTTTTTGGAATTTCCCAGATTTCCAATTTCTCCAATTAAAGGAATTAAAACTTCATCCATGAAGGATTCAATCCCATAGATTTTTTCATACGATTCAAGCATAGAGTAGGTATTTACAAAATCCCCATTTTTTAATGAGGTCAGCATATCTAACTGCAATTTTTGAATTAATTCATTCTGGACTTTAGGTTGAAAGTATTTTTGGTTTAAGAAATAATCAGATATTTTTTTGGAATTTCGATAGTCTTCAGGTACGTCATTAATAGTCACATCAGATTCTATTCCCAAATATTTGATAATGGATTGTTTTGAGGTCTTTTTTTTAGCATCCCATGAACTTTTTACCAAATAAAGATATTTTTGACCACGAATGGATTTGACTCTCAGATATGCCATGACTAAGATAAGGCATTAGTATTTAATCCAATTACGCACCTTGATGAGTCCCATGATACATTGTAATATTACAAAAAAATCGAATCATAATGAAAATAATCAGAGTATGGCACCACGGATTTCTAATAAAAATCTCTTAATACTAGAAATTATGGAAAATAAGTATTACAATGAGTTATCAAGAAATCGGTCATGAACATTTAGAAAAATTAGATGATGCACACATTCTATTATTTCATGAAGAACAAAAAAAGGCAGAAGAAATAGAGTTTAAGTTTATAAAAACAGGTTTAGAAAAATCCCAAATTTGTTTCTACACAACAAATGATCCTGAAAGATTAAAAAATAAAATGGAAGAATTTGGTATTGATGTAAAGAAAAATGTCGAAAATGAATCACTAAACATCGTCCAAATACCAAAAGAATTTGAAGAATATGAGAAAATGATCATGGATAAAGTGAAAGCATTACCACAAGATAAAAAAATTAGAGTAGTTTCAACACATTACTTTGATTTTAATTCAGAGAAAAAAACAGAATCAATGGAAGAGATTGAACAATGTGTAGATGATAGATTTCATAAAATTCCAGGAAATTTTATCTGTTCATTCCACGTACCAAGTGTAGACAAACAAATAGCACCAGAGTTTATGAAAAATTTACTTGATTCACATCACGAAATATTATTTTTAACAAAAGAAGATAAAATAGAAAAATTCACTTTTGCCTAAGATAGTCTTTGCGTAATTTCATCAATCAAGTCATTTACAGCAGAATAATCTTCATGAAACTTTATTCCCAATTCAGTGGTATCTATTTCATTTTCTAATTTGATTAGTCCCTTTTCACTCATTTCATCAAGGTATTTCAAAAGTTTATCGTAAGAAGTATTTGATTTGTGTTGAAGTCTGGTTTTTGAAATTTCAGAATTATTTTGTTTTTCAACCAAAATTGCAGTTATAACATCAAAATAGATTTGTAATTTACTTCTCTTGTTTTTCAATGATGCTCAAAATTAATCATATGGTAGGCTTAAAAAATGTTGAAGCTAGCAATAAAGAGAAAAATAAAACTTTTTTTAAAAGAAAAATATTGAAATCACAGGTTTGCACGCCTGAGAAAAATTTGTACTGACAGTAGTCACGTTACAAATAATCTCCAGTGGCAACAAATGTTGCCACTGACATGTATTAATTAAAAATCAGTCAGATTTAGGATTCTCTTTGACCTCTTTTTGAATCTCAATTATACATTGATGGCAAATTATAGATTTTTCAGACATACTAGAAATAACATCATTATTTTGGAAATCAGAATCATAGGTAATACCTATAACTAATTTATTGGTCCAAACTTCAAAATCTTGTTTCTCTTTTCCACAAACAAAACAATTCATGAATTTGATTGAATCATTTACAACTTAAGGTTGACGATAGCAAATATTTTCAAATTAACACATTACGTCTTTACAGTGAGGCATTAAAAAATTCATAATAACATAACCTCCAAAAATGGTGATTCCCAAAGTCATAGATAATCCAAATAACAGAGTTTTCTTATCATCTAATTTCATAACCATAAACAATATACCAAAATTAGAGTATATGACAAATATGAAAAAAAAATTCTAGTGGTAAAGAATCAAAACTAGAAAATTTAATAAATTCATTAAATTTCTTCGTTCAAACAAGAAACAAGTTCATCACTATAATGGCCATGTTGTTCCATACAAGAAATGATCAGATTTTCTAATTCACGTTCCTGATTGAATGCAACAAAATAATCAAATCCCACAGTACCAATCAAAATACTTATCAAAGCAATTATCAGAATTATTATATTAATTCTCATAAGTTTTACATTTTAGATGGTGCAGAGATTCCAAGTAAATCCAATGCTTTTTCTAACGTCAAGTTAAAAGAATTAACCAAACATATTCTACTCGATTTCAAATCTTCGTTTTCAGAATCTAAAACTTTCACATGTTCATAAAAGGAATTAAAAGATACAGCTAGATCATGACAATATCTAGCAATTACTTTAGGCGCAAAATTATTCACAGCATCTCTAACCTGTAAATTGAAAAGACCAATTATTTTTACTAGATCAATTTCAGATTTTTCTTTAAGCAATGAAAAATCAACATCAGTGTTAGGTTCAATTCCAGATTTTTCTAAAATTCTTGATGCCCTAGCATATGAATATTGAATGTAGGGAACAGTATCCCCTTCCAAACTAAGAGATTTTGTCAGATCAAATGTAATTATTTTATCTAAATCTTGTTTAATCATCTCATAACGCAAAGTTCCAATTGAAACAGATTGGGCAATTTGATCAATTTCAGAGGAAGCCATTCCAGGATGTCGTTTTTTTGTTTCGTCAGTTATTTTTTGTTTTAAAAGTTCACAAACAGAGTCAGCACTCACATACAATCCTTTTCTTCCAGACATCTGAGCTTGTTTACCATCAGTCTCTAAACCAAGAGTTTTTGCAGTATTTGCACTTAATGTAACAGATTCATATCCAAGATGAACATAACTATTAGGAATAGAATTAAATTTTTCCATTAACGTAGTGATAATTTTTTGTAATCGTTCTTGACGGGAATCAATAACAGTTACTACTTTTTCTGCAGTAAAGTTTTGAGATGGATGATCCGAATCATCCAGGGTAGTTTCCCAGAGAGTTTTAGAGTTAGGTTGAGACGAGTTGTATTTTTTATAGTTAAATGGATCCTCTAACAGACCCAATTTCCAAGCAGCGTATGGAATATCTTTGGCAATGTAGGTGGCAGTGCCATTACTTCTAACAATTACCTTATCTTCCTCTTTGCCATCACCACGAATAACCCAACATTGAGCGTTTTTACCAGTATTTTCAAATTCGATTAGCCCCATACCCTTGAGTTTTTCAAATATTTTGAGCCATAACCCTGAACGAATTATTTGAGATTCAAAATTTAGACAATCATAGGAGACATTGAGATTCCAACATGTTTCTAATTGTCCAGATAAAACTTTTCGTGTAATCATGTCACCAAATTTTGCAATTTTAGAAGTACCATCTTCAAGTTCTTTTAAAGTAGTTTTTCTAATCTCCTCAAGAGAAGGATCAAGATCATATTTCTGGGTAGTTTTAACATAAACATCATCTCCACAATAATGATCAAATTTTTTCCCATCAGGGGACTCTTCGCTAAATCCAAAATGTTTGAATCCTACAATGATGTCAGCAACCTGTAAACCAGAATCATCAATGTAATTAAGAACATTAACTTTGTAATTTGCTTTATTTAAAATTCTAGAAATAGTGTCACCAACAACAATGTTACGAATATGTCCAATGTGCAATGCTTTATTGGGGTTCACACTAGTATGTTCTACCACAATATCAGAATTTTTTCCAATATCAATATCACCGTATGTATCAGAATAAGATTCAGATAAAATTAATTTACTTAATTTTGGCCAATCAGCAAAGAAGTTTAGATATCCAGATGGATGTCCTTCAGATTTCAAAACAAACACATTAGAGCATTGAGAATATTTTTCAGAAATAATTTGAGTGATTTCTTTAGGACTTTTTTTCAATTCTTTTGCAAGTAAAAATGCAATGTTAGAACTTACATCACCAAACCCGGGCTTTGCAACTTCTACAGAAAAAGAGATGTTAGAAATAGAGAGTTCTTGAATAATTTTTTTCAGATTATTTTCAATTTCATCAAGAATAATTTGAAATGTCATACTATATTTCAGATAATTTAGGTGCTAATTTATCTAATGCTTCTAAAACACCATCACCACTACTTGCAGATACAGTCATTGTAGCCTCAGAACGTACCAAATCAGAGGCATTCCCTAGCGCAATACTTGTTTTTGCCACTTTAAACAAAGGGACATCAGTAGCACTATCTCCGATGGCAATTACATCATCTTTCATTATGTTGAATTTATTCATTAATTCAGTAAAACCAGTTCCTTTGTCTATGCCTTTAGAATTAATATGAATTGCATATTGGCTGTCAGAGAGATTAACATCAAGGTCATGTTCAGAAAGAATTTTTCGAGCATCGTCTAAGTCAAATGTTCTTTCCAAAACTACTTCAGTCAACCTAGGAAATACAGGTTTTTTTTCTACTCCATCAATAGAATTTTTTATTAGTTCAAATGCTTTATTGCATTCTTCAATATTACCCAACAAAATATGATCATCAGCATCCATTGCAATACAACCACCGTTTTCACCAACTGCAATTTTTTTAGTTCCACCAAATACTGAAAGCAAGTATGCTTCAACAGAAGACCTTCCAGTCACATAAATCACATCATGTCCCATGTTAGTTAATCTTCGAAGAGATTCAAGTGCATCAAGATGAATCCTACCGCCACCATTTTCAGTGATTGTTCCATCAATATCAACTGCAAAAGTTTTCTTATTCATAATTTGAATTTTTTTTTGGTAAATAATAAGTTGCTCAGTGTATTTCAATAACGAATAAACTCAAAGAGGACAAAAATACAATTTCAGCTAAAATTTTGGAATTTTTAATCAATATTATATAATAAACAATAATCCATAAGCTTAAGTTCAGATAATTAATCAGGTATTCACTTGGCCAGTTTTAAGAAGATTACAAGTGATCAAATGAATCAAACACAAAAAAAGATTCGAGACAACGTTTCAAGTATGTTAGATTTTCTCAATCAATGCTTAGTAGAACCAAATACAGAACTATCAGAAGTTTATATCAATGAAATGTATTCAATATTTGCTAACGCCATAGAAGAATATGGGAAATTAGTCTACATGAAATCATTAACTTTGGATTCAGAGAACAAGTATGAAGTCAATTACAGGCATAAATTTCGAGATCATACGACAAAATATCATCTCGCATTAACAGAATTACCAAAATCAATCAATGATTTGTTTGAAGCAGGATTCACCAAAATGCCAATGAATATTTTAAATGTAGATCTAGATAATGAGGGCAATCCAACATGGATTGCATTTGATGTAGATGTGAGTACATTAAGAAAATGTGTTATGGATTTTAGAGATCACATAAATTAATAAAAAATTAATTCATCAGAATTTTAACAGATAATTTTTTAGATGTAACTACACCAACAATACCCATAACAATTGCAGGAATCAAAGTATAAAGTAAAACATTTTGAATCAATTCAAAATAAACAAAATAAATTAAACTGGGGGATACCAATTTGCCTAACAAGATTTCATTGTAAGTGTACATAATATATGGATAATACACCATATAGAAAACAGACCCTGTTAATCCACCAACAAAAAACATTGTAAGTTTAGAGCGATTCAATTTTAGAAAAATATCAGCAATCACAAAGGGAATCAGATTTAGAGAATAGAATTGGACTGTATCAAACATTGCAAAATTTGGAACAATTGCAGTAGAACTGTAAATCAGTAAAAACAACCCACCCAAAATACTAAGTATTCCAAATTGATAATTAGATAATCGAAAAACCAAAGTTAATGAAAAAGAGATCAAAAAAGGATATGCCAAAGATGCAATAATAAACGCAATAGTAGGTTCTGGATTAAATTCAAAATAATCAGTGCTAGAAAAAGGTAGAGATAAAGATGAAATGATTCCTGAGGCAGATAACCAAACAGGAATGACAGCTAAAATTAGTAAAAATTTTGAAATAGATTTTGAGTCATTAAATTTCAAATATCTTGAAATTCCAATTAATCCCCCTACACTACACAAAAACATTCCCACAATCAAAGTAAAATGTGGTGGACTGAGTAATCCATCCAAACCAAAATAAGAATGCCAAACAAAATCCAATGGACCAGCACCAGTCAACAACCCTATTCCAATTAATTTAATTTTTAATGATAAAAAATATGAATCTCTAAACTGTTGTAAATTTTTCCAGCCAACAAAAGACAAGACAACTCCAATTAATGAAATTGCAACACCAGTATACATTAATGCATGAGGAGGAGAGAAAAAAGTCTCAGGTTTACTAAGTAAGTGATTTGTAATGTCCCAACTACCTCCGACAGTAACTAGAAGAATTCCAAGACTAGTCAAAATACTTCCAAATAGAAATATGCCCTGGGAATAATGTTGTAGAAAATTTCCTGAAACTTCAGATTTTGAAATAGTCATATCACTACTAGTCAATCATAAAATATTAGGGATTTACAGTTACCGAATATACCAAAACATGTTCATTTTGATGATCTAAAACACCAGAAGAAGGATAATGAGAAACATCACTAGAATGAGGAATACCTATAGATTTTACATATACATTGAAAACTCCAGAATTTTTTGGAGTTACAACAATATCAAAATGGGTTTCAATATCGGGTTTCAACGGTCTACTCATTGCTTCGATTAAAGGATATTTGGCTAAAGTAGTATCTACACCCCCACTATAACTAGAACCAATTTCATCATCTACATCAATGTAAGAAGGTGAAAGAGAAAAATCATAGGTAGCAATTTTTACAACATCATCGATCTCAGTAAGTTCAGGAAACCCAACAGATACAATATGAATATCTGCATAATCGCCAATATTTTTTGAGACAATATCAAGACGGAATGAATCACCCAATTTGATTTCAGTTTCAGATAATATGGCTTCAAAAATCGGTTTAGGAATTAATTGTTCAGTCATCAAAAATTCAGAAGGAAGTACAAACACAGTTAGTAGAAAATATACAGATAGTAAAACGAATCCTACAGAGTAAATTAGAATTTTCTTCACATAACTTCAAATTCAGACACTATTAAAAAATGAAACAGGTTTAAACGAGTCAGTGATTTTAAAGGTTAAAAATTAAATCTAAAATGATTTCTTCAAAAAAGATTGCAAAGTGTACGGTTTTATTTGAAAAGAATAAAGAAAAAATGAACTGTATTGGGAATTCCTGAAAAAATTAAAGCCATTCAAGATGAAATGGCAAGAACTCAGATTAACAAAGCAACAGAACACCACATAGGATTACTTAAAGCTAAAATTGCAAAATTAAAGAGAGAACAAGAAGCAGATATCACCAAAAAATCAGGAATGAAGCAGGACGGTTTTGATGTCAGGCGTTCAGGAGATGCAACAGTAGTATTTATCGGATTACCAAGTGTTGGAAAATCAACATTACTAAATAAAATGACAGGAGCCAAATCTACAGTAGGAGCATTTCAATTCACCACATTAACAGTAGTTCCAGGAATGATGGAATACAGAGGTGCAAAAATTCAGGTTTTGGATCTTCCAGGAATCATCAAAGGTGCATCAACCGGAAAAGGATTAGGAAAAAGAATCTTATCAGTTGCAAGAACTGCAGATTTAGTATTACTAGTTTTAGATGTCTTTCAACCATATCACGAAGATGTTCTAACAAATGAATTAGGAAATATAGGGATTAGATTAAATCAGTTACCACCAAACATTACAATAGAAAAAGCATCGATGGGAGGAATTGCAATTGCCCAACAAGCAAAGTTAACAAAAATTACAGAAAAACACCTTAAAGATATTTTACATCTTTATGGAATTGTGAGTGCAAGAGTAGTAGTACGTGAAGATTTAACATCAGAACAATTAGCAGATCATATTGCAGGCAACATTAGTTATTCTAAAGCTATCACAGTTCTGAATAAAATTGATTTAGTAGATAAAGAATTTCTAAAAGATTTGAAAACAAAAATTAAATCTGACGTTATAGAAGTTTCTGCAAACGCAGATTTGAATATAGAAGAATTAAAAGAAAAAATTTATGAAAAATTAAAATTCATTAGAATATACATGCGTCCAAAAGGAGGAGAAACAGATTTCAAAGAACCATTTATTGCAAGGGAAGGAGACACAGTAGAAGATATTTGTAACAAACTTCACAGAAGGTTAAGAAGAGAATTCAGATACGGATTAGTCTGGGGCAAAAGTGTAAAATTTGGAGGACAAAGGGTAGGATTAACACACATAATGCAAGATGAGGATGTATTAACAATTATCAAAATTAAAGGTGTCAGTTCTCAATAAAAAATAAAACTAGATCAAATAAAATAAAAATAAATTACAAAAAATGGGAAAAACGTAGAACATTAATCAATTACATGCAAGATTATGATCAATTACATGCACAAAAATTTCAAAAACATACAACAAATGAAAAAATAAGTAAATTAAAAAAATAACCATAAAAAATATCGATCAGTAATTTCTTCAATGATAAAATTACTTCATTAATTGTAATCAAATTGTGTAAATTTTTTTAGTTTAACCACTGAAAAACAATGAAAATATCGATTTTAGCATGGCTACAAAAAGAAAAGCTGCAACTAAACGTAGATCAACTACAAAAGCAGCTCCAAAAAGAAAAGCTACTAGAAAAACTGCAACTAGAAAAGCAGCTCCAAAGAGAAAAGCAGCAGCAAAACGCAAAGCAGCTCCAAAGAGAAAAGCAGCTCCAAAGAGAAAAGCAGCAGCAAAACGCAAAGCAGCTCCAAAGAGAAAAACTGCAGCAAAGAAAGCAGCTCCAAAGAGAAAAGCAGCAGCAAAACGCAAAGCAGCTCCAAAGAGAAAAACTGCAGCAAAGAAAGCAGCTCCAAAGAGAAAAGCAGCAGCAAAACGCAAAGCAGCTCCAAAGAGAAAAGCAGCTCCAAAGAGAAAAGCAGCAGCAAAACGCAAAGCAGCTCCAAAGAGAAAAGCAGCAACTAGAAAAGCAGCTCCAAAGAGAAAAGCAGCAGCAAAACGCAAAGCAGCTCCAAAGAGAAAAGCAGCAAAAAGACGATAACCTCGTTTGCAAATTAACAATCGTCATATAGACGACGAATTGTTTTCATTTTTCTAATTCATTTAGTGAAAACTATTTATTAAAATTAAAAAGTAAAGTTAAAAAATAAAATTAAAAAATAAAGTTAAAAAATAAAATTAAAAAATAAAATTAAAAAATAAAATTAAAAAATAAAATTAAAAAATAAAATTAATACAAATAACTCATCAGTTTAATTTGTTCTTCAGTACTAATGATGTCTTTATTTGTCAAAATTTCCAATAGTTCTTTGAAAATTGCTTTTTGTTCAGAAGACATTCCTCCAGAGGGACCTTTTTCTCCAGGAGGACCAGGAGGACCTCTAGGGCCAGCAGGTCCTACAGGACCTTGACCACCAATTGGACCAGATTCTCCAATTGAACCAATAGGACCAGTTGGACCACGTTCACCTTGAGGACCTTGAATTCCTTGTGGACCTTGTGGACCTTTTTCTCCAGAGGGACCAGTAGTTCCACGTTCACCTTGTGTTCCTTGTGGACCTTGTGGACCTTTGTCTCCAGGAGGACCAGATGCACCAGTATTTCCTTTTTCTCCAATTGGGCCAAGAGGACCTTTGTCACCCTTTTCACCTTGAGGTCCAGGGACTCCAGTTAATCCTTTAGCACCAGCTGGACCTTGTGGACCTTGTGGACCTTTGTCTCCAGAGGGACCTTCAGGTCCTTTACTTCCTTTGTCTCCAAGAGGACCAGGTGGACCAAGAGGACCTTTGTCACCAAGAGGACCAGCAGGTCCGGTTATTCCTTTAACTCCAACAGGTCCAGGTGGACCAATAGGACCTTTGTCACCAGAGGGACCAGTTACTCCTTTGTCACCAATTGGGCCAGGGGAACCTTGAATTCCTTTTTCTCCTTGAACTCCTGAAGTTCCAGTTGGACCTTTTTCTCCGGGAACTCCAACAGGTCCGGTTAGTCCTTTGTCTCCAGGAGGACCTTGTGGACCTTTGTCACCTTTGTCTCCAGGAGCTCCACGGATTCCAGAAGTTCCTTTGTCACCAGGTAGTCCAGTTGGACCTTTTTCTCCAAGAGGACCAGTTGCACCTTTTAATCCAGATTGACCTTTGTCACCAGTTGGACCAGTTGCACCTTTGTCACCTTTGTCTCCAGGAGGGCCAGTAACTCCTTTGTCACCTTTGTCTCCTTTGTCTCCAGTGATACCTTTTTGTCCAGAAAGTCCTTTGTCTCCAGAAAGTCCTCTATCACCAGTGGAACCTTTGTCTCCAGTTGGACCAGTTGCACCTTTGTCACCTTTGTCTCCAGTTGGACCAGTTTTACCTTTGTCACCTTTGTCTCCAGAGGGACCAGATTGACCTTTGTCACCAGTTGGACCAGTTGCACCAGTTTCACCTTTGTCTCCAGAGGGACCTCTAATACCTCGAGGTGCATTATTATCAGAAATGGAAATATTTTTTGTAGAGCGTTTAGGTTTAGAAGGTTTCTCTGCAGGTTTCTCTGCAGGTTTCTCTGCAGGTTTCTCTGCAGGTTTCTCCTGAGATTCAGCAATTTCAGAAGTTTTTCTTAACGTTACATCAAAAACAGAATATACTGAAGAAAACAAATCATTAACAACAATCCAAATTGTATTCAAATTATCAACTGAAGAAGGAAGAGGATTTTTAGAATCACCCAGTATTTCAGAAAAGACACCATCTTTTACTTTTAAATGAAAATTTCCCCTCCATAAAGGAGTGAATTTTTTGGCACGAATGTCATCATCAGAAGGCTTTACATCAATAATTGAAATTTGAGCTTCGTATACTCCAGATTGTTTAAAAGGAGCCTGCCCTTGAATCTCTATTCGCGGTTGAGAAGACACATCCGTTTGTTAATATTTGAAGTATTTCAGGATTTGGATCGCCGCATTTGAATAAACCCAAAAATATAAGAAAATATACGATTAAGATGGTATTTATCTAGAGAAAAAGGGAAAGTGAATAAGTTGTTTGGTAAGAAAAAGAAAAAAGTAGAAAACAAATCAGATGATGGAGAATCAAAAAAAATAGTTACAAAAGAAACTAGTTTAGTAGATCCAAGTTACAATATTAAAAAATTATTTAAAAAAGGAGTTAACTTGATGGCAGATGAAAAGTTAGATGACGCTGTAGAAGTATTTCAACAAGCATTACGAATTGAACCAGACAATGTAGAAATTTTAATGAAATTAGGATACGCAGAATTCCATTTAGATAATCACAATGATGCATTAAAGGTATATGACAAAGTTTTGGAAGTAGATGTTACAAATCCAGAAGCATGGAATCTCAAAGGACTAGTTCACTATGAACAAAAAAAGTATGCTCAAGCTTTAGATGCAGTTAACAAAGCAATTGAATCAGATAAAACATACGGAATGGCATGGTATAACAAAGCATGTTTCTTATCATTGTTAAATCAAGTACCAGAATCATTACAAGCATTAAAACATTCAATAGAAATTGATGTAAAAAATGCAAGAAAATCAATTAGAGATAAAGACTTTGCAAATGTAAGAATTGAAGAAGGGTTCAAAAGAATTCAAGAAGTAGTAGTTTTGGAATCAGTCAGACAAGGATATCACACACTAGGTGCAATTGTATGGACAACATTTCTAGATAAAGCAGATGCAGAATTGTCTTTAAGGAAATTATTAGAAAAAGGACTAATTGTTCAAAATGAAAAACGTGATGGATTAAGTAAAATTCCAGTTTATGATCTTGCAGATAATATTGCAGAAAAAATTGGCAAAGAGAAAATTGGTTTGTTTGGAATTACAAAAAAGAAGTTACCAAAACCAGTTAAAAATTTGAAAAAATTGAGTCAATCAATTCAAACTGCAAAAGAAGCAATAGAAGAAGGAGATGTAGGTAAAACCATAGAAGTTTTTGAAGAGTTTATAGATCCAACAAAATCAGGAGAACAAATGATTGAAAACTTCTTTGAAGAACACAGAGAAATAAGATTATGGAAAATCAGATTAAACGATAGGGGAGAAGACTACATCATAGACAACAAGGACAAAATGTTAGAAGTCTTTGACAATATCGAAGTAACAATTACAAAGAAACTAAGAGACGAGATTGCTTAAATTATTCTGCAGATAAATCCCAATAATTAGCATCTTCTTGCTTGATTGTAGGTTTTTGAAGATTTTTCCATTCCTTAAAGGAGCGAACATATAATTTTGCATTTGGAAGTTCTGCAGATTTAAGAGCATAATATGCAAGACCAGACAAGGTACCAACACTACCACAATAAGTAATTATTTCTGAATCTCCTGAAACACCTCGATTACCTAACAATCTTTTCATATCTTCTTTGGAACGAAGAATTTTATCATCACTTGCAAGAGTTCGATAAGGAAGACTAATTGCACCAGGAATATGTTGTTCCAAGTAGTTTAATCGTTCTCGATTATCAATTAAAATTACATCATCTCGAGTTTTTGCAGATTCTAAATAATCAGATGTTGCCAAAATATCAGATTGCAGATTCATCGAATGGTCTTTTTTAGAAACATCAGGAACTTTTGAATCACTTTCTAGTCCTAATGATTTCCAATTACCATATGTAGTTTCAAGTAAAGTGACATTCGAATGACCAATCCATTCCAAAGTCCAAGCTACTCTAGATGCCAGTGCACCAAAAGTATCATCATAAACAACTACAGGGGTTTCATCATCAATTCCCATTGAATTTACAAGTTTCAAAACATTTTCAGGACTATCATCAGACAATAATGTTGCCAAGGGCAAATTTACAGAATTAGGAATATGATCTTGTTTGTAGTCACCCTCACGTCTTACATCTATTACACGTATGCTATTATCACGAATTTCTGAACGGACAGAATCAACGTCAGAAGTAATTTTAACTGATTGAGTCAAGCAGCACATTCACCTTTACCAGTTTTTGTGTGATAACTAGTATCGCTACCATAATCAAGATAGAAATCAGGATCATCATCTATACTTGGAGGAACAATTAGAGGTTCCAAGATTTTTTTGATATCGTTAATTGATTTAACAGCAGAATCCTCACTATCATTTACAATTCTGTGAATCCAAGATTTCAAGGTATCATCAGATTTTTTATTTTCTTTAAACAATTCAATTATTTTTAAAATTACTGGAATCACTCTTTTTGCAGGAACTCGTAGACATGTTTGACCCAACATAGTCTCTCCATCAAATCTACCACCAAGAGACATCTGGTAATTTGCATACATGTCTTTACCATTACGTCCACCCCCTCCAAAGAAACCAATGGTTGCAATTCCATGTTGTCCACATGAGTTTGGACATCCACTAATCTTAATTGAAGAATCTACTAAATCATCATCTTCATCAAGTTTCAATTCTAAGAATTTTCTTTGAATTTCTTTTGCTAATCTATGAGAATTAGTTAATGCTAGATTACAAGAAGTAGTTCCAGAACAACCGACAGGAGTAGTCATTGTTAGGGCTCCAGATTTTGCAAGTCCTGATTGCAATAATTTTGAATATAATCCGATCAAATCATCCTCATGAACATATCTTAATGCAACATTTTGGACAAAGCCAGTTCGAGCTTTACCTTCAGAAGAAAAGTCACGAATAATGTCAGCTAAAGCAGATAATTGATTTGAGGTAATATCTCCTGCTTCTAAAGTAATAAACACAGAACGATAATCAGATTGTTTTTGTTTTACAGTATTAGTTTTTAGCCATCTTGCATAACCATCAGGGGCAGAGCCACCAGTCTCATCACTAATTTTTAATGGTCGAGTAATTTTGTCAGGGGTGGTATCAACTTTTAATTTAGTAACTACAGATTGTGTAGCTCTTACAATTGCTCTTTCTTTCAATACAAGATTTTGGAATTTTTCCCAACCCATATCATTTACAAGATAACGCATTCTATTTCTAGCAAGATTTTTTCTATCTCCCAATCTATCAAATATTCTCATGACAGCAATAGAAGTATAAAGTAAATCTTCTTCAGGAGTAAAGTCTTCTAATTGGTGTCCAACAAATGATTTGTTACCCAAACCACCACCTAAGAAAATTTTGAAACCTTTTTGTTCAGAACCATCAACTTGTTGAATTTCTGGAATTAAACCAACATCAACCATTCTAACCATACCATGTTTTTCACAGCAAGTAAAATTAAATTTGAATTTACGTGGAAGACTTTGAGCCATAGGATTACGTAAGAAAAATTTAGCAGTTGCTAAAGCATAAGGAGTTGAATCAAATTTTTCATCGCTGCAAACGCCAGAAAGGGGGCTACACATTACATTTCTAACAGAATTACCACATGCCTCTCTAGAAGTTAAACCAACTTCTGCAAGTGATCTAAAAATTTCAGAAACATCTTCTAAAATTACCCAGTGTAGTTGGATATTTTCACGGGTTGAAAAGTGAGCACTTCCTATAGAATATTGTTCACTAAGTTTAGATAATTTTTCAAATTGTTTTGGATAAATTTCACCAGCAGGTAATTTAACACGAACCATTGCATAATCGCTAGTCATTCTAGTTCCGTATGCACCATGTTGTAATCGGAATCGTCTGAAACTATCTTCATCATACTTACCTTGACGATATAATTTTACAGTTTCAGCAAAATTATCAGCTTCATCAACCCTAGCCCAATTAATTTTAGGAGATACAGGATCAACTTTAGAATGAGTCAAATCAGAGATAGTCAATACAATAAAATTCAATTGGGTTTGGTTATAAATTTTTGATATGGGTATGTTTTAGTACAAAATTTCAAGAAACAAACAAAATTTTCCGGTTAATTCATTGAAAAAACAGGTTAGTATGACCTAATTTTTACGTGCGAATGTATTTATGGATAAAAGAGGAAACATCACTATGCAAGAAGCAACAGTTGCAGAACAATCTTCAAAAATATTTACAGACGTTCGTGAAGTTGAAATTACACGTGCAATTGCAAATGAATTTCATGATGTGTTAATTGACAGAGCAGAGTCAGATGTAATCATAATCGGTGCAGGTCCTGCAGGATTAACTGCTAGTAGAGAATTATCAAATTTAGGTTACAAAGTTTTAGTCATTGAACAAAATAACTATCTAGGAGGAGGTTATTGGCTAGGAGGATATATGATGAATCCAGTTACAGTAAGAGAGCCAGCTCAAAAAATATGGGATGAGTTAGGAGTTCCATACAAAAAAGTTCAAGACGGCTTATACTTAACACCAGGACCACATGCAGTATCAAAATTAATTGCAGGTGCATGTGATGCAGGAGTTAAATTCCTTCAATTAACAAAATTCGACGATCTAGTATTGAAAAACGGAAGAGTTGCAGGTATTGTTGTTAACTGGATGCCAGTATCAGCATTACCACGAAACATTACTTGTGTAGATCCAGTTGCATTTGAAGCTAAAATAATCATAGACGCATCAGGTCATGATTCTGTTGGAGTAAAAAGATTAGTAGATAGAGGACTTGCAGAATGGAAAGGAATGGAGCCAATGTATGTTAACGATGGAGAAGAGCATGTTGTTCACAAAACAGGCGAAGTATATCCAGGTTTAATTGCAGCAGGAATGTCAGTTACTGAAACTCATGGCTTAGCAAGAATGGGACCAACATTTGGTTCAATGTTGTATTCTGGAAAAAGAGCAGCAGAGATTGCAGCAGAAAAAATTAAAGAATTAGAAAGATAAATAATTTAAATTCTCAGAGTATTCAGTGAAAATTTCAAAAATTATATTATATAATGAACCATCTGTTTCAAAATTAGATTTAAAAAATATTCAAAAATTCATTATGCAAACATTTGGAATTAACAGCGAGATTAGAGAAAATATTTTTAAAAAATTAAATGAAAAAGAATACGAAAAGATTGCAAATACAAGAGTATTTGATTTAAAAAAACCATTTCAAAAACATAAGCCATCATTTAAGGAAATTTCAATTGAATCAGAAAATTTAGACATGTCCAGAGAAAAAGAGATTCCCATTTACGATGGAATTGAAATGAAAAAAGTTATTGAAGAAATCATACCAGTGGCAGAAAATATCAAAAATGGGCTTCACATAATTTTTACAAATAAATTAACAGTTACATTTGATTTTGATGATTACAAATACCATGCAAGGGCATGGGTAGGCTCAAATCCAATAATTATTTCAACTACTGGAATGATTGAAGCTCCAGCAAAGCCCAAGCAATACTACATGGATCTAGTAACAAATTTTTCAAATGAATTAGAAGAAACAATTAGAGAAAAATACAAAGGAGAATTTTTAGAATATGACGATGACAGATTACCGGAAATAATTGAAGGATATCTACTACAATCAATCATGTATTATGAAACAGGGGATGCTTTTTGTAATGATACTCAATGTAGGTTGTTTAATGCACATTGGCAAAAAGATCTATTCATTTCACAGATCAAAAATCAATCGTTATGCAATCAACATTCAAAGATTCTAAATGAAATGAAAAACAATAGATGATAGAATGAGATATTGACTTAAATTAATGAAATAAAAACATCATTCACTATGATGGCAGCAGATGAAGGTGCAGCAGTTTTAGAAACTAATAATGACGGACCAAAGATCCCAGATAAAAAGAAAACAAAATTCGACGTCATAATTATTGGAGCAGGACCGTCAGGATATACAGCAGGAATTTACTGTTCAAGAGCAGGATATGACACATTAATTTTATCAGGAATTTTACCAGGAGGTCAACTAGTCAATACCACAGAAGTAGAAAACTATCCAGGATTTGAAAACGGCATAATGGGTCCAGATTTAATGATAGACATGAGAAAACAATCTCAAAGAATGGGTACCACCATAATTGATGATATTGCAGTAGACGTAGATTTTAGACGTGCACCTTACAAAGTATTAACAGGTTCAGAAGAATATGAGAGCAGGGCAGTAATTATTGCAACAGGGGCAAATCCTAAAAAAATGGGCATTACAGGTGAAGAAGAATTTTCAGGTAAAGGAGTATCATATTGTGCAACATGTGATGGACCATTCTTTAGAAATTTGGAATTAATTGTTGTTGGTGGAGGAGATTCTGCAATTGAGGAGGCAACATTTCTTACAAAATTTGCAACTAGAGTGCATGTTGTACATAGAAGAGATGAATTAAGAGCAAGTAAAGTTATGCAAGAAAGAGCTATGAATAATGAAAAAATACAATTCCATTGGAATTCAGAAGTGATAGAGATTAACGGGGATGAAAAGATGCAACAAGCCGTTTTAAAAAATCTAAAAACAAATGAAGAAAAAACTATCAAAGTAGGAGGATTGTTCGTTGCTATCGGGCATCAACCAAATACAGAATTATTTAAAAATCAAATCGATTTGGATGATGAAGGATACATTGTTTTAAAAAATAAAACACATACAAACATGGAAGGGGTTTTTGCAGCAGGAGATGTACATGATAGAAGTTACAGGCAAGCAATTACAGCTGCAGGATACGGATGTATGGCAGCAATTGATGTAGACAAATTCCTTACAGAAAATGCAGACAAATAAAAATGCCAAATGTAATAAATGTTTGAATAAATTTTATCAAAAAGATATTTACACAATTCAACAATTTCAATACAAAAAAGAACCAAATTATCAATGGACATTAAAATTTTTTAATAAATTAAAAATTGGAGAATGGGATTCGTTTTGTGAGAAATGTATTAAACAATATTCAGAGCAATTAGATATAGCATGGAATAATCAAAAAAGTCAAGTTCTTTAATGTAAAAATTAAGTAAAAAATATGAATCCTAAATCTAATGAAATTAAAAACAAAGTAAAGGAAAATAGTGAGAAACTTATGGAATTAGGTTCAATATTAGCCAAAAATCAATTCAGCTACAAAATCGAGGAAAAAAAATCCAAAGAATATTGGCAAAATCGAATTGAAGATTTACAAAAATATAATGAATCATCCATAGCATATTACAATCAAGTTCAAAACATGATGAACCTAATCAATAAAGAGAAAGGAGACATGTTTCTGTTACAAATAAGCAAATTCCATCAATTAGGGACAGAATTAAAAAAAATAATGCAAGAAATTGAAGAAACACCATCCATAATAAATTCAAAAGACAAACAACAAAGTCAATGGAGTAAAAAAGTAAAAGAAAAACTTATAGAAATTAGTACTAAATGCTTAGAGCATGAAAAAGTCATGAATTTAAATTTTAGAAAATTTTATGATGAAGAAGTAAAAAAGATATTAGAATAAAGAAAATTATTTTAATTTTTTAATTTTGAGTGTGGTAACGGAACCATCCTTATTCAAATTTAATAATTCATGTCCATTTCGAGTAACCCATCTAGAAATATCTTCTTCAGCGTCGGGATCGTCAGCTGAGACATTTATAATTTGACCAACTTGCATTTTTTCAAGTTCAATTTTTGTTCTAAATACAGGCTCTGGACAAAATAATCCAGTTGCATCTAATTTTTTTTCATCAGACTCGGACATTCATTAACCAAAATAAATTTCTCTTATTAAAGTTATAGTAAAAAATTAAAAAGATTTTATCAGGAAATTGTTAAAAATTCAAACAAGAGGAATTATCTAAAGAGGTCTTCATTTTCAGGCCGAATTAAATCCTGAATACTGTGTTTGTCAGAATTAAAAGAATAGTTACGAATTATCACTACAGGACACTTAGTTGTTTTTCCCATAACTAATTCTGCAGCTGAAGAAAGTTCATCAGCAATAGCTATTGCAGTAACACGCAACATGCGATTAAAAGAATCAAAAGTTCCAGAATAATCAAGAATAGGTTGCAATCCAGAAATACCTATTGCACAATTCGTCTGACCCATTCTAAAAGGTCTTCCAAAAGTATCAGAAATTATTATTGCAACAGTTTTACCGGTCTCATTAAAAATTTCTTTTCTTAATTGTTCTGCAGATTCATCTGAATTTAATGGAAGCAATGTAGCAAATCCATTAACAACGTTGCTTTCATCAATTCCTGAATTTGCACAGATAAACCCATTTTTGGTTTCAGTTATAATTAATCCATTTTTCATTCGCACTATTCTTTTAGATTCGGATAAAACTAATTCTACAACACGTGGATCTTTTTTGTATTGTGAACTTATTCCTTCAGATAACAATGACGGATTAACTGTAGATAATTCAACTAATCTTCCTTCCTGTTTAGAGATAATTTTTTGAGCAATTACAAGAATATCACCATCACAGACATCAGTAGAGTTTAAAATAATTTTAGTAAGATTATCGCCAGAGATAATTTCTTTATCAATATGAACGGGGTTTATTTTCAATTATTGTTCATAAAACAAAGAAGTAAAAAATTGTTTAGACAGTAGTTTGTAATTCTAATTTGAAATGCTTGTTAATAATATCCAAAATTTTGGACAAATCTTTTTCTTCAAGTGTGGTAGTAGCCAAATCTTTCACCAAGTCTTGAGCCCGATATGCAATTCCAAGCCCAGAAACATCAAATAGTTTTATGTCATTTGCACCGTCAACTACACAAACAATATTTTCTTTCTTTTCACCCCATTCTTCAATTTTTATTTTTGCAGACTTTGATTTATCAGAATCAACATTAATTTTTACACCATCTAATTTCCCATCTTTAAAAATCAAATCATTACAAAAAACATGGTCCAACCCTAATTCTTTTTGTAATCTGTCCATCATCAATGTGAATCCACCAGAAACTGCCATGATTTTCCAACCTGCAGATTTTAAAATTCGGCATGCTTCTTTAGCGCCAGTCATAATAGGTAAGTTATCAGCAACTTCCTGACATACTTTTTCGTCTAATCCCTTTAATGCAGCAACTCTAGTTCGAAGTCCTTCTTCCCAATTGATCTTACCTTGAATTCCTTGTTTAGTTATTTCCCAAATCTCATCTTCTTTGTTTAATTTTTCTGCAAGAATTGGAAGATATTCTTCATCCAATAATACACCCTCAACGTCAAAAATTATTAGCAATGGATTTCTGAATTTTGAAAAAAATTCTAATAATATTAAAGTAGTGCCATTTAATTTGAAATTTCAAATTTACAGTATGAAAATGTGAAAAAATATTCAAAAACGGTAATAATAAATCACGGAATGATTTCATCATAGTATGGTTGAAGAACTTGAACGAAAATATGATGTAAAGATCTTATCAACTGAAGATAAAGTAAAATTCCCTGATGAATTAAAGGCAAAATTAAAAGAATCAGGTATGATGGATGATAAAGGTAAATTAAAACTCAAAGGAGTTAGTCCAAAAATGCTCAAAAGAATGAAACAAGAGTATGTAGAATGTCCAGTTTTAAAAGAGGATATTCAATTTGTACAATGTTTCATATGCCCTAATTTTCAAAGTAGAGTTATGGGAGAAGTCTTCTGTAAAGGCGACCCGCTCAAATAACTGTATAACTTTCACATATCACGAAAGGCTCATTAATTAAATTAATTCTTAAAAATTAGATTTGGGTAAACAAGACGTAGGAATAACAGTCTCAAAAGAAGAGGATTTTAGTGAATGGTATACACAAGTAGTTTTAAAGGCAAAACTTGCAGATTATGCACCAGTAAAGGGATTAATCGTTCTAAGACCAGACGGGTATTCAATTTGGGAATCATTAAGAAGTACATTTGATAAAAAATTTGCACGTAACGGAATTAGAAATGGATTTTTGCCAATTTTAATCCCAGAATCACTGTTAGGGAAAGAACAGAAACATTTTGCAGGGTTTAATCCAGAAGTATTTTGGGTTACTCATTCAGGAACAAATGAAGTCGGAGATAGATTGGCATTAAGACCTACATCAGAAACATTAGCATATACACTATATTCAAAATGGATTCAAAGTTGGAGAGATTTACCATTAAAAATTAATTTTTGGAATACAGCATTAAGAGCAGAAATTAAAGCAACCAAACCATTTCTCAGAACATCTGAATTTCTTTGGCAAGAAGGACACACAGTGCATTCAACAAAAGAAGAAGCTGAAAAAGAAGTAATCAAAATCCTAGATATTTACAAAAATACAGTTGAAGAGGAATTAGCAATTCCAGTTACAACAGGTAAAAAAAGTGAAAAAGAAAAATTTGTGGGTGCAGAATATACAACAACAATGGAATCAATAATGCCAGACGGAAAAGCACTACAAATGGGAACATCACATTTCTTAGCACAAAATTTTTCGAAACCATTTGAAGTTAAATTTGCAGATAAAGACAATGTAGAACATTTTGCATGGCAAACTTCGTGGGGAGTTTCATGGAGATTAATCGGTGCAATGATAATGGCACATGGGGATGATAAAGGGTTAGTTTTACCACCAAAGGTTGCACCAATGCAAGTAGTGATTGTACCAATTTACAAAAATGATAACGACAAAGAAAATGTCATTACAAAAGTAAATGAAATTGCAAATATTCTAGAATTAAAAAATATCAGGATCCATGTTGATTCCAGAGAAGAACTTACACCAGGGTACAAATTTAATGACTGGGAATTAAAAGGAGTTCCACTCAGAATAGAAATTGGGCCAAAAGATATCGAAAATCAGAGTATGGTTCTTGCCAAGAGATACAATCATGAAAAAATGAAAATGGGATTAAATGAAGTAGAAAATATTATCACAATTTTAGATGAAATACAAACAGAGATGTTAAAAAAGGCCAGAACAGAAGCTGCGGATAATACGATAGATATTGAAAATTATGATGAATTTAAAATGAAAATGGAAAAAGGTGGTTTCTTTAATTCTCCATGGTGTGGAAAATTGGATTGTGAGGAAAAAATCAAGGAAGAAACAGGTGCAGAAATAAGAGTAATTCCATTTAATAGTGAAAATACTTCTAAAAAGTGCATTTATTGTAAACAGCAAAGTACATCTGTTCCAATTTTTGCTAGAGGGTACTAGGAAGTTTATTACCGCAACACAATAATACAAAAAATATTTTTTTTAGGTAATGACAGTTAACCCAGAATTACAAAAAAATAACGAATTACTACAACAATTTAAAGAAACAAGGAACAGGACATTAGAATTAGTAAAGAATTTAGAAAAAGATGATTTTGTTGTTCAAACTGCACCATATATGAGCCCACCAAAATGGCATATTGGTCACGTTAGTTGGATTTATGAGGCCATAATTAGCAAAATGGATAAAAATTATCAATTTCATTCAAAGGAATTATCAGAATATCTGAATTCATATTATCAACAGTTTGGTTCTCCTCACGACAAAGGACTTAGAGGGATAATATCAAGACCAACAATAAATGAAATTTTCCAATATTTCAATACAATCAATCAAAAAGTTGAAAAATTTATTCAAACTCACGAATTAAATGAACAAGAAAAAAAATTAATCGTTACAGGATTTCATCATGAATGTCAACATCAAGAATTACTTGTATATGATTTGCAACATCTTCTTGCTGAACAATATTTACCAGTAAGAAAAAATAAAAGCATTATTCAAGAAAACAAAGAAAAGGAATTTGTGAAAATAAAAGGAGGGATATTTGAAATGGGTTATAACGGTAATGGATTTTCTTATGATATCGAATTACCAGAACATAAAACATATCTTGAAGATTACAAGATAGGAATTTTTCCAGTTACAAACAGAGAATATTTAGAATTCATGAATGATGGAGGATATGAAACTTACAAACACTGGTTATCAGACGGATGGGAGAAAGTCAAATCAAATGATTGGAAATCTCCAATGTATTGGGAAAAAATTGATGACGAATGGTATGTGAGAGACTTTTTAGGAATTAGAAAAATTAATCCAAATGAACCAGTGTGTCATGTTAGTTACTATGAAGCTGACGCATATTGTAAATGGGCAGGAAAAAGATTACCTACAGAGGCAGAATGGGAAAAAGCAGCATGTTGGAATGATGAAAAACAAGAAAAAACAACATTCCCATGGGGAAACACCAGTCCTACAGAAGAAAATTGTAATTTATTAGAATCATATCATTGGGGATGTACAGAAATAGGCACATACCCCAATGGAAAAAGTCCATCAGGATGTCAACAAATGATTGGAGATGTTTGGGAATGGACATCATCAGAATTTGTAGGATATCCAGGGTTCAAATCAGGTTTTGATGAATATAATGACAAATGGTTTACAAATCAAAAGGTTTTGAGAGGAGGATCATTTGGAACTCCAAATATGTCAATTAGAGGAAGTTATAGAAATTTCTTCAGATTAGACGAAAGATGGTTATTTTCAGGATTTAGATGCGTAGAAAAAATTTAATTTTTAGAAACCAAGGTTAACGAAAAATATTTTTTATCATCTAACCACATTTTTTTTATTTCAAATCCAGCATCACAAAGTATTTTTTTGATTTGATTCACTTGATACTTGTGAGAATATTCAGTATGAATTAATTCATTTTTTTCTAAATTTAGAAGTAAGTTAGATTTTGAGATAATTACAGATTGAGATACGAGAGATTTTAAGTTCATTTCAATTCGTTGATCAATTTCATTATAAATTGAGTAATGTGAAAAATTGTTAAGATCAAAATCAGCATCAAGTTCATTATTAATTCTTGATAAAACATTGAGATTGAATTGAGCAGTAATATCTGCAGAATCATCATAAGCAGATTCCAAAATATTTTTCTCTTTAACTAAATCTAAACCAATTAAAAAAAGATCACCTGATTTCATTGTAGAAAAAATATTTTTTAAAAATGCTTCTCCGTTAGTTGGAGTGAAATTCCCAAAACTAGAGCCAAGAAAAATTATTAGATTTTTTTTCTCATCATAATTTTTTAGAAATTCTAAACCTCCCTCATAAGTATCAATTATCCCAGTAATGTGTAAAGTTCCATAGTCTTTCAATAATTGTTCTGAACTTTCAGTAAGAATTTCAGAAATATCAATCGGAAAATACTCAGTTTTTGTCTGCAATTTTGTAAAAATGTCAATTAGAACTCTAGTTTTTACTGATGCACCACTTCCAAGTTCAACTAATTTGGTTTGTTCATCTAAAAAAGGTAGTAAATCAGATTCCAAATTTTTTAAAATACCAAGTTCAGTTCTAGTTGGATAGTATTCAGGCAGCAAGCAAATGGATTCAAACAGTGATGAGCCCTTAGAATCATAAAAAAATTTTGGATTGATAAATTTTGAATTCTGAGATAGACTAAAAGATATTTCTTCAGCAAAAGATTTTTCAATTTTTGTTGCATGAGGTTTAAAATAGCGAAGTTTAGAATCAACAACATATTGTTTATAATCTAATTTTTTATCAGAGAAATCATTCAAACAATAATTCCTTTTTTGATTAACTTAAAATTCTTGTCACAAAAATTACGCACAGAACATATTTCTTGATATACTGGATAAAATATCTACAAACATTGACAGAAATATTGAAAATAGAACATTTAAAAAAATATTTCATTAAAAAGAAAATTTTTTCATCAGAAACTTCCACAGTTAAAGCTGTAGATGATGTCTCATTTTCATTAAAACAGGGGGAAGTTTTTGTATTGGCAGGAGAATCAGGTTCTGGAAAATCAACAATAGCAAAATTAATTTTAAAATCAATTAAAGCAGATTCTGGAAAAATTATTTTTGAGCAGGAACACACAGATGATCAAAAAAGAAATTTAGAAAAAATTAGAATGAATTGTCAAATGATTCATCAAGATCCATATGATTCAATTAATCCCAGAATGAGAATTAAAGATATCATTTCCGAACCACTTGAAATTCATAATATTATGAATAAAGAGGAAATAAACAATAGAGTAATTCAAGTATTAAAAGAAGTTAAACTAGAACCAGCTGAAGAAATTAGTAGAAAATATCCGCATATGCTATCTGGAGGGCAAAGGCAAAGAGTAGTTTTAGCTAGAGCATTAGCAATTAAACCAAAAATCATTTTAGCTGATGAACCAGTATCAATGCTAGACGTATCAATTAGAGCTGAGGTGTTAGAATTAATGAGAGAGTTACAAAAAAAATACAATATTTCATTTATCTACATTACACATGATTTGGCAACAGCCAAATATTTTGGTCAAAATATTGGAATTTTATATTTAGGGAAAATTGTGGAGAGAGGTCCAATTAACCAAGTACTAGATAGCCCAAAACACCCATACACTCAGGCAT
Source organism: Candidatus Nitrosomarinus catalina (assembly GCF_002156965.1). Lineage (GTDB taxonomy): Archaea > Thermoproteota > Nitrososphaeria > Nitrososphaerales > Nitrosopumilaceae > Nitrosopumilus > Nitrosopumilus catalinensis. Next base: position 821,218 of record NZ_CP021324.1, read on the forward strand.
TAATTGATGCAATTTCAGAACCAAATCCTGAAAATTTAAACAAAGATAGAGTGATCAGGATTAAAGAAACAACAGGAGTTAAAAAAAACGAAGGATGTAAATTTAGAGATAGATGCCCATATGAAATTGAAAAGTGTTCAGTTGAACCAAATTTAGAAGAAGTAGGAAATGAGCATTATTCAGCATGTCATGTTAAAATCAGCTAAGTAGTCTTAACAGAAGGTACACGCTTATCCTTATAGGTCACAACATTTGAAACTCCATTCTTTGGGAAAACACCATAAATCAATTTTGCTTTTTGTATAACTGAATCTTTTAGAGAAACCATAATGAATTGACTTTCTTTTGATCTTTCCTCCAGAATTGTAGATAATCTTTCAGCATTAGGTGCGTCAAGATGTGCATCAACTTCATCAAACAAATAGAATGGAGAAGGTTTGAGTTTTTGCAGTGCAAGGACAAATACAATAGCAGCAAGTGTTTTTTCACCACCACTAATAGAAGTGGATTCTCTTTTTGGTTTATTTGGAAATTGAATCAAATAAGATATTCCAGAATTAAATATATCATCCTCATTTTGTAATTCCAACCAAGCATTACCACCAGTCATTTTATTGAAAATTAATCGAATTTCTTTATCGACTTTATCAAATGCATCCAAGAAGGTTTGTCGTTTATCTCTTTCAATACTTTCAATAAACCTAACAATTCCTGTTCTTTCTTCCTCTAATGAATTCTTTCTAACAGACATTGATCTGTAACCGTATGAAACTTCAAGATATGTTTCAGGAGCCTTTGCATTTAGTGCATTTAGAGATGACAATTCAGTAGTCAATCCCTGAACAATTGGATCAACATCAAATGTTTCCATATTTTTATCAAATCCAAATGCAGAAAGAATGTGTTGTAGTTTTGTCTCATTTTCAATCAAATCATGTAAATCACGATTTAATGAATCAGATTGACGCTCAAAATTATTAATTTGTTTAGTCAAATCTACATCTTTTCCAGTTAAAGTTTTGAGTTTACCATCTATTTCTTGAACTTCTCCAATAGAGGAACCAGATGTTGAAATTAATTCTTGTTCCTTTTGTCTTAAACTTTCCAAAATTTTGCGTTTAGGATCTTTTTGTTTTTCCAAATCATTAATTTTTGATTCAATCTGTTCAGACTCCAAATGTAAAGAATTTTCTTCATCATTTAATCTAGTTGTTTGAGATTTTTCACGATTATCTTGTGTTTGCATAGTTGTTAGTTGTGATGATTTATCACGGTAATCATTCATAATTGAAGTATACAATTTTTCAATATCAGATTTTTTAATATTTATTTTTGATAATTCACTTGCAATTCTAGTTTGTTCTCCACTAGCATAATTTTGTTCAACAATTCCTATACGATCAAGTAAAGATTCAAGATGAGATTCATTAGTAGAAACTTCGGATGAAATAATATTATTTCTTGATATCAAATCAGAAATTCTTTTTGTTAGTTGAACTTTTGTATTTTTTGCAGAAACAATTCTAGATTTTAGATTTGTGTAATTTTCAGATGCTGATGTTAAAGCATTTTCAGAAATAGAAAGTCTATCAGAGTACGATTGTATTGAATCTTCCAATTTTTTTAATGAATATTTTTTCTTTAACATGTATTTTTTAATCAGACTGATAGATTGAATTAATCCATCAATATCACTACTCATGGAAATTAATTTTGTTAATTTTGAGATTTTTGAATTTATGTCAATTACAACAGTACCGCCCTTAGCTTCAAAGAATTCCCCTTCAAGAGTTACAGATTTGTAGCCTAATTGGGATAAATTGTAAGCTGATTCACGACTGTCAGCCAGAATAATATTTCCAAAAAGGAATGTTTTGAGTGCAGAGTATGTATCAGCACATTTAACAAAATCAGATAAGACACCAATAATCCCAGATTCCTTAGGCATGGAAAGTTTGAATTTTGGTATAGCATCAAGCGGAATAATTTTTAATTTTGGAAGTTTTTTACTTCGAGCAACTTCAGCGATACCAAGTAATGTTGCAAAATCTTTTACCACTAATGCCTTAATCCAATCAGAACTAACAGCAAGAACAGAGCGCTCATATTTTTTATCCCAAGAAATCATTTCATAAACTAAGCCATCTATTCCCAATTTGTCAGCATCCTCTTTTAATTTTGCAACAGTATAATCTTCATGCATGAAACCTTTTACGGTTTTTATTTTTGATTCATATTGATTAGCAGCTTTGTCAGATTTTTCTAAAATAAATCCTAATTCATCCATATCATGAATTATTTTTAATTTTTTTGTTTTTAATTTTGAAATTCTAGATTTTAATTCAGAAATAGTATCTTGGTGATTATTTGTTAATGAGGATAATTTTGATTCTAAAGTAGTTAGTTCTACAATATCTTTTTCCAATTCATTTAATTTTTCAGAATTAGACTTTATTTTTAATTCAGATTCTTCTTTTTCGTGTAAGATTTTAGAAAGTTTTAGTTTGACATTATTAGATTGATCAGTTAGAATTTTTATTTTATCATCAATTTCAGATTTTTTTGCTGCAGCTTCAGATTGTTCAGTTAGAATTTTGTTACGTTCCGAATCAATTAATTCCAAATCATGATTAATTTTATTTTTTTCTCCATTAGTGATTTCTATTGAATCCTTAATTTTTTGTATTTGTGAATCAATGTCAGCTCTAGCATTTACAATTTCCTCTAATTCAATTTTTATTTGAGGCAGTCTGGTGTTAATTTGTTCAAGTCGCTTATTTGATGCAGATATTGCGGTATTATCAATTTCATATTGTTCCATTGCAGAACTGATTTCAGCATCAAGAGTGGCTTTGGCTTGAGTATAATCATTTGCAGCATTCATTAATTTTGATTTTTCAGTATCTAAGACACTAATTTCATCTCTTAAGATGGACCTTTCACCATCTAAAGTAGTAATTTGTAATTTCAAACCATCTAATTTCCCTTCTTTTTCGGATTTTTGTAGAGAAATGGTCTTCATTTTGTTTGCAGCAGATATGGCTTTGTATCGATTTAATTCACGTTCAAGAATATCATGACGTAATTTTTGATTCCGTTCTTCTTCCAATTCATCAATACGTTTCTTAATTTCACCCATTTTTGCAAGTGCAATCTCAAGACGTCTATCAGCTTCATCAAGTTGTTTAATGGACTCAGATTTTTTTTCGTCAAAATAAGAGAGTCCAATTAAATCTTCAATAGTCTTTCTTTTTTCTTCTGAAGTAAATTCAGAAATTCTAGTTACAGTTCCTTGTTGTACAGCATTGAGTTGGCCAAGTCCAGCATTGGCCATATCTAGTAAATCGAGAACATGACTACGTTGAGTTTTCTTTTTGTTTAGATAATAGGTATTATCACCATTTTCATCTAGCTCCCTAGTAATTTCAACAACATCACTATCTACAGGGATTTTTCTATCGGTATTATCAAAGTGTACACTTGATCTTGCCATTTTAGGACCACGGCGACCACTACCTTCAATATCATGAATCAGTGATCGAAGTTTATCAACGCGCATGACTTTGGGTTTGTTTTCACCCATTGCAAAAATGATTGCATCTAAGATGTTACTTTTTCCTGAACCATTTGGGCCTGAGATCGATACAAGTCCAGGTTCAAAATTTACAGTGGTATTTCTAAATCCAAATGATTTGAATCCAAAGATCTCTACTTTTTTTACATGTACCAATGTAGATCATTTTAAATTCGATAGGATAATCGATGATTAACAATTTTTGTTGACTCTATTGATTAATTTTTCTTGTTACATTATCAAATTTTTCGTAACGGAGGTAATTATGAAATAACTTTGTAAAAATATGATTTAAAAATAATTGAGCCTAAAATTATTCATTAGCAACAAATTGCTCACAATCTTGTCTTGCTTGGACATCAGATGTTTGTTCAATAGGATGTTTCATCAAATAAGCACTAGCAGATTTTATTGGACCTCCAATTCCTCTATCTAATGCAATTTTTGCCAATCTAACTGCATCAATTACAATTCCAGCAGAATTTGCTTTATCATCAACGTCTAAGCGAACTTCCATATTGTAAGGAATGTTTGCCCATTGTCTTCCCTCAATTCGCATAAACATTAGTTTAGTATTACCTAAGAAAGGAATGAAATCAGAAGGACCAACATAGATTTGATCATCGTCTAATCGTTCATCCAGTTGACTTTGTACACTCTCAGTTTTTGATATTTTTTTAGAAACTAGTCGATCTTGCTCTTTCATGTTAAGAAAATCAGTATTACCACCAACATTGATTTGGTATGTTTTTTCAATTTTTGTGCCTCGATCATTACATAATTTTGCCAATGTTCTATGAACTATAGTTGCACCCACCTGACCTTTAATATCATCACCAATACATGGAATATTTTTTTCTTGGAATTTTTTTGCCCAAGTTTCATCAGATGCAATGAATGAAGGAATACAATTAACAAAAGCAGTATTAGTGTCCAGACATATTTGAGCCCAGAATTCTGTTACTTTATCAGAACCAACTGGCAAATATGAAACAAGAATTTCAGCACCAGTTTCTTTAAGAATTTTTTTTGCATTTTCTGCAAGTTCAGCATCAGTTAATTTTGTTTCAACAGGTTTTACACGATTTTCAACCCATATTCCAACACCATCTAACAATGGACTTTGATACACTTTTGCCTCAGTTTTAGGCATAGTATCTTTTGGTATCCAATCAACCATGTTTGGGTATGCATAAATTGCTTCATTGAGTGGTTGGCCTACTTTGTTTTCACCGACATCAAATCCACATACAAAGTCAATATCATGAATGCCATATCCTGCTAATTTATCGTGAATAATTCCAATTACCTCTTGGGAAGGGTTTTGTCGATAATATTCAATTCCTTGAATTAGTCCTGAAAAACAATTGCCAATACCAACTAAAGCAACTTTAATTCTACCTGTCATAGCAATTCTAATAAAATAAGGCGGTTTAAAGTTTGCTTAATCAACTAGGTTTCAAAGCAAAGTAAAAATTTTTCTTGAGCAGGTGTCCAGAAAAGCCTATTATTTAATAAAATTACAGAATAATCATGACGTCTGATGAGATCAACATTAAAGAATTTAAAAAAATTGATTTAGAAGGAGGTTATTTGATTGATGGATTTCCTTCAGTAGGATTTAGTAGTGCAATTGCTACAGAATCAATGATCAATACATCACACTTTGAATTAGGGGGAATTATTGACTCAGAAATATTCCCGCCAATCAGCGTAATTAAAAATGGAAAACCAAATTATCCATCAAGAATTTTCGTTAATGAAGATTTGAAAGTAGGAGTATTTTCATCATATCTTAATTTAGATCAATCATTACATAGACAAGTTTCAGATTTAATGTTACAGTGGGCAAAAACACACAAAATTAAATTAATTGTTAGCAGTGTTGCAGTAAAATCAGATAAAGAAAATTCTGAAATGATGGGCGTAGGAAGTACAGATTCAGCCAGAAAGAAAATAGAGGAAGCAGGATTAAAAATTTTAGATCACGGAACAATTCCAGGAATTCCTGGGATGTTACTAAATGAAGGAAGCATAACAAATCAAGACGTCATTGTAATAATTTTCAATACATTAGGAGACGGTCCAGATTTCAAATCTAGTGCAGATTTGTGCATGTCAATGTCAAAACTAATTCCAGGAGCTTCATGTGACATTCCATCCTTACAAAAAGAAGCTGAAAAAGCTGAAACAACAATTAAAGAAACACAAGAAGAATCAACTCACCTTAAAGATTCAATGTACAGATAATTCTATTCTGATGGGAAACATATGAAAGAATTATGAGCAATATCATTGAATTTGCAATTATCGTCATAATAATTTCAGCGTCAGGAGTAATGTCACCAGGCCCATTATTTGCAGCAAATATCACATATGGATTAAAGCAGGGAACCAAAGCAGGAATAAAAATTGCAATAGGGCACTCACTTGTAGAATTACCATTAGTAATTTTATTAGGAATCGGGATTTTTTCGCTAGAAATTTTTCCAGAATTTAAAATAATTATTTCAATCTTAGGAGCCATTACACTTTTTGTATTTGCATTTATGCAAATTAAATCAACATTAAAGAAAAATGAAAAATCTGAAACAAAACTGAAGCAAGGGCCAATCATTACAGGAGTTTTACTAAGTGCATTAAATCCATTTTTTATAATTTGGTGGTTAACAATTGGTTTAAAATTAATTTCAGATGCAATGGCAATATGGGCATTTGTAGGAATTTTAATTGTATTTGTATTGCATGTATGGATGGATTTTGTATGGTTAGGAGCTACCGCATTTTTAATATCAAAAAGTAAAAAAATCATTTCAAATACAAATTATAAAATAATAATGTTGGCGCTAAGTGTAATATTGATTTATTTTGGAATTACATTTTTGACAGATGTGATTAATTAGCCACAATCTAAAATTTCAATTACAGGAGTACAACTATCATTATAAACAATTACTTTTTCAAGTATTTCTTCACAGAATTCAGGATTAAGAGATTGTTCATAAATTTTTATCTCATTTAAAATATACATATGATCTATACCGCATGATTTTTCATTTGTAAAAAAAAATATAACAACAGCAATTATTAAAATAATGAAAAAAATATTCCTAAAGTTATTCTTTTGTAATATCAATTTCCATGTTAGAAACGTTTCGCTGTTTTCCATCTTGGGAAGTAAGTGAATCAGAAGAAATTCGAACGTCACTAATTACATAACCAACAGTATCCATTCTTTTAACAATCATTTGAGATACATCGACTGCCTGAGTAATTCTTTTTCCTCGAGCTTTAATTGTAATACTAGGTCTAGTGGAAAGTTGAGTCAAGGTTGCAGAAACATAACTCATTATAGGTTTAGTTCCGATGAAAATTATATTTCGCTCTTCAGTAGTATTTGATTTTATAGAATTTTCAGGTGTTGGTTCTGGTTCAGGTGTTGGTTCAGGTGTTGGTTCAGGTGTTGGTTCTGGTTCAGGTGTTGGTTCTGGTTCAGGTGTTGGTTCTGGTTCAGGTGTTGGTTCTGGTTCAGGTGTTGGTTCTGGTTCAGGTGTTGGTTCTGGTTCAGGTGTTGGTTCTGGTTCAGGTGTTGGTTCGGGTTCAGGTGTTGGTTCGGGTTCAGGTTTAGTTCTAGAATCAAATTCAGATAAAATATCTTCTGCATCATTAGATTTGTTATTAAAACTCAATTTGAATTCCTATAGTAACAAATTGACTTTATCTTTTATTTAATTATTCAGGTGCTTGCCTTGGAGATAGTCTTCAAATAATTTTTCTAGATCATTGTCAGATTCACAATTCTTAATTTGTTCAACCAGATCAGGTTCCTCAATCTCATAACAATTCATCATGTCTTGAGAATCTTTGAATATCAGCATGGCTTTATTTTTAAAAATACAATGGTACAGTTTTTCTTTTTCCATATTATCAGGATTAAAGTTTACACCATTCTCATCAACAGAAACAGGATATACCATAAGAACCATAGGTGACATCAATATTTAGATTTTAACTATAATTTTATAGTAATTCACTAACAAATCATAAAAGCAATAAATACAAAAATTATTAATTTCAAATAGAATAAAAAATATCAAATGAACGAATCAACTCTTAAATTTATCAAATGTCCAAAATGTAATGGAATTATTGATTTAGAAATTTACGAAAATAAAAAAGAAATTATTGAAGGAATGTTAAAATGTGATAAATGTGAATTAGTGTTTCCAATTATCGATAAGATTCCAATAATGTTAACTAATTTTAAAAAATATATTTCTGAACATCGAATTTTAAGTGGAAAATTATACAGATTAGCCTCAAGTAAAGAAGTAAAAAAATTTCTCAAATCAACATTAGATGAAATTATTTGGGAGAATAATGACAAATCAGGAATTGAGGAAAGATGGACACAAATTTACAATAATAATAAAAATAATAAATTCTATAAAATAATAAAATCACATATAGAAAAAATTCCAAAAAGTAAATCAGTTCTAGAATATGGGTCTTCAATTGGAATAATTAGCAATCATATTTCAAATGTAAGTGAAAATGTTTTTGGAATAGATAAATCATTTAGTGCAATTCAATATGCAAAAAAAAATCAAAATAATAATTTAGATTATATTGTTTCTGATTTTGCATCACATCCTTTTGGAAATAAAAAATTTGATTTGATAATTGGCTTAAATGTACTTGAGTTAATGGAGCCAAGAATTCTGCTTAAAATGATGTCTAACCAAATATCAAATGGACATTTAATAATTTCAGATCCATATGATTACGACCGTGGAATGAATTCAGTAAAACAGCCTATGAGTGAAAATATTTTACGGGAAAAATTAGTAGAACTTAAATTTAAAATAATTAACAATACAAAAAAACCATCATTTACACCATGGAATCTAAGACTATACGACAGAGCAAGTTTAAACTACAAAGTGGATATAGTTATTGCAAAAAAATAATTCCAATATCAAAATTAATTTTAAAAACAGCATAGAAGTTAATAAAGAAAAATTGTGTGACATTCAAAATATAATAATAATCAAAAGAATTAGAAAAGATATTGGGAAGAGTAGTTTTCCACATAGATTTTGATTATTTTTACGCTCAATGTGAAGAAGTAAGAAAACCAGAATTAAAAACAAAACCAGTATGTGTTTGTGTTTTTTCTGATAGAGGTGGAGATAGCGGAGCAATTGCAACTGCAAACTATACAGCCAGACAATTTGGAGTAAAATCAGGCATACCAATTACATTTGCAAAAAGGAGATTAGAACAAAGAAAAGATGCAGTATTTTTACCAGTAGATTTTGAATATTATGAAAAAATTACTGAAAAAGCAATGAAAATAATGAAAGATAATGCAGATATTTTTGAATATGTGGGAAGAGATGAAGCATACTTAGACGTTACAAAAAGAGTTGAAGAGGATTTTACTAAAGCAAGTCATCTTGCACAACAAATAAAAAATTTGATTAGAACAGAATTAAAATTAAGTTGTTCGATAGGGGTTTCATCAAATAAATTAATTTCAAAAATAGCTTCAGATTATCAAAAACCAGATGGTTTAACGATCGTTCAACATGATAAAGTTGAACAATTTCTAGCACAACTAAATATTCGAGTCATTCCAGGAATAGGTAAAAAAACTGAACAGAGATTTAAAGAAATGAAATTAGAAACAATAGAAGAAATAAAGAAAATAGATGTGTTTACTTTGAATAAAGAATTTGGAAGAAAGAGTGGGACATACATTTACAATGCAATTAGAGGAATAAATGATGAACCAGTAAAAGAAAAAGAAGAAAGTATTCAGTATAGTAAAATTATCACTCTAAAAAAAGACTCTAAAGAATATGAATTTCTTTTAGAAAATTTGCATGAATTATGTAAACAAATTCAAAACATAGTTAAAAATAATAATAAAATGTTTAAATCAATTGGAATACATTTTGTACAATCAGATCTAAGTAACAAATCAAAATCAAAAATGTTACGTAATTCAACTAACAATCTTGAAGAGTTAAAGAAGAATGTGGAACAATTGTTAATAGATGCATTAGAAGATCAATCTATCACAATTAGAAGAGTAGGAGTAAAAGTTTCAGATTTGAGTGAAATTAAAGGTCAAAGTGACATAACTAATTTTTTTTAAGATTCTCAGATTCAGATTTTTTGAGACGTCTAGATTCTATCACAATTACAACTAAAATAAAAGCAAATAACCATGGCAAGAACATTATTTCACCAGCAATTTTGTGATATTCCTCCCAGGCAACAGGATCAGTTGTAACTTTAAGAGCATACCAAGATAATGAAAAAATACGAATTAGATTAACAATAATCGTTCCTATGATTCCTATAATGAAATATACAACTTTACGACTTTTCACTATATTCATTTTTAACATAAATGCACCAATTACCAGTGAAAAAATAATAATACTATGAACGCCTGCAGAAGGCCAAAAAACTTGTAATGCCATTGAACCATGATCACCACGTAAGAACATTATGTTATCACGTGCTATTGCAGTTCCAAGATCAAGTGCAGTAATTACCCAAACATTAGCTTGAACAAAATAAGGAACAATGTATTGTAATGGACCAAGTGTGTCATATGGAAAGAATGCATCTAATGAAAGAATTATTGCAGTGCCACTAAGAAAAATTGGTGCAGCAGGTGCAATTCTAATCCAGCGTTTACCAAAGAAGATAGTCAATCCAATAACAATAAAAATTGCCATTACAATGAAATCCCACATCCAAGTCCAAGAATAAATTAATTGAACATTAAATTGTGTTGCAGATTCAATCAGAAATTCTCTTAAGCCATATTCTAAAGAAATTAAATAAGATATCGTAAGTAATGCAATAGGAGTAAGTGAAAGTAATCTTTTTTTGGAAATAATTATTTTCAAACCAATTAATTCAGCAATAACAAAAACTAAAGCAAAAAAGTATCCACCTCTCCCTTCATTCCAACTCCAAGCAATTGAATCAGGAAATGCAATCATTGCAAATAAAATTGGGCTAGAAATTAGAAATATGCCAACAAAAAGATTCCAATTTTGCATATAATGAAGCTAAAAACGGCAAATAAAAATCTGAACTAGACAACGAACAAAGTCAATTTTTAGATAAAGTAGGGATAGAAAATCAGTCTTCAGAATCTTCTATTTCATCGAGATCGGAGTCTCTTCTGCTTGGTCGTATTGGAACATAAATTATTGTCACAATAATGAATAATTAGACTAGATGATACAATCTAAGGTTGTAAAAATTTGTCTAATTGGTAATTTTCAATCCATCAGAACTAAAAATTTACCTTACATTCAGTTTTTAGAGATTTGATCGTAGTGAAATACGTGATAACAAGTATTGAGATAGCAATTATTCTAATTGGAATTTCATAATTTGTAAGAAAGGCAGTAGCAGTAGCACCAATTGAACCAAAAGTCGAAATTACAGCAAATCCAATAGGTCCGCAGCTACATGCTCCTGCAATAGAACCAATAATGGAACCAAAGATACCACCACTAATTTTTTGTTTAGAATTTTTTAGATGTGTTATTCTAAAAAGATTCATAGGAATTACAATTGCAGATAAGATAGAAAGAATTACAATTAGACTAAACCCAAGTTCACTTCCAGAAGGCATGTGAGATACAAAAAAAGGTTCAAAGAAAATAAATTCAGAAACAAATAACAAAACAACCATCATAGATGAAAAAATTATTAGAGATAGTAAAACAAATTGAAAGTTAGAAAAAACTAATTTTAAAATATTTATCATTTATACCATAGAATCCAAAACTTGTTTGAATACAGAGAAAGGTTGAGCACCACCTATTTGTTTCTGATTAAAATCAGGACCAACTATAAAAAATCCAGGTGTTCCGTTAACACCATTATCTCTAGCCTGTTGGGAATTATATTGTACACGTTTAGAATATTTTTCGGAATCAAGACATTCATTAAATAATTCCATATCAAGGTTCAAACTAAAAGCAAATGCTTTCAGTCTTTCAGTATTTGCCCATCCACTATCAATTTTTGATTCTTGTGAAGTATACAAAATACCGTGATATTCCCAGTACATATTTTGATCATCAGCACAATAAGTTGCCTGTGCAGCTTTTGGCGAATCCTTACCTAAAAATGCAAAATCAACAAAAACTAAATTTGCTTTTCCAGTTTCAATATAATCTCGCATTATCAAAGGTTTAGTGTCATGAAACCAATTGTAACATTGATGACATTGATAATCACCAAATTCAACTATTGTAATAGGAGCATCAGGATTACCCAATACTGGAGAGCCTAAAGCTGTAGAAACACTACCATGAGTTCTACTCATATCAACATCATATTGCTCAAACGAGTTTGATTCATTATCAGATGAAGATGCTAATGCTGCAATTCCAGCAATTATAGAAATAATAATTATTCCTAAAATAGGACCTTTTTTCTTCATCAATTATTGAAATTTCAATGACTTAAAAAAACCTATTTGAGATTTTGAGAAGATTTTCTTTTAAGTAAATTTACAAATTTCTCGATTACAGTGTCAATAGGACAAACATCACAAGGAATTGTTGATGAATGAGTTTCTAGATGTTTAAGAAATTTTTCACGTGAATTTAATACCAAATCACATTTTTCACAGTAGACTTTAGTAGGATTAGAATTTGAGGATTTTTTCACAATGAATAGCTAAAATAATTGCTTATAAAGATCATGTTAAAAATAAACAAAAATTAGAGATAATGCATTCTCATATGAACATTAAGTTCAACTTGGTATTGAGTAACAAACCCACAGTGAGTACATGAAAAGAGTTGAGATTGTTGAGGTTCAGATTCCCGTTGTAATACTTCACCAGTTACAGATTTGATGTGAATTATTTCTTTATTAGAAATTACAGCAAAATTTGAACCTTCATTAATAAAATCAAAATATTCCTTTATAGCTGAAATTACTAATTCAACATCAATTATTTCATCATCCAAAGTAGACAATGTGAATTGATGATTTTTTAAAGTTGGAATTGCTTCGACTTTATCTGCCACATAAACAACTAATTCATTTTGAATTGAAGTTACATCAGCACAATCAACTGTAAGCATGAAATTTCAGAGATTAATGAATATTTTAGTTTAACAGTGGTTTGAAAATGATATTAATACATTGTAATTAGAAATGAGAGTATGGGAAATTCTGAAACATTTGGAGTTCAAAAAGGTCACGGTGAGGAGATTATTAACTGGTTAAATGAGCAGTCAAAAACACACAAAGGCAAACTAGAAGCTAGATTATACGGATATACAGTAACAACAAAAAATTTTGGAGAATTTGAAATGTTCTCATGGATTGGGGATGTGCAAATTGCAAGAAAACTCATCATAAAAGCTAGTAAAAAATTCAAAATCAAAATAATTGAAGGAGGGTATAAGCCAAAAGAAAAAGTGTTTAAAATGAAAAAATTTGATTTTGCTAAAGTCAAAAAAGGAGATAAAACAGTAGGTCAATTAGAATTTGCAGTATCACGATTTGGAAATGCAGAATGGGAAATTCAAAATGAAGAACGACATTAATAAAAATTCAAGGAGTGTAAAATGAAAATCGGAATAATAGGAGTAGGAATGTTAGGAGAAGCAGTTGCACTAAATCTATTGAATTTGGGTTTTCAGGTATCAGTATACAATAGAACTAAAGAAAAAGTATCAGAAGTTGAAAAAAATGGTGCAATAGTAATGAATTCACCAAAATTAGTAGCAGATAATTCTGAATTAATCATCATCGTTGTAAAAGATGCAGTTGCAGTAAAAGAAGTCTCATTTGGAAAGGAAGGGATCACAGAGTCCAAAAATAAAAAAATAATCGTTGCAGATATGAGTACAATTGAACCAACAGAATCAAAAGAAATTGCAGATAATTTTAAACAAAAACAAATTCAGAAATTAGAAATCCCAGTAATGGGAGGGCCAAATGTTGCAATTACAGGCAAATTAGTAATGATGGCATCAGGTCCAAAAAATAGTTTTGAACAATGCAGATCAATTTTTGAAAAAATTGCGAACAAAGTATTTTTTCTAGGAGAACAAGGTACAGCAAATTCAATCAAATTAGCCATGAATTTACAAATTACAATGTTAGCATTATCACTATCAGAAGGAATCACATTAGTAGAAAAATCAAAAGTTGACCCAAAAATCTTTTTAGAAGTTCTAAATTCAACATATTTCAAAACGGGTATGAGTGAAAACAAAGCATTCAAAATGATTGAAGGGAATTATGATGCAACTTTCACATTATCAAATTTGAAAAAAGATATCACAACAATGATCAATACATCTAAAAAATTGGGAGTAAATTTACCAATGATAGTAAAAGCTGAAGAGATATACAAAAATGCGATTAAAGAAGGATTTGGAGATGATGATTATACAGGAATTATACAATATATTAAAAAAATCAATAATTCCCAAAACTAAGCAGGTAAATTATTTTTTTTTGAGATATTTCCTATAAGAAAAACCAAAAACCAACATTGTAATTCCAGTTAGTCCACTCCACATTATAAAAGAAGTAAGATCAAATTCAGACATAGATTAGGAAAAATATTGAAACATCTAAATAGATTTGCGATTGAGATATTTTATGCCTGAATTTAGATGTGAAGATTGTGGAAAACGTCTATTTCATGAGAATGAAACCACTTTAGAAGTGCAAAAAACAATTCATTCAAAATTCTGTAGAAACATAAAAGGAGAAACACACAGTTACATGCACAGGGATCCAGCACATATGGAAACATTTGACATAGAAAGAGAAAACGATACAACAGGCGAACCTGTATTAAAAAAATAGAAATTCTATAACCTCAAAATTATATCCTAGATAATTATCATGAATTTTAATTGACAGAAGAATACAATTATGATTTAGTTGTGGTTGGAGGTGGGCCAGCAGGTTCATCAGCAGCATTTGCTGCAGCAAAAAACGGGATTAAAGTGGCATTGATTGAGAAAGAAAATTCAATTGCTGAGACAGTTAGAACAAGCGGAGTCACATGGATTAAAAGTATTAAAGAATTTGAAATACCTGAAAATTGCTATCATCCAATCAAGAACTTCTCATTTGCATCACCAAATAATGAAGTTACCATTAGTGATTCAATTGCTACAGCAGCAGTCTTAGATGTAAGAAAAACTTATCGATGGTTATCTGAAGAAGCAAAAAAATTAGGAGTAGATATTTTTGTAAAAACTAACATTAATGATGTAATTAAGGATGAAGAACAAAACATCATAGGAGTAAAAGGAACAAGAGCAGAAGAAAAAATTACGTTTAATTCTAAAGTTGTAATTGATGCTACAGGATTTACATCAACTATTTCAAAAACAATGGGATATGTAACACAATGGGAAAGATTTGGAGCAGGAGCAGAATACGAAGCTGAAGTTGAAAATGCAGACCCAGATACATGGTGGTTAATGGTAGGGCAAGAGTACACACCTGCAGGGTATGCATGGATTTTTCCACTTGGAAACAATATTGTTAGAATTGGGGTAGGTGTAGGAAAACCAGAATCAAACATAGATCCAACTCAAAGACTAAAAGAAATAATAGAAAAAAAATTAGGACCAATAAAAAAACTAGGAAAAATTACGCCAATAGAATTTCATTACGGATTAATTCCAAATGATGGGTTATCTAGAAAGACAGTTTATAATAATTTGATATTGGTTGGAGATACTGCAGGTCAAGCTAATCCATTAGTTTTAGAGGGCATCAGGTATGCAATAAAATTTGGAAGAGTTGCAGGAGAAGTTGCAGCAAAAGCAATTAAAAATAAAAAAACAGATGAGACTGCACTTTATCCATATGAGGAAAATTGGAGAAACGCCATTGAATCAAAAATTAATTCAGCAGGTAAAGTTCAAGATAGATGGATTAAATTGTCAGATGAAGAATGGGATAAAGAATTAGACATAATAAAAGAATTAAAAACAGAAGAATTTTTGGATTTCATTAAAGCAGATTTTGGGTTATCAAACATGCTAAAATTGGCTATGAGTCATCCCAAATTGGCAGTCAGACAATTATTCAATTTGGTTAAATCCAAATAATAGAAAAAATCATGCCGTAGCAACTAATGGAAAATAGATGCTAGGCATGATTTTAGGCACAGATACGGTATGGTCGGTTGGCTTGGACATACATAACGAATGAAATTGCTCAGTAGTCATTGTAGAGCAATGTTTGCAAATCATTACTACAGTTTTGAAGCACTGTGAGCATTTTTTTGCTTCAATCAAATTTCCTCCACAGTTTCTACATGATTCATAAGGCAATTTCTTTTCAAAAATATTCATCAAAAATTAGTTATAAAGAGGACGTAGAATTTATTCGAATAAATCATCAGTACGAAGAAAGTTATAATTGAATTAAAAAAGTAAATCAAACATGGATGAGATTAGTAAAAAATTTGATGAATGGGCAACTAACGGAAAAGCAGAATCTATGGAAAAAGGACATGGAGGAAATGTTTTAAAATTCTTGAAAAATATTTCATTTGATCAATCATTTACCTTTTTGGATGTAGGATGTGGAAACGGATGGGTGATCAGATACGTTACAGAAATTCCCACATGTAAAAAAGCTGTAGGAATTGATAAAAGTAAAAAAATGATCATACAAGCAAATAAAAAAATTAGAAACAAGAAAGAGAATTTTATTCATACAGATGTAGAGTCATGGAAATATACTGGAAAATTTGATTTCGTTTTTGCAATGGAATCAATTTATTATTCAGATTCAATGGGAGACGCAATTAAAAAAATTTACAAATTATTAAAACCGGGAGGACAATTTTTCTGTGGAACCGACTTTTATACAGAAAATGAAGATACAACAAAGTGGGCAAATATGATGAAAATTCAAATGCATTTACATTCAAAAAAAGAGTGGAAAGAATTTTTTAGAAATGCAGGATTTTCAGTTCAAACAAAACAAATCAAAGATTCAAAAGGAAATGAAAAATGGAAAAGAGAAATGGGTACATTGTTCGTTACAGGCACAAAACCCCTAAAGTAATATTCAAATCATATTAAAAAAATACCATGATGTGAGCTGGAGCACGAAACGCTGCTACGGCAGAGGAAACTCCTCCCTCCATACAGGAAATGTGATCTGGAGATAGATAATCAGAGATGGTTGGCAACGATGCAGAAAAAAATCCAATATGGCGCACTGTGATGGTGAAAACCTGAGATTTCCATAAAAGGAATGAAAAAGACGACCCACATGGAGCAAAGCCAAACAGAACCATAGGTTCCTGTACCAGGTTCAGGTAGGCTGCAAAGCGAAATATCGTGAAAACAGAAGGAGGGTTACTCCCAGCACACATTATTTTATTTCAAAAATTTAATTTTTTTAGTATTAACTCATTTCGTTAACTTGTTCTTTACAAATATCGGCGTTACAACGACATGTTGCATCACATAAGCAGGAACCATGCATTTCACAATCACATTCTGTGCCAATTTCTGCAGATGCAGCACATCCACATGCTGCTTCATCACCACCAGAAGGCATTGTTTGTTCCGGAACAGTTTCTTGAGGAGTTGTCTCTTGAGGAGTAACTTCTGTAGATTGCTCATAAACACTTCTTGTTTGTTCGTAATCAGTATCAGATTTCAATTGTGCTTCACCTCTATTAGTTTGATAACCACCGGAAGATGCGCTGGTCTGATATCCAACAAGATTGCTAGGATCAATTCCTTGTTGTCCAACTTTTTGGTTCTTCATAGATCTACTACTGATAAAGAAAAATCCAATACCTGCTGCTGCTGCCAATCCAGCCATTCCATAAATAATCATTACAGGGAAACCACCAGTTGATGTTGTCATATAATCCTCAGGAGGAGTTGGAGTGACACCAATAATTTCAACACCATCTAAAATATCTAAAGCACCAAATCCAATTGAAGACAAGTTTGCAGTATCAGTAGATTGAACACTTCTTACAATGTATAGTTCATCGGCCATTACTTCTGCTTCAAAGACGCGTTCAACTTGTCTACCTTCTCTAATACTACTTTCACCCATTGTCCAACTTGAAACAACAAAGCCTTGAATTGAGTCATCTAATCCAAATGTATTTGCATCAGCATTGATTCCAGTTGGATCAAATAAGAAATGCCAATTAGTCAATGGTTGTTCTAGAATAAAATCAGCGTTGATTAGTTCTCTATTCAAAACATTTTCAGCTTCAGTATCAACAAAGGTATTGTATAGAATTGGTTCTTCAGTTTTCAAAATATCTAAAGGAATATTGATTTCAACGCCATCAATGACAATAGAAGATGTAGTGGTCAAACCCCTCCATCCTAAATCAACTAATTTTTTTTGAGAATCTTCTGTAATAATATAATCAGTTATACTTCCTTCTAAAATTACACGGTAATCAATAGAAGTTTGTAGACTTCTACCAGTTAATTGAAATTCGTATATTACGTTCAAGTCAGAAACTCTTGCTTGACTTCCATCTTTTTGAATTCCGTCGTTAAGTGCCATCATTAATTCTTGAACTCCAGGATTTGTTGCATCAGCAGTTCCAGCAGTTTTCCATTGAGTTCCACCTAAGGCGTTAAACAAATCACCGCCATTTGGATATTCAATAAAGACAGTTTTTAGATAACTCATTTTAAATGGAGATTCAGCATTATTTGGATTAATTGTAGTATCTAATTGTGCAGCCCATGCAGGTCCACTCGTACTAATAACAATAAGTCCTGCCAGTAAAACTGTCATTAATACTGCTTTAGTCACGACTAAAAATCACTATAAAGCCGTAATAAACTTATCCAAAAAAATTAGAACAAATGCCAACTTAGCGATCATAGGATCTTCTAAAAAGTAATATGTAGTGACACTGTAGAAAAATCGTTTTAGAGGTATATGATATGATTACAGTTTTAGCAGGAGGGACAGGTTCCGTCAAATTAGTCAGAGGGCTAGTTGCACAAGAAAAAAAAGTTAACGTAATTAGCAATGTAGGAGACAATTACTGGCTTTATGGATTGTATGTATGTCCAGATATTGATACAATAATTTATGGATTAGCAGATCTCTTAGATCAAGAAAAAGGTTGGGGTATTAAGAAAGACACATTCAACTTTTTGCGCCAAATGGAAGTGTTTGGAGAAGAGACATGGTTTGGAGTTGGAGATAGAGATGCAGCCACACATTTGATCAGAACCAATATGTTGAAAAATGGAAGAAATCTTAGTGACATTACAAAATGGATGTGTGAAAAATTTGCAGTCACAGCAAACATCATTCCAGTTACGGACAATACAGTTGAAACAAGAATTACTACAAACAAAGGAGAATTACATTTACAAGAATACTGGGTAAAGCATAGAGGATTAGATCCAGTAGAAGGAATTCAATACATAGGAGCAGATAAAGCTAGACCAAATCCTGAAGCAATAAACGCAATTCATGATTCAGACATGGTAATTTTAGCTCCAGGTAACCCACTAACATCAATTGGTCCAATGTTACAACTAAAAGGAATAAGAAAAGAATTATCAAAAATGAAGAAAAAGGTAATTGCAGTTAGTCCGCTAATAGGAGATAAATCAATTAGCGGTCCAGCAGCAAAATACATGCAAGCTGCAGGAATTGAATCAAATGCATACGGATTAGCAAAAATGTATTCAGATGTTTGTTCAAATGTCATAGTAGATACAAAAGATAAAGCACTTGTCAAAAAGATTCAAGGATTGGATATGAAGGCATATGAAACAAAAATTACTATGAAAAATAAATTAGCAGAAGAAGCATTAGCAAATTTCATCTTAAAACAAGTGCACGTTTAATTTGAAAATTGCAGCAATTATTCCAGTAAAGACTTTTTCAAATGCAAAAACCCGCTTAAAATTACCATCAGAAAAAATTGAAGAATTATGCAAAGTGATGTTAGAAGAAATTTTACAAACATTATCCATATCTCCAAAAATTGATGAAATTATACTCATCACAAAAGAACAAAAAGCCATTGAATTAGGTAAAAAATTCAAAACAATTACAATAATTGATGAGAAAGAAAAAAGCGTAAATGAAGCAGTATCTCTTGCTGACAAATATTTACTGGAAAATGACTTTAATGCATCGATTGTCTTCCCTCAAGACATACCATTTATCAAAACTCAAGATATTGATTTCATATTAAAACATCAACTACATCCAAATTTTGTAATTATTGTACCTTCAAGAAAATTTGATGGAACAAATGCACTTGTAAGAATGCCAATCAATATCATGAAAACACATTATGATGATGACAGTTACAGAAATCATATGAAGACAGCAAAGGAACACACACTAAATGTTGCAATGGTTTTTGTAAAAAGAGTAATGTTAGATGTGGATGATCAAGAAGACTTGAATGCATTATTAGAACAAAATGAAAAACCACATTTAATAGAAAAAATTAAAAAAATTCTAAATTAATTATTTTTTAAATAGAATTTATTTAAAAATAAAATACAGATTGCTAAAATTCCAGCAAATAAAAATAACAATTCTAAAGTGAACATCAAAGGATTAGAAAAAGCCAATTCTAAAGGAACATAATTAATTTGAGAAATAAAATGAGCGTATGCAAAAATAAAATAATTTGTAGCCCAATGAATCAACAAGGAAGCAACAAAACCATATCGAAGATATACCCAGCCCAAAATTATACCACCAGCAGTGGCTTGAGCAAATTTTCCTTCACTCCAAGAATCACTAAATGCAATGTGAGCAAATCCAAACGAAATACCTACAAAAACAATTACAAAAATTGCTTTTTTAGAGTCAAGTATGTTTAAGGATGAAGGAGTCCAGAGACATTTCAGAAAATAACGAATCGAGGCACGACTAGAATATAATGCAAATAAAGGAATTCCGATTAAAATAATTCTAAAAATAAATTCTTCAAATAGGGGTGCAAGAGAGACATAAAAAAATTGGATTAAGTTATTATCGCCCAGAGGAGGAACGGTTTCAATTCCAAAAGACTCTTGAATTACATTAATTATTGCAGAAACTAAAACTAGAACAGATAACCATTTTGTAATAGCAAACATGTAATTTAATTTAACATCATATTTGCCTAATGAAATTAAAGAAGAAATAGATTGTAGAAAATTCTGTTTAGGACCTAAAATTGAAATTACAAAAATAAAAAGATAAAACAACCATAAAACTACAAAGGCATCACCAATACTTAGATCAACATCAGATTGATAAAAAGAAGAATTTTGAAAAATATCTAAATGGCTAATAGGATAATCATAATTAATTGATTCACCTATGTCGGTTTCAAATACAATATAGATTCCAATAGGAAATGAAATTACAAGTAATCCAAAAAGAATTGATAAAACTGCAGTGAAAGGAATTCCAAGTAGTTGAAGAATCTTATTTGAATTTTGCAATTTTTCTAATGAAGTTCAATAGTATCTTCTGCAAATCCCAAATTAACTAAAGTGTCCTTAATAGTATCCCTATGGTCACCTTGTAAGAAAATGTAACCTTCTTTTGCAGTTCCACCACAAGCATACTTATTTTTAAGATCTTTAGCGACAGTTTCTAAATTATTTAATTTTGGATCAAGACCTTCAATCATAGTTCCTTTTTTCTTAAATCTCCTAGTTTCTAATCGGATTATAATTTTAGTACTGTCTTTTGCAAGTTCTCCACATGCACACAAATCTTCAGGTAGACCACAAGTATTACAAATTACTGCCATACGTTCGAATTGATTTCAATGATACGCACTATTAAGCCTTGTTTGATGAATAAAGTGAAAATACTCAGATTTTTTAAATCCAAAAACAATGGAAAACGATGTCAAAAGATCTTCAAAAGCGAGCAGCAGAAATGCTGCTTAATGGTGCAACATTGCTAAGTGAACCATGCCCATATTGTAAAGGAGTAAGAGTGATGAAAGAAGGCCAGGCATTATGTATCAAATGTGGCAAAGAACCAGAAAAAAGAGAAATTCCAAAAGAAAACAAGCAGGAGAAAAAGGAAAATCCACTTAAAAATACACTTGAAAAAAAATTAGAAGTGTTATCTAAAGAACTAGAGCAAGAGGAGGATCACGAAAAACAACAATCTATTCTCAAATCCATTAACTCAGTAATGGAAACAATAGACAAAATTAAAGAAAAATAAGAAAGTTTTTATGGTAAAATCCGTTTTTCTGAATCATAATGGCAGATAAATCAGCTCCACTTCCAGCATCAAGTGGAGGCCTCATGAGATTCTTCGAGGACGAAACAAAAGGTTTCAAGATGGATCCAAGAATAGTAGTTTCAATTCCAATTAGCTTAATTGCAATCTCATGGATAGCTGACCTATTTTTTGCTCCGTGAAAAAACAATGGAAAAGGAACAAGACGACGTTTCAAGTATTCACAACAGATTTTCACTTACTCTAGTTAATCCAGGGTCGCATTATTTTTCATTAGCTGCATCTATGGGAGTAGGATTAGTAATTGTACTTGCAACATATTTTGGATATTTTAACAACTTAGGTATCGAAGAATTTTGGTACAGAATCCCAATGGTGTTAGGAGTATTAGCAATAATACAAGTTCTAGATACAAGATTTACAAAGAAAAAAGAATATTCAAAATCATTACATTCATCATTATTTGGAAATATGCTTTGGGTAGTTACCATTCTAATGGGAATATTATCAAGTGTAGTACTAGGAAAAAATATTGAATTATTTTTTATTACTTTTGGAATGATTTTATTTGCAAGTTTCAGAATAGGAATTTACACAACAACATTAGGATTAAGCCTAAAAAAAGCATGGGCCATTGCATTCATTCAACCATTAGCAATGTTCTTTGTATTGATTCCACAAGAATCATGGTATACAATACTTAGTGAACCATTAGGAATAATCTACGGATTTGCATTTTGGATTATTGCAACTGTATGGTCACGAACGACAGATAGAGCAGGTAGACCAGGAATGGAAAGTACCCACAAAACCATTCAAGCATATCTTGCATCACAAGGAAATGATTTTGAAGATGCTGAAGAATTAATGGAACAACATGCAACTGAAACAAAAGTAGGAACTTCACAAATCAAATTTTCATCCAAAGATGGATCCAATGAATTCCGCATGGTGTTACCAGAAATACATCCAGGTCCATATCATCCAGTAGGCGGTAGCAATATCCCATATCTAATTTATAAAAATTTGGAATCATCAGCAATGGTAATGCATAGTATTTCTGATCATGCATTGAATTTACCATCACGAAATGAAGTGAATAATTATTTGAAAAATTTAGAAAATAGTGTTGTTAAAGAAGAAGGAATGACTTGTACAGAGCCAGTAATAGTTCAAATCAATAAAGCCAGAGTAACGGGAATGCTTTTTGGAAATAATCCATTACTAATGCTTTCATTGTCACCACACGGAATGGAAGACATTCCAAGTTACATCAAAAAAGAAATTGAGCAATATGGAAAGAATAGAAATTTTACAAAAATTATGACTATTGATTGTCATAATGCAATGGGGGAAGAAATTTCAAGTGAAGATGGCGAAGACTTGTTAAAAGCTACAAAATCATGTTTGGACTCACTAATTACAAAAGATAGCTTTCCAATTGAATTAGGGTATGCAAATTCAAATGACATGGATGTATGGACTGAAGATCTTGCAAAAGGAGGGTTAGGAATTACTTGTTTAAAGATAAACAATAAAAAATATTTTCTGGGATGGGCAGATGCAAACAACATGGAAAATGGAGTTAGAGAGAAAATAATTAAAAACTTTGAAGATGAAGGACATAATTTATTAGAAATTTGTACATCAGATACACATTATGCAGCAGTTAAAGCTAGAAATAGAAATGGCTACTATCAACTAGGACTAATAACCAGTGCAGACAAACTTTCAAAATGGTTTTTAGAAATTGCAGAAAATGCAGTATCAAAAATATCATCAGCAAAATATGAAATTTTAGAAAATGAGACACAAGTTAAAGTCATGGGTCAAAGCATCTATGAAGATTATTCAAAAGCTTTAGAGAATTCATTAAGAATTACCAAAATGTTTGTTATTGGAGGACTAGGGTTATTCATCACTAGTCTTTTTCTATAGTTTTCATTTCTTCAATATTTCCATAAAATTCATCTATAAATGAAGAAAATTGAAAAATAGGCACAATAGGAACTTTGTCTATAAAATCAATCTTATCCTGATACAAAGTAACAATCACAGGCACAGCCATTGATCCTTCAGTCTTTGCAACATATTGTTTAGTTCTTTCAATTTGCTTTTTTACTGCAGATGCTAGTGAAGAAGAATTGTATCTTTTCCAATGTTTACAATCAATCAATATTGCAATACCTAAACGAATGCCAACAACATCAATTTCCATTCTAGGCTTTGTCAGCATCATATTTTTAATTACAGCAAAATTTTTTGAGGATAATATTTCTGCAGTTAATCCTTCAAAATCCCTCCAATCCAATACAACTGAAATCTCATCTAAAGGAAATCCATTTTCAAGTAAAGTCATTGCAATTTTTAATTTATCACCATCTTCAAAAAAATAAAAATTATCTTTCAGAGTTCCAATTCCATTATTTAATAAATTATTTAAAATATTTTCAGAGTCAATAGAACTAATCTGAGTGACAGTAGAGAAATCCTTTACAGATACACCACCAGAAATTATTCCATTCAGACCTTGAATCATTTTAGGATGAGTTTTCAATAACCAATTTTGAATAAGATACAGGATATAGGTTTTAGGTTAAGATAGAATGTCTTTTTTTAGTACGATGTACAAAAAACATTATGGAATTTAATAAAAACTATGGTCAGATAATTATAGGATACGGATTACTTTCAATCGGAATCACATTAATGATGTTATTTATGCAAACGTCTGGGATTTTTTGGCTAATTTTATCAGGTACAACAATTGTTGGAGGGATTTGGATTATCAAAAAAGAAAGAAATGACAGAAAAAAGTATGATTCAGATAACGAGTGTGCATTCCAAGACAACAAACCAGATTAGTTTTCACAATAACCCATCCCTCTTAAGGAGAGCGGAGATAATCTAAGAGTCGTGAAGATTTATTGTACTTTATGCAACAAAGAAATTAGATTAAAACCTCAAATACGAAATAGTCATTGGTATCACAAAAGATGCACCGCTAAGATTGATTTGTTATTAAATTAGGCACAAATTCTCAAAAATCAAGCATTTGGGCAATTCATGGTAGGATTAGTGTGACATTGATTACAAGTTTCTTTGCAACAGGGGTTTGATTTAATTTCAAAAACTCTTCCACAACAAAGACATTTGTTTTCAATCATAATTTCATTAATGAATTATTTTTAAGAAGTAATAAATTTGGATCAGATTCTCCCCCCAGACTTTTATCAATACTAATTGCTTCATCAAAGTGAAGTATTGCATCCTGATGTTTTCCTTCCCTTTGTAATGAAATACCTTTGTTAACTAGTTCTTCAATTTTTTCTAAATCATCTTCTTGGGTCATATCAAATATTCCTAGATTTGTCTAAATGTGTGATTCTATTATATCTATTACATATTTTGGTTTTTTTACATGTAAATTTTAGCACAACTATAACCAGAGATTTAAAAAATAAAAATTCAACATAGGTTTTATTACAAGCATAGGAAAATAAAACTATGAAAAAAATGCTAGTGATATTACTAGCGCTTTTAGTTATAGCAATAACATACAATGAATCATTTGCAGAAAAAAGTACCCATGTAAATTCAATAAAATTTATTCAATATTTAGACGAGAATACAGCATTAGAGGAAGTAAAAAATGGAAATTTGGATTTATATTATTATAGAATTTCACCAGATAGATTAGAAAATGAACAAAGTGCAGAAGGACTAAAAATTTATGATTCAACAGGAGGATCATATAGCTTACTAATCAATCCAGCAGAATCCGAAAAGTTTAATCCATTTTCAGAAAAAGATGCAAGATTTGCCTTAAATTATCTAGTAGATAGGAAATTAATTGTAAATGAATTGATGGGCGGATATGGCTCTCAAATTATATCCTATTACGGACCGACAGATCCAGAATATCTTACAATAATCAAAGAATTAGAATCATTTAATTTTAAATACAATCCGACATTGGCAAATAAAATAATCTCAGAGTCAATAATGGAGAGAGGAGTAGAAAAAATTAATGGAAAATGGGTAAAAAATAATGAAGAAGTAGAAATTAGTATTTTTATCAGAAGCGATGATCCAGTTAGAAAATCTATTGGAGAAATACTAGCTAAAGAGCTAGACGATATGGGATTTAAAATTAAAAAAGACTACGGGGATTTGAATAAAGCATTTGTTGTAGTTTATGGTTCAAATCCAGCAGACATGAATTGGAATTTATACACAGAAGGATGGGGTCGTTCTGCATTTGTAAAATATGATTCAATTGGATTAGGTCAAATGTACTCACCATGGTTTTCAAACATGCCAGGTTTTAATGACCCATCATATTGGAATTATGAAAATAAAAGATTAGACGAATTAACTCAAAAAATCTACAAAGGAGATTTTGAATCTTCAGAAAAAAGATCTGAATTAATTCAAGAAGCAGTGGTAGAAGGAATTAATGAGTCAGTAAGAATTTTTTTGGCAAGTAAAGTTGATCAATACGTAGTTAATCAAAATGTAGAAGGAGTAGTTAATGATTTAGGAGCAGGGATACCAAGTCGATTTACACCAATTAATGCAAAAACAAATGACGAAGAATTAACCATCGGAGTTAAACAAATCTATCAAGGGGCATGGAATCCAATAATGGGTTTAACAGATACATACAGTAGACAGATTTGGGGAATTATTTCAGACCCCATTACATTTAAGCATCCATTTACAGGTGAAACATTTCCAGTTCGAGCACAGTGGGAAGTAGAAACATCAGGATTAGATAAAAAAATCAATGTTCCTACAGAAGCAAAAATGTGGAATCCAACAGTACAGAAGTGGGAAAAGGTGTCAACTGAAACATTTGCAACAAGCAAAGTTACATTTGACTTTAAGTTCAGTAATTGGCACAACGGAGAGGCAATGGATATGAATGATATTTTACATTCATTGTATTTTACTATAGAGTGGGGCACACAGATAGATGAAAAAGACAAAACGTTTGATACAGAATTCACGCCAAGAGCGGCTCAAAGCATTCAAACAATAGTTGCAATTAACGAAATTGACAAAGACACAGTAGAAGTATATGTTAATTATTGGCATTTTAATGAAAATGAAATTGCCGAATGGGCTGCTATGTGGAGTCCAGTTCCATGGGAATTAACTGCAGCTATGGAAAAAGCAGTGATAGATGGAAAAGTATCATTTTCAAGATCAGGTGCTACAAGTAAGAGTGTGAATTGGTTATCATTAATTGTTCCAAATGATGCACAAATTATCAAAGAGTATTTGAAAGAATTTAGAGATAATGAATTCATTCCAAATTCATTAAAACAAAGTCAGAAACAACAACAATATTTTGATGACAGATTTGATTCATCAATAAAATGGATTGAAAAAAAGAATCATGCAGTAATTAGTAATGGGCCATTTTATTTAGAGACATACTCACCAGAATCAAGAACAATTTTAGTAAAAGCATTTGAGGACAAGTCATATCCATTTGAAATTGGAACATGGTCAAAATTTGAAAATATGCAATTTCCAAGCATCAAAAAAATCAACATAGAAAAAATAATTCAGCAAGGAGAATTTACTCAAATCGACATAGAAACTGAGGGAGTCACATCAATACTATATTTCATATTAGACAGCGAAGGACAAATTCAGATATCAGAAGAATCAGAAATTAATGAAAATGAATTAAATATTAAGCTCACATCAGACATTACAAAAAAATTGCAAGTAGGAACTAACCAAATCAAGATATTTGGAATCTCAAATTCAGTTTTAAAACCAGATATTTATGAAACTAATTTCATAGTAACAAACGAAAAATCAGAAATTCCAAAAACTGAAATCAATTTCCAAAATATTGAAAATGAAATAAGTTATGATATTGGGATAATTGGAATGACAGTAGTAGCAATAATGATTGGAATTACAATATTTCTAAAAAAGAGATTTTAAATCAAACCATAATCGGCAACGATATTCTGAATATCTTCTTCAGTTGTAGATTCAGAATAATCATTTAGTAGATTTTGATTCAACTCATAAAATGTATGCCCCCACTTGAATTTGTTTAATAATTCTAAACTTTGTTCTTTAAAGCCAAGAATGTATAATGAACCAGATAAGGCTTCAGCAGTGGTTAATTTGTTTAATTTAGAATAGTTCACAGGATTTCCAGCAAGCAAAGGAGGCAATTTTCTTTTAATCCCATTGAATTTTTGAGAAAAAGCATGATCTGCCAAATTCCATGAGCAATCAATGCCTACAATAGAATGAATAACAGAAGCATCTTTAGGAAGTAAAGTTTTTTCAGCAAATGGATCTAAAACTAATCCTTTTGAACCAATTTTTTTAATATTTTGAGCAAGTCCAAATTTTACCATTTTTGCAGCAGTACATTTCTTGGGATCATCCTGATAGAACATCAAAACTTGTAATTTCAATTTAATTGACAATTACAGTAAGAGTATTTGGAATTTACTGTATAGTTTTGTAAGTTACTTTATAATAAAATCTAGAAATCTCACTATCTTTTAAGACCTCAACATTCCAGTTTGTATCAGGCAAGAAATCTTCAGAGGATTGAGGTAAAATACTAAATTTTTCAAGTCGCACATCAGGGCCAGAATATCTCACATTAAGATTCATTCCATCAAGTTGGATTACTTCAAAAATTTGTCCAGGTTTTCTAGTGGATTCACTTACTAGACAATCAGAATTCTGACCAATGATACAAATTCCAGATGCAGATAAAACTTGTAAATTCACTTTAGAGATATCAGTTTTTGATGGAGTAATCATAGAACCAGATAAAACTCTAGGTTGTACAGATTGTTCTTCAAGAATTTTATCTGTAGTCTCAATAGAGATTAAACTGTCTGAAATTCGATTAGTTTTTTCAATCATAGTTTTTACACTAGATACAGCATATCCTCCTGCATCTTTTTCTTCAGAAACAGATTGTTTTCCAGGAATTGAAGCATTGGGATTACCATCGCCAAGGGTTTTATCAATTGCAAAATCTTCGTTAGAGATTACAGAAAAATTTTCTGATGCCAGTAATCCACCATAATTAGCTTTTACAATATAATCACCAACAGGAAACATTACAGAAGGGATTCTAACATCTACAGCAAAATTCCCATAAACGTCAGGTACAGCAGTAGAAGTGAAAAGAATTTGTTGTGCACCAGCAGAATTATCCATTATTGCACTAGTAAAAGCGATAGGCTTTCCATCAGAAGTGTAAAAATTCAGATATACTACTTGATAGTAAATATCACTATCGGGATCAAAGTTTGGAAGTATTCCAGAGATTTTTACATAAGCATTTTCAACATATTGAAAATCATCTAAAGTGAAAATCATCTCATTAGAAGAATCATCAGTTACAATTTCAATGGTTTTTTCAATTAAAGAAAATTTGGTAGATGAAATATGTTCACCATATTCAGCAGTGATGATGTATTCACCAAATACCGGAATAGCAGAATTAATTGAAATGATCGTATCAAATTCACCATCTACAGTAAACAGACTTCCGCTATCAATTTGTTTACCAGTAGGATCTAATATAGTAAATTTCATACTCTCATATGGAATTATTTCGTTAGTTGTTCCAGTAAGTAAGATTGTTTGTTTAAGAAAATATTCATTTTGATCAACACCAATTTTAAAAACAGAATCCACAGTTTCGGTAGTTTCAATCATTTTAGATTCAACAGAAAAACTAGTAGTTTCAGAAACACCAGCATAAGTTACAGTCACATCATAAGTGCCTTCAGAAATTCCCATAACTTGAACTAAGTCTAAACTAGTTTCATAATTTAGATTGTAATCAGGATATAATGAAACAGATTGTTGAAAATCAGGACCAGAAATAGTTATTGAAATAACTGCTGCTTGAAAAGTAGGAATTTCTACAAAAACTTTTTCTGAAACAGTTCCTTGAATTATCGTAGTTTCATCAAATACATAATTTGCTTTATCAGTAGATAACGTTACTTCAACTGCAGAAGTATTATCAGATGACATTAATTTACCATTTGAACCACCAGCGTTACCAAGAGAGAATTCCCAATCAGTATGACCATCATAACTTCTCTGCCAGGACATAAAATCATTTTTCAAATCAGTAATTTCAGGGGTTTTATCAATTACATTACCAGAAGAATTTCTTAATTCTACAGATTCAGATGAATCAGTAAACCAAACTTTAGTGTAAGTGAATGGCAATATTTGTTCAGGAGAAATTATAGTTCCATCAGGAATTGTAAATGTTTTTTTCAAAACAGTGGTCGAAGCAATTTGCCAACCACTCAAATCCACATCAGAATCAGTAGGATTGTAAAGCTCTACCCATTCAGAAATTGCAAGAGAGTCATCACCAAAAGGATTAGTGTCAACCTCATTAATTACAACATGATCAGTTATCAGTTCACCATATGCAGGAACGGAAATCATAGTAACTAGTACTGCAATTATTACAAGTAGGGGAGAGCGATTCATTGATATTTCCTATATTTCTTCACAAAATGACTCATTTTAGAATTAGATAGAGAAAAAGTTGAGCTATTTGTTAAAGTCAAAGATCTTAAAATCAACAAAAAATAAGTAAAATTCAAGACTTTAAGGAATTCGAAGGAATTATTCCTCTTCAGAATCACAATTTGTGCATTTTTTATTGATAATTTTAGAGCCACACTCCATGCAAATTCCCTCACCAACATCACGCTGAATTAATTGGCGCTTTTTACCAACATAGATCTTTATTCCAAAATAAAGCCCAATTACAATAATTGCAGAATAAGCAGGTCCCAAGTATTGAATTAATGCAAGCATGACAAGAATCAAGCCTACAATTAGAATAATATCTCGACGCTCAAAATTCAATAAAATGTCTTAAATTGAATCGATAAAAGTTTGCCGGGCTCAGGCCATTAGTTTACTTCATTTCAAAAGTCATTTCTCTAACTCATCTTCATTGCTCGGCAATAAGAAGAAGAGTCAATTTGATAATAAGATAATGATTATGGTGGGATCGGCGAAATTTGAATTCGCGACCTCTGCGTCCCAAACGCAGAATCATACCAAGCTAGACCACGATCCCAGCGAAATACGAAAATGCCCCAATTTAAGCTTCACAGATAATAATTTTAAAGGCAAATGAAGGATCAAATTTGTGACAATTGAAAATTATGTTAAAGCAGGTAAAATTGCAGCAGAAGTAAGAGAGATGGTTCGAGTAAAAGACTGGGTTGGTAAAACAGTTTATGAGATTTGTGAAGAGGTAGAAAATGAAATTAGAAAAAGAGGGGCCAAGTGTGCATTTCCAGTGAATGCAAGTATTAACGAAATTGCAGCACATTACACAGCAGAACCAAATGACCCAATTACAATCAAAGATACAGATTTAGTAAAAATTGATCTTGGTGCACAAATTGATGGATACATTGCAGATACGGCTGTCACAGTTTGTTACGATGCACAATTTGATGGATTAGTTCAAGCAGCTGAAGAGGCACTGGGCAGTGCAATGTCAATGATCAAAACAGGAGTTAAAGCAAGCGACATTGGTCGTACAATTGAAACAACGATTAAACAAATGGGATTCAAACCAATTGCAAATCTTAGCGGACATTCACTAGAACAATATACAATCCACGCAGGAAAATCAATTCCAAATATTTGGTCAATTGGAGGATTCTCACTTTCAGAAAATACAGCTTATGCATGCGAACCATTTGTAACAACAGAACAAGGTGGAGGATTTGTAAGAAATGGGAAAATAAAAAATATTTTTGCAATCAATTCTAGAAAGAAAACAAAAAATGAGGAGGCAGATAAATTATTGAATTTCATATGGGAAAATTTCAACATGTTGCCATTTGCATTAAGATGGATTACAAAAGAATGGGAAGAAAAAGAAGCTAGAGAATTACTAGATATTTTGATAAAGAAAAAAGCTGTCCAAGCATATCCAGTATTAATTGAAGTGAATGAACAAAGGGTGGCCCAAGCAGAGCACACATTCATCCCAATTGAAAGTGGAGTCACAGTTACAACAAAAGCATTAGAATAAGAAATGAGTGAAGAGATTAGACCATGTCCCAAGTGTGGAGGATTAATGTTTAGAGAACAAGGTGAAACAATCACTTGGTTTTGTCCTTCATGTAAGCTAAAATTTAAGACAAAGTGATTTTTCGTTGGCCATATTCTTTTAGAACTGAATTTAGCATTATTTCAGCCTGAGATAAATTAGGAATTCTCTTTTTATTTTGAATAATTCCAGATTTTATTTCATTTAGATATTTTATTTTATATTTTACTTGTACAATTTTTTGCATTCTATTCAATTCAGAGTTTTTTAAATCAGAAACATTTGCCAAAATATCAGCAAATTTGACAACTTTAGATTGCCATGAAGAATTAGAGAGTTGTTTTAGATAGTTTTTTTCTTGTTGATTTTTAGGTAGACGTGTTTCTTTTGTTAAATCAGACACAATTTGAGCAATTTTTTTACCAAAATGTTTTGAAACATCATCAAAATCAGACGAAGTGTCTTCAATAGAATCATGTAACCATCCAGAACATAAAATGGATTCATCCTCAATTCCCATCATCTCAAGATTTTTCACTACATCTTGCAAATGATGCCAATAGGGGGTTTTGTTATTTTTACGATATTGTCCCTTATGCTGTTTTATTGCATATTGTTTAGACATATCCAATTTATTTTTCTGCGTCATCTAATCAAATTAAAAAAAGATACTGTATTTATCCAATTACAAAAACAGAGAGTTTAGCAAGTTATTTTTGGAATATTTCACCATAAATTTTTTCGATAACTGTAATTCCATCACAAAATGAGCAATCAGAAGAAGGCATAAACAAAACATCACCTTCAGAAAAATCTCGTCTGTTGAGTTTATTGCATTTAGGACATCTTTCAACAGTATATGCCAATATTGTTTCTTCTTTTGAAAAAATCATTGTGGAACTCCTACAGTATTTCCAACCCCAATTATCACAACAGATTGTCCTTCAGCAGTATTTTCTAGAATCATCTCGTATACCTGTGAACGAACATTATCAGCCTGATCAGCAATTTCTTTACTCATCAGAGTAATTGCCTCTTTTACGGATTGCTTTACAATAATTGAAAAGACTGGAATTTGATTGGTAGTTGCAATTGCTTCAATTTGGAATTTTTCAGTACCTATTCCACCTATAGCAGCTCCAAATCCCCTTGCAATAGATGCAGAATCTTCACCCTCCATTTTTAATGCTGCATCAACCATTATTATTGCATCAATTTTATTAGTTTCAATAATTTTTTGTAATGCTTCATCAGGTCTACCAACAGTAGAACTAGGTCCTTCAGCTTTTAGTAAAAATAATTTTCTTTGTTCAAAAGTAGTTTTTGCCATAACGGTTTGAAATGAAATAATTTCTTTTTCTTCATTTAACATCATTTTACCAACTACCATAGGTCCAATTCCATCACCAATTGGCTGTCCTGTTTTAAATGCGGGAATTGCAGCTTGCATTGCTTTTGCATGCTCCATAATGAATGGTAAAATCATTTGTAGAGGCAAAATTAATGGATAATTTTTTTGTTTTTTTGCAGTCAAAAACATGTGATTTACAATTTTGTGAATCATTTGTAGTGAGGAAGCAAGTTCAAGTAATGTCTGAACACGGTTTAATTCAATTTCCGAAATATTAGGCAATAGAGATTGGATATGATTTCGCGTATAGTCTTCTCTGGATCTTACAGTATGTCTTACTTTTTCAACAATTCCATTAGGATCCATGTCAACTGGCATTATTGTGAAATAGTCTAAAAATTGCTCAATTTTTTTTGTAGGTTCATCTACAGGTTCTAGATTTTTCTGGACATAATCAATTAATTCTTTTTTAGAATCAGTACTGAATTTATCTAATTTTTTAATTGCTTTTTTTATTTCACCAGAAGTAACTAGTAATTGAATTTGTTGTCCATAAAATACAAAAATAATTATCGGAATTATCCAAACCAACATCATCAAAGGATCGCTGTCATCACTCATGGAGAACATTTGTTCAAAATCTGTAAAATTCAACAACAAGAAAACTTTGTAGATCTAAATTAAATGATTCGTAAAATCAACTAAATCTAAAAGCAGAGAGAGATATTGTCCTTTTATATAGTAGGACCGAAAAAAACTCGATATGCCACAAACAAAACCAATGATAAGCGTTGTTAACGTAGTTGCTTCAGCATCAGTTGATCAAAAAATGGACTTGAACGAGATTACAAAAACATTCCCAGATGTAGAATATCATCCAGACGTATTTCCAGGCCTTGTTTACAGATTAAAAACCCCAAAAAGTGCAACATTGATTTTTAGTTCCGGTAAAATGGTGTGTACAGGATCCAAGTCAGAAGAATTAGCTAAAAAAGCAGTAAAAACAGTAGTTCAACAACTTCGAAAAGGAGGCATCAAAGTCAAAAAAGACGCCGTAGTTTCAATTCAAAATATCGTATCTTCAATCAACCTTGGAGGCAAAGTCAACTTGGAGCAAGCAGCAAGAACTTTACCAAGAAGCATGTACGAACCTGAACAATTCCCAGGTCTTATCCACAGAATGCTTGACCCAAAGACAGTCATCTTGATTTTTGCATCAGGAAAACTTGTTTGTGTAGGAGCTAAACTTGAGAAAGAAGTATACAGATCAGTAAACAACGTCCATTCATTATTAGAAGAAAAAGACTTGATGGTTTACGATTAATTAAAAATTATTTATTTTATAGGACTACCCAAAGCAACATCTTCAGTTACAGTAAGCCAATATGGTTTATCATCAACATCAGCTGCCAACAACATTGCATTAGATTCAACACCAGCCATTGTTTTAGGTTCTAAGTTTGCAAGAACAATCACAGTTTTTCCAACAATTTCATCAGGTTGAAAATACTGAGCTCCTCCAATAATTACATCTCTTTGATCATCACCGCCCAAATCAATTTTACCTTTAATTATTCGAGATTTTCCTTCAATTGGTTCAGTAGAAATAATTTTAGCAACTCTAAGGTCTAGTTTTGCAAAATCATCATACGAGACAGTGGTCATAAAACATCTAAGATTTTCCGCTTAAAATGAATTTGCATTATTGTAACTCTTTTTTTGTAATTCCACTCGTTTCAATCTCATATTTTAAAGCAGCAGGTAATTCAAGATATTTTTTATTTACCAATTCAATAATTTGATCATCAGGAACATTAACTTTCTTTAACAATTTTCCACGCTGGTGAGCATATGCATTTTTCCAAAAAGTTCCTGCATCAAAAGTACCAATTTTTGCCATATAGCAAGTAAATTCCATGTTCTTTTAAATTTTAATGGACTGTGACGGAAGAATGGTCAAGGCCATTAGAACCGGAGTTAGTGTTCTGGATTTTAGGCATTGGCCCATCACAGTCTGTTTCAGTACATAGTGGAATCTAATATATTTGATGCAAAAATCATTTCAAACAAGAATGGCAACAATTGTGGTTCAAACAGAAATTAATTCCAGCCTGGATAAGGCATGGGAAATTATTTCAGACATAGATAATGAACCAAAATTTTGGAAAGGGACAAAAGAAGTAAAGACGTTATCTACAGAAGGAGACACAATAAAAAGAGAAATTACAATAGCATTTAGAGATCAAAAATGCTTACAAGAAGTTCAGCTAAACCCAAAAAATGAAATCAAAGCAAAATTTACAAAAGGTATTCTTAATGGAACAAAAATTATTACACTAACACCAAATAATGGAAAGATCATCATGAAAACATCTTGGGAAATTAAATTATCAGGAATGATGAACATGTTTACAGCAGTAATTAAGAATCATATCAAAAGTGGAACTGAACAAGCAATGCAAAGTATCAAAAGAGAAATCGAGGGATAATATTGGAAGTAGTAATTGAGATTTTTACATATATTATTGCATCAATTTTAATTGGAATTTGTGGAGCTTGGATATACTTAATCAAGTCCATGATTGAATCATTTACAAAAACACCGTATTTAGATAAATTTGAAAATACAAATAATTCAACACCAAAATTATCAATAATTCTTCCAGCAAGAAATGAAGAAAAATATCTTGCAAAGTGTTTAGACTCATTGATTGATCAAGATTATGAAAATTATGAAATCGTAGTAATTGATGATTCATCAGAAGATTCTACAGGAAAGATAATTTCAGATTATGCAAAAAATAATAATAAAATCATTCATGTTTCAGCAAATTCAAAACCTGAAGGATGGATGGGGAAAAATTGGGCATGTATGGAAGGATACAGACATGCAAAAGGGGAACTTCTATTGTTTACAGATGCAGATACAAAACATTCTAGACAAGTCATATCATTATCAGTTTCACATTTGTTAAGTTTGCAATTAGATGCATTGTCTGCAATTCCAAGGTTGTTAACTTTTGATTTTTTTACCAAAATATCATTACCAATGATATCAACATTTTTGCATACAAGATTTTCAGCAATTAATGTAAATAATCCAAAGAAAAAGGCAGCATATTTTTTTGGTAGTTTTTTCATCATTACAAAAAAAACATACGAAGAAGTAGGAATGCATGAAGGAGTAAAGCATGAGATTGTTGAAGATGGAGCACTTGGTAAAAAAGTGAAAGAATCAGGATACAAAATGAGAATAGTTAGAGGAGATGATCTAATTGATGCAGTTTGGGCCAGAGACTCAAAAACACTTTGGCATGCTTTAAAGAGATTAATGATTCCACTTTATTTGCAGAGTGAAAAAATTGCAATTGGAAGTTTTCTTGCAGTATTATTTTTACTATTTATTCCGTTTCCAATATTTGCCATAACTAACTTTATTCCAATAGAATCATTATCTACAAAAATACTGCATTATTCTGCTGCAATTGCATCTACACTGATTTACATTGGTGCAATCATTGAAGTGAAAATGGGATTAAAATTAAGATTAATTCATGCATTATTTGCACCATTAGGAGGATTAGTAGTCACTTTAGGATTCCTCACAGGATTAATTCAAGCAAAAGGTTCATCGTCAGTTTCATGGAGAGGAAGAAGTTATTCAATGAAAGATCATGCTCAAAGTTCACTTAGCATATAAAAAAGAATACTTTTACATACAAATGAGAAAAAATTATTCTCATGGATAAATCAGGAATATTTGTGGGTGCTACTGTAGGTAGTATCAGTGTATTTATCATATTTTCAATAATTTTCATCATACCAGCAGGGTCAGATGAGACAACAATTCAAATGCAAAATCAAATAGACCAAAATGAATTACAAGTTCAAAACCAAATAGATAAAATCAATAATTTGATTTTAGATGAATCAAAATCATTATCATTAATGGAAATTTTTGAAAAAGCAGAACCAGGTGTAGTTAGAGTCAATACAATTAGAAATCAAACTAGCGATACGGGAGGAGTAGGTTCGGGATTTGTTTATGATAAAATGGGACACATCATTACAAATGCACATGTTATAGAAGGTTCGACAAAAACAGTTGTGACATTTTTAGATGGTAGATCATATAATGCAGAAATTATCGGGATGGATGAGTATACAGACATAGGAGTAATCAAAGTTAATGCAGATTTAAAATTATTAAATCCTTTATCATTAGGGGATTCATCTAATCTCAATGTTGGAGAACCAATTGCTGCAATAGGTAATCCATTTGGATTATCGGGTTCAATGACATCAGGAATTGTTAGTCAAATGGGCAGATTGCTACCATCAGGTTCAGGTTATTCAATTCCAGATGTTATTCAAACTGATGCAGCTATTAATCCAGGAAATTCAGGAGGACCCCTATTAAACATGAGAGGAAACATAGTGGGGATTAATACTGCAATACAATCTACAACAGGGGAATTTACTGGGGTAGGATTTGCAGTACCATCCCAAACGGTTGCAAAAATTGTTCCAACATTAATCAATGATGGAGAATACAAACATCCATGGATTGGAATTTCAGGCAGAGATATTGATCCAGATACAGCAAACGTATTAGGATTAAAAGATGCATTAGGATTTCTAGTCATAACAGTAGTAGAAAGTAGTCCAGCCGCAGATGCAGGACTTGTTGGTTCTGATAAGATGATAGAAGTAGATGGGAGGGAATATCCAGTTGGTGGAGACATCATAGTGGCAGTAGACGGTATGGATGTTAGAAAAATTGACGATATTTTGATACACCTTCAGAGAGTTAAAACAGTTGGAGATGAGATGAATCTAGAAATTTTGCGAGATGGTAGGACTACAAACGTTACAATTATTCTTCAAGAAAGACCAAATTGAAAGTAAATGGATACAAGCATAAATACATCCACAAAAAAAATCTTCTAATGACAAATGTGATTTTAGAATCTGAGATACTAAATAATGTATTAGAGAATAAAGAAATCGATCGTCATGAAATAATAGATATTTATCAAAAATCAATTAGTAGTTCAAATGAATTATTTGCAACCGCACAAAAACTTCGAATTAGAAATAAAAATAATTCAGTAACCTTTTCCAAAAAAGCATTTTTCAACATAATTAATCTGTGTAAAGACACATGCTCATATTGCACATACAAAGCAGAACCCGGAGAAGGAAAAATTTCTTTAATGTCTAAACAACAAATTAAAGAATTATTACAATTAGCAAAAAAATACACATGTGTAGAAGCATTATTTGTGACAGGAGAACAACCAGAAAAAAAATATCCTGAAGCAAGAAATTGGCTAAAAGAAAATGGATTCAAGTCAACCGTAGAATATCTAATTCATTCATCTGAAGAGGCATTGGAATTAGGATTATTTCCACATACAAATGCAGGAAATTTGAATTATGATGAAATGAAAGAGCTCAAAAAAACGAATGTTTCGATGGGAATAATGTTAGAAAACATTAGTGAAAGATTAACAAAAAAAGGAATGCCACATTATTTAGCAGCCAGTAAAAAACCAAAAACACGATTAAAAATCTTAGAAAACTCAGGGAAATTACAAATTCCAATGACTACAGGTATTTTGGTAGGAATTGGAGAGACGATTGAAGAAATTATTGATTCATTATTGGCAATAAGAGATCTTCATAAAAAATATGGAAATATTCAAGAAGTAATTTTACAAAATTTCCAACCAAAGCCAGATACAATAATGAAAGATTCACCATCAGCAAATGAAGAATATTTCAAAAAAATTGTAGCATTAACAAGAATTGTAATGCCAGAAATGAATATACAAATTCCACCTAATTTGTCTCCAAAATCATATCAAAGTTTCTTACAAGTAGGAATAAATGATTGGGGAGGAATTTCACCATTGACACCAGATTTCGTTAATCCAGAATTTTCTTGGCCAGAAATCAATAAAGTTGAAGATTATTCAAAGAAAGCAGGATATGATTTAAAATGCAGGTTTCCAATTTATCCAGAATTCTTTTCTTTTATTAATAATAGGTTAAGGGATAAAATAGCAGTGATTCAAAATGAAGATGGGTACGTAAAGGAAGAGTATTGGAAATGACAATTAACATAGATTCACTATTTAGAAATGCAGATCCAGTCATATCTGAAATTTTAAACAAAGCCCTATCTGAAAAAGAGATTTCAGCAAAAGAAGGATTAGAACTTTACAAAACAAAAGGAATTGATTTTCACTTAGTAGGGCTAGTTGCAGACGAATTACGAAAAAGAAGAGTAGGCAACATTGTATCTTATGTGGTAAATCGAAATATCAATTTCACAAATGTATGCATAAAACAATGTGGTTTTTGTGCATTTAGTAGAGATTTTAGAGAAGAAGAAGGATATTTCCTACCTACAGAAGAAATTGTACGTAGAGCAAAAGAAGCCCACAGTCTAGGTGCAACAGAAGTGTGTATTCAAGCAGGATTGCCTCCAGACATGGATGGAAATTTGTATGAAAACATATGCAGAGAAATCAAAAAAGAGATTCCAGACATACACATTCATGGATTTTCACCAGAAGAAATCCTATACGGAGCAACCAGATCAAATATCAAAATTGAAGAATTTCTAAAGAGAATGAAAGAAGCAGGAGTTGACACATTACCAGGAACATCTGCAGAAATATTAGATCAAAAATTAAGGGATAAAATTTCTCCAGGAAGAATAACAGTAGAACAATGGGAAGAAGTGATAAAAACAGCCCACAAGATTGGAATAAACACAACATCTACTATGATGTTTGGCCATTTAGAAAGTCTAGAACATAGAATTGAACACATTGTTAAGTTAAGAGAAATACAAAAAGAGACATCAGGATTTACAGAATTTGTTCCATTAAATTTTGTCCATTCAGAAGCACCCATGTACAAGCATCAACTACACGAAGGAATACAGCAAGGCGGAAGTGGAAATGACGTATTACTTACGCATGCAATTGCAAGGATTATGTTCAATAACACAATAGACAATATTCAGATGTCATGGGTGAAAGAAGGTCAAAAAATGTCACAGCTGCTATTGATGTGGGGAGCAAATGATTTTGGAGGAACACTAATCAATGAAAGTATATCCACATCAGCAGGTTCAGAGTACGGACAATTGTTAAGACCAAAAGAAATTAGACGGATGGTCAGAGAGATTGGAAGAATTCCAGCGGAAAGAAATACACAATACAAAATGATAAAAAAGTTTGAAACAGAAAACGAAGTAGATGAAGGGTTAGATAAGATAACAAATAACTCTCAGTTTGGATCATATAAAGAATTAATTAAAATTAATAAATTCAGATACAAAAACCCCAGAGAAGAATAATTGTCAGCCTTAGAAAAGGCAATCACATATTCAAAAAAAGCAGGAATAGACGAATGTGAAATTGTATCGGTTAAAAAAAATATCACTACAGTAAGAATTACAGATTCAGAAGTAGTTGAAATTAAACAAAATTTTGATGAAAATTTTGGGATCAGATTAATACATAATAAAAAAATTGCATCAATACAAACAACTAATGAAGAAAACATACCAGATTCAATAGCAAAAGGAATCAAATCAATCAAAAATCTAAAACCAAGAGAATTCTGGAGGGGATTACCAGTAAAAAAAGAATATCAACAACTAGAAGGAATATTTGATAAAAAAATTAAACATATTTCAGGCTCAAAAGCTACGGATATCGCTCAAAATATGATTAATTCATCTGAAAGTCTTAAAATTAATACAATTACAGGATCGCTGAATTTAGTTTATGAAAATTTTGAATTAAGTAATTCTAATGGACTAAATTTCAATAATGAATCAACATACATTTCAGGAATTATCAATGCAGAATCAGAGCAAAGCATAGTACCAGTTTCAGGAATTGGACATGCATGTGGAAGGACATTATCAAAATTCTCATCAGAGCAAATAGGAATAGATGCAAAAAATATGTGTACAAATTCAATTAATCCAAAAAAAATTGATTCAGATACATATTCCATAATTTTTGAACCTTACTCAGTGGGAGAAATATTATCATTTGTAGTAGCATCAAATTTTAATTTTAAAACATTTAAAGAAAAAAAAAGTTGCTTCTCCAATAAATATAAAGAAAAAATTTCAATGGAAGAATTCAATTTAACAGATAATCCACATATCCCAGAAGGGATTGGAACAAAGTCAATAGACAGCGAAGGAATAAAAACTGAGAAGAGTGAATTAATTGAAAATGGGGTTTTTACAAATGTTTTTTCTAATCTTTATGACAGTTACAAAGAAGGGGAAAAAGAATCATCAGGAAATGCAATAAGAATAGGATCACCCATGGGAAACAGTGCAGAACCAATTCCAGTTTCAGCCCCACATAATTTGATAGTCACACCAGGAAAAAGTAAACAAGAAGACATGATCAAAGACACCAAACAAGGGATTTTGATAGGAAGATTATGGTATACATATGCAGTTAATCCAATTAAAGGAGATTTCTCATGTACTGCAAGAAGCGGAATACAAATTATAAAAAATGGGGAAATAGTAGGACCTGGAAAATCAGTAAGAATAGTACACAATCTTCCAAAATTATTAAACAACATATCAGATATTGGAAATGATCAACGTCAAGTGATTCAATGGGCATCATTACCGTCAATCACCCCATCAATCAAAGTTGAAAATATTGCAGTTAATTCAATTTAGGCATGAAATTTAGGCACATATTATTTAAAAAACGTAGTCACCAAATACAAAACATATCCCGTTGCCAAAATAATACCCATAGTTCTGTTAATGATTTTAGTTTTCAATCCAATCAATAATGAAAGACTAAAGATAATCATTATCGCATAATCCACATAAACATCTGAAGTTATCAAAACACCACCAAGTGCAGCACCTACACCCATGATCATCAAGACATTGTAAATATTGCTTCCAATAATATTTCCAATTCCAATGTCACTGTGTCCTTTACGAATTGCAATAATAGAAGTAATTAATTCAGGAAGAGAGGTTCCAATTGCAATTACAGTTAATCCAATAATTTTTTCAGATAAACCAAATTCAGATGCAATGATTACAGCATTGTCAACTGTGAGTATTGCACCGATATACAATACAACAATTCCAATTGCAATTAATCCAAAAGATTTTAGATAAATATTATTTTTAGTATTTTCAGAATCATCTGAAGGTTTTGTTCTTTGTTTTAATGCATCCCTAAACGTGAAAAATGCAAAGACACCAAGTCCAACAAGAAGTAAACCACCATCATATATAGAAAGTTCACCATCAATAGAAAGCAAAACAAGTAATAAAGAAACACCCAACATTATCGGAATTTCTTTTCGTAATACAGATTTTTGAATTGCAACGGGAATCAAAATTGCAGATACCCCAATCACCATACCAACATTTGCAATATTACTTCCAACAATATTTCCCAAAATTATTGCACCATGATCACCAGCTGCTGCAATACTTGCTGCAAGTTCTGGAGTAGATGTCCCATATGCAACAATAGTCATACCAATTACAAGATTGCTGATACGAAATTTTTTAGCAATTCCAACTCCACCGCTAACTAGCCAATTCCCACCAAAACACAACATCACCAATCCAATAACAAGTAATGTAGCACTTAGTATGACTTCCACAACAAAATTTTACAGTATGGTTGTTTAAAGGAGATGATTCACTATATTTTCACAAATGTAACAATTCAAGCTAAGTTCAAAAAATAACATATTTTTGGAAACATATACTCAATTTCAGGAATTAAAATCCCAAAAATAGTCAAAACAAGTGTAAAAAAACTACCTAGATAGATAAAAAATAGACAAGTCAAAGACTAATAAGGTAATGTACCGTACCATACAGTATAATGAAAGCAAGACTAACTTATGTGCCACTAGAAGTGGCAGATCAATTTGAAGACTTCATCATAGAAAGAGAAGAGCAAATTCTGGATGCAGTAAAAGCAAGAACCAAAGATTTCAGCACGTTATCTTTGTTAAAGTTGTTATATCAACTCAAAGGAAATCCAATGACATTTTCACATCTATATTCAAAATCAAAAATTAGAATGAAAAAATCATTTTTGAATTACTTACACCTTTGTGTGAACTACAACTTTATAGAAAAAGAAGCAGTTGGACCAAATGTAATCTATACAATTACAGATAAAGGAAGAATAATGTTAAATCTGTTCATGCAAAAAAGTAATTAGATAGAGCATAGCGTTGAAATTGTGCAAAAAGAATTTCCAGAAGCTGAAATATTTGAAATTAAAAAAACAGAGTTAAAAAACCCGATAATTTTTGCAGGATTTGTAGGTGCAGGTCTTGTAGGACCATTGGCAATCAATCACATAATTACAGAATTGAAAATGACAGAAATTGCAGTGATGAGATCAAAATATCTTCCACCATCAACAGTTTTCATGAGAGGCAGATTACGTCATCCATTTAGATTCTATGCAAATGAAAGTGGAACAATTTGTGCAATAATTTGTGAAATCACATTAAGGATGGATGGGTTGTATTCATTAGTATCATCAATTTTAGATTGGGCTGAAAAAAATGGATCAAAAGAAATAGTGATTTTAGATGGGGTTGCAAGTACAGAACACGACGACAAAGCATATTGTGCAGCAGAAGAAGATTTAATCAGAACCATGGCAGACAAAGACATTAGTTTAATTCCACAGGGATTCATTACAGGAATTCCAGGAGGCATTCTAAATGAGTGTCTAGTTAGAGAAATTCAAGGACTAACATTATTGGCAAAAGCAAACAAAATAGAGCCAGATTCAGGCGCAGCTGCAACTCTAATTGAGGCATTAAACAGATTTTATGAGATGGAAATAGATACATCAGATTTACAAGAGGAGAAAGAAAGAATCCATTCAGAATTTAGCGAATTATCTCAAAAATATGTGGAACACAGAGAAGAGATATCTGGAATGTACATGTGATCGAAATAACAGGCAAATTCTTTTATTCACAACAAATGCGGAACAAATTATGACTTTAACATACAAAAAAGCAGGAGTAGATATTTCAAAAATTAAACAAAGTCAAAAGGCAATTGGTAAACTAATCACATCAACTCATAAACTTCAGAAAAAAGCAAAGATAGCTCATGGTTTTGGACACTATGCAGGAATTGTAGAAATTCCTGGAGGAAAATTATTAGCGACACATACAGATGGAGTAGGAACTAAAGTAGTAATTGCAAATATGATGAAAAAATACAACACAATAGGAATTGATTGTGTTGCAATGAATGTAAATGACATTATTTGTATTGGTGCAACACCAATATCATTTGTAGATTATATTGCTGCAAACAAAAATGATGTACCAATATTTAAA
Source organism: Candidatus Nitrosomarinus catalina (assembly GCF_002156965.1). GTDB lineage: Archaea > Thermoproteota > Nitrososphaeria > Nitrososphaerales > Nitrosopumilaceae > Nitrosopumilus > Nitrosopumilus catalinensis. The sequence goes on from NZ_CP021324.1 coordinate 865,933, forward strand.
AAAATTGTAGAAGGATTAGTTACAGGTGCAAAAAAATCTTCAATGCCAATTGTTGGCGGAGAAACTGCAATTATGCCAGATGTAATTGAAGGAAAAGGATTTGCATTTGATTTAGCAGGAATGGTTGTGGGTCTATTGGATAAAAAAGATATGATTTTAGGAAATAAAATTAAAGCAGGTGATGCAATTATTGGAGTAAATAGTTCAGGAATTCATTCAAACGGATATTCACTTGCAAGAAAAGCTTTGCTAACAAAATATTCAGTTAAAGATAAAGTAAAAGGAGTTGGAACTATAGGAGACGCATTACTAAAACCTACAGAAATTTATACAAACCCAGTTCTTGAAATTAATCAAAAATGTAAGATAAATGGACTAGCTCACATCACAGGAGGATCATTTACCAAACTATTACGCCTCAAAAACACAGGTTATGAGATAGATTCACTTCCAAAAATACCTCCAATAATGGGATTAATAGAGGAACAAGGAGTAAAACCAGAAGAAATGTACAAAACTTTCAACATGGGAGTAGGATTCTGCATAATGGCACCAAAAGATCAGGTAAGTAAAATTGAATCAATATTCAAAAAACATAAAATCAAAAGCCAGCAAATAGGTCAAGTAATTTCTAAAAAAGGGGTTTCAGTAAACTCAATAAAAATTGCTTAATTTAACAACAACAAAATAATTTTTAGCTTGGTATCATCTTATATTACAGATTTCTGTGATTTTACTAGATAGTAATGAGTGAAGCCCATTTCATAGAGACAATAATTGGAGTAGGAATACTACTATTTGCAGCTAAATTAATGGCAGAGCTTTTCCTCAGATTAAAGCTCCCAATTGTGTTAGGAGAATTATTAGCAGGAATGATTGTTGGCCCATTTGCCTTAGGAGCATTTTTTGTAATTGATGGAAAGCAATTACTTCAGATAAATGATGAAATAAGAATACTAGGAGAAATGGGTGCAATTGTAATTCTGTTTATGGCAGGATTGGAAATGACACCAAAAGAATTCCTCAAAGGAGGAAAAGCATCATTTACAGTAGGAACGTTGGGGGTGGTTGTTCCATTTTTTGCAGGATTAGCAGTTTTCCAAATGTTTGGATTTGATGCATTACAATCAATGTTAATTGCAACAGCGCTTACAGCGACAAGTATTGCAATTTCAATTCAAGTATTAAGTGAATTTGGAAAAATCAAAACGCCCGAAGCTAGATTAATCATAGGTGCCGCAGTAGTAGATGACATTTTAGCAATTGCAGTATTATCAGTGGTATCATCAATTGCAGGATCAGATGGAGGGGTAGACAATATAGACATCACAGAAGTCACAATTACAATTTTGAAAGTATTAGGATTCTTTGTAATAATGTTAGTAGTTGCAGTTGTAGTAATACCAAAAATAATCACACCAAGATTATGGAAAGCAAAAGGCAGTGTGGAAGGAATTGCAACAGCGTCTTTCTTTGGTGCAGCAGCACTTGCAGGATCCATCGGACTATCACCCATAGTAGGAGCGTTTGCTGTAGGAATGGCATTATCAACCACAAAAGTATTTGAGAAAATTGAAAACTATATTGGAAAAATAGGATTGATTTTTGCACCATTGTTCTTTGCAATCATTGGAGCACAAGTAGACTTGAGAGCAGTTAATTTGGAGATTTTAATGATAAGTGCTGTAGTTATCATAATTGCAGTTGTAACAAAATTGGGCGGTTGTGGATTACCGGCAATGTTCTTTTTGAAAAGTAAGGCACAAGGAATGAGAGTAGGTATTGGTATGATTTCAAGAGGAGAAGTAGGATTAATTGTTGCAGGGGTAGGAGTTACAGCAGGAATTCTTACATCAGAAGTATACTCAACAATAGTAATCATGGTAGCAGTAACTACAATTATCACACCAATTTGGTTGAAAATGGAGTATAGAAAAGAACAAAAAAACGACAATAACGAATCAAATAAAACAGTAGAACAAAAATCAGAATAAATTTTAACAGTGAAAAACATAGAGAAGACATGAACAAGTTAGATCCAGCAATATCCAAAGCATGTACTGAAATTACAAAAAATTTACTGACAATAAATGAACCAAGTAAAAAACAAGTTAAAGAAGAAATTATTAAAATTTGTACAAAATACGCATTAGAAAGAATTCCAAAAAATTATGAAATATTATCAGTGGTGAGCAACTCTGATTTTGATAAATTAAAAAAAGTGTTGATTAGAAAACCAGCAAAAACAGCATCAGGAGTATCAGTAGTAGCATTAATGCCAAAACCATATGCATGTCCTCATGGAAGATGCACATATTGTCCAGGAGGAATTGAGTTTAATTCTCCAAACAGCTATACAGGAAAAGAACCATCATCATTAAATGCAATTCAAAATGAATTTGATCCTAAATTACAAATTACATCAAAAATTGAAAAATTAATTGCATTTGGACACGATCCATCAAAAATGGAAATTGTGATTGTAGGAGGAACATTCCTATTCATGCCAAAAGATTATCAAAAAGATTTCATAAAATCATGTTATGATGCACAAAATGGAACAGATTCAAAAAACTTGGAAGAATCTAAATCAAACAACGAGCATGCAGAAATAAGAAACGTAGGATTTACAATTGAAACTAAACCAGATTATTGTAAAAAAGAACATGTAGATTTAATGTTAAGTTACGGAGTTACAAGAGTAGAGATTGGAGTTCAATCATTACAAGAAAGAGTTTACAAAATTATCAATAGAGGACACGATTATAATGATGTAACAGAATCTTTTCAAATTTCAAAAGATGCAGGTTACAAAATTGTTGCACATATGATGCCAGGATTACCCACAATGACTCCAGAAGGAGATATTGCAGATTTTAAAAAATTATTTTCAGATCCTCAATTACGTCCAGATATGTTGAAAATTTATCCATCGTTAGTTATTGAAAATACACCACTCTATGAAGAATACAAAGAAGGAAAATACACTCCATATTCTGACGAGGATATGATCAAAGTATTAACAGAAGCAAAAAAGAATGTTCCAAAATGGGTGAGAATCATGAGAGTGCAAAGAGAAATTTCACCAAAAGAAATCATAGCAGGTCCAAAATCAGGTAACCTCAGACAAATTGTACATCAAAATCTTGCCAAACAAGGATTATCATGTAAATGTATCAGATGTAGAGAAGCAGGATTAGCAGATAAAAAAACAGCAAATCAAGACATAGAATTGAAAAGAATAGATTATGACTCTTCAGATGGAAAAGAAATTTTTCTATCATATGAAGACAAAAATGAAGCAATCTATGGATTTTTGAGACTAAGAAAACCAAGTTTTGAAGCTCATAGAGATGAAATTGATGAAAATACATGCATAGTTAGAGAAATTCACGTGTATGGAAAATCATTGAAATTAGGAGAAAAAGAAACTGATGAAATTCAACATTCAGGATTAGGAAAAAATTTGATGAAAGAAGCTGAAAAAATATCTAAAGAAGAATTTGATGCAAAAAAAATACTAGTGATTAGTGCTGTAGGTACTAGAGAATATTATCAAAAATTAGGGTATTCGTTATATGGGCCATACATGTCCAAAATATTGAATTAAGGAAAAGATATGTCTGAAGAAAAAATTATTGGTAAAGGAACATGGATAGACAAATTAGCATCAGAATTACTTGAACGTGAAAAAGAACTTGGGAGAAATTTAGATCTGATAAATGTAGAAAGCGGATTAGGCGCATCAGGAATTCCACATATCGGAAGTTTAGGAGATGCAGTTAGAGCATATGGAGTAAAGCTCGCATTAGAAAATTTAGGATACAAGTCAGAATTAATTGCATATTCAGATGACCTAGACGGGTTAAGAAAAATTCCAGAAGGGATGCAAGAATTTGGTTTAGATGAGCATTTAGGAAAACCAGTTTCACTAATTCCAGATCCTTATGGATGTCACGATTCTTACGGAATGCACATGAGCAGTATTCTATTAGATGGATTAGATAAAGTTGGGATAGAGTATGAATTTAGAAGAGCTAAAGAGACATACAATCAAGGATTATTAAAAAATCAAATACATACGATATTAGAAAACAGTACAAAGATTGGAGATAAAATTTCAGAATTAGTTGGACAAGAAAAATATCAAAAATATTTACCATATTTCCCAGTGTGTAAGGAATGTAATCGACTTTACACAGCAGAAGCTACAGAATACATATCAGATAAAAAAATTGTCAAATACAATTGTCATGATACAGAAATAGGTTCAAAAATGATCAAAGGTTGCGGTCATCAAGGGGAAGCAGACATTACAAAAGATTTAGGAAAATTAGCTTGGAAAGTAGAATTTGCTGCAAGATGGTCAGCATTTGACATTAGATTTGAAGCATATGGAAAAGACATCATGGATTCAGTCAAAGTAAATGATTGGGTGGCAGATGATATTTTACAATTCCCACACCCACATCATGTAAAATATGAGATGTTTTTAGATAAAGGAGGAAAGAAAATTTCAAAATCACTAGGAAATGTGATTACTGCACAAAAATGGTTAGAATTTGGAAATTCAAAATCAATTTTACTTCTACTGTACAAAAGAATTACGGGGGCTAGAGAATTAGGATTTGACGACATTCCAGGTTTGATGAATGAATACAATGAGCTTGAAGATACGTATTTTGGCAGAATCAAAGTAGACAATCAAGCAAAACTAACCAAATTGAAAGGACTGTATGAATATGTAAATTTGCTTAATCCTCCAAAACAATCTAGTATTCATGTAAATTACAGATTATTAATTGAATTAACAAAAATTTTCAAAGAAAACAGAAATGAGAGAGTTATGAAAAAACTCATTGATTATGGAGTAATAAAAGAAGAAGGCAATCAGGAAATACAAAAATTGATAGAAATAGCAGGGAATTATTCTGATGAGTTTGATGAACAAGAAAAAATAGAAGTAGAACTTGACAATACTGCTAAAAAAGCAATATCATTACTCATTACAGAGTTAGAAAAAGAAGAAGATCCAGAAGATATTCAAAATACAATATATCAAATTGCTAAAGGAAATGACGTACAACCAAAAGACTTCTTTAGAATACTATATCAAATAATTTTGGGAACATCAAGAGGTCCAAAGATAGGACCATTTATCACAGATATTGGAAGAAAGCAAGTTGCCAAAACACTATCAGAGTATGTTTAACAATGGTTCACGGAGAACACAATAAAAGTAGAAACAGTGGAGGATTTGCACTAATTATTTTAGGAGCACTAATGTTGATTGTAGGTCCTCAGGAAGCAATAGTTCCAAAAAGTTTGAGCGTAATTGTATGGATTGGCGGCATAGCTATTGGCAGTATAGGCTTTTATCTAAAATTCGTGAGAAATAGAGTCAAACGGCAATAAAGAAATATTCATCTTTTGGAACATATGTGATAAGAAAATGGGATTTTTTAGCAAAAAAAAAGAAATTAAAAATGATGATGAAGATGAATCAATTTTAAAAGAAGAGTTAGAAACTGAAGTTGAAAAGCTTCAAACAGAATTCAGAACAAAACAAGAAGAAATAGTAAAAGTTTCAGAAAAGATTCAGACTGTAAAAGAAGAATACGATACTACAGTAAGTAATCTAATGTCAGTAAAAAAAGAATTCAATCAAAAAAAAATGGAATTAGACATTGTTCAAAGAGAATACAGAGAAATTAGAGAGAAAATAAAAAATGCTCAACAAATTAAAGATACAAAATCAATTAATGAGTTCAATAAAACTGAAAAAGAATATAAAAAAATTAAAGATGAATTAGAACAAATGATGAAGGAACAAAAACAAATTAAGGAGGAAATTGCAAAAGGACAATCAACGATACATGGATTAAGAAAGCAACAAGTTGAAGTAGGTAAAGAATTAGATGAAGCAAATTCAAGATTATACAATGCAAAAGAGGAATTAGATAAAAAAGATAAATTTCAAGATACTAGTGTCTTAACATCAAAGGAGAAAAAAGAAATTAAAAATAATTCACCTACTGAAAAAGCTAATGCAGGAGTAATTGAGGCAGCAAGTATAGTTGTTGGATCATTAAAATCAAAACTAAACACGGCACATAAGGAATTAGAACAAATTCAAGGGGTTTTAGAAGAAGAAAGAGAGGCACATAAAAAAACAAGACAAGAATTAATGAAGATTAAATCTGAAAAAAATTAAAGTAATCATAAATCATTAAAATATTTCTTCCATCTTAATTTTATTTCAGTCTCAGATCTGCCCAAATCATAGAGAGGAGAAGTTACTTCAGAAATAGATGAAACAGTAACTAATACAACAGAGTTAATTGGACTTTGAATTCCATTGTTTCTATAATAATCGACAATTTCATCAAACAAAGGAGTATCTTTAATAATTTTTCCAGTTCCAATAAACAAATATCCCTTGCGAGATAAGGGATCAATTACATTAATTTCCACAGAAGGATTATTTCTTAAATTACTCATAGTGTCTGGTGAGCGAATATTTGCAAATACAAGAAGTTCAGAAGTCCAAGAAATTATAGTTCCCTTTGGAGAAATGTTAGGTTTTCCATCAGATGAAACAGTTGCAACATAACCTAATTTTTGAGAATTTAAAAAACTCTTAATTTCTGAAGAGATAACAGACATACTACTTGTAATGTATTGAACGTAATTAATTTTAAGAATTATCAAACATAGTCGAAATTAGTTAATTTTCAAATAACATCGTTGAGAGAAGCATTTGCTAATATTTTTTTGGTTTCTTTTTCCTTGTATTTTCTTGTTGTTTCTTTTTATAATTTCTAATACGCTGTTTTTGTTCAGCGTCCTTTTGACCTTTACGTTTTCGTTTATCGATTTTCTTTTTTGAACCAGCCATAATAGAAATTATCAAATTTTTATAATTTATTAGCTATCTTTAGCTGGAAAATCGTAATCAACCCAATAATTATCAAAATACTGCCAATAGGCAACAAATAGTCTAATGATGGAAATGCAAAATATCCAATTAACACAAAAATTCCAATTAAAAGAAACCCAGATATTCCATTTACAGCAAGTTTGCTCATAAATTCATCACTTTTTACGATTTTATCGCATGAATTCAGCCATTTCTATTGAGAAAAAGAAAAACCCAATGCCTCCCCCAATCATTGCAATCCATGCAATAACTTGTTGCTTTTTATTCATAAAATAAAAAAAATATACTCATTATTGAATCTAATTGAAATGTTAAGACAAGTGACCTTTTTCTAAATCGATAATTCATAAAAACAATAAAGTTATTCTTGATCAGCAATTAGTTGGGTTACTTTTTCCATCTTCTCCCCCCACCACCAAAATCTTCCGGATTCAATTCGTGCACCATCTTTGTAAACTTTAGAAGTGATTATGGATTTGATGATTTCAATATTTTCAAGATTCAATTCAATTTCTTTATGTTGTGATAAAATGTGTTCTTTCAGTTTCGACCATACTTCTTCCATGTTTTCGTCATTAAATGACCATGTACAATCTCTCTCGGCATCTTTACAAGTAATTGGTCTTGGCATTATCCCTTGATTAACTACTAAATTTTACACTAAAAAAAGTCACTGCGTCATTTTGGCGCATATTTTAAGAAAATATCTATTTATCGAACACAGGAGAATTATTTGAAAGGGTTAACTCACAACTATATGTCAAATTAAAGACAATTATAATTACAATTAAAATAAAGGAATAGAGTTGGTAAGTATCAAAGACATAGGCAAATTATTCGTTTTTGTAGTAGTAGGATTAGGAACAATAATTGTTGGTTCTTTTATGATTAGAGGCACTATGCATATGTGGGATAACGTAGATGATGAAGGAAAAGATGCAGGGAATAAAAATACTAAAAAGTAAAAGATAGAGAGCATAAGATATTGCTTCAAAACTCAACTATTAGAAAATCATTGGATGAGTATATCAAAAGACGAATAAAAGAAATACCAACTGAAATTGAACAAACTTTTCCAAACATTAAAAAAATTTGGAAATGCAATGATGAGTTAGATTTTCTATATGGTTATTATGTCGGAAAAATTGAAGAAGGAAGTTTACACTATTTACTCAAGGCAACACGTGCATCAGCAGGGGGATATGTAGATACTTTTGAAATAAGAGGGATTATTGAAGAAAATAAAATACAACTTCAAGAAACTATTAAAAATACACTAAATTAGTGAACTAAAAATACTAGAGAAATCATAGAAAAAATATGGTAGGACCACAAGATGGAGGATTTGGTTTTGATCAATCTAAAAAATATACTAAAGTTGAAAATATCGAGGAAGTTTGTGTTCAATGCCAAGCTGGTCAACATAAAAAATGTCTAAAAAAATCAAAAGAACAAGATGTTTGTGAATGCGAACACTGTATGATTTACGGTTAGATTAACAAATTATTCAACTAAATGAGGAACAAAATTTTCATCTATCCACACACCAACTACATCTGCATCTAGATTCCAAGAAGAAATTATTTCTACACTTTTTTTAATATGAGTAAAATGTTCTTCATCAGAAACAGGGTTACCTGCACAGCCAAAATGACCGGAAACCACAATATGATTGGACTTGTGATTAGTTACAGAGATCATTACACTTTTTTTAAGAGATTCAACATTTCCATCAAACATTACTTTATCAATTCCAGGAGCGGTAATAGTATCAACAAAATCTACACCATATTTTGCCTTAATCCAGTCATTCATAGGAATTTGAACTCTTCCATCCATACAAGATAACGAGGTTGCAAAAGATTTTTCAGTCAAAGTATTCAATATTCTTCAAAATTATTACAAATATTAAATTTTAGGAAAAACAGTATATAATAAAAAATTAATTTTCAACGTCATATCTTAACAGGATTTCATCAGCCTTTCCCAATATTTCCAAAATGCTTGTATTTACAGCAATTTCATTCTGGTAAATCCCAATATAGGAAGTAAGCATATCTTTAGATGTCGGAAATGATTCATGTTTTGGAAGTTCTTTTTCAAAATCATCAATAGAATTTTGAAGAGACACATTTCTTTTTTCCAATTTATTTGTGGCTTCTCTAATTAATTTTTCAACAATTGGATCTAATTTTGTCACTGATCCCTAATGATTTTCTTAAATTTATCTATGATCTTTTCAAAACGTATTGTGTCATAGATAATAATTATTTCAAATATTTGAAGCAATTAGCAGTATGATCATTAACCATCCCTATGGCCTGCATAAATGCATAACATATTGTAGGTCCAACAAAAGTAAATCCATGCTTTTTAAGATCTGTACTAAGTTTTTGAGAGAGTTCAGTATATGCAGGTAAATCAGAATATGTTTTGAATTTATTTTTAATTGGTTTATAATTTACAAATCCCCACAAATAGTTATCAAAAGTTCCAAATTGTTTTTGAATTTTAAGAAAGTGTTTAGCATTATTAATCGCAGAATTAATTTTGAGTTTATTTCTAATAATTGATGGGTTTTGGATTAATTTTTCAATATCTTTTTGATTGAGTTTTGAAACAAGATTAGCATCAAAATTGTAAAAAGCTTCGCGATATCCATTTCGTCGATTAAGAATAGTAGTCCAAGATAATCCAGCTTGTGCACCCTCTAAAATTAAAAATTCAAATAATTTTCTATCATCATGTTGAGGAACTCCCCATTCAACATCATGGTACGTTAAATTAGGCTCATTTTTAGCCCATTCGCATCTTTTTTTCATAATTATCCACAATTGATACAGAATATTAATTCTAAAAAATTCAATTAATTATGAAAATAAATAAGCAGTTATTGCAAATCAATAGAAATTTCATTATTTGTTTTATTGCTTCTGCATCATTATCAGCTGTAGCTGCTCAATTATTAGCAGGTTATGAAAATTATCAAACCACAACAATAACAATAATTATCGGGTACGTAATTTACTTTGGATTATTCTCTAGTTTGTTTTACATAGACAATAGAAAAAGATACAAGACGATGGAATCTAAATTAATTAAAAAAGAACTATTAAAATTAATTTCATCTTTTGGAGTTGGGGAGATAATATATTTAGGAATTAGATGGCCAAGTTTGTATTATTTTTTAGAAATAGGAATTGAACCATATCTTGCATCAATTATTTCAGAAGTTATTGCTACAACATGCTATATGATATCAGTAACAGTATTTCTCAGAAAAACTAAAACTTTCTAGTTATTTACTGAGTTGAGTCACTAAATCAGTTGATGTTATTAATCCAATAATTTTTCCATTATCAGTTACACCTAATTTTCTAATTTTTTTTGTAGTCATTCTTTCTGCAGCTGCAGAAATGGTTGCATCAAAATTTATTGTGATTAATGGGGTAGACATAATTTTTTCTACAGAAGTATCGGAAGGTAAATCATTGCATACAATTTTTGTTGCGTAATCTCTATCAGTCACTATTCCTTTAAGATTATTATCTTTCTTTACAAGAACTGCACCAATTCCACCTTGCTCCATCATCTTGGCTACTTGAAAAACGGTTGTTTCGCCAGGGACAGAGATAATTGCTTGTGTCATAATATCTTTAACTAAAATGGAGGACGATTCAAAGTCTTTACGGCTCATCAATATACTGAGAAATTATGATATTTAAGAATAAAGAGGGCGCAATGGGATTCGAACCCACGACCTATAGATCCGCAATCTATCGCTCTATCCAAGCTGAGCTATACGTCCAAGAACATTGAGAATTGTGCACTTAATTTGGATTGCTATTACTGGAAATATTTTGAAAAAACATATTGGGTTTCATCAGATTCCTGAAACGACCAAGCAGTAGGTAATGGAATATTTTGAATTAATTTTAAAGAATTATTTTCCATAAAAGTACCCCATCCAGACATATTTTTTGGATCAGCAGAATATTTTTTTGATATAGTACCAGCAAATCCCCATCCAGAATTTTGGAACAAATCAGAATTCAATTTAATTTTATTTAAAATTCCTGTAGCTAATTCTATTCCACCCATTTGAGCTAGTCCACCTATGAAGAATAACGGTTTGATTAAATTTAATGAGGAATAGTCAAATTGGGTTGCATCAAAACAGTAAGGATTAAAATCAATTTTTGTATTAAGGGATTTTTGAAGATCAGTTAATTGGTTATCAAGTTCAATACTGTATGACTCAAGACCTATCACCTCACCACAATAAGCAATTCTTCCATCACCAGAGCCAATATCAATTATTTGGGAATAACCATTTTCCTTTGCAAATAATGTCAAGATATATGCAGACATAATCCATGTAGGAGAAAAAGGAGCATGACTTGAATTATGTTGAATACTGTTTAACCAGTATTTGTTAATATCACCTTCATATACAATACAAGGAATTCCACCAAGTGTTTTTTTAAATGAATTATAGTAAATAGGATTTTTTTCAGCAAATTCATGAAGTAGTTTTAGTTCGTCCTTATCAATTGGAAATAAATCAGAATTTGAAAGTGGAAGAAATTCTTGAATTTGGCTTGAACCATCATATTTACCAGCAAATTCTTTTTTTAAATTAACTAAATTTTCAGCAAGTTTTTCAATCATCAGATAAACCTGCATCATATTGTTTTACAAATTCTTTTGTACTCATCAGTTCACGTAATTTTTCATATAATTTAGCCTCATTTTCAATGGTTTCTTTTGACTTTTGTTCAGAATTTAGAGATTGTAAATTCTTAGTAATTTCCAAAACAGAATTTGAAATATTTGACATTATTTTAGGATGAATTGTGGAATTGAATTTTTCAGAAATAAAATTTTCGGCATTTGAAATTTTTTCAAAAGAACTCAAATCAGATTTATCAATTTGTTGCCTCATCACCTCAATCAGTGATGAGACATTAGTGATTTGATAGTAAATCTCAACAATTTGATTTACATCTAATTCATTTTCAGAATTTATTTGATTTGCTAAATTTTCTAATTTTTCAAATTCAATGATAAATAATTCAATCAATTCGTTTGAGGACATTATCAAAAAACGATTTTAAATTTTTAAAAATGTTGGTATTTAGAAAATTAATCTTCTTGTTCTGCTTTGTTTACGTAAATGAAAGTCATCAAAGCACCGGCAATAATACCACCGATGATTGGACCAACCCAATAAATCCATTGAACTTCCCATAATCCAGCATCACCTGAAATTAATGCAGGAGAAAAGGATCTTGCAGGGTTCATTGATGCACCAGTTAAAGGTACACCGATTAAGTGTAATAAGAAAACCATACCACCAATTGCTGCACCATAAACACTCTTTGGTGCTTTTTTGTGAACAGCAGTCATAAAGATTACAACTACTAAGAAGAATGTGAAAATAGCCTCTAAAACAACTGCAGAAATTAAACTACCATTGATAATTTCACTTGGTCCACCATGAGCACCCCAAAGCACTTGTTTTCCAATTTCTGGAAATATTACTGCAAGGGTGGCAGTTGCAATTACTGCACCAATTATTTGAAATAGAATATACCCAATTCCATCTTTGATACCAATTTTTTTAGTAATCATCATAGGAATGGTTACTGCAGGATTAATGTGAGCTCCTGAAACATGACCAAATGCATATACCATTAATGCAATTGCACCACCGTGACCCAATGAAATGAAAATTACGGCTTCTGTAGATAATCCATCACCATACCATGCTGCAGCCAAGATTACAGATAGCGGACCAAAGAATACGAGTCCAAATGTTGCAATTGCTTCAGCAAGCCATGCGCGAGTGTTAACCATCAAGCAATTCCCAAAAGATTTCAATATAAACAATTGGATTAGGATTAGATCTTAGAACATACTAGCACCATGATGAAAATGGGGAATTTGTATAAATAATGAATTTCTAAAAAAATGGTATGTTAGAAGAAGGAGATTCAGTTCCAAAATTTACTCTAAATGATGCAGATGGAAATAAAATAAAATCAACAGATTTCAAAGGAAAAAAACATGTCATCTACTTTTATCCAAAAGACTTCACTCCAGGATGTTCAACTCAAGCAGATGAATTTTCAACAGAATACAAAAAATTTCAAAAAGAAGATATTGAAATTATTGGAATTAGTCCAGACGACATAGATTCCCATAAAAAATTCTGTACTAAAATGGGAATCAAATATGTGTTATTATCAGATTCAGAAAAAGAAGTTTCTAAACAATTTGGTGTTTGGGGAATGAAAAAATTCATGGGGAGAGAATACATGGGAGTTACCAGAAGCTCATTTTTAGTTAATGAGAAAGGAAAAATTTTCAAGACATATCCAAAGGTCAAGCCCAAAGGACATGCATTATTAGTTTTAGAAGATTTTAAAGAATAAAAATAAAGAAAAGGTTAGAAACCTTTTGGTAGTGTACCTCTTGAAGATTTAGCTGGTTCTGGTTCAGCCTTTGCTTCAAATCCTTTTGGCAATGCACCACCTTTCTTGTTAGCAGATACTTTTGCAGCTGCTTCTGCTGCAGCTGCTTCTGCTGCGGCTTTTGCATCATCAATTTTTTGCTGTTCCAGTCTTTTCAAATAATCAGCTTCATAGTCCGATAATTTGTCTTGTTTGGATTTACCATCATCGTTTGGAGCAGTTTGTGGTGGTGGAGCTTGTTCAGAAACTTGTGGTTTTGGAGCTTCTTGAGCAGTTGCTTTTGCAGTTACACCTTCAGCAGTCATATTTACACCACTGAAACTTCCAAATCGTTTTTGAGGTGGATGATATGCAAGTCTAGGTCTTGTTGCAAAGTATTGTTCTGATGGTTGTGTATAACCAGTTACTGTTGCTTTTTGATCATTCCAATTTTTAGTTGGGATTTTACCTACCGGTGCATAACCTCTAACAAAGTATCTGTTAGGTGCTGGTGTGTATCCAGTGACTTTTGCTCTGTACTGATGGAAATCAGTCATTGCTGCATTCATGTATGCATCTTCTAATGCATCTTGGAATGTTGCGGGAGGTTGTGATTTTGTCTCAGCTGGTTTTGGAGCTTCCTTTGGTTTTGGTGTAGAACCTTTTGGAAGTGTAGGTTTTGGCTTTGCTGTCTCAGCTGGTTTTGGAGCTTCCTTTGGTTTTGGTGTAGAACCTTTTGGAAGTGTAGGTTTTGGCTTTGCTGTCTCAGCTGGTTTTGGAGCTTCCTTTGGTTTTGGAGCTTCCTTTGGTTTTGGGGCTTCATCAGATGTTGTAGCAGAAGGAGGATCTAATTGTTCAGATAATTTTGATAATTTTGCCTCTAATTCTGCAATCTTTTCTTCAAGATCTTTTTTTGTATTAGTTTTGCGTTTTGTGGCCATTCAAATAACTAATAATTTCATTGTTTATTTACATTTTGTTTAGAATTTTAAAAATAAATTAATTAAATTCAAAAAAACATATTTTTTCTGCTATTTTATTGAAAAAATTATTAAATTATTTTTATAGATGGTCAATCTGGCTCCCAAAATTGCATAACATACATGCAATTGTTACAACGCCATAATCTTACATGAATTCCATTTTCAGCATCAGCAACATATTTTCCATCTTTTAATTTCACCACTTGAGGAAGATAGCTTAATTCATTATTTTCAAGCCATTCATCTTCTTGACAATTAGGACAAGGAATTTTTGGAGCCATTTACAATTCAGTTAAGACAAAACATGCATATTACTTTTTTACAAAATGATTACAAAAATTACTAGTTCATAATTTTAATCGTTTAGAATCTAGTTCGTTTTTAAAAATAATTATCAATTCTTCAACAGTACAATTTTTTAAAGATGATGGTAAAGTGGACGGATCAAAAGACTGGAATTTATGGATTTTTTTTCCAATCAATAATTTAACGAAACTTGGTATATTTGCATCAAATTTTTCGTTAACATAATCAACAATTTCATCTATTTCATTTTGTTTCATATTAATTACAAATTCAAATCACATAATAAAGTTAAAAAAAATACTGAATAACCAAAGTTAAAGAAGAATAAAAATAGAAAATAATGGATATTTTGAATTAGAAACCTTTTGGTAGTGAACCCTTTCCTTTAGCTTTCATTTCTGAAGCATAGGATTCTTTTGCCAATTTTTCTGCTTCCTTTGGAGTCAATTTAGGAGCTTCTTTTGGTTTTGTTTGTACACTAAGACCGTCAACAGTCATAGCTACACCACTGAAACTTCCAAATCTCTTTTCTGCTGGATGATATGCAAGTCTAGGTCTTGTTGCAAAGTATTGGTTTGATGGTTGTGTATAACCAGTTACTGTTGCTTTTTGATCATTCCAATTTTTAGTTGGGATTTTACCTACTGGAGCTGTGCCTCTAACAAAGTATCTGTTAGGTGCTGGTGTGTATCCAGTGACTTTTGCTCTGTACTGATGGAAATCAGTCATTGCTGCATTCATGTATGCATCTTCTAATGCATCTTGTACAGTTGTTGGAGCAGATGCTTTTTCAGCTGGTTTTGGAGCGTCTTTTACAGTTTCTGCAGGTTTCTCAAATCCTTTTGGCAATGTACCTTTAGGTTTTGTTGTTGCTGCAGGTCTCTCAGCTGGTTTTGGAGCTTCCTTTGGTTTTGGTGTAGAACCTTTTGGAAGTGTAGGTTTTGGCTTTGCTGTCTCAGCTGGTTTTACCTCAGCAGGTTTAGTTTCTGCTGGTTTTGCGGTAAGCTGATCAGATAATTGATTTAATTTTGCTTCTAATTCGGCAATCTTGTCTTCAAGATCTTTTTTTGTTTGCTTTTTAGCAGCTGCCATTAATTTTGATGCCTAATTCGGGGTTTATGTACATTTGGTTTGAACTAGGTGTACAAATATGATCAATTTTATATGTTTAATCTGATGTTCTTTCGTATGGACGACTTTGAAAAAGAATATCCAGATTTTGATTGGAAAAATACACCAGCATACAAACATCCAGGTGGAAGAAATTGCCCATGTCCAAAACACGAATACATCAGAGAACAAATCAATTTCACAAAACAAGTCAACGAGAAAGGTAAAGAGCCTTCCAAAGTCACACTAAAGTTTTGTCCAGATCACTACAGAGTATATCTAGATGAAGTAATCCCAGCAATGCCCTTGAAATATAGAATATTAACAAAAATTGCACTAAAATTAGGTGCAATTCAAATTGAACAATTGAAATACATGGAATCAGAATTATGTTTTTACTGCAAATTTGGTTCTGGCGGTCATGACAAAAAAACAGAACTACCACCAATGTAAATAGTAACAAAGTTCAAAAAATCCAGTTAAGCTTATACCTGATTTATGAAGAGCTTGTGTGTGCCAATACAAGATACTCAAGAATTCATCAAAGAACTTGAAAAACAAGGTGAGCTAAAAAGAGTCAAAACAGAAGTAGATCCAGATTTAGAAATTGCAGAAATTTTAAGAAGAGAAATGTATTCCAACGGTCCAGCTGTTCTTTTTGAAAATGTAAAAGGGCACAGCATGCCAGTTTTAGGCAATGCATTTGGTTCAATGAGGAGACTTGAGATAGGACTTGAGATGACAGATTTTACAGAAATAGGTCAACGCATTACAGACATGACAAAAATGGATATGCCATCAGGAATTCTAAATAAAATTAAAAAATTACCAGAACTTTCAAAAATGACAGCATCATTCCCAAAATTAGAGTCTAGTGGGTTAGTTACAGAAATGACGTCAAAAGATGCATCGTTTGACGATTTACCAATTATAAAATCATGGCCTAACGATGCAGGGCGATTCATAACATTAGGGTTAATTGCAACAAAACATCCTGAAACAGGAGTTCGAAATTTAGGAGTTTACAGAATGCAAATCATAGATAAAACACATGCATCAATGCATTGGCAAAAACACAAGAGAGGTGCAAATCATGGAGATATTTCAAAAGACAGAGGAGAGAAAATACCAACAGCAATAATTTTTGGAGGTGAACCTGCAACAGTTTTTTCATCAATTGCACCAGTTCCTGAAGGATTAGACAAATATCTATTTGCAGGAATTACAAGAAAAGAAGGAATCAAGACAGTAAAATGTAAAACAATAGACTTGGAGGTACCAGCAAATGCAGAAATTGTTTTGGAAGGATACGTGGATCCAGAAGATATCAGAGATGAAGGACCATTCGGAGATCACACAGGATATTACACACCAGTTGAGCCATATCCAACATTTACATTAACAGGAATTATGAGAAGGAAAAATCCAGTTTACGTAACAACAGTTGTCGGAAAACCGATTTTAGAAGATGCATATATTGGAAAAGTTATTGAACGTTCATTTTTACCACTTGTACAAATGTTCCATCCAGAAGTGGTGGATTTCAGCATGCCAGCAGCAGGATGGTTTCAAGGTTTTGCAGTAATATCAATCAAAAAAAGATATCCAGGTCAAGCAAAAAAAGTCATGATGGGTTTATGGGGAATGGGACAATTGGCATTAACCAAAATGTTTGTAGTGGTTGATGAAGACATCAATGTTCACGATATGGATGATGTGATATGGGCAATTACTACAAGAGCCGATGCTGCAAGAGATACCATAATTATCAATAATACACCAACAGACACATTAGATCCAGCATCACCATTAGTAAATTTGGGTTCTAAAATGGGAATTGATGCAACACAGAAAACAAAAGAAGAAGGATACATGCGAGAAATTCAACAACAAGTAAAAGTTGATGAGAAAACAAAGAATCTAGTAGACTCCAGATGGTCAGATTACGGACTATAATGTACGAATAGGATTATAGAAATTATCTCGCTCTTCAACCTGATAACCAATTTGATGAATTGCATCAACGATGATTTTATCAGTTAATTCAGTTGAACGTGCACCAGTACAAGATACAACTTCTTCACCAATTAGAGTGCCACCAAAATCATCAGCACCATATTGTAAAGCAAGTTGTGCCATTCCAACCCCATTAGTCAACCAAGAGGATTGAATGTGAGGAATTAATCCATCTAAAACCAATCTAGAAATTGCAATCATTTTCAAAAGTTGAATTCCTCCGGTTCCATAATCAACAAGACCCTCATCTTGCATCAAAGTATTATTTGGTTCAAAGTTCCAAGGGATGAAAGCCATAAAGCCATTAGTCTTTTCTTGTAATTTTACAATTTTTGAAAAGTGTTCCACAATATCATTATTATTTTCAACACTGCCATACATCATTGTAGCAGAACCAGGAATACCTAGAGAATGTGCTTCATCCATTATTCTAATCCAATCAGCACTGGAAATTTTCTTAGGACTAATAATTTCTTTAACAGAGTCAGTTAAAATTTCAGCACCTGCACCAGGAATAGATTGTAAACCTGCATCTTTTAATCTAGATAGAATCTCTTTTGTAGATGATTTCTCAACTCGAGCAATCATGTCAATTTCAGATGTAGATAATCCATGTACGCCAACAGTTGGAAATTTTTTACGAATCATTTTGAATGCATCCTCATAATATTCAATTTTTAAACTTGGATTATGTCCACCTTGAATCAAAACCTGACGAATCTTAAACATATCATAAGAAGTTTTTACACGAGTTTCAATATCATCAAGAGATAAAGTATACGAGTCTTCAGCGCCAGGCGATCTATAAAATGCACAGAATTTACAATCAGTAATACAGACATTCGTGTAATTCAAAATAATGTTATTTACAAAAGATGCTTTATTTCCAAATTGTTTTTTTGTTAAATAACCAGAAACTAATCCCATCAAATGAACATCATTAGATTCCAAAAGTCTCAAAATATCCTCAGGTCCAGGTCTATTACCTTTAAGAGAATTTTCTAAAATATCTTTGATATCGCTTTTCTGTATCTGTTCAGTTGTCTGACTCAATTATCAATAGTCCTTGAGAATTTCTATTTATTCCTTGATAGAAAAAATAGTAAAAAACAATGAAGAATTCACAAGGAATTCAAAATATTTTTGAGCATGCAGAAGCACGTTATTTTTAAGTAGGGCTGAAAGAACAAAACAAAACATGGTATCAGCAACAGAAATTAGATTAAATAGAATTATGAGAAAAGGAAGAATGCTTTGCATTCCAATGGATCATGGAATTTCAAATGGACCTATTGAAGGACTTGAAAATCCAGCTGATACAATTTACAAATGCGAAGGACATGGATTAACTAGCGTAATCATCAACAAAGGAATTCTCAAATCATTACCAAAACCACCAAAAATTGGAACTTTAGTTCATTTTTCAAGCAGTACAGCATTATCATTATCACCAAATCGAAAAATGCTTACAGGTACAGTAAAAGAAGCTGTAGCATTAGGAGCTGATGGTGTTTCACTACACATTAACATCGGAGGAAAAGAAGAACCAGAAATGTTAGAACAACTTGGTCTAACAGCAGATCAATGTCATAGATGGGGAATGCCACTTTTAGCAATGATGTATCCAAGAGGTGAAAATATTCCTAACCCGCATGATCCAGAAATTGTAGGACATGTTGCAAGAATTGGTGCAGAGTGTGGAGCAGATATTGTAAAAACATTATACACAGGAGACATAGATTCATTTTCAAAAATTGTTAAAAGTACACCAGTTCCAATTGTAATTGCAGGAGGACCTAAAGCTAAAACAGATTTAGATATACTCCAAATGACTGAAGATGCAATTACCGCAGGAGCTAAAGGTGTAACATATGGAAGAAATATTTTTGCACATAAAAAACCAGAAAAAATGGTTCAAGCACTATCAGAAATAATTTTCAAAAAAGGTACTGCAAAGGAAGCAATGAAAAGAATTGAGTAAAACTAGAGAATTAATTATTTTACCAAAAGTAAATCAGGCACAATTAACAAAATTTTTGCCTCAATTAGAAGAAGAAGGAATTAAAACAATATTCCTAGATCCAAAAAAATTAGGTAAGAAAAAAACAAAATTAAAAACAATATCTACATCAAATTCTTCAAACTATGTTGTACTAGAAAAAGAAAATTCAACCAAACCAAAAGGTAAAAAAATTGGAATTAAATTTGAAGTATTATCAAATGTAGATATTGATAATGTACTATCAATTTCAAAAAAAGGATTAGATTTTGTAATCATAGAAGTTAAAGACTGGAAAATTATTCCTCTAGAAAACATTATTGCAAAATTACATAAAATACACACAAAGATTTTTGCAATTGCTAGGACGCCCGAAGAAGTAAGAAAAATGTTTTCAATTTTAGAAGTAGGAGTAGACGGGGTAATATTCAGTACATCTTCAATTAATGAAGTAAGAGAAGCAATGGTTTACCTAGGTACAAGAAGTTTCGACATGAAACCAGCAAAAATTCTTGAAATTAAAGAAGTAGGAGATGGAGAAAGAGTTTGTGTAGATACAGCATCTATGTTACATAAAGGTGAAGGCATGTTAATTGGAAGTAGATCAAATTTCTTATTTCTTGTACACAATGAATCAGTAGGTTCATCATTTACATCACCACGACCATTTAGAGTAAATGCAGGTGCAGTTCATTGCTACACTTTATCTCCAGATGGTACAACAAATTATTTGTCAGAAGTAGAAACAGGCTCAGAAGTATTAATTTTAAATTCCAAAGGTAAAGCACGTAGAGCAACAGTCGGAAGATCAAAAATTGAAAGAAGACCAATGTTAATGATTAAAGCATCAGTAGGAAATGAGATTGGAGGAATTATTGCACAAGATGCAGAAACAATTAGATTCGTTAAACCTAGCGGCCAATTAGTATCAGTAACACATCTAAAAAAAGGAGATATAGTGATGGCTCATGCAAAACCTGCAACAGGCAGACATTTTGGAATGGAAGTTTCAGATGAATACATACTAGAAAAATAAAATGAAATACAAAACATGTATATCAATTGCAGAAAAGTCTCCAAAGAAAATTAAAAATAAATTAAAAGATTCATTAAAAAAATCAGACTATGTAGAAGTAAGATTAGATTTTTTAAAACCAAAACAAATTCCCGAAACATTAGAAATAATTAAAACAGATTTAAAAAAAATTGTGTGCACTTTAAGACCAAAAAATGAAGGTGGAAAATTTACAGGTACTGAAAAAGAAAGAATCGCCATATTGAAATTAATTGCAGAATATAATCCATTTTTATTAGATGTTGAATTTAATACATTAAATAAAAATAATGAATTATCAAAATATCTTAAAAGCACCAAAACAAAATTATTAGTTTCATGGCATGATTTTAAAAAAACTCCTAAGACAGCAGAATTAAAGAACAAAATTAAAAAAATGAGTAAATTTTCAAATAATGTAAAAATTGTTAGCACTGCAAAATCAGTAGATGATGCAACCAGAATGCTAGAATTGTATAATAAAAAAGGGAAAAATAATTTAATTTCATTTGCAATGGGAGATGAAGGTAAAATTTCAAGAATTTTGTGCCTATATTTAGGCAGTCCATATACGTATGTGTCATTAGGAAAAGCAGTTGCGCCAGGTCAGTTTAGCGTAGACGAAGTAAACAAAATAATCAATCTAAAAAGTAGCAAATAAAAAATTGAGAGTTTAAATCAATCTATTTCTCAAAAGGCATATGGGAAAAAGTTTTGCAGTAATTGGAGATCCTATCAATCATTCTTTATCTCCAAACATACACAGTGCAGCATTTAGAGAATTAAATTTAGATTCTTCATATATCGGATACAGGATTCCAAAAGGAGAATTAGAAAGCGGAGTAGAAGGACTAAAGAAAATAAAAATTGCAGGATTTAATGTAACAATTCCTCACAAAATTGAAATGATGAAATATTTGGATAAAATGGATGAATCATGTAGCATTATTGGCGCAGTCAACACAGTTGTAAATAATGATGGAGTTTTGAAAGGATACAATACAGACATGGATGGATTTTTGGAGCCATTGAAAAAAAGAAATATTTCAATTCAAGATAAAAAAATTCTTTTAATCGGTGCAGGAGGTGCAGCAAGAGCAATCATTGCTGGAATGTCTAAAGAAAAAGCACAAGAAGTAGACATAGCAAATAGAACTACAAAAAATGCAGAGGAATTATCAGAGTTTGCTACAAGTATAGGATTATCTACAAATGTAAAAAAAATAGAAGAAGTCAAAAATTTACAAAAATATAATGTCATAATCAATTCAACATCAATAGGATTGAAAGACGAACCGAGTCCAATTTTATTTGATCATGCAAATGAAAATGCAGTAATTTATGATATTGTCTATTCTCCAATGAATACAGATTTTATTAAAAAAGCAAAAGACAAAAAATTAGAAGTAATTTATGGATATGAGATGCTTTTAGGTCAGGCTACCAGAGCATTTGAAATTTGGCATGAAATGAAAGCGCCTTATAATGCGATGAAAAAAGCATTGTTAGGAGGATTTTGATGGCAAAAGCAAAAGCTACTGTACATGGTGCAGTTTCAATAGTTAGTGCCATAGCAAGTAAAAAAGGAGCAACATTAGGAATATCACTAAAAGTTGAAGCAATCGTAGAGACAACAGAGGGCAAAGGGATCATAATTCAATCAGAAAATAAGAGTCTCAGTTCTCGATTAATCAATAAAACAATTGAAAAAATCGTATCAAAAAAGGATTTAGAAAAAAATAAAATCACCATCACTCTAACTTCAGAAATTCCAACAGGTTATGGGTTAAAAAGTTCCAGTGCAATTTCATCAGTAGTTGCATTAGCATGTGCAAAAATATTCAAACCGAAATTAACAGATAAACAAATTCTACTAGCTGGAGTTGATGCATCAATTGAAACCAAAGTAAGTATTACTGGGGCATATGATGATGCATGTTCTTGTTATTACGGGGGATTTAATGTAACAGATAACGGAAAAAGAAATAGAATCCAGTTTGAAAAAATTCCATCGAATCTAAGTGCAGTTATTTTCATTCCAAAAAATAGAAAAAGAGGAAATTTGAAAAGATTAAAAATATTATCACCAATTTTTAACAATGCTTGGGAATTAGCAAATAAAAAAAGGTATTGGGAGGCAATGACAATAAATGGTTTAGCCACATCATCCATTCTAAATTCAGATCCTAAAATCATAGTAGATTTAATTGATAAAGGTGCACTTGGGGCTTCAGTGTCAGGAAACGGTCCATCTATTGCAGCAATTGTAAAAAAAGAAAACATTCCTAACGTAAAAAAAATATTTTCAAATTTAGAAGGAAGCATTATTGTTTCAAAAATAAATAACAAAAAGGCAGAAGTACATGAACTGTAAAGTAGAAAAATCAAAAATTAACGGGGTCATCGACTGTCCCTCAAACAAAAGTTACACACACAGAGGAATTTTCCTAGCATCACTTGCAGGCAACAACAGCAAAGTAGAAAATATTTTGATTTCAGCAGATACAAAAGCAACCATTGAAGCATGTAAAAAATTTGGAGCAGTCATCGAAGTAAATGATTCAGCAGTAATTGTGAAAGAACCTATCAAAATAGGCTCAACAGTACCGGAAATAAATACAGAGAATTCAGGCACAACCATCAGAATCGCAATAGGAATTGCAAGTTTATTTTCTGAAGAAATTACTTTAACAGGAGATGATAGTATTCAAAAAAGACCTATGCAACCATTGTTAGATGCATTAGCAAGTATTGGTGCAAAATGTAGTTCAACAGATGGGAAACCTCCAGTAAAAATTAAAGGAAGTATTTTAGGAGGAAGCATAAAAATTCCGGGAAATTTATCAAGTCAATTTATTTCATCATTATTAATTTCTGCACCTTTAACAAAAAATGGAATTAATCTAACTATTGAAGGAGATTTAGTTTCAAAACCATATCTAGATGCAACAATAGCAACAATGAGGAAATTTGGTGTATCAGTTCAAACATTAATTCCATATAAAAAATACAACATATCACCACAAATTTATAAAAATACAACATTCAATGTTCCAATAGATTTTTCAAGTTTAGCTTTACTTCTTTCTTTTACTGTACTTAATGGAGAAGATGTAACAATCAAAGGCAGTATGGGCAATCTACCTCAAGGAGATGAAGCATTCATTGACTTCTTAGAACAATTAGGAGTTGCAATAACAATTAATGAAGACGAGATTAAAATTAAATCACCTAAAAAATTAACTGGAGGAATTTTTGATTTACGAAATTCTCCAGATCTCCTTCCACCACTAGCAATTTTATCACTAATGTCATCAGAACCAATTCAGATTGTAAATGTAAAACATGCAAGATTAAAAGAGACCGATCGAATTTCAATACTTGCAAGAGAATTACCAAAGATAGGAATTATTGTTGAAGAAAAAGAAGATGGCTTAATTTTGAAACCGTCAGATAATTTAACAGGAGCCAAATTAGATTCAGAAAACGATCATAGATTATTCATGGCATTTTGTATTGCAGGAACTCATATTGGAAATTGCACAGTTACAGATTCAGAATCAGTTCAAGTCTCATATCCAAATTTCATACAAGAAATGAACAGATTAGGCGCAAAAATCGACATTGTAAAGTCATAAATCAAAAAACTAGCAAGATAAGCAAAAATCACAATTTTTACCAATTATCACAAATTTACCAAGGAGAATTCCTGTAAAACCACGAGGAATTATAAACATCATTTAACTAGATAGTATGTTGCCGGGAAGTTCTATTGGTCAGCGTCTAGTTTTGACAAGTTTTGGAGAAAGTCATGGAAGATCAATTGGTGCAGTTTTAGATGGATGTCCTGCAGGATTAGAAATTGATGAAAAAGAAATTCAAGAAATGCTTGATTTAAGAAAACCAGGTCAAAATATTATTTCAACTCAAAGAAAAGAAGGAGATGTTGTAGAAATTGTTTCAGGAGTTTTTAGAGGATTTACAACGGGTGCACCAATTACCATGTTAATTTGGAATGCAGATCAAAAATCAAAAGATTATGAAAATTTGAAAACAAAATTAAGACCAGGTCATTCAGATTATCCTGCAATGATGAAGTATAATCAATTTAATGATCATAGAGGAGGAGGCAGATTTTCAGGAAGGTTAACTGCAACACATGTAATGGGAGGAGCAATAGCAAGAAAATTACTAAAGAAAACACTAGGAATTAAAATCAATTCATTTACAACACAGATAGGAAAAATAAAGATGGAAAAAGAATTCAATGAAAAAATGTCAAAATTAATTTATAAAAATGAAGTAAGATGTCCTGAAGAAAAAACAGCAAAAAAAATGAGAGAGTCAATTCTAGATGCAAAGAAAAAAGGAGATTCTTTAGGGGGAATTATTGAATCAATTTCAACAAACGTACCAGTAGGATTAGGAGAACCAATTTTTAGTTCATTAGAATCAGATTTGAGTAAAGCAATTTTTTCAATCCCATCAGTAAAAGGAATAGAATTTGGTTCAGGTTTTAGAGGCTCAGAATTATTTGGTTCAGAAAATAATGATTTGTATGCAATGAAAAGAGGAAAAATTGTAACAAAGACAAACAACTCAGGAGGAATCTTAGGGGGAATTTCTAATGGAATGCCAATTACAATGAGAATTGCATTTAAACCAGCATCATCAATTGCTCAAAAACAAGATACAGTAGATATCAAAAATAAAAAAGATGCAATTTTACAAGTTAAAGGCAGACATGATCCATGTGTAGTACCAAGAGCTGCACCAGTTGTCGATTCATTAGTTGCTCTAACCATTGCAGATCATGCACTGATCACAGGTACAATTAAACCAAGTTTATAAAAAAATGTCAGACATTAATGAACTTCGAAATGAAATGGATGCAGTAACATTAGAAATGATCAATTTACTCAAAACTCGAACAGATATTGCAAAACAAATTGGAGAAGTCAAAAAAAGTATTGGAAAAGGAGTTGCAGATGAAGAACGTGAAGAGAATTTACGTAGAAAAATCATGAAAGTGACTCAAGAAATAGGATTAGATGAAACATTGGCATCAAAATTTTTGAATTTTTTATTAAATGAATCAATCAAAGTTCAATCAGAAAATAAACAAACACATCTTTCAATATTTCTAAAAGCGAAATCACTAGAACAAGAAGGCAAAAAAATTATACATATGGAAGTGGGAGAACCAGATTTCTTACCACCAGAAATTGTTAAAAAATCATTGTCAGAAGTTTTTGATGAAGGGTTTATGAAATACGGGCAAGCAAGAGGAATGCCAAAATTTAGAGAAGCACTTGCAAAATATGTTTCACAAAAATTCAACGTAGAAATTACTCAAGAAAATATTATTGTTAGTCCAGGCGCAAGATTTTCAATTTTTTCAGCAATCAGCACATTACTTAATCCAGGGGATGAAATGATTGTTATTGAACCATCATGGCCAGCATACAAAGATTGTGCATTAAATTCAGGAATTAAAGTTAGGACAATAAATACAACATTAGAGAAAAAATGGGAACCATCCGTTGAAGAAATTAAAAATGCAATTAATTCAAATACAAAAATGATTGTTCTTAACTATCCAAATAATCCAACAGGAAAAATACTACCAGAAAAATTACAAGATGACATCATAAATTTAGCAAAGGAAAATGATCTCTATGTTTTAAGTGATGAAATTTATTCGCAATATGCAAAAAATAATTGGAAGAGTATTCTAAGTTATGATTATGAAAAAAGCATAGTCACACAATCATTTTCCAAATCACATGCAATGACAGGTTTTAGAGTAGGTTATGCAATCACATCAAAAAAAATTATAGAAAAAATGGTCAAATTAGAAGCACTCTGTTTAACAAATGTATCAGAACCAATTCAATATGTTGCTATGAAAGCATTAGAATCAGATACATCAAGTAATTCAAAATTAATTCAAAGTAGATTAGATATGCTAACAGAAAAAGCAAATGAAATGGGACTAGAATTTATGATTCCAGATGGGGCAATGTACATTTTTGCAAAAATCAATCAAAAGGACTTTGACGGGGTCAAATTTGCCAACAATTCATTAGAAAAAGGGATAGCAATAGCCCCAGGAGAAGGATTTGGAAATTATAAGAATTTCATTAGAATATCTGCATGTCAAGATGAGAAAACACTAATGGAAGGAATGCATATACTAGGCAATATTATGAGTGATATACAGTGAAAAAACTAACAGTAATTGGTGCAGGTGGACAAATGGGTCGATGGTTCACAAAGTATTTTGCAGGTTCAGATTTTGAAGTTACAGGATATGACACTGAAACCAATAGTTTTGGTAAAGACATACTAGTATCAGAATCATTAGTGGGTGCAATTCTAAAAGCAGATTACGTAGTACTATGTACGCCAACAAGACGAACACCAGAAATTATCAGATTAATTGCAAAAGAAATGAAAAAAGGAACATATCTAATTGAAATTTCTTCAGAAAAATCTAAAGTAGTATCATCATTATCAAAAATGCCAGATAAAATAAATCCAATTTGTATTCATCCAATGTTTGGTCCAGGAATAAAAACAATAAAAAATCAAAACATAATTTCGGTACCGATTAAAGATGCAAAAAAAGAATTAACAGTAGCTAAGACTTTGTTTGAAGGAGCTAACTTTGTCACAATAGATGCAATTGAACATGATAAAAAAATTGCAGTGATTTTAGGTTTAACTCATCTAATGAATTTAGTTTTTGCAAACATAATTTCTAAAGACGAGAAAATGTTATTGACAGAGAAAATGTCTGGCACCACATTTAGAGTTCAAAAAACATTAGCAGAGAGCATCATGACAGAAACACCAGAATTAATTGAAACAATAATTGCAAATCCTGAAATTAGAAGAGTAGCTGAAGAATTATGGAAAGATATCGGAAGATTACTTACATCCGTACAAGAATCAAAAACAGAGGAAGTCATAGAATATATTAAAAATTGTCAAGAGAGACTTTCAAAACATACTGACCTTGATGAGTCATACAAAAAACTCTCAAAGATGGTCAAATCAGTTGAAAAATAAATAATGCGTTCAACAAGAATAGTTACATCTTTTATTAAATATAATGATCAAATTTTAATTCTAAAAAGAAGTGAAAAAGTAAGATCAATGAAAGGATTATGGTCAGGAGTTAGCGGAATAATTGAAAATAATGAAAATCCGATAGATAGAGCAAAAATTGAAATTTTTGAAGAAGTAGGAATTAAAGAAAAAGAAATCAAATTAGTTAAGAAATTAGAGAAAATGAAAATACAGTCACAACAATATAAAAATCACGAATGGGAAATTTTTCCATTTTTATTTGAAACAAAAAATGACAATATTAAATTAAATTGGGAAAATTCAGAATTTAAATGGATTCAACCTAAAGAATTAAAGAACTATCAAACGGTTCCCAGTCTTGAAAAAATACTAGTCAATTTGTTGTAAGTTTTCATTTTCTTTATCATATTTTTTTTGTTGAGGCAACATCATGTACACACATGCACCACCACACATAGTACACGGAACATTATTTCCAGGATGCTGACCTGTTCTAGAATGAATTTTTGCTGCCTCTTCTGGATCAATAGATAAAGCAAGCTGTTTTTCCCAATCCAATGTTCGTCTAGCTTCAGTCATCTCCATATCCCATTTGATTGCTTTATCTCGCATTTTTACAAGATCACCAGCATGAGCTGCAATTCTATATGCAATTAATCCAGCTTTGACTTCTTCAGCATTAGGTAACGCCAAATGTTCAGAAGGTGTGAGATAGCATAAAAGATCTACACCTTCGCTTGCAGAAACTGCAGCACCAATGGCACTTGCAATATGATCATGTCCAGATGCAATATCAGTGACTAAAGGACCAAGAACATAGTATGGAACATCACCAATTAGAGATTTAGCTAATCGAACATTTGCAGCTACTTCATTTAATGGGACATGACCTGGACCCTCAACCATTACCTGAATATCATTTTCATGAGCTCGCTTTGTTAATTGAGAGATATTGATCATTTCCTGCACCTGTAATTCATCATGTGAATCTAAAATAGAGCCAGGTCTCAATGCATCTCCAAGACTAAATGTGACATCATATTTTTTGGCAATTTCCATCATGTAGTCATAATGAGTAATGTAAGGATTTTCTTTATCATGTTTTAACATCCAAGCAGCAGTTATTGTTCCACCTTTACTAACAACACCACCATATCTTTGAACTTTAAGAATTCTTTTTGCAATATCTTTAGTAATTCCACAATGAACAGTAGTATAGTCAACCCCATCTTTTGCATTATTTTCAAATGCTTTGATATAATCATCTTCAGTTAAATTCAGAGGATTTTTGTGAACTTCAACACCATAGTTGTAAGCTTCGTAAATAGGAACAGTTCCAAAAGTAATTGGGGCATTATCCATCAAGGTTTGACGAATTTTTTTGACATCACCACCATCACTGAGATCCATCATTGTATCAGCATGATATTTTATTGCAACTTTAGCTTTTTCAATTTCTTCATTCAAATTCACATTCAGGGTGGAAGTTCCAATATTGACATTGACTTTAGTTTTTAATCCTTTACCAATTCCAACATTATGGATTTTTTGAGGTCTAACATTGTTACTAGGAATAATGATTGAACCTCTAGCGATTTTTGGAATTAACCAGTCAAGAGAAACGTCCTCATCTTTTGCAACTTGTTTCATTTCATCAGTTGCAATTCCACGACGAGCAGAAGTCATTTGAGTAGCCATGTATCAATCTAGTTTTTACCTGATTTAAACAATCGTGAAAAAAAATGATTGTTTTGATCGCATTTCAAGTTAGCACTATATTAAGAAAAATTTCATGTTTAAATTCAAAAAAACTCGATTAAGGTTATGAAAATAATTAGAGAATGCATGCATTGTGGAAAAGAATTTCAAAGTATGAGAGACGAATTTTGTTCCTTTGATTGTGTTACTCAATCCACATCTTAGAATAAAAAAAGATTTTTTTCTATCAGCCTCTTTTCAGACCTAATCTGAGTAATTCTCCTGACAATAGGCTCTACAAGTCTTTCCAAATCATCAGAGCCAGAAAAATTTTGGCGTATTTCAAGAATCCTTTGGAGCAATTCAATTTCAGCAGTAATCAAATGTTTATAATTATCAAATTGTTCAAGGGTAGATTTTTGATGATCAGTTTTAGAATCCATTATCGGGGAGGACTCCAACTTTCTTCCATATCATCATCAATGTTTTGAGAAACAAAATATTTTTTTCCACATTTAAAACACTGCCAAAGAAATTTTCCATCCTTTTTTTCCTGATATTGCATTGGAAGTAAACAATTAGTACATTGTAATTGATCAGGGACACCATCATCAATCATAGGAATTTTACTCACATTATAAAAAAATCATTCAAGTATAAAATAGATGATATAATTTTAAATGGAAATTATCAAATATGGAAAAATAGATTAGTGTTAAAAATTAGTAAATGATGTGAATTTATTATCAATAGGAGGTTCAGATCCATCATCAGGTGCAGGCATTCAAAGTGACATTAAGACATTTTCAACATTGAATGTGCACGGGTTAACAGTAATTACAGCAATTACAGGACAAAATACATCAAATTTTGGAATGATAGAACCAATATCAAAGAAAATTTTAGAAAATCAATTAGAATCAGTAATTACAGATTTCAAGATTGATGGAATAAAAATTGGAATGGTGTACAATTCAGAAATAATAAAAACAATTTATCAATATCTAAAAAAATTAGATATTCCAATTGTTGTAGATCCAGTAGTAAAATCAACTACAGGAGCAATGTTGATAGAAAAAACAGCCATAGTAGATTTTAAAAAATTCATCATTCCTCTTGCGACGATTATTACACCAAACAAATATGAAGCTGAAATTTTAACAAAAACAAAAATTAATTCTAAAAATACGCCTGAAAAAATTGCCAAAATAATTCAAAAGATGGGAGCAAAAAATGTAATAATTACAGGAGTTGAAAATAAAAATAATAAAATATCAGATTTTGTTTTGGAGTCAGATAAAAAATATTTTCTTGTTGATGAAAAAATTCCAAAAATTAATCGTGGTAGCGGAAATATTCATTCATCTGTAGCACTATATGGAATTGTGAAATATAAAAAAATTAAAAAATCATTAGAGTTTGCAAAACAAATTACTCTTAATTCAATAAAAAATTCAAAAAAAAGTGGTAAAGGTTTTGAAATTACAAATTTTGACGAATCAGATGATAAAAAGGTGAAACTTGCAAAAGCGATTAATGAATTTACAAAAATTAAAAATATTTTTGAAAATATTCCAGAATGCCAAACTAATTTCGTATTTTCAGAAAATAAACCAAAATCTATTAAAGAAATACTAGGAATTTCAGGAAGAATAGTAAAGGCAGGGGAGAAAATCATAGTTGCAGGAGATTTAGAATATGGAGGTTCAAAGCATGTGGCAACAGCACTGTTATCGGTAAATAAAAAATATTCAAACATTCAATCAGCAATAAATTTGAAATATAGGGAATCAACGATTTCTAAAATTAAAAAAATGAAATGGAATACATTTGATTATGATCGAAATAAAGAACCAAAAAAGATCAAAGTAAAAGGCTCCACAATAGCATGGGGAATTACAAACGCAATTAAAAATTCAAAAAAAACCCCTGACGTAATTTTTCATAAAGGAGATTTTGGAAAGGAACCAATGATAATATTATTTGGAGAATCTCCAGAAATAGTAATAAAAAAAATACAGAAATTATTCAAAGAAAGATAAATTTATCCTTGAACATAAATACTCAAATTTGAAATAACGTTTGTGAAAGCAGTAATTCTTGCCGGAGGTCTAGGAACAAGATTAAGGCCATTAACCAACAGCAAGCCCAAACCCATGTTGCCAGTAGGGGAAAAACCAATTTTAGAACATCTTATAGAATGGACAAAAAAAGGAGGAGTAAAATCAGTAGTTATTTGCGTAAGTTATCTCAGGAAATCAATTGAAGATTATTTTGAAGATGGAAGTAAATTTGGAGTTAAAATTGAATATGCAATTTCAAACAAACCATTAGCTACAGCAGGACAACTTAAAACAGCAGAAGAATTTATCGATGATGATTTTGTATGTATGTATGGGGACTCAATATTTAATTTTAGTTTAAGAAGTATGATAAAACAACATGTTATGAAGAAATCATTTGTTACAATGAGCTTAAATGAATTTAAAACGAATTTACCATATGGAGTAATTGAAACTTCTAAAAATGGAAAAGTAGTGAGTTGGAATGAAAAACCAGAAATAAAAGCAAATGTAAACATGGGATGTTATGTAATGAATCCAAATATTTTTGATTTAATTCCAAAGAACAAGGCATACGGAATGGATGATGTAATAAAAAAAGCAATGAAGAACAAACAAGCAGTGAATAGTTTTATTACAAAAAAAGGCTTTACAGATATTGGAAATAAGGAATCATACAAACAAGCATGTGACGAATATGAAAAAAGGCAAGAGAAATTAAAATGAATGAACCCATTATTAGGGAAATTGAAGAAAGGGATTTTCAAAAAGGTTTTCTAAACACATTGGATACATTAAGAGAAGCAAGCACTATTAGTAAAGAGAAGGCATTAGAAATTTTGAACAATATAAAATCAAATCCTAACCACATCATCATTGTTGCCGAAATTGATGATAGAATTGTCGGGTCGACAACTCTTCTAATTGAGCCCAAATTTATTCACAAAGGAGGATTTGTAGGCCATATAGAAGATGTAGTAGTAAGTAAAGAGTTCCAAGGTCAAAAAATAGGTGAAAAAATTATCAAATATGTTTTAAAAGTTGCTGAAAAACATGAATGCTATAAAACAATTTTAGATTGTTCAGATGATGTTAAACAATTTTATGAAAAAATGGGTTTCAAATATCATTCAAACGAATTTAGATTTGATCACAACTAAAAATATTCTTTTGTAGGACGTTTTTTTCGTTTTAAGATTAGTCTTGATCCAACAAACATCACAGGAGCAGATAATATTATGAACAAGATTGGCAGATATTGAACTGCATCTGTTACATAAATTTCAGGAACCGAGTCAACCCAAGAATAAACTACAAGATTACCTGCAAGTAAAATAATACCTCCAACTATAATCAAACTACCAATTTGCTTTGAACCATAATTCCTGGACATAATGTAAGCAACTGCAGCTAAAATTCCAGCTGGTGCAACACCAATGGAAACAAATTGAATTAGTTTTGGATCAGGAGCAAATCCTTGTGCAACAACAGCATCTTCAGGAACAGTTAACATAAAATAATAAACAGAAATCATTTCACCAGCAAACATTGCAAAAAGAGCGACACTAATTACTGCAAGCCATTTTTCAACATTCCCCATTAACAGAAGTAAATGGAGTTGATAAATAAACCATTCAGAAATTAAAGAATTCCAACAAGATTAGCTAGTTCTTTCCTACAAGCTATTCCAAGTTTTTCAGCAGCATCTTCAGGAGACACATCATTCAAAAATATCCCATAGCCACGTTCTAAACCAGACCAAGGTTTAGTTATTGGATAAATTTCAATGTGCCAATGAATCTGTCTAGTATTTTTCTTTTCAGGGGAAAGATGAAAAACCAGATTATATGGCACATTTTTGATAGTTTTTGTTAAACCGCCTAAAGTAGCCCTCAAAATCAGGGACAAATCATTAATTTCTTTTTGAGTGATTTTAGAGAAACTAGTTGTGTGTTTTTTAGGGGCAATCCAAAATTCATATGGATATGACGGAGCCCAAGGTGAAAAAGCAATGAATCCATCAGTTTGGAGTATTTGTCTTGGTCCACTCAACTCCTCATTAATCGTTTGACACATATGACAAACCCCTTTTTCATTCAAAATTTTATGAGAAGCTTCAGCTTCTGCATCAATTACAGGAGGAATAGTGGAAAGAGTAAGAATATTCAAGTGAGGGTGTGGATTAGTACTTCCAGCCAACTCACCATTGTCACCATAAATTGAGACATATGTGACACCTTTTTGAGTATAAAGCCATCGCAACCTATCTTGAACAACAACTAAAACATTTGACCATTGTTCTGGACTAATAGTTGAGAACGTATCTTTAGTGTTTGGAGAAGCTACAATAACATAATGATATCCATAATTTGGTTCACTGTAAAATGGTTTTTCACTGTAAGAGTTTTCTGTTTCAACAGTAACTACAGGATTTTTACTTTCAAAAACACGTATAGACCAACCTTCAACAAAATCATCTTCACTGTCTTGAAGACGTTGTAACATACCATCTTTTTCAACAAGTGATAAAACAGAAGGATTAGTAAGAGATTCGTTTCCAGGGGCAAAGGGATTTTTTTTACCGTCTACAGATTTTTTATTTTTTGAAACAATCATAAATCTTTCAGAAACATAATCTTTTCGCATATCACCCATAATGGTTACTGAAAGTAATTGTATGTTAAAATGTTTACTAAAAAATTAAAATAAAAATAATTCAAAAATTAAAAACATATTTTTCATTTTACAATAATTGTTTATTGAAAAGATTTGAAATTTTTGATCGCAAAATCATTGCAAGATTTAAAACAGAGATCAAAGGGTTGGATAAACAGAGTTCAAATGGACAATTCCAACATACACATGATCTATGTTCTTTTAGACGGGGTTGGAGATCTACCACATCCAGATTTAGATGGAAAAACACCTTTAGAAGCAGCAAATACACCCACTTTAGACAAAATTGCAAGTAATGGAACTATTGGTGAAGTAATTTCAGTGGGAAAAGGCATTGCTCCAGAATCAGATATTGCTGTTTTCAATATGTTAGGATACAAATTTGATCATGCAGATTATGCCGGAAGAGGCGTCATTGAGGCAATAGGAGTTGGAATTGATTTTAAAGATGGGGATTTAGCATTAAGAGGAAATTATTCAACATTAGATGAAAATGAAATAATCACAGACAGAAGAGCGGGAAGACACATAGAAAAAGAGGATGCAGATGGCATAGCAAAAGAATTAGAGGAAAAAATTCAATTCTCAATACCAGACACAAAAATTGTTGTTGCACCAACAATAGGACACAGAGTAACAGTTAGAATTAGAGCACCATCTAAAAAATTATCATCAAGAATTACAAACACTGATCCAGCATATAGCAACATTGGTGGAATGGGAGTAGCAAAAGCAGTAGGGGACTTTTTGAAAGTCGAAAAATGTTTGCCACTAGAAGACATAGAAGATGCAAAAATCACATCTAACTTGGTAAATGAATTTTCAGAACAATCAATTAAAATTATGAAAGATAGCGGCATCAATAAAAAAAGAAAGGAACAAAACAAAAAAGAATTAAGTTGTATTCTGCTTCGCGATGCAGGTAACAAATATCCAGATGTTCCACCAATTAATGAAAAACATGAAATGAAATTTTCATGCATAGTAGACATGCCAGTTGAATTAGGAATTTCAGAAGTTCTAAAAATGAAGGCATTTGAAGCAGGAGGTCTAACAGATTATGAAGAAAAAGCAAAAGTTGCTGCAAAATCAATGGAAACACATAATGCAATCTATGTTCACCTCAAAGGACCTGATGAATTTGGTCACGACGGGGATGCAATTGGTAAAATGAAAAACATAGAAGAAATTGATCAAAGATTTTTCAAAACACTAGTAGAAAATATAGATTCAAGTAATGTCGCAATAATTATTTCTGCAGATCATTCAACTCCATGTATTAACAAAGGACATAGTGATGATCCAGTACCAGTAGTTGTGTCAGCAGATTTTATTAAAAATGATGGTACAACAAGAATGACTGAAGAACAAGCAAAAAAGGGAAGTATCGGATTATTACAGGGTGCAGAGGTTGTTACAAAATCATTAGAACTAATTAGATCTCAAATAAAACCAAATCATTAATTTTCTGCATTTCAACAGATTTTGCCCTTATTCTTTCAACATCTATTGAATGATACATTGAAGGGGAAGTTCCTAATTTTTCCAAAGCTCTTGTCAGCATAGCAACTCCAATACTCAATTCATTTTCTTGGGCATGAGCATATGCAACGGCTACAAGAATTATTCCTTGAACTAATTCTTTTTCACGTCCAAAACATTGTTTCCAAACACCTTCAAATGCCTCATGACATTCCCAAAATCTTTCACTGTTAAAATAAAATATGCCATCTTTAATTCCTTGATCTATTTCAATTTCTTCTTCAACAACATGTCTAATATTATCTAAATTTCCAATTGGAGATAATTTATCAACTAATTCATCCACATCTTTTGTTTCGATAGCTACATCAAATTCAATAAACGTGGTAGCAACTCTACATAGTCTAATATGAGCATCAGTTCCAACAATCAGATCCCTTGCCCGATAAAGAATTTCACGAGAATTTATAGGAATAAATTTCTCATTTTTTAAATGAATCAAATATCGCTCCATATCAGTGATTCATTCCATTTTCTTAAATTTCTTATGTAAGTTCAACTAGGTTTATATGAAATATCCAAAGGATTTTTGATACATGTCAACTATTGAGACGCTTTCAGATGTGAATAATACCTTCTTATCTAGAAGAGAATTAACTTGTGATTTTCCAGGGTCAAGTGGAAAATTGAAGAGTATGGAAGCAGTAGACATGGTTACAAAAGAATTCAAACTTGATGGTAAAGTAGTGATACCAATGAGATTAAAAACTCATGTAGGAATGTCAAAAGTTACTGGAACATTCTATGTTTATGAAGATGAAGGTTTAGCAAAAAAGCATATCAATCCAACAATCTTTTCAAGATTAGAAAAAACTAAAGCAAAAATAGCTGAAGCTGAAAAAGCAGCTGAGGATGCAGCAGCAGAAGCACCAGCTGAGGATGCAGCAGCAGAAGCACCAGCTGAGGATGCAGCAGCAGAAGCACCAGCTGAGGAGAAAACAGAATAATGCCTGTAGAGAAAAAAGGCAATAAAGGTTCTAGTCCAAAAGTTTATGGATATTTCAAAATTGATGGAGATAAAGCAACAAGAACTAAAAAAAATTGTTCAAGATGTGGAAAGGGAGTATACATGTCTGAACACAAAGACAGAAACACCTGTGGAAAATGTGGCTTAACAGAATTTAAACAATAGAAATAATTTTTAAAATAATTTACATCAGTACAATCTTTTTTTACGAATTTTTGAACTTTTTTCTTCTAGCTCAGCAATTTTTACGATAAATTTAGGATCAAGTTTAATGTTTGATAAAGATTCAGCAGATAATTTCACATTATTAGTATCCAAGGATACATTAGATTTTGGCAAATTTTGGTCAGACCAAAATTTTATTACTTTGTCTTCAAGTTTGTAATCACGAAAACCCGAAGGAAATTTTTTAGTAATATGATTTAGCAAAGTCTTATCATTAAAAACAACTCGTGGTTCAAACAAACGAGTTTCATCACTATACACATTTTCAAACAAATTACCAGATAATTCATCAGAAATCAATTCCATTTTTGAGATTTTTCTAATTAATTCTAAAAAATGTAAAAACTCATGAGCCAAAATTGCATGTATCGTACCCTTTAACCCATAAGCAATCAAAGGGGCAGAAATTTGAATAACAACCTGAAATTTTTCTTCAAACATTACAGGAATTGTTCGAGCAAATAAGATTCCATATTCATATGAATTTGAATCAGATGCAGAAAGTACTAGGGAGGGTTCTACATATGCCACAGGATATTGAATTCCAGATGCTTTTTCAATTCGATTAATTCCAGCAACAGTTATTGGAAAACGTTTCAAGGTCAAGTCATATACATTCTGAGGGATAAGACCCTTGGAATATGCATCTCTAAAACGTACTAATGGATCCAACGTTAATTATTAAAAATTTTAATGTAAAAATGTTGATTTTCTTATGATCTAGGTTTTCCAGACTTTGCTTTTTTTACTCGACGAGTATTTGCTCTTTGATCAGCATGTCTTTGATGTTTACCTTTTTTTCTCATTGGCATGATAAATTACAATATTTACTGCTAGTTAATTGTTATCATTGACAACAATCTCTAAGAAATCAAATTCATCAGCAATACAATTAGTTCCAATAGTTTCAGAGACATTAGGAGTAATATCATTTCCAATCACAAATCGTTTAATTGGCAATCCACCTTCAACCCTTATTTTTACCAAAATTATTTGATCAGAAGTTTTTTTGTAATTTATATCAAAAATTTTTTTTTCATAGGATTTTCCAGATTTTTCAGAAACAATTATTGGATAATTTTTAAGATTTTTTAATTTTTTCAAACATCTAGAATCAAATTTAGAATCAGTTGAAATTTTTATTGTGACCAAAGAGGAAAATTTCAATGGGGTTTTAGGAGAATCATCAACTATCTTCAGATTAAAAATAGAAACATAATCAGAAACATAATCAGAGAGTTTTGTTTTTCTTTTTGATGGATTTTGTAGTTTTACAATAAACGGTCTACCAGAGCCCAGCACCAAACTAGATTTATCCTCACCACCTATCCAAGTAAATTTCGTAGTTGTTCCACCAAATTTTTTAAAAATTAACTTTGAGATAACACCTTCAATACTATTAAATTCAGAAATTCCATGAAAGTTGCAAGTTCTACATCCTTTACCTGAACAATTCTCACAAGATTTCTGTTTTTGAGAATAGCCTCGTTTAGATTTAGTATATCGACCAGAAATAACAATTGGTTTTGAACGTAAATTACAAGAATGTTCTTTAAGATTTACAGTAAAAATAATTTCAGGATCATCATAATTTACAATTTTTTTTGTCTTTTTTGAAAAAAGTTTTCCCAATTCTTTTGTAATATTGGATTTGATACCATCAATTCCCCTTAACTTAAATTCAGATTTTAAGGCATCGTCTCTATCAACAATGGAAGGTTTGATTATTGTCCCAATACTAAAAGTCCTAAACGTATAATCAAATGAGGAGTCAATCATCAATTTTAAAAAATGATCTAAATTGTCAAAGAGATTTTTACAAATGTAACATGAGAGGTTTGAGTCATATCCATTTTTTAATTTTTTTCCAAGTAGTTTATTTGAAGATAAGTGAAGCTGTTTTGTAAATAATCTGCCTAAACAATAATCACATAAGTGGTATTTTTTAATAATTTTGCTGGAAGTGGAAAGAACAGTAGAATAATTAGACATTTTTGATTTGAGATTAATTCAGTTATCCCAAACCCATTTTTCTAAGAGTACCTTGCATTTGACGACCTTTAGAAGCTTTCATCAAATTCTTAGAATTTTTATAATTTTTCATTAATTCTTTTACTTCACCTTCAGGCCATCCAGAACCTCTAGCAATTCTTTTGATTCTTGATGAATTAAGTAAATCAGGATCTGCTTTTTCATCTTTATTCATACTTTGAATAATGTATCTCCATTTAGATACCCTATCTTCCATTTGATCAACTTGATCCTCTTTAACCATACCAGACATTCCAGGCATGCTATCAAGGAGACCTTTAAGAGAACCAACTTTTGTAACCTCCTCCAATTGATAAAAGAAATCATCCATGTTCATTTTTCCACTAGATATACGCTTCATCCTAACATCATCACCCTCATTTTCCAATCTTTTTGCCAAATCTAAGACAGCCTGAATATCACCCATTCCAAGTAATCGACCAACAAATCGAGTTGGAGAGAATTTTTCTAAATCATCTATTCTCTCACCAGTACCAATGTACATAATTTGTGCACCAGTTGCGGCAGATGCTGCTAATGCACCACCACCTTTTGCAGAACTATCTAATTTTGAAATTATAACACCACCAACAGGAATTGTTTTATGAAATGCTTCTGCCTGATTGAAACACTGTTGACCAATTGTACCATCAATTACAAGTAAAGCTAAATCAGGTTCTGCAACTTTGTTAATTCTACCCATTTCTTCAAGTAAATCTTGTTCTTCTTTGTGACGACCAGCAGTATCAATAATAATTACATCAAGGGGTTGACCTGCAAAATGCTTTAAACCATTTTGAACAATGTTTGGAGAATCTTTATTATTTTCTTCTCCATAAACTTCAACATTTGATTTTTCACACATCATTTTTAATTGAACCAATGCTCCGGGTCGGTATGTATCAGCACCAACAACACCAACTTTATGACCTTCTCCAGTCAAAAATTTAGCAAGTTTTGAGGCAACTGTGGTTTTTCCACTTCCCTGAATTCCCAACAAAATTATTTTATTTTGTTTCCCAGGTTTAAAATCAAAATTAGATTCATTACCCAATAATTTTGATAATTCATCATATAGAATTTTTACAATATGATCTTTACGTGATAATCCAGGAGGAGGAGTTTCATTTAATGAGCGTTCTTCCAATCGTTTAGTAATTTCAAGTACTAATCGGACATTAACATCAGAAGTCAATAAAGCCCGTTGAACGTCCTTACAGAGATCTTTAATTAATTCTTCATCAATGCCTGAAGATTTAACAATTTTTTTAATTGCATCGCCTAAACTACTTTTTAATCCATCAAGC
This sequence comes from Candidatus Nitrosomarinus catalina, assembly GCF_002156965.1. Classification (GTDB taxonomy): domain Archaea; phylum Thermoproteota; class Nitrososphaeria; order Nitrososphaerales; family Nitrosopumilaceae; genus Nitrosopumilus; species Nitrosopumilus catalinensis. The sequence continues at coordinate 906,400 of NZ_CP021324.1, forward strand.
ATTGTAATTTAACTCCGCATCCACTATTTCAAACCTTCCTCTATAACCATCCCAATTTTTTGTGAATTTATTAATTTTAATCGAACTAAAAAATAGTGGGCAGTCAATAACAAAAGTTTCAGCCTCACCACCCTCAAAATTCAAATTAAATCCAAATTTCTCAGATAATGTTTCCAAAGTATTCACATCAGATTTTGAAATCAATTTGCCTAACCATTGATCGTCTAAACCATCTGACGATACGGTAGTCATCATAAAATGAAAATCTGATTCAAGTAAATCATTCATGTATTTTTTAGGTTCACTTTCCCACAAAGGGGAAACAGGAATTAAATTTAATTTCTTACATAAAATTTCAAATTTTTCTTTTTGAAATTTACTTTTAATTCCACCATGAACTAATCCTTCAATTTTAAATTCATTAATTGCATTTTTCAATAATTTCTCTAAGACAATTAATTCATCATTTGTCTCATCAGAAGATGAATCAATGACTAGTTGAGGAATTTTCATTGATTCAGATTGCAATTTTGTCCATTTTAAATTTGGATGGTGTAAAAGATGACTTTCATCAGATTTTGGAAAAACACTCAACAGACAAGTAACTTCATGACCCTGATTTTTTACAAGATGAATTGCATAGGTACTATCCTTTCCACCTGAAAAAAGACAAGCTAATTTCATCAATCAACAAAAATAATCACCTCAATAAAATTCTAAAATATTTTAAAAGATGCTTCAATACTCATAATCGTCATCACAAATCAGACGGCTTTTCCGATAATCATCAGCATCTATGAAAATTTAACAATCATAGAATTTTAGTGCTGTGATTAAAAAATCAATTAACAATTTTTAACTAAATAATTTTAAAAATGTTGTAAAATTTCCACTCTAACTATTTTTGATAGCCATAATTTTGGTGTGTTCCATAACAACCCAATATTCGACATTTTGTCCATTTTCTAATTTACCTTCAACGGATTCATCAACCATACCAACATCTATAGTTTCAAAAGATTCATTGTCCATAACTTGTACAGTATCGCCATTAATGGAGATAATTTGTCCAACTTTTTTGTTGATCATTGGAACGTGGATTTGCATACTGACAGGTCCAACATGAGGTCTGTTTTTACCATCAAAGATACCTTGACCAACTATTCTAGCTTTTGCTGCACCGTGTTTACCAGGTTTTGATGTATCATATTCAATAATTCTACAAGCTTCGCCACTAGGTTGATCTGTATGTGGAAGTAGAATGTATGATCCAATTTTTAATGAACCTAAATCAGATGGTTTACTCATAAAAAACAGTTTTTGCTCGAATATTTAACTTCTACTTTAGTTGATCAAGTATAGAAAGACTCAACAGATTAGATAAAGTAAAGCCTTTTCTAGTAACATCTCGTTGTGTTTGATCACAATATTTTTTGACGCTTTGATGACTTTTCTCACTTGCAACTTCAATTACAATCATATTTTCAGAATAAGGGAAAGTAAATTTTGAAGGTACAGAACAGGTAGTAGTCATATTTCCAAGTCCAGCTACTTCAATTTTTTCTCGCTTTAACAATAAACCTGCAATTTCAACTAAATCATCCATATCTTCGCCATATTCTAAATAATATATTGAAATGAAATTGGTCTCACCTAAAACTTCTCTTTCAAAGAGATCGTCATGAATATTGAAAACAAATGATGTTTTTTCTTGAATATGTTTGGACAATTCTTTTTCAACAATTGAACTATCCTTGAATTTAGCCAACAAATAATGATTTGCGGATGTTGAAAAATAGGGTTGGCTATCACTTGAAAAAGTACCAGTTACAAAAAATAATTTTTCAATATTTTTAGAATTTGACCAAGATTCTTTTAATTCAAGTGAATCTCGATTGTGTAAATAAGGTGCACATACATATCCAGAATAAGATAATTTTAATTCAGACACAATAATGTGAATTTTTAACAGTATTTATCAATATATTCAAGTAAATAAAAAAGCACGATGGTTTTTTAATAACTCAATATACATAATTTTTGTCCCGTGGTAGCTCAGCCTGGTAGAGCTTCCGGCTGTAGTTGTTGGCTTAAGATGGCTGACCGAAAAACAGCATATCAGGCATACAGAAACCGGGTTGTCGCATGTTCAATTCATGCCCGCGGGACCACAAAATTTCAAAAAGTAGACCCATCAATTAAACAAATCATTATGAAGAAGTAATAACTTTGGACATAACAAGATCACTGGAAATATTATTTTCTACAGCATATGAGATGGAAGATAAATTTCTAATTTCATAATCATATAATCTCACAACAGAAACCACAGTGGATAATTTGAACATATTTGCAAATTCTTTTAGTAATGAATCATACAAAAAGAGATCAAATTTTCTTTCAAATTCATTTATCATTACAATGTCATCGGCCTCAGAAGGAATAATTTCAGAAAATTTTGTTTTAGATAATTCCATAAAACTACTTTTAAGATTTTCAGCGGAAATCATCTTAGATAATAATTCATCACTAGTACTGGAAGTATGAGAAACCAATAGATCGTTAATTGATTGTTCATCTAAATTCCAAAATTTTCCACGCACAATATTTGTGATGTTATACAAATCTAATTCAGTACCAAATAATTTTAATAAATTTAGATCAGCCTTACTTTTAATACTATCAGCTAGATTTTGATATAGAATTTTGTCAAGATACGTATCAACTACACCAATTTCTCCTAAATCATTGTAAAGCATAATTGCTTTTTCAACATCATTTCCAAAATTGTATGATTTAAAATTACTAATTACTTCTTCAATATTTTTTGAAGTTAAAGCTTTGAGCGTCACATCTCTTCGTTGAATTAATTCCTCTGCCCTTAATCCGATAGTAGATTCTATTTGAGATTGAGTCTTTCCTAGAATTTTTCCTTTAAGAATATTTTTTAAATTTTTAAAAATAAATTTGTAATAATATGCCATAAGTAAATTTGAACCACCAACTGAACTCATCATCATATAATACAGCTCAGCTTGTTTTCCCCTAAAACTAATTTCAATGTTATTTGATGTGTATGGTTTTGGAATTTTTCGAATATAATCAGAATACGAAGTACTGTTTAATCGACTTGCAAATTCATCAAGATTTCTAGATTCTGCCAATGTTTGAAATGTTTTTTTAGAAAGTAGTTTACCCTTTAGACTATATGCCTTAACAGTAGCGTATGTCACTAAGGACCCTACAACCAATGATCACTAGTGTTAATTGCGAATTTAAGAATACCTCACGATTATCGAACAAAAAGATGTAAAAATTTCAAAAGAAAATATAATTTATACACTAAATTAAAAATAATAAAAAAATAGACTGTTTAAGAAAACATAGATGAAATCTTAATTTAAAAATTCAATTGTCTACTCTAATTTTTTGACTTTTTGTGCTGCTGGGCCTTTTTGGCCTTCTCCGATTTCAAACTCGACTTTATCGCCTTCATTGATGAATCCATCAACGTCAGATTTGTGTACGAACATATCGTCGCCACCTTCTCTTTCGATAAAACCAAAGCCCTTAGTACGGTTAAACCATTTTACGGTACCTTGTTCCATAAATTCTGAAACAATGTAATCACTATATTAACTAAGGTATATTTTAATTCTAGAAATCTTTTGCAATATGACCATTATCTTTTAGCCATTCTACTTGTGGCAAAGTAAATCTCCAGACAATGTCCCCACGTTCAGATTCATTGAAATCCCATGGAGCAATAATTACAATATCATTATCTCTAATCCAAACTCTTCGTTTTAGTTTGCCTCTTATTCTACCCCTTCGGGTAACATTATCATCACATTTAATCATGACATTTTCTCCACCCATCATTTTTAACACTCTACCAAACAATTCACCTTCTTCAGGAAGACGAATTTCTTTTAGTGCACTTTCATTTTTTACTTGACGCTTACCCACAAAAAGTCTAGATCTAGTTACCATATAACTGATGAGGTCTTAACAAATCTATAAAAAAAATTAGAAGGAATTTTATCTATTTTAAAAATAAACAAGACATGGATTTTAGATGTGTTGAAGAATGCTCAGATTGTTGTGTTCAAAGAGAATATTATCCAACAAAACAATTTGGAAAAATAGGAGTGCTAATTCTACCAAATGAAAAAGAGAAAATAGAAAAATTTGCAAAAGATAATAAAATTGAAATTAAGATTTTGCCAAGAATAGGAGTTTCAGAAAACCCAAACCAAATTCCTACAAAAATTTTGGCGTATCAATTAATGGGTATCGAAGAAAATGGTAACACATGTCCTTTTTTAGATACTGAAAGTGGTAAAAAATCAACTCACGGAGGATATCCTTGTAAAATATACAAAAGTAAACCACTAGCATGTAGTGCCTATCCATTAATTGAATCAAATCCAATAACACTGGATGAAAAGTGTAAATTTTGTAAAGAATGTGGAACTGCAAATCAAAACTTAGAGTTTGAGACAGAATCATTATTAAAAATTAAAGAAATCATGCAAACAAATGCAAATCACATTTGGAGATATGCAACTGGAATTGGGGAAAAAGAAGATAAAGAAATAATCAAGACAGGTTGGATTTTAGAAGAAGGAATTTAGATTAAGGATTAATTACTGCACGTCCTAAAATTTTTCTATTCTTTAGATCATCTAAAGCACCAGTTGCTTCATCTAAAGTATAATGTTTAGATACAATTGGATTGATGACACCTTGTTTTGCAAGTTCAATTAATTCAACCATATCTTTATAGTTTCCAGTATAAGCACCTTGGATTGTTATTGCCTTTAATGGCACAGATACTAAAGGTAAATCTACAGAACCACCAAACAAGCCAACTAAGATAATATTTCCACGTTTTCTAACTACGGATAAATCAAGTTTTACAGTTGGAGGTGCATTGACAAAGTCAACTATACTATCAACACCTTTTTCATTACAAATAGACATTATTTTTTGTGATGCATCACTTTCTTTCGTATTAATTACATCAGTTGCACCCAATTCTTTTGCAGTTTTTAATTTCTCATCATCAATATCGGCACAAATGATTTTACATTTTGCCATGTGGTGTGCTATCTGAACACCCATCAAACCCAGACCACCTGCACCAACAATTAAAATTGATTCAGGATTATTTACTAAAGCTTTTTTGATTGCAGTGTAAGCAGTTAATCCAGAGCATGCTAATGAAGATGCAGAATCAGGATCCACACTACCAATATTTGCTAAAAATTTGTAATCAGGAACAATAACTTTTTCAGCATATCCTCCATCTTGGAAAACACCTAATGATTTAGGAGTTTCACACAAATTTGTATCTCCTTTTTCACAAGTTGGACATTTTGCACATCCAATCCAAGGGTAAACTAAGACAGTATCACCAATTTTCACATCATTTACAGAGTCACCAATTTTTTCAACAATACCAACAACTTCATGACCAGGAGTAACAGGGAATTTTACACCTCTATCTGTAACTTTCATGAATCCATCACCTGTATCATATCCACCTTCCCAAAGATGAAGATCACTATGACAGACTCCTGTAGAGACAACTTTGAGCAATACTTCAGTTCCTGTAGGATCGGAAATTTCAACTTGATGTAGTTCAAGTGGTTTATCAGGTTCAATTATTCGTGCTGCTTTCACAAAAGAAATTTGTTATTTTGCAATATAAGAGTTGACTGGAAGTAAGAAAAAAGTAGAGTAATTAGATATTATGGAATAATAAAATAGTCAATCTGTGAGTGATCCACAAACACCAAACAGTATTTCTCAAGAACCAGTAAATATCCTATTCAGTCCCTCATCAGTAATTAAAAAAGATGTTTGGGAAATAGATTTAATTCAGATTTTGAATTTATTAATTAAAATTCTTGAAAAAACTGGGAAAAAAGATCTCAAAGTTGCAGGAATGGCAGCACTATCATCATCATTAATTTACAGAATGAAAGTAGAAAGTATTTTTGCATTACAAAGGGCAGCAATGGAGAAAAAACCAACTACACAGAGAACGGACGTAGATATTGAATTAATTGATATTCCTTATAGACATGAATCAACATATCCAGTTTCATTAGATGACTTGTTAGGACTATTGCAAAACCTAATTGGAACAATTGCAAATCCACAATCACGAAGAAATAAAAAATTAGATATCGAACCAATTGAAGCACCTGATTTTCAAGAATACTTCATTTCATTAGAAAGCATTATTGGAAAATATGAAGAATTGATTATGAAAAAAATTGCAAGTAAGAAATTCGGATTACTACAAGAAATTATTGTAGATTTGGATCAAGTTGATTCTATAAGGTGTTTCTTTGCCGCATTATTTTTAGCAAGAGACCAAAAGGTAGATTTAGAGCAACAAAACGATGATATCAAAATCATACTCATGGACAATCAACCAGAAGTAGAAAATGTCTAACAGAAATCAAAAGGATGATAAATCAAGATGGTAAGAGTTGAAGACATAACTGAAGCAACTGCAAGAATTGAGGCAGCCCTATATTCAGCTGGAAGACCACTTAGAATAGAAGACATCGTCAGAGCATCAGGCACAGAATCAAGAACAAAAACTTTAGATTTACTTGAAACCATTATGAAAAAAACAAAAACAGCATTCAAAGCATTAGAAATTGTTATTTTACCAGATGGAACATATGTAATGCAATTAAAACCAGAATACAGTTCCACAGTTAAAAGATATGCATCAAAACCAGTTTTACCAAATGCAACATTGAAGACATTATCATACATCGCATACATGCAACCAATTGCATCAAAACAACTTGTAGAAACAAGAGGTTCAGGTGTTTATGCACACCTTAAAGAACTAAGACAATTAGATTACATTACTCATCAAAATGTAGGTAGATTGAAAATTTATACAACTACTGAAAAATTCCAAAAATATTTTGGAATTAAAGGGGATGTTGAAGATCTTAAATCAAGATTATTTTCAAAAGTAAGAAAAACTGCAAGTAAAGGTCAAACAAACAGCTCACCACAAATCACAGCAGAAAGTAAATAGAAAAATTTTGATTTAAGGCTAATTTATGGCGTTTTGTATAAATTAGAGTAATTCAACTAATTTTTTGTGAGAAAATCAGTAGAGAATTTAGCAACCAGTAAAATTACTGGAGGACGAAGAAGTCCACTCAGAATTAGAAGAAAGTATGAAACTGATAGATATCCAAATGAAGCAGTTAACGGAGCTCAAGTAACAGTAACTAGACGAGTTCGCGGAAGTAACAACAAAGTTGCACTAAAATCAATTGATTTTGTTAATTTAGCAACAGGTGACTCCAAAGTAATTAAATCAAAAATTATCAAAGTTTTAGATAATGCTACAAACAATGATTATAGAAGAAGAGGAATAATTAGCAAGGGTGCAATTCTTGAAACAAAAGAAGGTAAATGCAAAGTTGTTTCCAAACCAGGACAAACTGGAATAGCAAACGCAATTTTACTTAAGGAATAAAATGAAGGATTACGAGCACGTCGTAATCTGGTTGGATTATTTTAATAAAAATTTAAAAAAATCAAAAGGTAGAAGATTAGGATTAGAAAAATGTATTTTTGATCCTTCTCTAAAAGAACTAATCGATGCTACAAAATCAGCTGGTTATGAAATTGCAGAATCAGAAGAGAAGGTAAGATTTCCAAGAAGACCGTTTGTAAGGTCAGGGTATGTTGTGTTGCCAAAAGGATCCTCTAAGACAATAATTCTTAACAAAATTTCAGAAAAACTTGTTTCAAAAAGAGCCAAGCAAACAAAATAAAATCAATTCTAGCTGTTAGCTAAAGTAAAGTTGACAGAAGTCTATGATAGTGTCAGCATATCTACTATTGTTAATTGCAGGAGGTAGGCGAAATAATGCACCTAGCCGGTAGTGGCAGGGTAATCGTTCAACTTTCAAAAGAATTAGTTGAAGGACAGATACTCTGTGACAACAAAGGAACTAGAGTTGCAAAAGTAATGGAATTAATTGGTCCAATAAAAAGGCCGTTTGCATCAGCAACGCCCTTAACAAATAGTATAAACAAATTTGTTGGAAAACAAGTTTTCATTTTTGACCAAACTACTGCAAGTAAACCAAAAAAATTTAGGAGAAAAAGAAGATGAACATATTACAAACCGAAAACTGTCCAGAATGCAAATCATCATTGATTGATGATATGCAAAATGGCGAAATAATCTGTTCTGGTTGTGGAGTAGTTGTCGATGACCAGATTACAGATAGTGGTCCAGAAACAATAAGTTCGAATCTCGAAGACAAAATGAAGCTTGCAAGAGCAACAGGACAAACAACCTATTCTCAACACGATTTGGGAATAACAACTGAGATTTCAATTAGTGCAAAAGACTTCAGTGGAAAAAGGATTAATCACGAAGTTGCAAACCAAATGAATCATCTCAGAAAATGGCAACAAAGAGTAAGAGTATCAACACCAAAAGAAAGACGACTCGCAAGTGTTTTAGCAAAAATGGGCGAAACATGTGAATCACTTAATCTTTCAAAAAATGTGTTGGAAACAACTTCAATGATCTATAGAAATTTAGACGGACACATGGATGTCAAAGGAAAATCAGTTGTATGCATTACAGCAGCAACAATCTACATGGCATGCAAACAATGCGATGTGGTAAGATCATTAGAAGAAATTTGCCGAGAAATTGTTCCAGCAAAAGATGTTAAATCAAAAACAAAACTTGCAGCAAGATATTACAGAACCATGGTAATGGAAATGGGTGCAATTAAAGCTCCAGTACTTACTATGGACAAATACATCTCAAAGATAGCAAACATGACACAAACAGAGGTTAGAGTAGAAAGACTAGCCTTAGAAATTGCAGAAAAGACAAAAGACAACAGTATTTCAGATGGAAAATCTCCAAATGGAATTGCTGCAGCATATCTTTATGTCTCATCAGTACTACTTGGACAAAATGTACTACAAAGAGACGTTTCAAGTATTGCAGGAGTAACAGAAGTCACTATCAGAAATAGATGTAAAGAGATTCTAACAAATCATAAACTCAAAATTACTTTGAGACCTTCTCTGGCCAAATATTAACACCCCCCCCCCTTTTCATTTTATTAAAAAGCCGTTAGGATTAGCTAAATTTCGTCGGTATTATATAGAGAATCAAAATTATTTGGAATATGGTAGTATTAGAAATCAAAGATCTACACGTATCTAGAGAAGGTAAAGAAATTCTAAAAGGAGTCAACCTAAAAACAGGTCCTGGGGAAGTACATGCAATTATGGGACCAAACGGTTCAGGAAAAAGTACATTATCTTATACATTATTAGCACATCCAAAATACGAAGTCACAAAAGGAGACATTCTATTAGACGGAGAAAGCATTTTAGATTTAACAGCAGATGAAAGAGCTAAAAAAGGATTATTTTTAGCATTTCAATATCCCACTGAAGTTTCAGGGGTAGGATTCTCACATTTCTTAAGAACAGCATATAATTCTCTTAGTAAAGCAATGGAAGGTGATGATAGAGAAGTATTCATCACAGTAAGAGAATTCCAAAAATATCTAAAAGAAAATTTAGAAAAAGTTGGGTTAAGAGAAGAGTTTCTTTCCAGATATCTTAATGAGGGATTTTCAGGAGGGGAGAAAAAACGTGCAGAGGTTTTACAGATGGCAGTCTTAAAACCTAAAATTTCAATTCTAGACGAACCAGATTCAGGATTAGACATAGATGCAGTTCAATCAGTAGCTCAAGCAATCAGTAAAGTTTCAACAAAAGATGCAACAGTAATAATCATCACACACTATGCTAGAATTTTGAAATTCTTAGATAAATTAGATTATGTTCACGTATTTGCTCAAGGCAAAGTACTTGAAACAGGCGATGCATCTCTTGCAGACAAACTAGAAGCCGAAGGTTACGAATGGGCTTTAGAAAAAGCAGCATAATTAGAATTTAAAATCATGTCAGAAAATAGTGAACAATACTTTTTTAATTTTTCATTTTTCAAAGTTGATCCTAAATGGAGATGGATGGCAGATTTAGCAAAAGAAGAATCAGCAAAAGAAGTAGAAAATATCATTAGCAATTCAGGCATCATGTTTAGATCATATTCAAATTTAGGATTAAGAGACGATGCAGATTTTTTATTTTGGTTTGCAGCTAAAACAGTAGAAGAAATTCAAATCGTAATTGAAAAATTATACAAAACAGTATTTGGAAAATACATTATTGCATCAATGACATATTTGTCATGTACTAGACCATCACTTTATGTAAAAGATCAAAAAGCATTAGGTTTCATGACAGGAAATAATCCAAAAAAACATGTCATTGTCTACCCATTTACAAAGACAAGAGAATGGTATCTATTACCAAAAGAGAAACGTCAAGAAATAATGGATGAGCATATTGAAGTAAGTAAAAAATATCCACAAATAGTACTCAACACAACTTATTCATTTGGAATACATGACGAAGATTTCATGCTAGCCTTTGAAGTGGATGAAATCAGAGATTTCCAAGATTTGATCATGGATTTAAGAGAAACACAAGTTTCAACATATGTAAAAAATGATATTCCAATGATTGTATGTGTAAAAAAAGACATTATCCCACTAATTACTAGTTTAGGCTAAGCATTAAAACAAAATACCATAGATGCAAATCTCGGATAAACATAAATGATGAATTTTCAAATAAAAAATGAAATTAAAAGGAGATAAAATTGAATTACAATAAACTTGGAAAAACAGACATCGAAGTATCAGAGTTAGGTTTTGGTGCATGGTCAATTGCACTAGATTGGTGGGGTAAGAAAATTGAAGAAGATGAAGCAAAAAGAATGTTAAAAAAAGCATATGATTTAGGAATCAATTTTTTTGAGACTGGAGATATGTATGGAAAAGGAAAAAGTGAAAGACTGATTGGGGAAGTTTTCAAAGATATGAGAGATGAAGTCGTACTATCTACAAAGTACGGTTATGATTTCTCAGAAGTTGAACAAATTGGGCATGCAGAATTACCTCAAAAATTTGATGAAGATTTTACTAGAAAGGCATTAAGAAATAGTTTAGAAAGATTACAAACTGATCATTTAGACATGTACGGACTACATAATCCAAAATTAAACCACATTAGAGATGATTCTATTTTCAATTTGCTAGATAGTTTTGTCGAAGATAAATCAATTAACACATATCAAGTAGCTTTAGGTCCTGCAATTGGATGGACACAAGAGGGCTTAGAAGCAATGGATAGACCGAACGTTAGCGCAGTTCAAACAGTTTACAATATTTTAGAACAAACTCCAGGAAATGAATTAATGAAAAAAGCACAAGAAAAAGATGTAGGAATTCTTGTCAGAGTTCCAGAAGCATCAGGAATACTTACAGGAAAAGTAAATGCAGAAACAAAAATTGATGAAAAAGATCACAGATCAGTACGAAAAGGAGAATGGATTAAAGCATCATTAGAAAAAGTTGAAAAATTAAAACCAATTGCAGAAAGAAATGATTTAACAATTACAGAACTATCAATGAAATTCATCATGTCAAAGAAAGGATTTGCATCAGTGTTTCCAACAGTAGTAAGTGAAGAAGAGATTGTAAATTATGTTGAGATGACAAAAGGAGGATATGTTTCAGTGTCAGATATGAAAGAAATTGAGGAATTATACAATACCTGGCCATCTTATGAATTAAAAGCAACTCCACAAACAAGCTAAATATCAAATGAGTAAACCAATTAATTTAAAAAAAACCATCGAAGTGATTGAAAGAATGAAACTTGCCAAAATTGGCAACTATCAGAAATGGGAAGTAATGATTAAAAAAATCAATAAGAAACAGACACTAAGTCCAGAAGAATTGCAATATTATTCAAATTTAACACGAATTTATAAAGACTCAACAATCAGCAATAGAACAAAAATTTACCATACAAAATTATCACAAGAAGACGAAAAACCCCCATGTAAAGAATGTGGAGAAGATTCTCTATACTATTGTAACATGAATGATCAATATTTTTGCAACATACATGTTGTAGGACACGATAAAAATGAAGTTTAAGAAGTAGCTGCGTCTTCTAAACTAAAAGAATTTTCTACAAAATATTCAACACGAGTTTTTTTGAATTCACGTGAACTAAATAAAATTCTAAATTCATCAACATTGATTTGATTTTGAATGGTTTTAGCAACATCATTTGCCTCATCTTGGGTTTTACAATGAATCATTGAAAATACATTATATGGCCAATCATCATAAGTAGGACGCTCATAGCAATGACTAACTTGAGGAAATGAACCCAGGGTCTCACCAACTGAAGTAATTCTATCTTCAGGAACCTTCCAAACTATCATACCATTTGCAGTAAATCCAACTTGACGATGTCTAAGGATAGCTGCAAATCTTCGTAAAACGCCAATACCCTCGTAGTGTTTCATTTTTGCAAATAACTCATCTTCAGTTATTCCAAGATTATTTGCTGCTTTTACAAAAGGTTCATCAATTATTTCCATATCCTTTTGTAATTCACGGATAAAATCTTTATCTTGTTCAGTAGGTTCAAATTTAACATTTTTAATTTCTTTTTTTTCTTCAGTTGGTGCAACATCATGTTTTTTGTCATCAACCATGTCAAGCTTAACACCAATTTTGAATAATTGTAATGTTGGAAGCATCCTAACTTTTTTAATTCCTTTCAATACATTGAATTTTTCAAGTTCTGTTTTCAAATCAGCTCCTGGAGGAACTGCTAAAGTGAACCAAAGATTGAATTGATGATCACGTTCATAGTTATGACTAACACCAGGATGGCGATTAATTTGTGAAGCTACATAATCTAATTTATCATGTTCAATCTCCATTGCAACTAATGAACTAGTATAGCCTAGTTTTCGTGTATCAAATATTGCACTTAGTTGTCTTAAAACACCAATTTCTTTCAAATGGTTTAATTTTTCTTTAATAATTTCAGGTGTAGTATCAAATTTTTTAGCAATAGCATCAAATGGCCTAGTAACTAAAGGAAAAGTCCATTGAATTTCATTTAGAAGTTCCTTATCAGATTCGCCTAAAGAAGACAATATGTGAATTACCTGGCAATTCAATTAAAAATGTAGCTAGTATTTCAAAAATTAGTTTTAATACATAAATAGAAACTGAGGGGTGTTGGATCGATGATAATTAATCTAAATCTAGAAGGTAAAAAAATCATTGTCGTAGGTGGAGGAAACGAAGCAGAAAAAAGAATTAAATCAATATTAAATGAAAAATGTGAAATTTTAGTAATTAGTGATTCCATAAACAAACAAATTAAAAATTGGGTTAAAATAAAAAAAATTAAATTAAAAAAACAGAAAATTGAAAATTTAAAATGTATTACAGAATTGAAACCAGATTTAATAATTACAACCACAAATGATAGAAAAATTAATCAAAAGATAATCACGTATGCAAAAAAGAGAAAAACCATCGTATATAGTTCAGATAATCCAGATGACAGTGATTTTTCAAATGCATCAATAATAGATTTTGAAAAAACAATACAAATTGCAATTTTTACTGGCGGTAAAAGTCCAGCAATGTCCAAAAAGATTAAATCAAAATCTGAAAAAGCACTAAAAAAAGTAATTTTGAAAGAAGATATTGATCAAATTAAGATTCAGAAAATATCACGAAAACTTGCTAAAGAGATCATTCCCACTCAATTCGAACGAAAACAGTGCTTGAACAACATCATGAATGACAAGCATATTGATCAGTTAATAAAAGACGGTCAGGTAAAAAAGGCAGAAAAGCGAGCAATAGAGATAATTAAAAAATGGAAATGAATCAAAATATCATCAATGCACGTGTAACATTTCGTAATTCACCAATTCATATTTTAGAAAAATTTACAATAAAAGACATAGATAACGCATATCAACAGTTCAAGAAACATTCAGAATTGGATGAATGTGTAATTATTCAAACGTGTAACAGAATTGAATTATTTGGTAAATCAAAAACGGATAATACAGATAAAATCAAAAAAACATGGGCAAGTATTGCAGGATTAGACGAAGAAACATTTGAAGAAAATATAGAATTTGTAGAGAACCACGATGCTCTTCATCATCTGTTAAAACTAACATCAGGCTTAGATTCAATGGTATTAGGGGAAGAGCAAATTTTAGGCCAAATAAAAAATTCAATTACATCTGCAAGAGAATCAAAAGCATCAGGTCAACATCTAAACACATTATTTGACAAAGCAATCAGAATGGGAACAAGGATTAGAAACTCTAGTGGAATTGGAAAAGGCGGAATATCAGTCGGTTCAATGGCAGTAAAACTTGCAGAAGAAAACATTGACGAATTAAAAACAAAAGAGATCTTATTAATTGGAACAGGGGAAGTTTCCACTCTTGTTGCAAAATCATTACAAAGAAGAGGGTATGCGTTTAAAGTTACAAGTAGAACAATAGGTAGGTCAGAGACATTTTGTGAAACTATGGGGGGCAATCCAATTAAATTTGAAGAGATACTTTCAGGATTTGAAAAATATGACATAATATTTGTGGCAACAACTGCACCATATTTTCTTGTCACTCAAGATAGAATTACAGACGCAATGAAAAATAAAAACAATGGAATGATGATATTAGATTTATCAAATCCAAGAACAGTCGATGAAAAAGTAGCTACCATCAAAGGAGTCAAATTAATGAATTTAGATCAAATTGCAGAAATGGTTGAAAAGAACATGAATGCCAGATTAAACAAGGTGAAAACCGTTGAAAATATAATTAGAGAAGAAATCTCAGTATTAGAGGCTTCAATGAAAAGACTAGATGCAGAACCACTTGTAACAGATGTATTCAAAAGCATAGAGAATCTCAGAGAAAAAGAATTACAAAAAGCATTACAAATGTTAGATGAAAAAGATGAAAAGAAAGTCAAAATTATCGAGGAATTAACAAAAGCAGTGGTAGAAAGCATAGTATCAACTCCAATGAACAATATCAGAAAAGCATCAGAACAAGGCCAGCCAGACGTATTAGAATTAGCAACTAGACTTTTCGACTATAAAAAACAAAATCAGGCTGACTAGGATTATATTTTAGCCAGGATGAATTCAGATATGTCATTTCCAACTAAACGTCTTAGAAGATTAAGAATTTCAGAAAAAATGAGAGAGCTAGTTCAAGAAACAACATTAACTCCAAAAGATTTCATTTGCCCAGTATTTGTTCAAGAAGATCTTAAAACTAGAATCAAAGTAGAATCAATGTCAGAAATTGAGAGATTACCATTAGAAGAAGTAAATCAAGAAGTTAAAGAAATTATAGATTTAGGAATTCCAGCAATAATGTTATTTGGAATCCCCACACAAAAAGATGAAGCAGGTAGTTCAGCTTTTGACGATGAAGGAATTGTTCAAAAAGCAATTACGCAAATTAGAAAAGAATTTGGAGATAAAATAGTAATTATGGCAGATGTTTGTTTGTGTCAATTTACATCCACAGGTCATTGTGGAATTATTCAAGGAGATAAAATAGATAACGATACCAGTTTAGATACACTTGCAAAAATTGCTGTTAGTCAAGCTAAAGCAGGAGTAGATACAGTTTCACCATCAGCAATGATGGACGGTCAAGTTGCTGCAATCAGAAAAGCATTAGATGAAAAAGGATTTACAGATGTGTCCATAATGTCACATTCAGCAAAACATCGTTCAAACTTTTATTCACCTTTTAGAGATGCTGCAGAATGTGCACCAAAATTTGGAGATAGAAAAACATACCAAGTTCCTTTTACAAATGCAAGAGAAGCAATGATGGAGGTAGAAACAGACATTGATGAAGGAGTAGACATGGTGATGATTAAACCAGCATTATCATATTTGGATTTAATTGCAGAAACTAGACGAAAGTACAATGTACCAGTATCAGCTTACAGTGTATCAGGAGAATATGCATTGGTTAAAGCAGCATCACAATTAGGATATGTGAATGAAAAAGACATCACATTAGAAATCCTTCATTCCATTAAAAGAGCAGGAGCAGACATGATAGTCACATATTTTGCAAAATCAGCCTCAAGATTTCTTCAAGAATCATGAGAAATGATGAACGTTTTGAAATAGAAAGGGCATTTGATTTATTGCCACATGTTGTAGGTGCAAGTTGGACAGCAGTTTGGTTTAGAATGCAAGGAATAAGAAAACCAACAGTAGAAGAATTTAGGGAGAAAACACTAGAATATCTAAAAATGATTGAACCAGTCTTTGAATCATTTCCAAAAAATGAAGATTTTGAGGCAATCAACAAGTACATAGATTTTAGAAAAAAGCAAGAATATGAAAAAATTATTTCAGGTGAAAATAAAGAAATTGAAAAAAGATATGACAGATATGTTGATTATGGCTAAATTTCAGTTTTAAATTGTTTTAAAAATAGTTTCAAGACCTTAGTTCTTTTTTTAGCTTCCATTTTACCAGATTTGGTATTCATTAAAGAATGCAATTTTAATAATTTATTAAAAAAATGATCAATGGCCCAATGATTATCATCAGGCTTTCGTCCATTACAAAATGGATCATCAATTTTGTAAAAAGGTCTATTCAATGAACCGCTGGTAGCAAAAACTCTTGCAATGCCTATTGCACCTAAGGCATCAAGTCTATCAGCATCTTGTAATATTTTTCCCTCAATAGTTCTAGGAATTCTATTTTGAGAAAAACTATGATCTTCAATGGCATCACAAATTATAGTAATTTCCTCATTTGAAAAATTATATTTTTTTAAAATAGATTTAGATTTTTTTGCACTTTCAACAGAAGAGAATTTAGATCGTTTACTTGATTTGGGGTATGAAACTATATCATGTAGTAGTGCTGCAATAAGAACTAATTTTTGATTTGCCTTTTCTTTTTTTGTAATTTTTTCTGCATTATGATAAACTCTCATTACGTGTTCAAAATCGTGTGCAGGATCATTATCCATTATTTTTATTACTTCTTTTTTTATAGAATCTAATTCATTCATTCATAATCTCCAAATTTTTGGTTTAACAAATTTTATTTTTCTTTGAGTAATCAATACAGTCCAATTAATGCATGCAAATAAAACAATCAGGCCAATTCCAACTCCATCAATCAACAATATACCAGTAAGACGGTCCTCAAAGATTTCCAAAAAGGGTGTTAAAACAGCATTACCAAAATATATCATTATAATATAGGAAATAGTTCTACCAAACCAAAATCCAACATAAATTCCAACACTCTTTGCTCGCATTAATCCATAGGTAATGAATAAAATATTACTTGGAAGGGGTGTCGCTCCAAACAAAAATGATGCAAGTAAATATCCATATTTTTTCTTATTCAAATAATCTCCAATGATATCAAGGTTTGATTTTTGTTCTTCACCAACAAATTTTCGAAATAATCCACTTATTTTTTTTAAAAAAAACCTACCAATGGTAGCTCCAGTTGCACCAACTGCTGCAAGAAGTACAATATTCAAAGTAGGATCAAGGAGATAGAAAGATGTTAAAACAATCCAACTGGGAGGCATTAAAATCGGAGAAGCATTAACACCAATCAACACCAGAAAAATTCCAAAATAGGAAAACTCTCCAAATAATTCAAAAATATCCAATTTTCTTCAATAATTGTACAGGTATTTTGTTTCTAAACCCTTGGATCCATATTTAGTCAGCAGATAATAGGATAATTTCTAAAAATTATCAAAAAATTTCATGTTTTTACAAACAATGATCATGTTTTACAACAAATAGGATCAATCATGCAATATCCTTATAAACAATTTGTTGGTTTATTAGGTATGTCAGATACTGTTTGGAAATGCTATAGATGTAATCTTACTTTCAAAGAGGATCAATTAGCTGAAATGCACAAAAGCATATCAAATCATTCAGTCAGCAAAATCAAGACAATTGTTGCATAATTTTTGAAATTTTAGTAAAATAATAGTGCAGAGGGTGGGATTTGAACCCACGAACTCCTAAGAGAAGGGATTTCCTATATTATAGAGATCTTGAGTCCCTCTCGGTTGACCGGGCTTCGATACCTCTGCAACAATACTATATTTTTCCAATATTTCTCAATTACTATTTGATAAATTGATCCATAATTTTAGAAATTTTTTAACAAAGCTTATAATTGAAAAGGTTATTGAAAATCACATGTCAGAATCAATACCAATTTCCGAAGCAAAAAAAATGAAAAGCGGAGTTAATGTTGAAGCCGAAGTTATCGGCAAAGGAGATCCAAGAACTGTGAACCTCAAATCAGGTTCTGGAACAGTGGATGTCTGTGATGCAACAATAGCAAACGGAGACGGAACAGAAGAAAATCAAATGAAACTTACATTGTGGGGAGATGACATTAAAGCAGTTAATGTCGGTGACAAAGTTGTCATTGAAAATGGATACACAAATGAGTTTAGAGGAGAAGTATCTTTAACCAAAGGTAAATTTGGCAAGATGACTGTAAAGCCTTAGAAGTTTTTTTTATTTTCAAAATTATTTTTTAAATCAATCAAGATCATTATGATCCCTATTATCATAGTAACAATTCCAACAATAAGCAATATACCAGAAACAATTAGTGGAACAACCATTTCAGCAATAGGTGAATTAGGATTTGTAAAAGATTCAGAATTTTCAGGATCTTCGGTAAACATTATTACAAATTCGATATCAGTATCTCCAATATTTTCAATTGCAAAATTCAATGTATCAGATTGTTCAACAAAAATTGTTTCAAAATAAACTGAATCAGATTGAACATATTCACCATAAGAATCTCCAAAAATATTTGAGATTGTTATAGATAATTTATCACCATTTTGATAATCCAGAATTTGAATTCCCCAAAGTACAGGGACGTCAGAAATGAAAGTACTAAAAGAAGTATAAACCATATTTCCAGGCATGATTTGAAAGGGTTCAGAGACATCATCAAACATCCCTTCAAAGAGAGAAGAGATCAATAAAGATTCAGAGTTGGGAACCTCATCAGGAACTGCAGATACAGCTACAATAAAAGAAACCATAATCAAAAATGAACCAGCAAATGAAATTAAAGGTCCTCGTTTATTCATTTTAAAAATTAAACATTATAGACATTAATAACTCATTAAAAAATTTGAAAAAATTTAACGACGTGTTTTCTTTGCAGGTTTTCTTTTAGCTGCTGTTTTCTTTGCAGGTTTTCTTTTAGCTGCTGTTTTCTTTGCAGGTTTTCTTTTAGCTGCTGTTTTCTTTGCAGGTTTTCTTTTAGCTGCTGTTTTCTTTGCAGGTTTTCTTTTAGCTGCTGTTTTCTTTGCAGGTTTTCTTTTAGCTGCTGTTTTCTTTGCAGGTTTTCTTTTAGCTGCTGTTTTCTTTGCAGGTTTTCTTTTAGCTGCTGTTTTCTTTGCAGGTTTTCTTTTAGCTGCTGTTTTCTTTGCAGGTTTTCTTTTAGCTGCTGCACGCTTTTTTGCAAGATATTCTTTTAATTTTTTTGATGCATTATCCAAAGCCTTAGTAATTCTTTCTTCCGATTTTGTTCGTTTCTCAATTTCTTTGATAACTTTTGAAGCATTCTTGTGACTTGACGAAATTGTGCTACGAAGAGATGGTTTTGATTTAGTTTGTTTTTTTATTTGTGTAGTAATTTTAGATTTAATATCATCGAAATTTGTAACTTCACCAGTAATTTTTTTCAATGTTTTTCGTCTGTTATTTATTTCTGAAATTAATTCTTGAACATGGTCATTTAATGAGCGTAATCTAGCCTCAGCATTATTTTTTTCTTCAGGAGTATCAGCAAATTCTAGTTCTTGTTCAGTTCTCTCAATTGCTTCTTTTTCACTATTTACTCTTTCTTCAGCAGTTGCGACTAATCTTTCAATACTTTCTACCTGAGCATTTTTTCTAGTAAGATTTTCTGAAACGTCTGAAACATCCTCTTTTTCAGATTCAATTTTTTTAATCATTTTTTGCAAACCTGTTGCAGAACGTTTTTCTGCAGATTGAAGTTGTTTAAGTTCTTCTTCAGCTTTTTGTTTTAGTTTGGTTGCTTCTTTTTTCTTTTGACGT
Source organism: Candidatus Nitrosomarinus catalina (assembly GCF_002156965.1). GTDB lineage: Archaea > Thermoproteota > Nitrososphaeria > Nitrososphaerales > Nitrosopumilaceae > Nitrosopumilus > Nitrosopumilus catalinensis. Next base: position 926,532 of record NZ_CP021324.1, read on the forward strand.
AATTCAATTACTGTTTTTTCTAAAGATGCCAATGAATTCCTAAAAATAAAGAGTGGATTAAGTTGTTAATATGATCATGATTTGACTTTTCTGTTAAGAAAATTAACCAATATTGATCGCAAATAGACGGTTTTAAAAAATATTAGTGATTAAATTTTATACAAATTATGGAATTTCATCCAAAAGATTTACCAATTTCAAAAACATATGATCTAAAAAATGAAGAAGATGCAATAAAAGCAATTGAAGATATGGTACATCTAGGATTTAAAGAAAAAAAGGAAGGTTACAAAGTGTTAATGCCAAAAGAAACTAAAATTGCAAAAAGGATTGGATATACAGTAACTACAGGGATCACAAAAGGATTAAGAGAGAAAAATGAGACCAGGGATGTAAAATATTGGACATACCATCATGATGATGAACATTTTGCGATTGTTCTTATTGATAATTCAGTTTTAGAAGAATTAGGTTTTTGATTTATCAAAAATCTGGTATAATTTTGTCCTATTTGCCATAACTCCTGCCAACATTACACCAATTACAGTTCCACCGATAACATCCATTGGGAAATGCTGTAAAACATACAATCTGCTAATAGAAATCATTGCAGGATATATGAAAATCAAATAGGCGCCACGAGGGAATCTTTCAGACAAAGCATAGCCCAAAATTATTGCAAAAATCATAGATCTAGCTGCATGGCCAGATGGATATGATGCATCATACCCACCTTCACAAAATAATGCAAAAGTATCATGGCTAATTTGAACAGGGAATTCAACCCCAATGTATTCATAATCAGGCCTATCTCTATCAACACCACATTTGATGTAACCAGTAAGAAGAGTGGCAATTACAATTAAAATTAACAGAGTAATTCCAATTCTACGAGTTTTTGGAATTAATAATACAATTATCGCAAATATCATCATGTTAAAAACATCTCCACTTTCAGTCACATACTGCATGAAAATATCAAGAGTAGGATTACCAACATTTTCAGAAATAAAGAGAATTATATTTTGATCAAAATCATTAGTTAGTTCAGAAAGTACAAAAGCTGTTAAAATGAGGAACAATGCCGTCAATAAGACAAAAGAACGGGAACGTATGTCAAATAGCCAGTTTTGCAATTAATTAAACCTCAACTATACATCTTTTAATTTTTATTAATACATAGCCTTCAAAAAAATAAATCATATCAAACAAATAATTTTTTATAAATAATTTTGATCGGCTTAAAGATTTTAACCAAGTGCATAATAGAAAAGGCGTGAAAGTTCTCACATTAGATGACTTTGATCTAGATAGTAAAACAGTATTTCTAAGAATGGATATGAATTGTCCAATAGATCCAGAAACAGGAGAAATTTTAGGTACTAAAAGAATAGAAGAAGCCATTGTAACACTCGAATCATTAAAAGATGCAAAAGTAGTGATAGCATCACATCAAGGAAGAGTTGGAAATAATGAGTATACAGGGATGCACAAGCATGCAGAAGTTCTTGAAAAATTAATGGGTAGAGAAATTAAATATGTTGAGGATACCATTGGGGAATCAGCACAAAATGCAATTAAAAATTTAGAAAAAGGACAAATATTACTTTTAGACAATCTCAGACTATGTGCTGAAGAAAATTATGAATTTACACCAGAAAATGCAGCAAAAACAATAATGGTCTCAAGATTATCTAAATTATTTGATCTTTGTGTATTAGATTCATTTCCAAGTGCACATAGATCACATCCATCAATTGTAGGGTTTGCACAAGTATTGCCATCTTGTGCAGGAAGAATTGTGGAAAGAGAAGTTAGAAACCTTGATGAAATGATGACAGTTGCTAAAGCACCACATGTGATTATTTTAGGAGGCTCTAAAGTACCAGATAGACTAGAAGCTATCAAATTATTAATTCAAAATGGTCGTGCAGATCATGTTTTACTTACAGGGTTAATTGGAAATGTGTTTATGCGAGCACAAGCCAGAATCAAATCACCGTTAGGAATTAAAAATGAGGATGAAGTAGTAGCCAAAGCACATTCATTAATCGGAGATTATCCGGATGTTTTTGCAACTCCAGTAGATATTGCAATTGACAGAGATGGTGAAAGAGTAGAAATGGACGTTAGAGAAATTGGCAAAGGGGATAAAATTTTTGATTTAGGTCCCAAGACAGTGGAGTATTATTCAAAATTAATTTCAGGTGCAGGTACTGTTTTCATAAGTGGTCCTGCAGGATTTTTTGAGAAAGAGAATTTCAGATACGGAACATCAGAAATGCTTAATGCAGTTGCAAATTCAATGGCAACAACAATCGTTAGTGGAGGTCACTTAACAACAGCATTAAAGCAACAAGGATTAGCAGATAAAATTAATCATATCAGTACAGCAGGTGGAGCACTAGTTCTTTATCTAACTGGAGAGAAACTTCCAATGATTAAATCATTAGAAGATGCTGCAATAAAACACAGATCTAAATAGTAGATTTACAAGAGGCGTTTGGACAAATTCTTTCCTCAGATGTCCCGAGGAAAATATCTTGATTGCAAGAATCGCATTGAAATTTCTCAACAGGGTCAAATAATTTTAAAAAGATAGTAGTAAAATTTTGTGCAATATTTCGCACTAAACCAGAATCACACATATTATTGAACAATGACTCGGTATCATCAATAATCCAAGAGGGGTCAATGTCACCATTAGATTTTAGAATTTCAAAAACTTCATCATTGGTAAATTTTTTATCTACGTCATTAAATTTTTCAAAAATTATTTTTCTAATTTGTAATTCTAAAGGCGTTGAAGGGGTAAAATCACTCATACTAGTATAGATTCTCGGCCTCGGCTTTTAGCTTATCTATTCCCTCAGTATTTTCAAGATGGGAGCCAAGGTATGTGTATAATGCAGATTTGAGAACCTTAAGAGACAACAAAGCACATTTTATTCTAACAGCCTGTAAATGTTCAAGACCCAATTCACTCAAGATATCATGTTTGTCGATTTTCTTAACCTCTTCAAGAGATTTTCCTTTTGTAATTTCAGTTAAAACTGAAGAACAAGCCATGCAAATTGCACATCCCTTTCCATGAAATTTAATATCAGAAACTTTCTGATCATCAATTTTCATATCAATATCAATACTGTCCCCACACAAAGGATTTGAATCATGAAAGGTTACGTCATGATCTTCGATCTCACCATAATTAATGGGATTTCTAGAATAATCAACTATCATTTCATGATAGATGTCAGTTCCACTGCTCATAACTTAAACACCTTTGCCACTATATTTAATGAATCGATTAAAGCATCAACATCTTCTTTTGTATTATAAATATAGAAACTAGCTCTAGAAGTAGCTGCAACATTTAGCCGCTCCATTAGAACTTGAGCACAATGATGACCTGAACGTAACGAGATTCCTTCTTTATCAATAATGTCAGCAACATCATGAGGATGTACATCTGCAAAATTAAATGAAATCACACCACCACGTTTTGCAATATCTTTAGTACCGTAAATTTGAAGTCCAGGAATTTTTGCAAATTTCTCTAGAGCATATGTAGTTAATTCAATTTCATGTTGTCTAACATTATCCATTCCAATCTTTGTAAGATAATCAATTGCTGCACCGAATCCAATTACATCCGCAATATTTGGAGTACCTGCTTCAAATTTGTAGGGCAGTTCATTCCAAGTTGTTTCATATTTGTGAACTTCACGAATCATATCCCCTCCACCATGAAATGGATTCATTGTTTGTAATACAGATTTTCTTACCCACAAGATACCAACCCCAGTCGGAGCCAACATCTTATGACCAGAAAATGCAAAGAAATCACATCCAAGGGTGTCAAGATCAACTTTCATGTGAGGTACTGCCTGTGCACCATCTATCAAAGTAAGAACTCCAGCAGCTTTACATTTTTCTATAATTTTTTTAGCATCAGTAATTGTTCCAAGAACATTAGACATCAAACTAAATGTAACAAGTTTTACTTTTCCAGTTGCAAGATATTTGTCTAAATCATCTAAATTTAATTCCCCATTATCATCCATTCCAATGTATTCTAATTTTGCACGTTTTTCTTGTGTGAGTAATTGCCATGGTACAATATTACTATGATGCTCATATTCAGTAGTTACAATTATGTCACCCTCATTGACATGAGATCTTCCCCAGGCATATGCAACTAAATTGATTGCTTCAGTAGTACCTCTAACAAAAATTATTTCTTGACGATTTTTAACATTTACAAAATTTGCAATTTTATCTCTTGCAGTTTCATATGCTTCAGTAGATTCTTCTGCAAGAGCATAAACTGCACGATGAATATTTGCATTATGATTTTGATAATAATCAGTAATAGCATCAATTACTTGATTTGGTTTTTGTGTTGTAGATGCATTATCAAGATAAACTAAAGGTTTGTTATCTCTAACAGTTCTTTTTAAAATAGGAAAATCTTTTCGTATATTTTCAAAAGAGGATTCAGTACTTTGCAATTCTCATACCTCCACAAAAATTTCATTGTTATCGACTTTTACAGGATATACTTTAAGTGCAGTTTCAGCAGGAAGATTATTGGGTTTCCCATTAACTAAATTAAAAACAGAAAGATGTAATGGACATCTTACACCTTCTTTACTAAGAAATCCTGTAGAAAGATCTGCATCTGCATGAGTACAAATTAAATCAGTTGCATGAATGGTACCATCAAGATTAGCTATCAATAATTTCCTACCATCTTGAACAAATCCAAAAAGTTCACCTTTCTTTACTTGATCTAAACTACATGCTTTAATCCATTCAGACAAAATTATCACCTGTACTTGTAATGTTGTTCAATTTCAGAATTTTCATCATATCTTGTCTCTTCAATTTCAACAAACTTAGCTAGTTCCTCATCAGTATTTATACTGAGTTCACGATTATCCCATTTTGATTCGATAAGATATGCAATCCAGGCTCTAACTTGGAAAGACATTTTTCTAGACAATGGTTCCAAAAAGCCTTCAACAATAGTTCTTTCAGCTTCCTCATGACTAAGACATCTAGTTTTTAGATAGAAAATTTGTTCTTCGTCTATTTGTGCAACAGATGCAGAGTGAGTTGCTTTAACATCATTAGTAAAAATTTCCAATCCAGGAATTGCATCTGATTTAGCATCCTCATCAAGTAGAATTGAACGACCTGACAAGAAAGAATTAGATTTAGAAGCATTTTCTTTAATTCGAATCATTCCTTTGAAAAGAGATTTAGATTTATTTCGAAGAATAGATTTTTCAACTACTCTCCCTTCAGTAGCAGGACTTTCATGGTTTACATTAGTTTGAATATCAAATGATTGTTCGTTATTTCCAAAAATAACTTCAGAATCATTAGATGATGCACCAGTTCCATTAAGAAAATACTCAATTTTGTATCTAGACAACATAGAACCAAATAATCCCGAATACCAGTTCACTTTAGCATCTTGACCCAAATCAGTTCGTTTGGTAGAAAATGTAACAGCGCTTTGATCTAACATTTGTAAAGTGGTGACATCCAATTGAGCGTTATCACCGACATTAGTATTCATTAATTCAAGGTATGCCTGTTGTGTTTCAATTTTTGGAGAATACAGTTCCTGAACAATTGTTGCTTTACTACTTTCATCAGCAAAAATAATATTTCTAGAAATTGTAGAATGTCCATCCTCAGATAAACAAGTCAAAAAGTAAATTGGTTTTTCCAAGATTAAGTTTCTAGGAACATGAATAAAAATTCCTGAATTAAATGCTGCATTATTCAAGGCAGTAAATCTATCTTCTTCAGAACTAGAGGCCTCTAATGCTTTTTTTACCAATTCAGAATTATTTTGAATTGCATCAGAAATTGAAGAAATTACTAATCCTTTTGATTTTAATTCATCAGGTAAATTGATTTTATAGATATTTGTTCCAATTTGAATAATACAAATCTCATTTTCTAACTCTCCCAATCTTTTTTGAAGAAAAGATGGAATTGTTTCAGTAGTAGTTGTAGAAAGGGATACTTTATCAGGATCCATTTTTTTGGCATCTGTGTATTTGTTGTATAATGGAGATGTCTCTATAGGTAAATTATCATAAACAGATAATGAATTTTTTCTATAATCTTTTAACCATTCAGGTTCATTTCTAGATGAAGAAATTTCTTCGATGTGAGCAGTATTTAATTTTGAAAGTATTTCTTGAGACATGATTTACCATTAGTGAATTTAGATTTTATCCTACAGAATCATCCATTTCTAATTTAATGAGTCTGTTTAGTTCAACTGCATATTCCATAGGTAATTCTTTTGTAAATGGCTCCATAAACCCATTAACAATTAAAGATAATGCATCTTCTTCACTAAATCCTCTAGACATAAGATAGAAAATTTGATCATCACCAATTTTTCCGACGGTAGCTTCGTGAGTGATTGTTGCATCCTCTTGATCAATTACCATGTATGGGTATGTATCAGTTTTTGAAGTATCATCTAGTAGTAAAGCATCACATCTAACAGTTGATTTCACATTAGTAGCTCCTTTGGCTACATTTAGCATTCCTCGGTAAGTTGAACGACCATCCATTCTACTTACAGATTTGGATGTAACTTTAGAAGTTGTGTTTGGTGCAAGATGTACCATTTTAGCTCCAGTATCTTGATGTTGTCCTTTACCTGCAAATGCAATAGACAAGGTTTCACCATATGCTCTTTCGCCCATCAAATAAACACCAGGATATTTCATTGTTAATTTACTTCCAATGTTTCCATCAATCCATTCAACCGTAGCTCCCTCATATGCATAAGCACGTTTTGTTACAAGATTGTAAACATCAGAACTCCAATTTTGGATTGTAGTGTATCTTAATTTTGCATCTTTATGTGCAACTAGTTCAACAACTGCAGAGTGAAGAGATTCTGACGAATAAACTGGAGCAGTACAACCCTCAATGTAGTGTACTTCTGCACCCTCATCAACAATGATCAAAGTTCTTTCAAATTGACCAATATTTTCTGCATTAATTCTAAAGTATGCTTGTAAAGGCATGTCAATATGAACACCTGGTGGGACATAGATGAATGAACCACCACTCCATACTGCACTGTTTAGTGCTGCAAATTTGTTATCCTCTGGAGGAATAATTTTACCAAAGTATTTTTTGAAAATTTCAGGATGGTCAATTAATGCTTGATCAGTATCTAGAAACAAAACACCTTGTTTTGCTAAATCTTCTCTTAGACTATGATAAACAACTTCAGATTCATATTGTGCACCAACACCTGCCAAAAATTTCTTTTCAGCTTCAGGAATTCCGAGTTTATCAAAAGTATTTTTAACATTGTCTGGAACATCATCCCAATTCTTTTCAGTTTTATCAGATGCTTTAGCATAATAGTAAATATTTTGGAAATCAATAACACTAAGATCTCCACCCCAAGTTGGCATTGGTTTTTCCATAAAGACTTCATAAGATCTAATTCGAAAGTCAAGCATCCATTGTGGCTCATTTTTCATTTTACTAATTTCGATTACAGTTTCTTTAGAAAGTCCTTTTTTACTTAGGTGGACATACATTTCTGTAGAATCTTTAAAGTCATATTTTGTATAATCAATGTCAATATTTTCTGTTGTCATGATTGAGATAACCCCGTTATATTATAAATACATGAGGAAAAATAGGCAAAGCTAAATAGCTATAGCTAAATTCCAATCTCAAATTCATTTTAGTAAAAGAGATCCATATCCACCATAGAATACTAAAGAAAACATTCACGACAAAGAAAAATCAAGAGGTAAAAAATTGGATCAACAAATGTAATTCTTAATTACTCTCTAGTTTTTTGTAGTAATATGAAATATTCTGAAAAGCCCCTAGTTGGAATAATTATGGGTTCTAGTTCAGATAGCAGAATTATGCAAGCAGCTGCAGAAATTCTAGATGAGTATAAAATCAAACATGAAGATCAAATTGTTTCCGCACATAGAACACCTGCACGATTAGAAGAATATGCAAAACATGCCGAAAAAATAGGATTAAAAATTATAATTGCAGGTGCAGGAGGAGCTGCACACCTACCAGGAATGATTGCATCGCACACAACAATTCCAGTAATAGGAGTTCCAATTCTAGTGTACAATGACAAGCATCCAAAAAAAACAGATACAGCTAAATTTTCGGCATTTGGAGGATTGGATTCACTGTTATCAATCACCGAAATGCCATCAGGTTCACCAGTTGTAGCAGTTGGAGTAAACAAAGCAGGAAATGCAGGAATATATGCAATGAAAATACTTGCAAACGAATTTACAGATTTGAAAAAGAAATTAAAACAACATAAACTAGATCAACACAATTCTGTTATGAAAGAGTCAGACAAATTAAAAACTGAAGGTCTTTCAAAATTTGCTAAAAAAAAATTCAAGTAATTTTAAGTTGAAAGAGTAATTTTCATCTCATCAAATGCACCTGCAACAGTATGAACTTCTGCAACAGAATTTTTGACTTTAAATTTTTTTAATTCATCAGAAGTGAATGGTCCAATAGAAACCACAGATAATTTTTCAAGATTTTCAAGCAATACGTCCTCAGAATAATCTTTAGACATTATTTCAAAGAAACCCCTAACAGATGATGCGCTAGTGAATACAACGCCATCAACTTTATTTTTAGAAAATAATTCTCTAAATCCATTCCATTGGGTCGTATCTCTAAATGCACAAACATCATACAAATGAATTTCTAAAACATCAATTCCAATTTTGGAAAGTAATTCTTTTAGAAAAGGAGTAGAAGCACCACTACGTGGAACAATTACTTTTTTTCCAACTGCATTAAGCTTAGTGAATTCTTCCCCAACACCAACTGAAGAATAAGTTGTTGGTTGGTGATTAACTTTGATTCCTTCAGCCTCCAAAGTAAGGGAAGTTTTAGGTCCTACAGACATTACAATAGTATTTGCAACTGCTAATTGTAATTTTTCAAGTTTTCCTAATTGTTTTGCAGTGTCAAATAGCAGTTTAACAGCTTTCGAACTCATAAAAACAGAATAATCAGGATTGTATTTTTCAACAGATTCTAAAAATTCATCAACAATTTTTTCGCCTTTACTAACTAATTCAATAGTAGGTAATGCAATAGGAGTTGCACCATTATCTTGCGCCAGTGAAATAAATTCAGTAGCGTCATCTTGTGAACGTGTAATCGCAATAGTTTTGCCGCTAAGCATTATTTCCACCCGATAACATCAGACAAATCAACGACATTTCCAATAATGATATTTGTAGGTGGAATCATCTTATGTTCTTTAACTTTTTTTGCAATATTGGTTACATTACCTTTAATCATTTTTTGTTGAGGAGTGGTTCCATTTTGGATTACAGCTACAGGTGTTTTTTTATCCATTCCACCTGCTATCAACTGCTTACAAATTACATCAATTCTAGATAATCCCATCATAATTACAATTGTGTCAACAGATTTGGCTAAATTTTTCCATTTAACAATTTCTTGTTTCTTTTCAGGATCCTCATGACCTGTCACAAAAACAACTGATGAAGCATATTTTCTATGAGTCAAAGGAATTCCAGCGTATGTGGCAGAACCAATTCCAGATGTAATTCCAGGTACAATTTCATATTTTACTTTATGATCTTTTAGAAATTCAGCTTCTTCTCCTCCGCGTCCAAAAATAATTGGATCACCACCCTTTAGTCTAACAACATGTTTTGTAGATTTTGCATATTCAACCATTAAATCATTTGTGCCATTTTGATGACTTGTATCATCACCTACTGAACGACCAACATAGACTTTTTTTGCAGTTTTAGGAATCATAGAAACAATTTTCTTGCTTACCAATCTATCATACAAAACAACATCAGCTTTTTGGATTAATTCAACGGCCCTCATAGTAATTAATTTACTATCTCCAGGTCCGGCTCCAACAAGATACACTTTTCCAGTCATGTCTTATTCCATTCCTCCACTTTTTCCCTCCAATTTAATGCAAGATCATTGATTCCTTTACTACGCAACTCTTCGCCTACCTGTTTACCCAATAATTTAGGATTATTTTTATCTCCAGATTTTGTTACTTCTAGAGATTGTTTACCATCAACTGAGAAAGCATATACGGTAAGATCCATCACATCTCCATCAGATTTGGCATAAGCACCTAAAGGGAATCTACATCCAGAATCAATGTAATCAGACAGTGCACGTTCAGCCTCAATTTCCAATCGGGAATCAGCATCTTCAATTTTTTTAAGCATTTCAATCGTTTGAACATCATCAGTTCTTGCAACTATTGCAATAGCGCCTTGACCAGGAGAAGGTGAAAAATCATCTACAGATAGAGGAGTGAAATTGACATCAACTCCTAATCTAGAAATTCCTGCTTGTGCAAGTACAATAGCATCATAATTTTCGCCAGATACTTTATTGATTCGAGTCTCAATATTTCCTCTAATTGGTTTAACAGTTACATCAGATCTTTGTCGAGAAACCTGAACAGCTCTACGTAATGAACTTGTACCAATTACAGAACCAGGTTTTATTTTATCTAAAGATGAATCATCAGACGAAATAAAAACATCGTTAACTTTTTCACGTTTTGGAATAGATGCAATAATTAAATTATCAGCTAATTCAGAAGGGACGTCTTTAAGACTATGTACTGCAAAATCAATTTCTTTTGCTGCAACTGCCTTGTCAATTTCTTTTTCAAAAATTCCTTTTTGTTCAATTGTAAATAGAGGTCTTGTATCAGTATCGCCTTTAGTAGTAATTGGTTTAATTTCATATTCACAATCAGAATTTACTTTTTTTAGTTCTGAAATAACCCAATTTGTTTGGGCCATAGATAATTTACTGCCTCGTGCACCAACTACATATTTCAATTCTTCACCGACTTTAATGCACTATGATATGCATCTAATGTTTTGTTTAGATCATTTTCAGTATGAGCATCAGATAAGAAAACAACTTCAAATTGAGATGGTGGAATAAAGACACCTTCTTTCAATAGAGTTCGGAACAATTTCTGGAATTTTTTACCATCTGCTTTTTTAGATGTTTTAGAGTCAATTACAGGCTTGTGTGTAAAGAAAATTTGAAACATTGAGGCTGTAAAATTGATTTGGTGAGGAATTTTCATATCAGTAGCCATGTCATCCAGGGCAGTTGAAAATAGTAAATTAAATCTTTCAAGTTTTGAATAGAGTTTATTTTTCATTTTGTTAATTGTCTTAATAGAACTGATTGCAGCACTAACAGAAATTGGATTTCCAGCAAAAGTACTTGCTTGGTAAACTTTTCCACCAGGAGATAATAGGTTCATTATTTCTTTTTTACCACCGACAGCTGAAATTGTAAATCCATTACTCAGAGCTTTAGCTAAAGTAGTGATATCAGGTCTGATACCAAAGTGTTCCTGTGCTCCACCAGGAGAGACTCTAAAACCAGTTACCACTTCATCAAAAATTAATGGAATATTATTTTCTTTAGTGATTTTTCTCAGATCTGAAAGGAAATTTTTTTCAGGTAAAATTAATCCCATGTTAGCTAAAATTGGTTCGACAATCACTCCAGCAATATCTTTATTTTTAGAAATTGTTTTTTCTAGCGATTCAATATTGTTATACTCAACAACTAGAGTATTCTTTGAAACTTCATCCAATCCACCATCAGAAACAGAAATTCCATTATGTGCAGAACCAGAGCCCGCCTTAACTAATACAGAATCATGTGCACCATGATAACATCCTTCAAATTTAATAATTTTTTTCTTTTTTGTATAACCGCGTGCTAATCTAATTGCAGTCATTGTAGCTTCACCACCAGTATTCATTAATCTCACTTTATCCATTGAAGGGAAATTACCAAGAATCAATTTGGATAATTCGATTTCAGATGCAGTAGGAGTGCAATACAGTGTTCCCTTTGAAAGTTGTTTAGTGACAGAATCCAGAATCTCTTTTCTACGATGTCCTAATAGTAACGCGCCATATGCGTTACAAAAATCAATGTAGCGAGTATTATCTTCATCCCAAATGTATGCACCATTAGCCTTTTTTGTAAAAAATGGATAAGGATCAAAATATCTAACAGGGCTATTTACGCCTGACGGAGTAACTTTTTTGGAATCAGTAAATAATTTTCGAGATTTGGACATATTCAATCTACAACATGGTCATTATTATTCCTAATTTGTGCTCTTTGGGCTTGGAATTTACCTCGAAATACAAATGCCGCAATTATAGTTCCAACAAAAGGAGCAGTCCAATACAGCCACAAATCATCAAATGTTCCAGACAACAATGCAGGGGCAAGAGCCCTAGCAGGATTCATGGATGCACCAGAAATAAAAGCCAAAAACAAAATATCCAATGCAACAATTCCACCAATTGCAACTCCACTAAATCCTCTCAAACCTTTAGTGTATACAACATAGAAAATTACAGCCATTAACATCAAAGATGCTAAAACTTCCACAGGAAATATCAAAAAGATTGAAAAATCATAATTCGGGGCATTAGCACCAAGGTTTGGTTTTTCTCCAATAAAGCTTAATACAAAAAGAGAACCCAACAAGGCACCAATAATTTCTGCAATTAAATAATACAAAACTTGAATCTTTGTAATGTGTCCTGTAATATAGTATCCAATAGTTACGGCAGGATTAAAATGCGCCAAAGAAATTTTTCCAAATGAATAAACTCCAATTAACAATGCAATAAATGGTGCAACAGCTGCAAAAGGAATTCCCAAACTTCCGTCAAAAAATTCAACATCATATACAATTGAACCTGTAGCAAAAACTACAAGAATAAAAGTTCCAATTAATTCCACAGTAAAAATTTGTAAATTAGAATAAGTCATCAAACATCATTTTCAAGTGAATCTAATAAATTCAAAACATCATTTTTAATTTGATCTCGAATTTTTCTTACATCATCAATGGATTTTCCCTTAGGATCCTCAACATTCCAATCATCAACAGATTTAACAAACAATGATGGACATGATTCCTTATCCACACATCCCATGTTGATAGTTTTTTTAGAATTTTCAATCATGGATGAAGATAATAACTGGGGTTGTTGATTTTTCAAATCTATTCCAATTTCAGCCATTACTGAAACAACCATCGGATTAATGGCAAATGATGGCGAGGTTCCAGCACTAATTACATTGAATCGATTTTTAGCAAATTTTTTAAAAAATGCTTCAGCCATTTGGCTTCTCCCAGCATTTTCTACGCACACAAATAGAATATTTTTAGAAATATCCATAAAATAACATAAATATCAGTTTATATAAATTTAAATTGATATGAATGGAATTAGTCTTCTAAAATGTATTTGTGATGAGACAAGATTTGAAATTTTAGAATTGTTACAAAAAAATCATGAACTATGTGTAAATGATTTTGTGAATGAGTTAAAAAAAGATCAACCACTTGTGTCGCATCATCTTAAAACATTGAAAAAATGCGGAATTGTAAAATCAAGAGACGAAGGGAAAAAAGCAATGTATACTATAACCAACGAACAACTTTCAAAATTAATTACAAATGTCACAAAGACATCAAAAGAAATTCCAAATCTATGTCTAGATGAAAAATGTTGTTAAAATTTTTCAGGACGTAAAACTCCAACGTCACTAACATACAAAACTATTGCAAAATTTGCAAATTGGGTCCTAGATATTTCTTCAGCTACATCTTGTAATTTCTCTTCCCTCATAATTACTTCAATTTTTATATTTTTTTCATTTTTGAATCCTTGTCCACGCAATCCCCGTGCACCATTTCCATCAACTTCATATTTTGTATAACCTGTAATTTCATGTTTCTTTAAAATTTCAAGAATATTCTCTTGTGCCAATATCTCACAAGTGATGGTCAATAATTTCACATTGTATAGTTTCATATCAATCCTCCAGTAATGAAATTGAATAAGTCTATCGTTTCACCTGAATGAAGTATTGAAGACAATGCAAATAACAAAGGCAAGGTAACGATGATGTTATACGGGAAAGTTATCCCTAAAGCAGATGTAATGTATAGACTGGGCTTTGCCTGAGGAATTGCCTGACGTAAAACTGCAGGAGCTGCAATAAAAGATGCACTAGCAAGAAGTAAACCAAACATTACAGAACCACCTAGGCTCAAACCTATAGCAGTTGAAACTAAAACACCAATGACTCCATTGAGTGTAGGTATTAGAATTGCAAAAGCAGTAAGAAAGACTCCTACTTTTTTGATATCACCTAATCTCTGACCAGCAATGATACCCATTTCAATCATAAATATTACAATTGCACCAGTAAACATTTCATCAAATACAATTTTAATTGGTTCAAAACCTTCCTCACCAATAATGTAACCAATTACAATACTACCAAGAAGAATTACAATTGCTTTACCTGTAATAGACTCATGTAATACTTTAGAAAGTTTTGTTTTTGTTTCATTTAAGCCAACATCAATGTCAGTTGAAGCATCATCTCCAACTGATTTTCTTTTTGCTCTGATCTGTTTTGATACGGCCATATTTGTCATGAATATTGCCAAAATGAAAGCAAGAGGTTCAAGAACTGCAAGAATTGCGGCAATATATCCTTCAGAAGTTACACCCTGATTTTTCAAAAAGGACAAACCTACAGAGAAATGTACTGCACCAACTGCACCGTAAGTTGATGCTAGTGCATACGAATCAAAGAGATTGAATTTACCCAATCTTCGTAAAATTTGATAATGATTCAGTGTAAACAATAAAGAAAGTCCAATTGCGACAAACATTGGTACAAGCATATTTTCAAATCCAGTATTGCGCATCTCAATTCCACCATGAAGTCCAATTGCAGCTAAAAGATAGATAGGTAAGAATTCAGATATCGCATCAGGAATTTTTAAATCAGATTTTATTCTAGCTGCAATAATTCCAAAAAGGAAGAATAAGATAATCGGAGTAAGAAGATTAGCTTGTATCAGTTGTAAAATATCCATTAGTAATGCTTGTGGGAAAAATTCTGGAAATAAAAATCAATGTAAAATCATACAAAGAGATTAATCAAATACGTGAATCCAATTCCCAATCCTGCTGCGCCAGGAATAGTAATTAGCCATGAAAAAACAATTTGTCTACTTACTTTCCACCTTACAGCCCGTTTTCTTCTAGCAGCACCAGAGCCCATAATTGTACCTGTAATAGCATGTGTCGTACTTGCAGGAATTCCAAATACTGCAAATACTGCAAGCATTAAACCACCACTAGTTTCTGCAGCAAATCCTTGGTAAGGTTTGAGTTTAGTAATTTTTACACCAAGTGTCTTGATTACTTTGTAGCCTCCAAAGAAGGTGCCCAGACCCATAGCTGTAGCAGCAGCAAAAATTACCCATAAGGGCATTTCAAGATCAGGGATCAATCCAGCTGAAAATAAAATTAAAACGATTATACCCATTGTTTTTTGTCCATCATTTGCCCCATGAGTTAAAGCAAACCATGCTGAAGAAATTATTTGTAATCTTCCAAAAGTTTTGTTAACAGGTCCAGGTTTACGACTTGCAAATACAGTGATAATCAACGTAGTTACCAAAAGACCAAAAATTATTCCACCGATTGGAGCAATTACAATTCCTGCAAAAACTTTAGTTAATCCACCATAAACTAATTTTTCAAATCCTAATCCTGCAATTCCTGCACCCATTATTCCTCCCACTAAAGAATGACTATTAGAAATAGGTAATCCAAAGTAAGTACAAAGTGTACTCCATCCAATAGCTCCGGCCAATCCACCTACAATCATGTAGACAGTAATATCGTCTGGACTTACAATACCTTTAGCAATAGTTGCTGCAACAGCTACTCCAAAAACAAATGGACCAATGAAATTCATTGCAGCAGACAAACCGACTGCATGAATTGGTTTTAGAACACGAGTTCCAATGACTGTAGCAACTGAATTTGCAGAATCATTAAATCCATTTACAAAATCAAAGATTAATGCTACAATTATTGCACCTATTGCTATCTCTAACATGTAATCATCTCATGTGTATTTCAAAACAATATCTTCAATAACATCAGAGACATCTACACATCTGTCAGATGCAGTCTCCATTGTTTCATAGATATCTTTTAGTTTGATAATTTTAATTGCATCATTCGTTTCAAATAATTCTCTAATTGCTTCTCGATACATATCATCTACAACATGTTCAATATCACTGGTATTTCTGCAGTGTTGAATCATATCTTTAGGATCCTTAATTCTTCGTAATTTTGAAATCATATATTCAACTTCTTTGGTAGCCTTGACTAATTCTACAGCCATTTCTTTACAATAAGGAGGAGGAGAAGTAATTTTGTAACTATATACTCTAGCAGCAATTCCATCCATGAAATCAATTACATCATCAATTTTTGATGCAATTCTTTGCATATCTTCACGATCTAAAGGAGTGATGAAGGTTTTGTTTAATTCTGAAAAGATATCTCGAGTTAACACATCTGCCTCTGTTTCTAATTGATGAATTTTTTTTGCTTGTTCCGAATTAGTGAGATCATCAAATAAAACTACTACAGCTTCAGAAGTTTCAACTGCTTTTTTTGCTAAATCATCTAAAATTGTTAAAAGTTCTTTTTCATTGGATTTGATCCAAGATAGCCATTGTCCCATACACATTACATCAAATAAATAGACTTAAGGAAACACACCATAAAGTATAGTGCACTATATAGAAACAGAGGATCGATAAAATTTCAATTGATCGCCAAAATATTTTCAAGACATATGCTTGATTTTTTAAAATGGTTTATTGACTTCTCGGGTGAAAACATAACTTGCAATACCAACCATTGCAATAACAAATGCAAAAATTACTGCGACACTAATCAGTATAGGAACACCGCCCTCAGAAACTCCTGTCATCAATTCTCTAACTAGCAAAATAGTGTAAGTGACAGGATTTAGTTTTGCTACTACTGCAAGCCAATCAGGCAATAATTCCAATGGGAATAATGCAGGACTCAACATGAATAATGGCATTCCAAGTAAATTTATCATACCCCAAAACGTTTCTTGAGATTTTGCAGTGGCAGCTAAAGTAACAGAAATTCCCGAAAATCCTAATGAGAATAAAATTACAATCCCCATAATAGGAATTATCATTAATGGGTTTGGAAACGTGACACCAATTGCCAAAGCAATTCCAATAATCAAGCTTGCTTGTAATGCAGCAATTAAAGAAATTGCAGACATTTTTCCAACTGCAATTGCTGAACGAGAAATGGGCGAAGTCAATGCCTTATTCATAAAACCATACCTCCTATCCCACAGGGTGTTAACACCACCAAAAATACTAGTAAAAATTGCAGTTAAAATTATGACACCAGGAGCCATGAATTCAATATACTCACCTTCAAATCCTACAGACTGAATTAATGGCTGAGTTTCTGAAAAAATATTTCCTACAACTATAATCCAAATTGCAGGTTGAATTAGTCTAATTAAAACTCCACTTCGAGATTTTTTGTATCTCTTTAACTCTCTCCAGAAAATAGTGTATGCATCATAGGCTATCGTATTCATTGTCGCAATCTCTTCATTTTTGCATGTTCACGTCTTCTGTTATATTTTGAATCATCGTCTCGAATTTCATGGCCAGTATAAGAAATGAAAACATCATCAAGGGTTGGTTGAGTTAAAGAAATAGATTTAATTTTGATTCCAAGTTCTGAAGATATTTGAAAAATTTTAGGAATTACTTCAGTTCCATTTGAAGTAAAAAGAGTTAACTTTGAATCATCTTCATTAATTTTTTTAATAAATTCAATTTTTTTAAGTTCTAGTAAAAAAGAATCAGAATTATTATTGCTTTCAATGACTAATGAAATGATTTCATTGCCAAGATCATTTTTCATATTTTTAGGAGTATCAATTACTTGGATTTTTCCATGGTCTATAATTCCAATCCTATCACAAAGACTATCTGCTTCTTCCATATAGTGAGTTGTAAGAAAAATTGTCATGTCAAATTGTGTATGAATTTTTTTGATGTATTGCCAAATTTTTCTTCTAGTTTGAATATCTAATCCAACTGTAGGTTCATCTAAAAATAAAACTCTTGGATGATGTAAAAGACCTCCAGCAATATCTAATCTCTTTCTCATTCCTCCAGAGTATGTAACTACAGCTTCATCTTGTTTGTCTGAAAGTTCAATCAAGTCTAAAACTTCATCAATTCTTTGATTGATTTCATTTTTTGGGATATGATTTAATTTTGCCTGCAATAACAGATTTTCACGCCCAGATAGATATTCATCAACAGTAGTTTCTTGTTGTACAAATCCAATATTTTCTCTAACTTGTTTTGGATTTTTTAGTACATCAAAACCTCCAACAAGGGCATTTCCATTTGTCGGTTTTAGTAATGTAGTAAAGATCATCATGGTAGTACTTTTACCAGCTCCATTAGGTCCCAAGAATCCAAAAATTTCTCCTTTTTCAACTGAAAAGGAAATATCATTTACTGCAACCAAATCTCCAAATGATTTTGTTAGAGATTTTGTTTCGATAGAATACAATAACTTGAACTGCGGTGGGAATTATAAATTGCTAAGTATTCGATCAGATACGATCATACAAAATTTAAAAAGAGTATGTTAAAGAGATGATTTATGAAAGGATTATGTCAAAAATGTCACTCATCAAATGTAGAAATTACATTAGAGAATGGAAGTCCTGTTTGTGAAAAGTGTGCAAAAAAGTAAAAAATAATAAAAAAGAAGTTTAAAGAATCATTCAATATTTTTGAATTCATCTTTAGTCATTCTTAAGATGATTTTTTCACCTATTCCCCAAATTTCAGATTTGGACAGAATTTTTGAATGCATCAAGCCATAACTTACTTCAATTGATTCCAATTCATTGGTGTCTGGATGTTTGTGTAACCTTTTGACTTTACCAATTTTATGGCTATCAATATCTACTACCGGAATTCCAGTTCTGACAGGAGGTCTACTGAGAAGTAGTTGCTCATCAGAAAATTTGTCGATGTAATCGTGAGATAAGAAATAATCTTTGTTAAATCCCTGGTGAATAGTTACACCAGATACAGAAAGGGTGTCTTGATGAATGTGTATGTGTTTAACCTTTCCATATTGAATTCCTTCTCTATCAATTACTTTTTTTCCAGTAAAGGTATCAGCTGTGGCTATGTTTTCAGGCATTCCCTCTAATTTCACTGACATGTATCAGAGTTGTCAAATTTCCTTATCATATCAAATATCAGAAATTTCTATCAATGGGGTTAAATTACTTGACAGAGTATGATAGGCATGGAAATTAAAGAAGAAAGATTTCGGCCAATATTAGTTACAAAGGGACGAAAAACAGGAAAACCACATTCAGTGTGGTTAAGGGCTGTAAAGTACAATGAGAAAATATATTTTTCAAGACATCGTCCAGATGGGGATTGGTATCAAAATTCAATTGCAAATCCAGAAGTCAAAATACAATACAACAACATGGAATTTTCTGGAAAAGCTGTAGCTGTAACAGATGAAAAACTAAATGAAAAACTCTCTCAATTGAAATATCCAGGAGAAGAAAGAGCTAATGAAAAAAGAGTAGCAATCGAAGTTACATTAGATGACATTATAAAATAAAAGTTGTAAAAACAAAAAATTGATTTTACTTACAATACGTCTTCATAAAGAATTGTTTGATTCTTTAGTTGTTTATCTAAGGTAGGCAAATATTTCATTATACAATAATTAACAAAATCACTAAAGGAACGAATTCTGTAATCAGATTCTAAGACATCACTGTGTTTGTCATAGTATTGTTCTAATTTGTATAGAGTTCTTTTTTGAAGTGGCACTAATCTATTACGTTTAGTCACAAACTTAGGGGCAACAGAAAATTGTTCCTCAGGCTCATCATTTGTTTCAGTTTCAGATTCACCCAGAAGCGAATTGAGTTCAATGGATTCTTGCATTTCAAAAACAAAAATTTTACTTGGTGCAGATTTAGGAAGCCCTGAGTTTTTGGAAATAATATCTACTACTTCTCGTGCTTGTTTATCAGACATTGCCAATTCAATTTTTGCAAGCATTGTAGATCTAAGAGCAGAACCTCCAACTCTGGAACCTTTTGATTGACTTACAAATTTGCTATCTTCTAAATTTCGTTTATCAATAATGTCTATGCCTAAAGTATCCAATTTCTCGCGGATTGTGGGGTAATTTTTTCGATTGATAACAGCTTCAATCTTTTTCAATAATTTGTCACAATTTTAGATGGTTTTAAACATAATCATTTTTTCACGACCATAGTAATTGATTATCAGATGATAATCATTTGATAATCATTTAGTTAGGAAAAAATTAACCGTAGGATTCGAATTTAACTTCAAAACTTCCATCTTCACGCTTATTTTTTTCAGTGACAAAATTTTTGTTACTCAAATAATCCATTGTTCCATCAATTGTTCCTTGCCAACCACAAACATAGAAGATTGTATTTTCTTTGGTAATTTTTTCACCAACTAATTCTTCAAGAGCAGATTTACCACTGTCAGTAGGTCTCAAATATTGTTCAATTCTACCTTTATGACCAATCCATGAACGATTAGTCCACTCTTGGGGTCTACTGATTGCAGCTCTGTATTTGAAATTCCACTTATCCTTACCTCTGTCAAGACTTTCATTTTCTAAATCAGTCAATAGTTGTTTGTAGCTTAACTCATCAACATAACTTGCGCCATGCAAAACAACGATTTCTCTTTTGTCGTTTGTGTCATGCAGATGCTGTGCAAAACTGACAAACGGTGCCAGTCCAGTTCCGCCGCCAATGCAGACAATTCTTCTTGTGTCTTTTTCACCACTTGGCAGTGTGTCATTAATTGTTAGATTACCAGCAGGTTTTGCCCAACTAATTTTATCACCTTCTTTTGAATTAAACAATAAACTCGTTAGTCTTCCAGGAAGAGGTCTTCTAACCCATCTAATTACAAATTCAAAGAAATTTTTGTTTTGAGGAGAAGATGTTATAGAATATGCTCGATTAACAATTTTACTATCCAAAGGCAATCCAAGGGTTAGAAACTGACCTGCTTTAAAATCAGGGACTTCCCCATCAGGAGTCACACGAAAAATTCCTAAATCCTCTCTCAATAACTGAGTATAGGTAATTGTACCATTTTCCACGCTATGGGTTCTCCCAATTTGTCAAAATAGAATTAACTTTTTCTATTATTGGATCATAAGATATTCTAGGTTCGGTGCTTACAAGTAATAATTTTCCTTTAAAGGGAATAGTAACCAATGTCACATGATCATATTCAGTAAAAGTTAATCTCTCCTTACCTAAACGGAATGTAAAATTTTGTGCTTTTCTCCATCTCTCCAATGTATAATGAATAGACATTCCAACTTCATGATCAGCTAAAAGAGAATCAAGATTATCCCTTTGTGCACTGTGTAGTATTTTGGATTTATCATTAACAAATGCTGCAAAACGAATCTGATTATCAGAGTCTATAATTTTGGAACAAAGTTTTTCAAAATTTGGTTCTGCAATTATTTCTTCAGCCATTCCCATTCAGGTCTCTCTTCATAATCTTTGTCATCATCCATCTAACATCAAGAATTATTTGATTTGTCTTTGTTAGATGGTTGCATGTAGTCATTTGGAGTAAACTTAAACTCCTCCTCCTCAGAGTAAGCCTCTTCAGCATGTTCACTGATATCTAATCCAATGTCTTCCTCTTCAGGTCCAACACGAATTCCAATAAGATGTTTAATTAATTGTAATAATACCCAAGTTCCACCAAATCCCATTACAGCTGCTACTGCAATACCGACTGCTTGAATCCAAATTTGATCATAATTACCATAAAGCAATCCATCAACACCAGATGGGTTAATCAAAGTACTTGCAAATATTCCAATTCCAAGTGCACCAACAATTCCTGCAATACCGTGTACAGAACTTACATCAAGTGCATCGTCAATCTTTAGTTTGTCTCTGATGAGTACAACTCCACCATAAGATAGTACACCAATTGCAATTGCAAGAACAAATGAATGTTCAACACTAATGTATCCAGATGCAGGAGTGATTCCAGCAAGTCCAGCAATTGCACCATTGATAGTTGCAACAATTGATGGTTTACCAGTTCGCATCCATGACAATCCTGCCCAAATTAAAGCAGAAACAGAAGAAGCTAAGTGAGTTACAATAACAGTATTTCCGGCTACACCGCCTGAAGCCAATGCACTACCGGCATTAAATCCAAACCAACCTAACCACAATAGGGAAGAACCTAAAACAGCTAGAGGTATGCTGTGCGGAATATTGATAGCTGGACCAAATCCACGTCTTTTTCCAAGTACGAGGGCAGCTGCAAGTGCAGCCATTCCAACAGTAGTGTGAATTACAATACCACCGGCAAAGTCAACAACACCTAGTTGTGCTAACCAGCCACCACCCCAAACCATGTGAACGATTGGGTAATAGATTAGCATTGACCATGCAGAGATGAATATAATGAAAGAACTGAATTTCATTCTTTCAGCAATAGTTCCTGTTAGTAATAATGGAGTAATACATGCAAACATTAACTGGAATTTAACAAAGAGTACTCCAGGAATGCTAGGAGCATATTGTTCTAATGGAGCATCCCAAGGAATGCCTTTCAAAAATGACCAATCAAGATTCCCTATAACACCAGTTGTAGAAGGACCAAAGGATAGACTAAAACCAAAAACGAACCACATTACACTAAGTAATGACATTCCGAAAAATATTTGCATAAAAATTGAAACTACATTTTTCTTTCTCAATAAACCAGATTCAAACAATCCCAATGCAGGGATCATTAACAATACTAAACATCCAGCAATTAGCATCCATGCTGTATCTCCAGTATCTATCATAATTATAATGAAATCGAGTTTTTGCATTTAACAGTTTTCCAATTTGATTTACAGTGATAATCAAAAGATATACAATTTCTAAATTATTATTTACTTTAACAATGAAAAATAATCATGTTAAAACTTGAAATCATACTTGCAGAAAATGATGTAATGAACATCAGCGAAGGATTAAAAGAAATAGGAATTGGTGGACTAACAGTTATCAAAGTTAGAGGAAGAGGTGCAAAAACTGCAGCCGAAATCCACACATCAAAAGGAATGGAAATCTTTGTTCCTCATTTTGCAGATAAATATCGATTAATGGTAGTCATACCAGAATCAAAAGAAGAAAAAACTGTAGAGATAATTAAGAAAAATTCTAGAGAAGGCAAAATATTCATTTCACAAATGTTACGTGCAATTGACATTAAATCAGGAAATGAAGGCGAAGAGGTAATCTAGAATGAAATTATCATTTGAGAAAATTAAATCTTCTAAATTAACAAAAAAAGACTATCTAAAAATCCCAATCATAGCAGGAATCATCGCAATTCCACCAGTCCTAATGACATATTGGACAATGGCATAAGGTAATTGAAATGAGTTTATTATTAATTACAAAAAGAGGAACTGGTAAAAAACTAGTAGGCGAAGATGTTGATTACAATTGGGCAGGAGACAAATTTAAAGAATTTCAAGAAAAAACAAAAGAGCATATTTTTTTCAAAAAAAGAAAAAAAACAATCATCTCATCAGCAAGAGGAACACAAACAAAGTATTTAGAAAAAGCCGAAGAGATAATTCCCAAACCAAAACAAGCTTACATTACCATTAATAGAGGAACAAAAAGAGTATTAATTGACATAAATTGAAAGCAGAAAAAATCATTCCTCAATTAAGTAAATCAAAAGTATTTTTAGTCAAATTAGGTTTTGCAGCATTAGGTATGTCTTTGATTGGATTATACTTGTTTGGAGATTACATCTAAATAAAAAAATCAAACTAAATGTACTACAGTAGAAATACCACGTTTGTCAATTTCTACATCATTTTCAAATTCACCTAGTGTAACAGTAAATGAAATTACATCTCGAGGTTTTGCATTCTCTGCATGCAGTTTTAGATGAAGATCCATATCATCAAATCCTTCAGTTGGTAGATTAGTCTCTTCCAAGTATGCACCACATGTAGATTCAATTCTAAATCTATCATCTTTGAAATGATAACCAAGTTTTAGTTTTCTATTTTTTCTAGGATGTCCTTTGACTACAACATCAATCACTCCAGGTTTTGTTTCAGTGTATCCAGATTTTTGATTAACAAAAACTCCAATTTCCAGAGGCTTGCCTGCAGTAGATTCAGCCATCTTTTGAATTCCATCATTCATAATTACATCTACGGCTTTGATGGATTGTGCAACCTTTGCTAGCCATTCATTTGTTCTAGTAATAGTTGCTTGAATTCCAGCACGTCTTCGTTTATCTTCATCTTCTGGTAGTTTGTAATAATCAACCCAAGCCTCATAATCATGAGAAATATCTTCAATGAAATCAATACATGTGCGCTTGTACTCATTAGGATCATCAGTTCTTTCAGACTCATCGCCTGTTCTCAATCCATCGTAACCTTCAGGCATTGCCATATCTTGAATCAAACATAGTTGTAAAAAAACTAATCTTGAATGGGATTAATGAACAGTCAATGTTTTCCTAGTACAAACTGCCCAAATTTGCCAAATTTTTTCTGATTTTAAAAATGAGTATTACAGTATCATATGTGATTTTAGGGTGGAGTATTTTTTTTTAGTGATAGTACACTTTGTCTACACTGATCTTATTCTTTGGTACAGTGATGATTCTATCTGATCCTTTGCAGTGATTTTTTCCTTTGAAATGCTTGTGAATTTTAATTTTGGCCATCTTAACACTGTCAATCCCATATGCTCCATGATGATCAGAGACTTCCTCACTAACAATATGGCAATTTATCACCACATTACACCATTTACACAGGATTTTCATTTTATCGTCTTTCATCTATTTCTGTAATAACCCACGCCTCTTAAGCCTAATTTCATAAAATATGATATGTTTGTGCCTTGTACTTTATGTAAAAAGATCATGCCATTTAATGAAAGACGTATCAGAAATCAAAAAGACTATCACAGAAAATGTGTTTGGCATATTGCTTACTTGAGAAGAATGGAACATTTCTTCTGATGTGCCTAGAGGAGTAGGCCAATTCTCAAGAATTATCCATAAAGAAAGGATGGCATCATCCAGTTTACTAAGAAAGTAAAAAAATAATTAATGATTATAATAGGAATTTTTCAGATAAAATTAATGATATTTACAGAATTAATTACAGATTTACAAAATGAGTTAAAGAGAGAATTAGCACAAATTAGATTTTTAATTAAAAAAAACCCAGGTTTAGGTTACAACAGAATAGTAGAAATCGGAAAAGAAGTAGGCAAGAAATACAACATCAAACTAATTGTAAATTTTCCAAAAGAAGGAAGAATAGAGGAATATGAAATGTATGGAAAAAGAGATCTTAGTTTAATTGTAGACTATGATCGAAAAAGATTTCCAATGGATAGAGAAATAATAAAACAAAAAGCAATTGAGATGCTAGGAGATGTTAAAACAGAGGATGCATACATGTATGAAAATAAAGAGGGAGTTAGAGTCTTCACAGACGATTGGAAAATAGATATCTTACCACATTCAGTACATATTTGGACTGATTTTGATGAGAACGTAACAGCATTTTGTAATTGGTTAATGGAAAATGCATATGAAATGAAGAAAAAATAATTATTTTATAGATTTTCTAATTGTTCAAGTAAGGATTCAGCTTCAGAATTTTTTGGATTTAGTTTTAAAATTCTTTTACAGCAATCTATTGCTTCATCTTTTTGTTGTAATGCCAAATGAACATTAGTTTTGAGAGTTAGCATTTCAATGTCATCAGAATTTAATTGAAAAGATTTTTCAAAATAAGGCAATGCTTTTTTTGCATCATCGACAATAAAGTAAATACTTCCCATAATGAACATAAAATCAGAATCATCAGAATAATCAGGTTCAAGACTTTTACCAAATGTTATTGCGTCAACATATTCCCCATCTCTAACTAATTTCTTTAATTTACGCTTTGGTTGCTTGAATAAGCCAGCCATCAGTTATTCTCTAGTTATACCAAGCTTCAGGTTCTGCGCCAGAGGAAGTATTGCTTTGACGAGGTTGTGGTACTTTCATAATTCCTTCTTTAATCAAGAATTGAATTCCTTGAATGAAAGACTCATCATCTATGGTGCCATCTGCCCACCAGCCTGCGTTGTTTTTAATCCAGGATGGGATTTCGTTAGAACCTACACCAGTTCCCTGAGTAGTTTTTGGTATTTTCATAATTTTTTCTTTGATCAAGAATTGAATTCCCTGAACAAATGAATTGTCATCTATGGTGCCATCTGCCCACCAGCCTGCGTTGTTTTTAATCCAGGATGGGATTTTTTCAACAGGTTTACTTCCATCAGGTGCAAAAATTGGAACTTCAATTTCTAAATAATCAGATGCAGTTGATGGTGCAATTCCTTCAGGGGATAAACCATAAACCCAGATTACATATTTTGCAGTTCCAGGATCTTCTTTAACAATCATATCCATCACATAAACACCAGATGGAGAATACAAGAAAGTTCTTCCATCATCTTGAGCAAGTGAACGCAATGGTGTCAAGTCATCATCAACAGTAAAGAAATCAAATTGAACCTGGTTCAAATATTCTGTGTCATCATATTTACTGATGAATTTAATAATCCAAGACATTTCACATCCTTGAACAGGATCTTCAGGTCCGTAAAATGCATGTATTTGATAATCAAAATTGGTTGTTGGTTTTTTGATAGAAACTTCTTTTTCATAATTAGTGTCACAACCTTGTGCTGCAAAAGTGTCCTCAGTTGGAATAATTCCATCAAATGGACTTGCAGTCATATTTTCTTCATATTTTAATAATTCAAATTTGTATTCTGGTGGGGGTATTCCTTCAGAAACGTGAGTATACGTTGCGCCTTTCACAGGGAACGGGAAATCATCAACTATCCAAACTTTACTTTCTGCACCACCTGTCTTCCAACCTACAATAATTGTATCCCAAGTTCCAGATTTTATTTTCAAACTTTCAATTGCCATTGGTACAACTTGTTCACCGCCAATGTTTCCAATCTTTCCCCAAGATTTTGCATCAAATGCTTTAGGACCTTTACCACCTGAACTACCATCAGATGTTGCAAAAGCAGATAACCATGCAACAGAAGATTTGAATGCACCACGGTAAATTCCTAATTCTTCACTTCCACCAGTTGGTTCTGGAGCAATTTTTCCTAACTCCATAGTTCCAACTAATACTTTGTTACCATCAAAGACAGCAACTTCAGCTAACCATTTGGTTTCAGTGCCAACAGTAATGTCTCCTTTAATCCACATATCGAGTTCAAACTTTGCACATTCCTTGTAGTCTACATGACACATTGAATATGAGAAAAAGTCACCTTTTTTGAGACCCTCGCCAGCATACCAAGTAGTTCCTGGAGGATATTCATCAGAACTAACACCTCCAGATTGGAATTGAGCAAAAGCAGATGTAGGTAAAAATGAAGTAACTACGAGAATTGTCATTAATCCTATGATCAGAGGGGAATGTTTCAAGTCTAAAAAAAATTGTCCAAACGGATAGTTAAACGTTATTCAAATTCCCAAAAAATGCCAAAATATATCATAAATTTCAATGTAAATAGGCAAATATAGAGGAATATTCAAAAAAAAATAGAAATGTGTGAATGTTCCAAAGTACACTTGTTTGAAGTGGAGTTCAAATTAGATGGAATGACAGTAGTTCCTACTCACAAAAATTGCGGTTTTGGATTAGATGAGAAACAAGCAGACAAGTTCCAAAAAGAACTAGTAAAGTCTTGGGGCTTCGAGCAAGAAGAAGATTAATTATAAAAATAAAAAGTTAGAATGTAATTACTATTCAATTACATATCTTTTGTAGCTTCTTTGCAAACGTCTGTTGAACATTGGCAATCTGAACTACATATGCAATGACCTTGCATTGCACAATCACATGAGTAATCTGGATCTCCGCTGTCAGCTTCGCATCCACATGCTTGATCTACCATGATAATTCATAATATTACTTATTTTAAAAGGTTAGTACAAAGTAGGAAATCAAGGAGTTGCAATAATCTCAAGAAGTTCATTACAGCTAGTTTGAATTGTTTCAACATGGCGCAATAGTTGATTTGAATCAGATTCAATATCAAAGGCAATTTTTAAGATATGAATGACATCCTGTTTTCTATTTAATTCATCTTTGATCTGGGAAAAATTTTCCTTGTTGACATAACCGAGATAGAAATAACAATCAGAAAGCATAGAATTTTCCATAAAAAAGTCATATTTTCTTTTGATAAGTTGAGAATTGTTATTTTTTTCAATCAAGTCAGAAAAACCAACTGTAGATTTGAGCATACGTTCTAACAATGTGGGTGTAGCACGTTCAATACCAATAGTTTGAAGAATATCGGAGATATGGCCATTGATAGAATTCTTCTCAAAATTCCTAAGAGAGTCAAGCATGTGAGATGGACTCGATTGAAAATTGTTTAGAGAAGTTATGGCATCAGCCAAATAGTATGATGCACATTTTTGCCAACATGCAGCAAAGGGATCATCGTTTTCAATAGAATCTTTTGTTTTTTGACAGCAAAACAGTGATTCAATTAGAGAATTTTTTGCAAAATCAGAATACAGTAAATTACGTTTTTCAGAAATTTTTGAAAGAAATATTTTCAAATTCCAAGAATCATCTTGTAAAATATTTAGATCATCGTATTGAAGAAGTTTTTTTGTATTTGTTTCAGATAATGAAGCGTGGTGAACAGTAATTAAATTATTTTCATACGAAACGACTTCATCATTCAACGAAGTTTCATCAAAAACCATAAGATCATAATCACAGGACTCAAAGGAATAACTCTTGGTTCTACATCCACCTAATCCAATTGGAAAAGTAGATAGTTGCCGACTCTGAATAAATTCTTTAAAATCCATATCATTTGAACTGTTAATTTTTGTATAAAGGAATCAAGTTACAAAGTTTTACAAAGTCATTCAAACTCAAAACATTTCCTTTAAATTAAGATGGGGCGGTTTTTCATCAAGCTCCTATAGTGTAGTCCGGTTAAGCATTTTGGCTTCTCAAGCCAAAGACTCGGGTTCAAATCCCGATGGGAGCACTCTTCATTTGGTTCAAATCCCCAAATTTTAAAAATTAATTCAACTTTTAGCAAATTTTAGAATCTTCTTTGTAGTTTTATCTAATTCATCTTTCAATTCAGATTCCCATACCACTAATACTTTGAAACCCAGATATTTCATTTCGTCAATTATGTATTTGTCATATGCCCATTTTTCTTTAGCTAGAATTGATTTATCCCTTAATTTTTGAGTGGATTCAGCATGATAGATTTTGGGATTAAAATGCCAATAATCACCATTTACTTCAATTATTTTATCAGGTTCAATTGTAATATCTGCTTGATGATTGGATTCACTTAATTTGTAATTCCGATGTTTTTTGAAAGGAATATTGTTTTCTTCAAGTATTGATTGTGTAAGTAATTCGATCTTTGTATCACGATATGGAAATTTTTGTTTTGCTCTTGCTGCAGAAATCTTTGCACGTGTTTGATGATTTGCAACTCTACCCGTGTTAGCAAGTGCTATCTTTGCAATATGCTCTTTAGATTTTTTCTTACCTCTTTGAGCAAGAGATTTTTTCTTGAATGTTTCAGGAGTGTCTTTCAAACCTTTTCGAGGATGGACATGATTTTCATGCCATTCTTTCATTCTTTTAGACATTCTGTCTCGTTCTTCTTTTGAATAAATTTTTACAATTTTTTTCAAAGATTCAGATATTTTTTTTCTAGTTTCTGATGATGGGGATTTGCCCCTATTATGAGAGGGTTTCCCATACATCGGATTTTTTATACCCATTTTAGATTTAGATAGTTTCTTTTTTACTTCTGGACGATTCATAGCTTCAGATATTTTCTTTTTTTCCTCCACAGTTGCTTTCTTGCCCTTATTGTGTGGAGTCATTCCTTTTTTGAATTGGCTGACAGACATTTTCTTTTTAGTTTCTTCAGAATAAATTCCAGTTTTCCCTTTATTCCAAGCAGTTTGACCTTTATGAGATTCAGAACGTCTTTTTCTTATTATTTCTGGATCTTCTTTGAATAGAGGATCACCATGTTTGTGAAATCGAATATAATGTGTATAGCAGAATCCTTTAGCTTTATGCTTTTTGTTACAATTATCTATAGAACAAATTCGAATCAATACAATTTTCAATATGTTAAACATTAAAAATAATTCATAACAGAATCTTTAACGAATCCAATCATCTATGAAATATGAAAAAAACCACAACTCATGACTGTGAGATATTGGGGGAACTTAACCAAATGACTAATTCCCGATGGGAGCACTTTCTATTCAGTCCAGTTCTCTGAGATTTCTCGACCATGATCGCCAACAAAGTTGATCAACATCGTCATTACACCTCTTGAAACATCTAATGCTCTATGACTTGCAAAGACGGATTTGTTCACAGTTATGCCTATTTTGAGATACTGTCAAAGAAATTGTGCATTCATTGCGGGGAGGAGAAACAATGACTCATTTCAGCATCATCTAGTCTTTTGTCGATATTTCTATTGTGAACGTCCCATCATCAAATTTTGTTTCAGTATTTGTCACAAAAGGCTTCAATGTACTTGAAATTCCCTGGCAAAGTATCTGGGACAAGACATTTCCAAAAGGATGAACCCCCACAACAATTGTCTTGTCAGATTTTTTTGTAATTGTTGTGTGAATTGAATGAATTTTTAGAAATCTTTCCACCAGTTCCAGATGTACTGAAAGGGATTTGTTTGATGGTTCATGGTATGAGATGAATTTGTTTGTCATAACGGCTCCTGCATCGGCAATTTTCTGAACTTTTTCTGGAGTATCTGCAAGTTTGAAAAATTGTTCCAGGACAACAGGATCTAAATGATGTGCATTAATTGAATCAAAGTATTTGTGCATAAAATAGTATTTTTCCAATGCGGAATTTACAATTTCGGAGATGTTCTTTTTTTCATTTTGAGCATCGTCGCGAAGTAATTTTTCAATATCTTCAGATAATCTTACTGAAATAGTCATAGAAATAATTCATCTGCTGTCATTATAAAGTGATTCTGGCGAAAACAAATTTTGGAATACATTGTAACACAGTTATTTTTAAAATCACTCATGTCAGAATCATCCATCCGTAATACGCCCCAATCATTCCAACAAATGCAAACGTCATAATCTTTCGCTCCCTCTTTGAGCGACTCATGTACTTTCTTTGCAGTTTCCAAATAAAGTTTGCAACTACTGTGTCTCTTCCTGTCTTTCTCCAAAGATACATGTCAAGTTTTGCAATCCCTTGCAGTACCAGTTTGTTTGCATACGAGTGAACGTAGATGAAAAACAAAATTATCTTGTCCAATATGGTAAATGTGATTATGCTCATGAATATGGTTAAAGAAAACGAAGAGATTTCCCACAGCGAGTCCATGTACCATGGAATATAGTCCTGACCGCTTTGCCATGCATCAAGTGCTATCCATACTCCGACAGACAGCTGCCAGGACAGATAGACTGTAATCAGAAACGAATCAAAGACGGGCATCCACCATACACCAATATTTTTGTCTCGTGCAACCTTTTTGGTATCCTTGATTTTTTCAAAATAATTCTCAAAGTATTTTTTGATCATCTTATCGCACCAGACAATTTGACAATTCCACGCTTTGCCAATCGGATAAAGTTGTCATCAATCCCATATTTTTCAAACACTCTTCTCAAAAAATATGACCTTACAAAAGATGTTACAGCATATGTCCCAGTAATTGCAATGTTTGCAATGTATGGATCCTCTTGAATCCATCCTGCAGACAATGGAAGTATTACAATTCCGAGACCATATCCAATTGGATAGCCTCCAACTGCATTGACAAGTGCTTCAGATGCGCTTTTCTTTTTGGTATCAAGTGTACTCAAACTAGTACCTCCATCCGCAGTCGTTGCATTCCATCTCAGGATTATTTTTGGAAACTATGCAGCCGCCAAAAACAATTATCTTCCTCTTTACCGCTTCTTTGAGAAATTCAGAGCCATCTGGCAATCCCCAAAAAATTATTGCAATGTCAGTTCCCCCACACTTTGGACATTCACTCAATTCAGTACCTCCATCCGCAGTCATTGCATTCTAGTTTTGGGTCACCGCTGCTAACACAGCAACCGCCAAAAACAATTTTCTTGTCCTTGACTTTTTTTTCCAAGTCTTTTGACATTTGTGGCAATCCCCACAAAATCATTGCAATGTCAGTTCCCCCGCACTTTGGACATTCAGTCATTTTCTCTTACCCCAAATTTTCTCAAGATTGTCTTTATGTTTGGAATTAAAATCATTTTTTGAATCACCCCAAATAGGGACATTATTTTCAGATTTACCCCACACCAGATCAAGATTGTCTGCATCTTTGGATTTTGAAGAATTTATCTCCCGTGTCAATTGGTCCATTGAACCTCCAAAGGACTGGACAAGTTTTGAGAATTCTGTCACTCCCCTGTCAAAATTCTTTAGATTGATTTTTTTCAATGCAGAAAATACCTTTTCTCTTTTTGTTTTGTAGTCAGTTAGGATCACGTCATACTTTTGACAAAGCATGTCTTGCATGTCAAAGTAATCGTTGTTTTTGAATCGGTCCCACTCCCTTACTGTGAAATATTTTCTAGTTCTCATGACAATTTCTCCATTTTATCATCGATTTTTTGAATTAATTTTGAATAAACCTTGATTTCCTCTTTGATTCTGGTGATTCTGTTTATCATAAAGGAATGTGCTTTTTCCAAATCAGAATAGTTTACGTCATTATACTTGGACTCGACTTCCTCAGCCAAGTTGGCAATCAACACTTCTGATGAATCCTCATGTATTGCACGCAGTCCCTCTATCTTTACTTTAGTTCTTTTGTGTTGCTCGGACTTTTGAATGTCCTCTGAAGATGATTCATACCATTGCAAGATATTTGTCAAATCACAGAGGGTGCAGTTATCTGAAATCATTTTGAGTGCTCCTTTTTGTTGTTTGGCTTTGAGTTTTGTTTGAATTCCTTTTTGAAGGAACTGTAATACTCTATGACTCTGTCCAGATCTTCGAATCTAATCAATGCATAGTTGTCATGATTTTCTTTGTCGCGAATTACCAATCCAAACTGAGCTTCCAAGTGCTCCAAGTCCAGCACTTTCATTTGAATCTCCTTTTGAAAAATTTCTCGCTCCAATCCTCGTCCTCTTTTGCATAAATTGCCATTGCCTGAATTTTTATCAATGTGTTTTTGTGGTCCTCAGTTATTTCATCACTGCCAGCAAATGCCTTGGTGTACCAGTAAAGAATTGCTTGGAGGTCATTTGAGCTTAGTTCTTTGGTTCTCAAATTGTTTCCTCCTTGTCTTCATACTCTTCTAGTTTCTCTTTGAGATTAGAAAATGCAGATGAGACACTGTCATCGTGTGACAGTTTTCTCATTCTAAACAAAACAGTCAAGAGTTCTCTCCGTAAACCATTGGCTCGTCGTCATCCTCAAACTCTCGGATAATTCTTGGATACATGTCAGCCATTTCAGATTCCTCCTGCAGTAAATGGAGAGAACACTGCAATTCCAACAAACTGGCTTGCCTTGAGCAGCATCTTGTCAAATGTTACCAGGATGAAATCTCGAGCCCTGCACATGCTGAGAATCTTGTTGTCCCCGTTGTGACAGATTTGAAACTGCTGGGTCAGCTGTTGTGCCTCTGCCTCATGTTCTGCAGTTACTGCAGTTAGTTGTACTTTTTTTCCAAGCATTCTGGTAATTTTTTCAACCACCGTATGAGGCATCAGTCCCCTTACCTTTCTTACCTCGTCAAGTACAACGTCGCAAAGGACAATGTTGACTGGCTTGCCTCTGAGATTGGCTTTGAGCCCGGAGGCAACCTTTGGCTTCTCTATGATGTCAATGACAACACAGGAATCTAGTGCTATGCTTTGTATCTGAGTCATGAATAAAGTATGAGTTGAATGGTATTATGTGACTAGTTCATAGTATGTATACTGTTCATACCATTAAGAAGCACAGTAAAATAGTTCAAAATAGATAATTGGTATGGGAAATTACTATCTAGATATCGAAACTACTGGTCTTGATGAGGTTGAAAACAAGATAACAACTATCCAATATGTAGAACTTGAGCGCGGTACAGGCAAACAACTAGGAGAATTAACGATACTCAAAGAATGGGAGTTAGGTGAAGAAGGAATGTTAAGAAAATTCATAGAGGATTCCCCCATTTCAAACAAATATGATTTTGGTTTTGTCCCAGTCGGGTATAATTTAGGATTTGAACACAAATTTCTTTTAGAAAAATCTTCAAGATACAATTTATTTCCAATTACAATACTATCCAGGCCTTGCATTGATTTGCATTCTATTGGTATTTTGATGAACAAAGGTGAGTTTAGAGGATCAGGTCTGGACAAATTGACAGGAAAATCCCACAGCGGAAGTCCAGTTATTCATTGGTATGATGTAAAAAAATATGATGAGATTGAAAATTATATCAAAAATGAAACTACAGAATTTATAAAATGGTATGTCTGGTTGCATGAAAAATTACCTGAATTAAGAATTAGATGGGAAAGAAAATTAAATTAAAAATTCTGTAATAAAAAATAAAAACAATTTTCAGATAAGAAAAAATTAGAGTTTTTCCAATGTCGGGGTATTAAAACATCTCTAGTATTTTTTGTACTAGTGCGACTTTAATATTATAAAATCCAAAATATCAAAATGCAACAACAAATCAAACAAGAAAACCAAATTCTTAAAAACATCAAATTTGTTGGGGTCACATTTGATCCGGATAGTTTTAAGAATGGCGAAGACGAGTTGAACAAATCTATTGAAATGGGATACAAGGTAATCACAGATTATCCTACATCAACAGGAGTTGTTTTCTCAGTAGGTCTTTACAATGTTAAGGAGGAGGAAGAATGAAGTACACACCCACAGATGTATTTCATGAAGGACATATGATAGAAATACAACGCGTAATGGAAAAATTACGTGCGGATTTAGAATATCATGAACAAAAAATACGATTGATCAAATATGAAATAGCTCAGATTGATTTATCAGAAATCAGTTTATCTTCAATATGTTCCCACACCATTAAAGATGTAGAATTTCATGAAGAAAAAATGAGAGAAGTCATCAAAGAATTAAACAAAAATGAGAAATTATTGTCTGATGAAATAAAACAAATGGAAAGGTCACAAACGGCAAGAGATGATGAGAGAAGACACAATAAGAGAAGAGAAAACGAGGGGGGACGTCCATAATGAATTCAAAAAGGAAGCAAAAGATAGGCAAGAGAAAACAAGAAAACAATCACAGCCAAACTAAGACATTACAAAAATCAGAAAACAGACAAGTAGGCAAAGCAGGAAAAATCCTAACAGTAGACTTTACAGGACGACCATCGTTTGGAAGAATTGAAAAACTGGAAGGATGGTTTGAAACAACAGAGCCAATAATACAAATCGTTCCAGAGTACAAGCCATGCAAGAGTTGTGGACTATTTTTGGGACATGAGGAAGTGATCAATGCAGACATGTTTGATAGCATGTGCATTGAGTGCTTTAGTGACCAAACTGGACAGAGTACAGCATTTTCAAAGCATTATCCGCTCCAGAAAGCATGTACAAAATGCGGATTGTATGTTGAAAGTAATAATGAGTTGTACAGCAAATTGCCTGGAATATGCAATCACTGCTATCTCAGAATAACAAAGCAAGATGCAAATCATTCATGCATGCACTGTGATCCTAATTTTCATGCCTGAAAATCTCCCAAAAAGATAGTTAGTATGTATAGTATGCATACTATACCACTATTCTATATTAGATTTAGATGCGCATACTATAGTATGAACATGTTTGATCAGGGACCGGACTTGATGGTCCAAAGAAAATGCATCGAATGCAATCACATGGCAATGATGAGAATTGACCAAAAGGCAATCTGTATCATCTGCAAGCGATTTGGATTTTTGTAAATTTTTTAACTAAAACAAAAATTCAGATGCATTCTTTCCATCATCGGTGAAAGAAATCCATCGATTTTTTCCTATTTTTT
Source organism: Candidatus Nitrosomarinus catalina (assembly GCF_002156965.1). Taxonomy (GTDB): domain Archaea; phylum Thermoproteota; class Nitrososphaeria; order Nitrososphaerales; family Nitrosopumilaceae; genus Nitrosopumilus; species Nitrosopumilus catalinensis. The sequence goes on from NZ_CP021324.1 coordinate 962,822, forward strand.
CTTCTTCAACAAAGTTCCATGTGTGCATTAGCGGCTGAATCAGTTTTTTGTCCAGACTTGCAAATCTTGCCTGGCTGTGATTTTCCTCGCGTGCATTGATGTTTAGAATTTTTCTATCTTCAGCAATCTCTGCAAGAACTTTCTTTTGAATTCGTCCTTCATTTTCTTTAATGATTTTTAAGATTTCAATCAGGTCCTTGTTTGGCGTAAGCAGCTGGTATGTCGGAAGTCCGTAAATTTCCTCAACCCCATAGGTTTGCTGTTCGTTGTCTTTGTATGCAGGGTACTCTTTTGCCTGCGGATAAAACGGATGAATGTTTTTTCTGTCATCAAAGACCATGCATGCCATCATGCATGCAATCGCATGTATTTTGGAGCCGCTTGCAACGTTGACATAAAACTCGTCGTCTCTGTGGTCAAGAATTATCTCTTTGACAACGCGGATAATGTCAAAGAGCTGCAGCCTGTTTGCATATACAACTTTTGAGTCAATTTTTTTCCTTTTCAGTTTTTTAATTATTTCACTCTGAAACTTTGTGGATTTGTCTGTGGCAATATTCCTATCAACAACAAGATATACCAAGTCTGCCTTCATCTTTGCTGCAGGGACCACAACGCGGTCTATTTCAAAGCCGACTGGGGCAATATGCACGCGTAGATTAAGCATGGATTCCATGGTATGTACAGTATCCATACTAACTACTTGCTATTATTATTTTTGGGAGCCATCTAAAAGATAATGATTAGAACAAACACCGCATTAATGGTCTTGACCTTGATTGCAACAATAAGCATTGGAAATGCTTACGCAGTTGAAGGAGACGGAACCAGTCATGTTGAGGTTGACGAATACCCATTTAACATTACTGTTGAAGAAGGCGGTTCAATAACCATACACAACAATGGTGAAAACACAATCAACTTTGTAAGTCACGGTTGGTTTGAGGGAACAGTTCCTGTAAACGATGCAATCGCATTGGAATTTCCAGTTGTAAACTGTGGAACCACTTGTTTTACTGAAGGTATGTATTACATATCTGATCTAAACGGCGGACAACAAAGTACAATTGAAATTGTAAAACCATACATTGCACCGCCACCAGTACCTGTCTATGTATCACCTGTAGTTGTAGAGTCAACACCACAAGTGGAAAACTTTACAGTGGAAATGACACAAAATGGATTCAGTCAAAACAATTTAGTGGTAAACGAAGGTGACTCTGTAACATTTGTAAATACACACAATGTTACAGATGTGAATTTGGAGCCCCATGCAGTCAGTGATCCATTTGCTGTACCATACACTGAGAACAGTTATTGGATACTAGATGACTCAACTGAATCTCGTACTTTTGTCTTTGATTCATGTGAATCTGTTATTTTCTATGATAGATTCTTTGATGTAGAGCCAATTACTGTACAATGTAATGTCGAGGTAGTACTAGAAAATTCAGGGGAGCCAAAGTATCAAACCACAATAGATGGCATAACAACAGTTGACGTATTTACAATACCCTTTGATGTAACAATTACAGAAAATGGTAGCGTAACTGTACACAATACTGATTCCATAGACCATGTTGTATCGCATACAGGTACCACAGGCACTTCAAAATCTGGAACATTTTACAAAGTGATTCCGGCACAGCAGCAAGCAACAATTGAATTTCCAATTATAGGAAGCACAATTTACGAGTCTGGGGTGTATACTTTTGAAGATACTGTAACTGGAAAGTCTGGAAGTGTTACCGTGATTCCATGGAGTGGAAGTCAACAGATGATACAAGAAAATACTGTTACTGGAGTTTCACAAAGCACTGCAGAACAAGTGGGAATACAAGAAGACATTGTAGTTGTTCTTAAACAAGAATCAACTCCTGAATCAATTGTTGACGAGGGGATCTACAACGTTCCAAAATCAAAAACAAGTATGGATTTGATTACTTTGCAAACACAACTTGCAGAAGTGACAGCACAGTTCAACGACTCTATTACAAAACTTGCAGATCAAAAAGTTGCAATAGAGAATCACGACAGCCAAGTGCAATCACTAACAGCACAGATTGAAAGTCTAAACACAACAGCAACGTCAGTTCCAGAATTGGAACAAACAATTCTGTCCCTACAATCAGAGAAAGACCAACTTAATGCACAGATAGTTTCATTAGGAAACCAAACGGCAATACAACTTGCAACAATCGAATCACTTCAAAGTGATACAACGTTGGATGTAAAAATTGCAGAGTTAGAATCACAAGTTGTGACACTCGCCAATGAAAGAGATCAATGGAAACAACTGGCCAACAATTGGTATGCAGTGGCAATGGAGCAGCTAAATGTCATGGTTAATTTCCTAGGGATCTAATCCTCTTTTTTTATAATTATTTAATTACCAACACAGCACAAGCAATTCATGAGCGAAAAAGAGGCAAAAGATTATTTTAAAAAATTAATGAACGACACTCAAAACAAAATAGACGACATAGATAATGACACTGCAATAACTGAAGGTCCAATTGAGAACAATCATGAGAAGGAAAAATATCCAGACTTTGAAGTAAAAATAGATAAAAGTGAGCCAAATCAGAAACAAAACATGAGCGAAGGAGAACCAAAAAAGTCCAAGATAGCAATGGCAACTCTCAAGATGCCGGACGGTAAGGAAGTGGAGATTCCGCTACCGCCAAAAGTTTTCAAGACCGGCCGCGAAGGCTACTATGCACAGATTGCAGCATTTGTGTATGATGACGAAGTCTATGGCGGCCAGATACAAGTGTGGAAAAAGACACCTAAAGCAGAAGAATAAATAAAATATAATAAAAAAATCTTAAATCTAATCTAAACCAGTATGAGTATGGGAAGTATTTCAAAAGCATATGTTATTGCAATTCACAGTAAGGATCATGATCCTCCAGATTATATCGAATCTTCACCCCATACGATTTTAATGGTAATATTTCGCGGAGACGGAGGCCGTATTTGGTATGAACCACATTACTTGGATAAATCAATCAAGCCGATAGGTGGAATCGCCGTAACAGTTCCCAACGGTCCTGAAGATCCAAATCAATTGCTTGATGCACTAATAGCGTTTGCACCAAAGTTTTTTGAAAATTGCCCATCATTGAAAGTGGTAAAAAATAAACTTGCAAACAAAAAAAGACTTGATTTTGATTTAGGTAAAGACGACATACCTGAAAGTTGGGATGAACTTAGAAAAGAATCTCGTAGTGCAATTGAACAAGGTATAAAGGCAGATAATGGCGTACTAGGAATTTATTCTACAAAATTTGAAAAAACAATCATTTAGCAATAAATCAAGGATTACTAGAAATTTCTAAATAGTATTAAAAAACAAGTAAAATTTAAAATATTTTTATAGAATTTAATACATAACACTACATGAAATTTTGTCCCAAATGTGAAACAAAACTTCCAAGAAAATTAGAAGAATTAAGTTTGTCTGTTAATTGTCCAACATGTAATACAAATATCACAAACTATGATTTAGAATTAAAAATAAAGGGTGAATGGAATGAATTACTTGAAATATATTTAATTAAATTATGTGGGCGTAAAATAGAGACTTTTGAAGAAAAAATTAAGTTCTATAGTTTAGATTATGTGGAAAAAGTACTGTCAGATTTAGGATATAATCAGGAATTGGTAAGAAATACAATAAATTCATACTGTAAACTTGATTTTTGGCTTAACGAATTTTTGAGTAAATCAATTAATCCCGAAGAGTTTAAAAATAATAATTCTAGATATGATATTTTTATAATTCTAGTGAATAAATTAAAAACAGAATTAATAAAAATAAAATTACAAAATAAAAATAAATCAAATTCATTTTCAACTTTTATTCAATGGACAAAATGTAAAACCGAAGGAAGGATTTTATATTCTGAATTAAAAAAAATTAAAGAAAAATTACAGCATTATAATTATGAAATACTATTAATTAAATCTAATAATATCATTATACAACATACTGAAATAAAAAATGTTATTTTTTTATATGTAAACACGAGTTTGGAACCACATGAATTTGGAATAGATTATTTTACATTAAGGAAATTTTTAATAAATTTAGAAAGCCAAAGAAAAAAGAAGAAGAAAAATAACGATATTATTGAAGAAGAAATAGGGGCATTAACAAAATACGGATGGCATGCATTTAGTCCTAGAAAAAATAGACAAGAAGCCTTGAAAGAGAAATGTTTAGTAGATGGATTTGAGAGGGCGCTAGGGTCACTTCAACATATGGGAGTCTATTGGAAAAATCGACATGATGGAAACTATGAATGGTATTTACAAAATGTAGAGGAAGATATTGACTGGATACGTGGTAATTATCCAAAATACACTAAAAAAGTTAAAGACTTCTTATCATCGCAATATATGGAATTACAAAAAGAGAATGAGCAATTAAAAAATACAGAAGCTGATTCAATGTTAATTTTAAATACAAAATAAAGAAAATTATTTTGATTTTTTCAATATTTCTTTAAAAAAAATAAAATAATTCAACTTTTTATGCCTAATTATCAATCATAGTATTGACAGTATCCATACTATGAACCTGATATTATTATTTTTTATCTCACTATAATACGTGTGAGCGAACAACAACAAAGCAATGATTCACAGTCCGCAGTAAGGGAGGTATTCATTGTAAAAAGAAGCACCAAGATGGATTCAGACGAGTACGTGTCAGTACAACTAAAGTCATCTGATGACAGCATCGAACAGCTGCTTGAAAAGGCAAAAGCTGCATCCATTTTGAATGCTCCCCAGAAAAGTGTAACGACAAAGGGGGTTCAATAGCATATCTATTTTTTCTTTAAATTTTTCAAAAAAAAATATACAAAACTCAATTAACAAAATCAAACCTCAAAAACATGACGTACTTCCAAACAGATTAGAAAGCATCCAACAACAACATGCAAGACAAGAAAAGATTAGAAAAGAAGACGAAGAAAGAAGAAGAAAAGAAGAAAGGATCAATTTCAAACTAGAAAGATTCTCGCTTACTGAAAATGAGGCAGAAATTCTTTTTGGGAGAATATGGAAAAAAAGATTTGCAAGAACAGACGAAGAATTTTTTGAAAGAGAAATTACTCGAATGGGTGAAAAATGTTTGAGAGATGCACACTCGTATCTATCTAAAATTGCAAGCGTTGCTGAAAAATTTTTTGACATCATAGAGTATTATGTAATATGGTATAACAAAAAATACAACGACTGGGACGAGTTTGAATGTGAAAACTGGATTGAGGATTGGAACGAGGTCCGACATACTTGGGGACGAGACAGACACAAACATCAAAAACATTACAACAGTTATGACAAAGAGTACAAGTCAACAGAAACTCAAAAAACCTTTACAGTTTCAGACGCATTTGACATTCTAGGCCTTGACAAGACTGCAACTGCTTTGCAAATCAAGCAGAGATTTAGAAAATTGATTCTAAAGTACCATCCAGACAAGAACTCTTCTGCAAATGCCGAAAAGATGGCTAAAAAAATCACATTATCCTATGAATTTCTCAAAAAGAGAGGATTTGTGTACACGGAGGCTGCAATATGAAGACATTTTGGCTGTATCTTGGAATAATTTTGGCATGCAGTGGCATTGGAACAGCTCCAGGAATAATTTTGATTGTTCTTTACATCTGGGGAGACATTAGAGAAGCAATTGACAAAACCAATACAGCAGACAATACTGTTGAAGAAGAAAACTACAACGCAAATGAGTACAGCAAAGAGACTGCAGAGGAAATGAGATAGTGGTCCTTCCGCTGCTAGGCATTCTTGCTTTTGTCATACTTTATCTTGCAGTGGTACACTGGTACATCACAATTCCAATAATTGTGATTGTCGTATGGTATTTCTTTTTTTACAATCCAAAGGATTCAGACAAGAAAGAAGATTACGAATCAAGGAGAAGCCAGAGCAGTTCGTATCAAAATTATTCCCAATCAGATTACTCAAGTTACAACTCTAACTACAACTCTAACTATAATTCAAGCTACAATTCAAACTATAACTCTAATTCTGATGATTATTACAAAAAAACTACTCAAGATGACTCATACAAAAAATCAAAATCAAAGTCAAAAAGAAAGTCAAGGAGAAAGTCAAAAGGTAGCGAGGCCAAGGCAAAACGTGTCAATTACAGGCTAGAAAAATACAAAATTACGCCTGAAGAGGCAAGAATCATCTTTGGCAGGACCTGGAGGTCAAAACTTGGCAAGCAGGAATGGGAGTTTTACTATGTAGTAAGATACATTGAGATTGACATTGAGTTTGACTACAACAATCGAGCGAGAAAGAAATTTGGACACCTGTACTCCAAAGTCTTGCAAATTATCCAAGTTGTAATGGAAGAAAACGCAGACATGCGCGAAGAGGAAGGAAAGCAGTACAAGTATTCTGGATATTCCTACGACGATGATTTCAAGTGGAACTATGATGAGTATGATTACAAAAATCATTACGGGGATGATTCCGACATTGGTGAGGAGGACATTGCAAAAGCCTTTGACACATTTGGGTTATCTCGCGAATCAACCAAGCAGCAGATTAAAACAAAGTACCGCGAGCTTACACTAAAGTTTCACCCTGACAAAAACAAATCAAAAGACACCACTGTAAAGATGACAGAAATCAACAGGGCATACGAGATAATCATGGGGGCTGTTGTGCAGTAAGTGAAATGATTCAAAACTATGACTCTAGCTGTGTTTACGAGATTTATGAAATTCAAAATACTGGCAAAAAATACAAGATAGGTGAAATTGAAAATAATGTTTTTTATGATCTTAACAAGAAAGGAAAACGACTGGAACAGGGATATCATTTTAGAAATGATCAATCTTTTTGGAGCCAGTTCAAAAATATATCAATCAAAAAAATCTCACGTCCGCTTGGAGGATACGAGCCAGTTGTATGGGGAGTCTATTGGACGCTGTCCATACTTGTTACAATATTTTTTGTTGTTGCAGACGGGGACATTGAGGATCAAATATTTTGGATTGTAACGTCTGCAATTCATTTAGGGATCACCATAAAGTTTCGATACAATACAATTGTGGTGTACTGGATGGCAGCAATCTGCATTGTTATTTTGATAATCTTGTGGTCCTCAGGTGGGAAAAAGAAATTTTAATTTATTTGATATGTCTCCATACCATTTGATATGAAATGTCGCAGATGCAGCAAGGCATTGGAAAAAAACCATCCGTGGCAGGAATGCTATGATTGTATCAGGACTGTATACCCTGAGACATGATCAAAATTAACAAAATAAACGACATTATGTTTGTAAACGCTGCAGTTACAGACTTTGCAGATTCACTGGGATACTGCGAGTACAAGATTCCACTGTCCATACAGGGAGTAAAGCCAAAGCCATCTCAGGCATTAATCCAGGGAACAAAGGCTCATCATGAAAAAGAACAGTATGAAGCAGAACATGTTGAACTGGAACCTGTCACCATTACTGAAATCAAAGACGAGAAAAAAGACATTGAATTTGCACGCGAAAACATCTACTCTACACTAACCGTTCCATTTGAGTTTCCAACTGAAAATGTCGTGGTGTCACTGTCTGGTAGAATTGACAAAATTATGCGAGTTGATGGGACGCTAATTGTACAAGACGACAAGTTTGTTGCAAGACCACAAACATATGATTCCAAAACACAGCCGTATCCCGGACAGCTGCTGCAGGTACTGACATATCTTAACTCTAACTTTTCCTCAAAGAGAAAGGCAAGTCCTGATGACTATTTTGATATGCCACATACGCAAAAGCAGTGGGAGTTACGAATCTGTGACAGAAAAACAAAGGAACCGCACAAAACATTCTCAGAAGTCCAGGACTCGTTTTCACTTCATTACCTGCACACTTCCCTTGAGACGTTTGCAAGCATTGCAGTAAATATTTCAGAGCCAGAACACCACAACAACAAAAGAAAGTGCGATGCATGCAATTTGAAAAGCGTTTGTGGATTTAGAATTTAATTTGATAAATTAACAACAAAATAATTTATTTTTTTTTAATATTTTTTTATTAAAATTTGATTCAGGAAAAAGTGCTATTATTATTACAAAAAATACAGTCGTGCTTGCAATTGAATCAAATATGATTCCGTCATTCATCTCATAAGCAAGAAAAGGAAAAACCAGAGTAAGCAACATACAAAACAACAATCCAAAGAGTCTCAGCATTCTATGATGACCTCCACTGATGTCCGCAGTCATTGCATAATTTGTCGGGAGGGTTGTCACCAGGAATACAGCATCCGCCAAAAATTACTTTCTCACCTCTTTTACGACGATGCTCCATGGCAAAAGGATCCGGCATTCCCCATATGATCACAGAGGGGTCAGTGCCGCCGCATCGGGGGCAATGTCCAATCATGTATTCGTCGTCCAGCTTTCTGTTCAGGTTGCTATCCAGTTTCTTGCGGTCCAGTCCCCAGTTACCACACCCGTTGCACTGCAAAGCGGCATTCTTGTGATGAGGAAGGCGCAAAACAACTTCCCCTTTTCTGATTTGCTCTTCTCGCTGAAACAAAGAATAAGAGTCATCAGATGCAATCTCAGATTTAATTTCAGCCAAGTCAGTGCCGCCGCACTGTCTGCATTTGACATGCTTCCAATCATAGATTGCAGCAAGTGAGTTGTCGGACATGTGAAAGTCCAGTTTTCTTTTTTTTAGTTTATTTCGAATAATTTTATAGATGCAAAAGCCGCCAATAGGGGGGAATTTCAATACAATAATGAAAAGAATACCACTGGCAAGTCCGGTATCGCCAGCTAAAAACGCAACAAACGAAATTGAAAGCAGCAAAAGAAAAAATCCCAAAAATGTTTTTGCAAGAGAGTTTTGAAGTTTGATTTCATGAAGCTGTTCTGCGGCTTTTTGCTGTCTCCTAAACTCATTGTATTCCTCACTTTCCAATCCGCGGTCTGGCCATGTGGATTTTCCGTCACGAAAAAACTTCATCTAGTATCGCCATCCCAAAATATTTCTAGTACTCTTAGAATTTGGATCAAAGATTCCCAAGCCGCGTTTTTTGTTTAATCTACGCTGTTGAAGAGCCAGTCCCACAACAATGCCAAATCCAACTACTGCAAGAACTCCCAAGGGTTTGATGACAACACCCAGCATCACCAGCATTAGGCCTAAAATTAAAACTGCTGCAGGCAGTCTGTTGTTTTTCCAGTTAGATACGGTATCTCGAAATTCTTTGCGATAAGTAATTTCACGAGTCATTTGAACTTCTCCTTTGTATTATCATCGTAAAATCCCCCGTTCCAATTACCTGCAGAATCAGAGATGGCAGAGTTATCCCCTGTTGCAGCAGCGTTGTCTACAAAAGTCTCAGATTTTTGGCCAGCACGTGGACGATATTTTATTCTGGGTTTTCTTAACCTGTCTCCAAAAATTTTGTATGCAATCAATGCAAAAATTCCAAGCAGAGCAATCGTACCAACGTCAGATAGGTTTGCAGTAGAACTAGTAGCTGCAGGTACTGGCGTTGGGGTATGTATGATTGTAGTTGTATGTGTAGTTGCAGGCGAAGGTGCAGTTGCAGGTGAAGGTGCAGTTGCAGGTACAACATTGGACACAGTGTTTTGTGGAGCTAAAATGCAATTGCCACTTGAATCTTTGATGTATTTTGTTGGTTTGAGGTATGAGCAAGGCTCATCAGGACCTCTTGCATCGGCACTTTGTGTCAGTCCAACAAATGCCAAAGAAAAAACAAGAAAGACAAGAAAATATTTCATTGTTGTCTTCCCCTTTGTTTTCTTTTTCTCTTTCTTTTCTTGTCAGATTCTGCGGGAGCAGATGATTCTGCCATTTTTTTAGTTACAGTTACCAAACCTTTCATCATTGCAGAAAGAACTTGTTTTGCAGTTTCCTTTCTTGCCAAATTTTTTTGTAGTTTGTTATCGATAAAATATTTCAATGACTCAAAGAGTTCAAACCCGTCAACTGATGGCGGATGGTCTTCAGTTTGCAGTTTTGCATTCCAAATTTTTGTGATAAACTTATTTTTTTGAAATTGTGAAAATATCAGACTCATCTCAGAGTCAGATATCGGCTCAGGATAGGCCATATTCACGCCTAGTTTGTCCTCAAATCCATGCAGTTTGTTCCATGCAATGAGTGCCTTTATCCCAGTCTCAGTGACGCTGTAGGACTTTTTGTTCTCATCAACGTCATAGTAATTTTTTATGTAGTCCAGGTTTTCTAAGATCAACAAATTTTTTTGATGATCAATCATTGTTTTTCCACCATTGTGTGATTACTTCGTACGCATAGTTGATTCTGACCATCATTGCAGTAGCAGTTGGCGACTTGTTTTTGTCTGGGTGATACTTTAGTGCAAATTCTCGAAAGGTGGATTTGATTTGCTCTAGTGTTGCGTTGTGGTCTAGTCCAAAAACAGCATATGCCTCAATGACTTGTTCATCATCAATTGTTCTGAATTGTTGTTTGCTGTCTTTTTCATATTCTTCTTGTTGGTTTTGTTTCTCGTGTGATTGGTGATCATCTTGTGCGTTGTGTTCATAATTGTATGACTGTTGAGTGCAGCTGTGTCTTACACCGGGTGAATCAAATCGGATCTTTGTCTTCTTTTCACCATTATGATACACATGGGAGTTGTGAAACTGTATAGGTTGTCCACATCCAAAACATGTTTTTTGTTTTGACCATCCTTCATTTGGACATTCATGAACTTTTCCTGTTTTTGCGTCAAGTGGTTTGTGGGATTGACCGTCTGATGACATTTCATCATCAGAGAATCCAATGTAGGTGCCACACTTGTATTGGCAAAACTGCAAGCCAAACAGAGTTTCAAATGTGGCACTCATTGTGAGTCCTCCAAAATTGGGTATGGACAACCTTGGCCACATACGCATTTACCAGTTTGTGACAAACCGTCCATGCAATTTTTAACAAATTTTAGCACGTGGCTGTCGTTGGATGTTTTTCCGTATTCACACTTGCAATTTTCTACACAGGTCGCATCATGTCCAGATAATGCTTTTTTGATGATATGGTCATCACCCATTAGGTTAGAGTATGTTTCTCTCACACTTACTTTTGCTATCCTACTGTTATGTGAAAAATAGTAGATAATACGAAAATAATTTGTACTATTTACTTGTGAGATAGTTATTTTTTGACTTTTGAAGTCCCAGAGGCGTGATTACCAACAAAATTCCTTTACCTTTTTCTTCAACATCAAGAGGCAAATCACAGAAAAAAGTCTCAGAGTCAAATCCCATTCTTTTAAGATATTTGACTCTAGGTTTCTTCATAGTATTATCCATAACAGAGTCATCAGGTAGTTTTTCTCCAGTTTTTGGATGTACATAGTGTTGTATTTTTCTTTTGGTAATGTATTTGGATTTTTCAAGGGATTTTACAATACCATTTAATGTAGTGGCTCCATTTTTTAGTCCTTTTCTTTTTTTGTCAAATCCTAATTCTACCAACAATTCATGATTTGTTATTGCATGTTTAATTGTCGGCGAATCCATTCCACGAGGAGTATTGTGAATCAAGTGATCAGATTTTGCAATTATTTGTAATGCTTCAAGTTGATTATTATTTAATCGAGATTCAAATTTAGATGGAACCGGAACATCCAAAGTACATTTTATGTTGGGATTATTTTCTTTATCTTCTTTCACATATTGAGCTCTGATTTGAAATTCCATTGCAGCATTCATGGAAGCTGCAGCCATGGCATTTGTACCTCCTGTAATATTTATTACAAAATTTTGTCGAGGTATTGGGTTTTCAGATTCCTCTGATGCAATAACATCATTTACTGCATCCATTAACGGTTCAAGTGTGAATGCATCATCAATGGTTTTATATTTTATTTTAATTCGGGAATATGATTTTTTTAGTTCCTTACCTAATGTTTTTGCAATTTTTGGCAAATCATTTTTTATTGTTTTATCTGGATTAAGACTAGGTTTTTTACTATGAATAATCCATAACGTGAATGCATTACGGGATTCTTCTTGAAGCCATGTTTTGACATGACCTGTATTGACGCCAATAGGAGCAATAAAAATATCCATTTTGTACAACATTATTTCGTATAATCCATTTTTAAGCATATCTTAAAAATATAGAAAAAAATACTGTGAGGAAAAATTTTCTTAAAAAAAAGATTTTGTGTAATCTGTGCAACATGGAAATAATTGACGATGATTTGTGCCTAGAACGAATGAAAAGACACACAGATTTTCACAAATTAGCATTAATACAAAAACGAAATACCGCACACGGGATTCCAAAATATTTGGTAATAGAGGATTTTCAAACTAGGAGTTAAAATGAAATTATTAAAAAATAGCAATTTTCTGTGGCAACTAGATACATTTGGAAATAAATTTTGGAATACATTACCATATGAGATAAAATTAAATTTTTTTATAATGTATGAAAGATGGAAGAATCCACAAATAACAAATAGAAATGCAAAAGATAAATCAAAAATTAGCTGTATGTTTGCATTTACCGAGTTTGATAGTTCAGAACAATTTCAGATTAGAATGTTTTGCAAAAAATTAAACATGATGAAATAAAAAAATTATTGAAAATTATTTTAGATTAATAATAATCCCAATCATCCCTATCTTCTTCAGGGGTATTATACTTAAAAACATCTGTAGATTCATTATTTGCAGTGTCACGTTCCTCTTGCGTGTATTGTTCAGCAAGTACATCATTTTTAGCATCGTGCATATATATATTCAAAGCAGAATTTAATTCTTCTAATCCATCTTGACCTAATTTAGATTTTATAATATTTTGAATTTTATTTTTAACTATAGTATTAACCATAAGGGTTAGACAAAGTGAAAAATAACTAAAATCAGAAGTATTTTTAATTAAACGATCTAGGCACCGTCCATCAAAATCTTCTTCCATAAGGGTGTCACATATTGTAGGAGATTCTTTTGAAATAATTAATATTTTAATTTGGTCGTCAGATAAATAATCCATACAATTTGTATGACTATACATACTAAAAAAATTTTTAAAATACCAGTTCTGAAATTATATTTATAAAGAATAAGTCAAATAGAATTTATGAAAATTTGTAGTACTTGTCATGGAATGCGATTGGAAGTTTTCAAGGACCATTTCCTCTGCCCAGTATGTAAAAATGACGAATTAGTTAGTTATGTAAATGAAAATTATGTAAAGCAAAATGCAATCCCACAAAGATATAATTCATTATTAGAAAATATGAAAAACATACAATTTTTAGAAGAATTAGATAATAAAGTAATTGATGAAAAAATATCCCAAATTGGAATTACCCTACTTGAAATCAAAGCAAGTTATTTGGCAGAATCTATGGTTGAGTATGCAAAATGGATACAAAATAAAAATAATGAAAAAAAGGTATCTCAAAAAAATTTAGAAATTTCTTTGAAAGAAAAGGAAATAGAGAATCAAAAAATAATTTCTGCAAAAAATAAAAAAATTGAGGAAATTGAAAAAGAAAAAGTAGAAAATGAAGCAATGTTATCTTTTGCTACATTTAAAGAAAAAAATTCTATTGATAACTTCAAATATTTTGCTGAATTGCTAAAAATAATTGAAAAAGAAAAAAATATCAGTACAGAGGAAATCCTGAAACAGTTAGAAGAAAAAAAGGAAGAACATCCAGGTTTTTCAAATTTACAAGCTCTGTATTATGTAGCAGTAGACAACAGAATTTATTTTATTAAAAAATGGGTTCGACTTCCAAGTAAATTTGAAAATAAGTGTATTGAATGTGGTGAAAAAATATTTGTAGGAGAAGATGTTTTTTGGAATCCCGCCACATCAAAAGTAAAACACTTTGATTGTAAAACATTAATTGAACAAAAAAAGAAAATTTCAAAATTAAGTGAATCTGCAAATAATTATTTTGTTAGAGGGGAAATGGATGAAGGAATAAAAATAATGAATCAAATTAAAAAAATAAAATTTTTACTAATTTTTGAAAATTCAGAGTTATCTAAAATACTAGAACCTATTTTACAAAATGATGCAGATTTTCTGAGATTTTTAAAGTCATTTGAGGAGTCAGAATGGATGAATAGTGCAAAAAATGTTGAATTTGAGGATTTTTTGAAGACATATCAGACAAAATTTGTTGAAAAATGTAAAGATGAAATTAAAGAAGACATCACCATGGCGTTTGAACACATATGTGAATTTCAGCCAGAGAAAAAAGGAATTTTTGATAACTTAGTTCGTGATGATTATTTGAAATATACTAAAAATCTAACTTACCTTCTTTATTCTCCTGAGGTGAATTCTGAAGTGTTTAAGAAAATCATTAGAAGATGTGGAAAACGTGGACTTTTTGTTGATCCATACATGAATTCTCGTACTATCAATTACTTTATCCAGCATTTTCCCGAAGATTCTGAAATGACTGAATTGCATCTACTTACAAGCATTGATGCATTTAAGAATAAAAAATATTGTAAATGGATGAAAGATTCCATTGAAGAATTTAAAGAATTTTTAAAAAGTAAAGGAATCAAACTAGAAGTCAAAATAATTCGTGGAAAAAAAATATTGGAAGATCATGACAGATATTTTTATGGAGATAACACATATCTAGAGATACCACAAGGAATGGATAGGTTTTTTTTAATAGCTGAAAATGCAAAAGTAGTTGAAATAGATCCTAAATTTCGACAAAAACATAGAAAGATGAGTGAAAAGAGATATCTCAGTGAATCATGTATTGACTTTTTAGAAAACTATGAAGAAATAGAGAGAGAACTCAAAGAAGAAAAAATGTATGATGCGAAGTGTACAAAGTGTGGAACTGATTGCAAAGTATCATTCCAACCAAAAGAAGGCAGACATGTATATTGCAGAGACTGCTTCCCAAAATACAAATAATAACCACAATAAGGAATTATTTTAAATTTACAAATATTTTAAATTAAACTAAAAATTTGAATATGATTTTTTGAAATTTAATTCATAAATTGTACAAATTATTTTTGTATTGTTCAAAATTATTCAGATAACAGTATAATATCATAATAAAATGTGATACAAAGTAGCAATCTAAATCAAAAATATGATCAATTCCATTATGAAGGTTATAAAAAAATCACATTAAGGAGAAGAGTGTAATGCAATACGTGAAAAATCAGGTAAAAGAAACAGGTACTGCATGTATTGAATGTGGTAAAAAATCCATAGTGGAAGATTTTGACACTAAGGAAAAATCATGTAGTGGTTGTGGTATAGTAGTAGATGAACCAAATATTGATTATGCTACAGATGAAACTAAAAAAGAGGGTTCAGGTGGCAGGACAGGCCCTCAAGAGGATCCAATGATGCAAATGGGAACAATAATATCACAAACTGGCAAGGATGCATTCGGCAAACAAGTAAAGGCAACTTATGTTGAAAATGGAAAAAGCAATAATTATCTGTACGGCATCATTACTCAAGATAAACGTAGTAAATCAAAGGGCATAAAAACAATAATTAAAGCAAATAACGAAATAATTAGACTCTGCAATGAATTAAAAATTAATGAAGAAATTAAACAACGTGGAGCAGAAATATTCAGAGATGTCAAAAAAGAGAAAATGACTGCGGGAAGAGACGCCCTTGTTCTTTCAGCAGCTTGTCTATATCTGGCATGTAGGGAATCAGGTCAAAGCAAAACCATAAAAGATTTCATGAGACATTGTAATTGCAAAACAACAATATTCATTCGGTACTTTAGAACCATACAAAAAACTTTTGAGATTCAGACTGAAATCATGTCTCCAAAAAAATTCATATCACGAATAGCATCTAGGACTGAACCTCCAATTAATGCAATTATTGAAAAACATGCATGCGATATTGTGGATCAATTAAGTGATCAAGCAGGAAAGGATCCAATAGGTCTTGCAGCAGCTGCATTATGTTATGTTTGTAGATTAAAAAATTACAAACATACTTTGAGAAATATTGCAATTGCTGCAAGTGTAAATGAGGTAACAGTAAGAAATAGGATAAAAGACATAGAAAAATATCACAATAAAAAATGAAAGAGAAATTTATCTTTTGTAAGAAAAAATACCATAATTAATTAGCCAAAAGTGGACAAGATTCAAAGATAACTGAAAACTTTAACTACAAAGTTAGGAAAAAATTAAGGTAGGAAATATGCATTATCCGAAAGAACCCAACAATTTCGATGAGGAAGCCGATAGATTAGAAGAAATCACGACTAAATTAAATTCAGGTTCAGATATAGAAATACAATTAAAAAATTATTTACTATATAGGATGATTTCCTTTTTTGAATTTAAAGTAGTTGACTCAATTAGAGCAGCAATTGATATGGACAATAAAGGCGGCATCACTTATGGGAAGAAACTTCTTGAAAATGATACTCAAATTCAAAATAAAATTAATGATTTTACTGTGTTAATTCTTCAACAAATAATTTATGAGAAAAAAATTAATTTTAAATTAAATCCACATGCAGATTTTATGAACTTTTTAAACAAAATAATAGAAATTGAGGATTTAGATTTAAAAGAATATTTTCAAAATAATTATCAGGAAGATTGGTTAACTTTCTTTAATGAAATTAAAAAAAATAGAAATAAACTAACACATGACTTTCAAGATACACAGTATTCGACAAAAGAATTAGAATTAATTAAAAAATTAGTACTGATATTTTGCTATTCTTATCCCATAATTCTAAATATTGTTCGAATTGTCGTTGGTTTTTCAAGTCAAAATGCAACTATGGAGAAAGTGATGTGTAATGAATTGATTGGTAATGAATTAAATGAATTAAAAAATTTGAAAATTTTGAATGCCAAAATTGTTGATGAAAATAGTTTTTTGAAGTCATTTTATTCCATATTTGATATTGACAAATATAATAAAATTAGAGCATTAGAAAAAAAAGTGGATGAAGAGAATTTTAAAACTAACAAAGAAACAGGAACCGTAAAATGGTTTGACCGTACTAAGGGCTTTGGTTTTATCGAAAGAGAAGGTGGCGACGATATGTTCGTACACAAATCTGACGTTGATGGATTCATTACCGACGGCGATAAAATTGTGTTTGTAGTGGGTGAAGGACCCAAAGGCCCCGCAGCAAAAAGGGTCAAAAAATCAACATAATACACAATTATAGGATATGAGATAAGTCAGTATGCGTGATATTTCGTTTGAACGTCGTGATTTTACAGATTTGCAAAAAAGTATCGATAATGAATCTAAAGAAGAATTAAAAAAAGCATTAGAAAATGAAAAAGATTCGCAAATAAAAGAATTTTTTGAGAAAATTGAGTCTAGTGATGAACCGCACAAAATTATTGAATGGTGTTCACAAATTATTTTTATAGATCCACAGCAGTTTATTGCACATATACAACGTGCAAAAGCATATCATGAACTAAAACTGAATGATCAAGCAGAAAGATGTTTTAAAGATGGAATAAAAAACGCAGAGAGTAAATCCATCAAACCAATTCATGAGTTCATACGTTTTTTGATTCATGAGAAAAGATATCAGGACATATTGCATTATTGTGAAAAAATTCTAGAGATCGATAAAATAGATAGAATATCTTTGGGAACTAAATCTAGGGTACTAATACATCTTAGAGAATATCAAAAATCGTTAGAGTGTATTGAAAAGATACTGTCAAATAATTTGAATGATGTTGATGCTTGGGCTACAAAAGCTGATGCACTACGCAATATTGGAGAATATCAAAAATCGTTAGAGTGTTTCGACAAGGCACTGACAATAGATAAAAATAATTCAACTCATAAGACTGAAAATTTATCTGTGAGTACAAGAAAATTTGTTTTAATTACTAAAGGAAATGTTTTACAAGAACTTGGAGAATATCAAAAATCGTTAGAGTGTAATCAAGAAGTACTATTACTGGATGGGAATGATGTGACGGCTTTAAACAATATAGGTTGCGCGCTAGAATCACTTGGAATTAAAACAGTTGCAAAAAAATATTTTGAAAAAGTTCTTAAGATTGATGAGAACGATGTGATTGCTTTAACGAATTTAGGTACAGTAGAAAGTTGCAAAAAGGCACTATTACTGGATGAGACTAATTATCAGGCTCTAATTAACATAAGTTCAGCATTAGTTCGTAGTGGAAAATATTCTCTAGCACTAGAGTTTATTGAAAAAGGATTAAAAATAAATCCAGATGATCACATAGCATTAGAAATAAAAGTAGAAATTTTAAATGAATTACAAAAAGAAATTAAAATCAATCAATTTAAAAATAAACAGAACAATGTTGAAAAACCAAAATGGTCAAATGATCCTGCAACTGATGCACAAAAACAATACATTAAAAATTTAGGTGGAAATGAGAATGCCCCAAAAACAAAAGGAGAAGCATCTGAAATGATAACCAAATTAAAAGAAGGGAAAATTAAATCAAATTAAAAATATTCAAGTAGTGTAAATGATATGAAATAATATGGACATCTCATTTAAACCTCGACCATTTCTAAATTTTAGTCTTTTAAAAATAGAAGGTGAAAAAATTATAATACAAGAAGATTCACAGGGGTCTGCAGAACCAGTTGCAGAACCAGTTGCAGAACCAGTTGCAGAACCAGTTGCAGAACCAAAGAAAAAATCAACATACATGGATGAAATGAAAAAAAAATATCGTAATGCGTATAAAAAATGGACAGAAAGTGAAGAATACAATTTAGAGGATATGTGGATGAATCCACAGGATTATGGTTTTGATGAGAAAATTTTGCCAAAAAGTGAAATGATTACTGCATTGGCTGCACATTTTGAAAGAAATGAAGGTGCAATCTATTCTAAATTGTCTCATATGGGATTGGAGAAAGAGTGGAATTTTATTAAAAAAAGAGAATTAGAATCCAAACCCACATCAAATGCAGACATAAACGATAAAGATGCAGATTTTTGGTACACCCGAGGAAATAGATTACTAAATCTTACTTCAAATAAAACATATGGGGATTCAACAATATCAAAGGAACCTTTTCACTGTTTCCAAAAAGCCATAGAAAAAGATCCTACATTCATGAAAGCTCATTTAGCAATGGCAGTTGGACATTACAATGCTGAGAGGTATTGGGAAGCATTAGATGTCATAAAGTCTGCAATAGAATTGGACAGATATTTTGCAGATTTTTGGTATCTAAGAGCACTAATTTCTGAACGTTTGAATCAATATCAGGATGTGGCAGATTGTTATCTCTTTGTATGTGATCTTGGAAAGTTATCCAAAGAAGATAATGACTATATGATGCAAAAATATGTTCAAGCAAAACAAAAACTAAATCAGTCCAAATAATTTCTGGATTATTAAAAAATTATTAAAAATGGTACAAATTATTTTTGTATTATTCAGTATTTTCCTCTAGACACTAGGAATCCATTATTAATCATGAAACAAAGAGTTTCCAAACTAATCCCAAAAGGCAAGGGCCAAAATATTGCCGAGTTTTACAAAAACGGTTCAAAGACTGAGGGTCTTTTTGCCAGATATGCCAAAGAGGGCGGACATAAGCACTCGATGGTAAAGTGTGCTTGTTGTCACAAACTGGTTCCAGGAGTAATCATAGAGACTGGGGGGGTAAAGGATCAGGTTCCACTACACATGCCATGTAGAGCATGTGACAAATGGCTAGGCCATTTGGAGCTAGATAACCATCAGGTTCTTGACGGAATGTGTCTTGATTGCTTTGAGGAGGAAATCCAATGAGTACTTCACACTCCACCAAGGACTCTTTGCTGAACCAGGCAAACGACACATCTACAATCAGCGATAAAATTGACTGCTACAAAAAGATCATAGCACTTGATCCACATGATCCGCGCGCATTTCACAGTCTGGGGGATGTCTATTCCTCATTTGATGAAGTCAAGTCAAAAATGTACTGGGAAATGGCTGTACAGAGGTATTCAGAAAAAATTGAATCATTCAATGACTCTGCAAGTGAGTATCTGAAACGTTCTGATAATTCAGAGCTGCCAAAAATCGAATCCAAGGACGTGTTTCGTGAAGTTGGACAATACTTTTACAATTTGGGGGAGATACATTACAACCTGCACAAATACTCGCAGGCAACAGATGCATACAAAAAAGCATTGAAGATGGACTCGACACAGGTTGACTGCTTGTATGATCTTGCAATGTCACTGTTTCATGAAAAAAAATTCGAAGAGTCAAAAAAATATCTGCTTGAATTTTTGGCAAAACAAAGCAATTATGCAGGCCACTATCATCTGGGATTGATTTTTGCCGGTGAGGGCTGTATAAAGGAGGCGCTGGGGGAGTTTTGGAACTGCATCGAGCTAGCGCAAGACGATTCAGTTTCAGACTACTACAGAGGAATGTCTTACCACCATTTGGGAAACATGAAACTGTCTGAAAAGTATCTAAAGCTGTCAATTGCAAAAGATCCTGAAGACCTTGAAACAATACACACCCTAATCAATCTCTACGAGTCAAACGGGGAAGGCCAAAAGGCATACGAGTATTACGAACAGATAAGATCCAAAAAAGAAACTTTGAGGTCGATGAGGGATACAATGTGATAAAATAATTATTACATTGTATTATGGAATTAAAACAAAATTAGTCATCCACAGTATGTACATGATGCTTTTATTCTAGATATTCTCATTATTCACATTGACTGAAATTACATTTCACGGGGGAGTAAACGACATTGGGGGAAACAAGTTCCTCGTAGAAGACAAGGGGACCAAAATTCTGATGGACTTTGGAATGAGTTTTGGCGACGAGGGAAAGTTTTTCTCGCAGTTCATGAATGCGCGCACGTCAAACAGCCTGGCTGACTTGTTTGAGCTGGGAATTTTGCCAAACATTCCAGGAATGTATCGAACTGACTACACAAAGCACATGGACTTGGGAGGTGAAGAGGAAACAGAAATTGACGCGGTACTGCTGACACATGCACATGTGGATCACTGCAAGTACATATCATATCTCAGACCTGACATTCCAATTTACTGCTCAGAGGCATCAAAGCTGATAATGCAAAATTATGACGACACTGGAACTGATCAGTACCTTTCAGTAAAGGAGAGATTTCAAACATATACAAACAAGAAAGGTGAAATCAGCAGAGCAACATCAAAGACAAACCCACCGATTCCAAGGGAGATTAGAGTTTTTGACGAAGGAAAGGAATTCTCAATTGACTCGATAGATGTCGTGCCAATGCCAGTGGACCATTCCGTTCCGGGAGTTGACGCGTTTATCCTGCATACGTCATCAGGTTCAATTGCAAACACAGGCGATTTGCGGTTTCACGGAAGACGTGCAGACGACACGGAAAGATTTGTAGAAAAGTGTGGAGAGTCATCACTTGACTTGATTTTGTGTGAAGGTACACGTGTCGAATCAGAATCATCAATGACAGAGTTTGACGTGGAAAGTATTTCCAGCAAAATAATTGACGAAACCAAGGAGCTTGTCATCTGCGGCTATCCTGTCAGGGATTTGGACAGACTGATGTCGTTTTATCTTGCTGCAAAAAATTCCGGACGATACTTGGCAATTGACCTAAAGCAAGCTTACCTGTTGAAGCTGTTTTCTAGCTCTGTACATTGTAGCAAACTGTATCCGGCACCAGATGACAAAAATATCAAAATTTTCATTCCGCGCGGAACATGGAGTCTAATAGACAAGGATTTGGGCAAGTTTTCTCAGGATCAACTTTACAAAGACTATGCAACATGGCAAAGGGAATTTCTGGACTATCCAAATGTCGTTGACTATCGCGACATTGCAAAAAATCAAAAGGAATTTGTGTTTTATTGCAGCGACTTTAACTTGCAAAACCTGATTGACGTAAAACCCAATCCTGGTTCTTCCTACATTCGCTCTCTAACTGAGCCGTTTGACTTGGAGATGGAGCTAAAGGCCGAACAAATCAAGAATTGGTTTGAGAGATTCGGGGTTATCAGCAGGGAGCGTGACTGGAATCAGGTTCACGTTTCAGGCCATGGCGATGGGACACAGATTAAACATGTCATAGATGGCGCAAACGCCAAGAAACTAATTCCAATTCATACCCAGCATGACGAGTATCACAAAAAATGGCACCCAAATGTTCATACTGTAAAGCAGCATGACTCCGTCAGGGTGTAGGTAAAAGGTATGCGCTGCAAGATCTGCTCAAAAACATTTCGAACACCCCCACCAAGAATGAGAGACACCCAAATTTGTACAGAGTGCCAGGACGCCTATGTGCCAGATAAAAATTCAAAATTCAAAACTACAGACATGGAAAATGTTGCAGCAGAGGACATTGACATCAGCAAAGGTCAGGCAGAATTTCTCAAATCATTAATGAAGTATATTCGAATTGGTGAACTTGCTCCAATGAAATTAAGACGCCTATTTAACAAAAGCAACCATATGAAATATTTTGTTAATGAGAATTGGGGGGACGAGGAACATTTTATCAGTCTTGCATTGGATGAAAAGAATTCAAATCAAATTTCACAGATATTGTATTTTCTAAACGTAAAAAACAAGATAGAAAGAGTTCCAACAAAACAGGACATGAATGAATTATCGGTAATCGACATTGGCGATTACGAGAAAAAATTCAAAACCTGGGAAAACTTTCTAGATTTGCTGGGATTTGATCCGTGGTACAGAAATAATGATTCAGACATCACAAAAAAGTTAAAAAATATTAGAAAGGCAAAAGCAAATAACAGTAGAACAGATGATTATGAGGAACAAGAAAAATCAAATTTATTTTTAAAAAATGATACGTTAGAGGAAACCATCAAAAAGATAAACGAACTTCGAACAACAATTAAAGAGAATTTTGAGAAAAAGGATTCAGAAGAAAACTATGCAGACTATTCCTATGTAGAGATGTTTAATTTATTGGAAAAATACATAGAAATCATGCCTAATAAATCAAAATATGACAACATCAAAGATCTTTCATAAGTTTGAGTTTACCGAAAATAAAATCAGCAACCTCTGCATTGGCATCATTTTCTTCAGTCACATCTAACCTATCCAAAATAATTGAGATGTTAGCAGTGATCCATATCTCTAATTTTTCTCTTATTTTGTTTTGTTTTGAATGATACCTAAACAAATAATCCAATGCAGTGATCAGGTGTTTACAAAAATTTAAATTATTTTCAGCATATTTTATGCAATTACAATTAAAAATATCTCGCTTATTGTAATGTGAAAAATTAAGTTCAACTACATTGTAATCAAATTCAAACTTGAAAAAATCTACAGAGTTGCTTACATCTTTAAATTCATTTTTTAAAATGCCATCAATCACATCATCGTAGTTAGACGTGGTAAAAATAACAGTTAGAAAATTAGAATACTCATTTGCAGATTCATTAAAATTATTTGCACCTTCAACAAATAGAGGTATTTCTTCCAAGGTTCGTGCAAGTACTGTTGCCTCCTTCATTTCCGGAAACACATTGACTATAGCAATTCCCGTCTCGTAAAATACAGAACTCACCTTGACAATTTTGTTTTCCAGCCCACTTAGAGGGTCAAAAGTGATTTTTGAGATAGAGTTTACCCTTGCAGGTATTTGTGGCGTAATTGATACCCATATCCTTACGCCCTCCTCGTCAATGATTTGTATTGTAGCGTCATTTTTCATGTCATTTTTAATTTGATCAGATAATGCTTGAAATGTAATTATTGTGCCTTGCTCGTTTGGAGGTATTTTATTTTTTAGTTCCAAGTATTTTTTAAAACTGAGTTTCTCATCTACCATTACTTTGACATGTAGAATTTCAGAATTTATTTTAAAATTTAATTTTGCAATTGCCTCCAATTGTTCTGGTCGAAAATCATAATTTTTTATATCAATAGTAAAATCAAAATCACTGATTTTTTCATGAGGTGATTGAATTTTCACAGATTCGGCCAAAACCAGCCCAGCCACCCTAGTAACCTGATCGTCTGCATCGTCAAAATCACCCTTGTCTAATTCCAACAATTCAAGAATAAATTGGTCGGCATCAATTTTTCTTCCTACAAACGGAATTTTCTTCTGTTCAGTCTCAATGTTGTGAATATCAATGGAGATTTTTTGATAAAACTCATCATAAAACAATACAGAGTCTTCTACTCGAGATGTTGTTGGAAATGAAGTATGAAGTATTTTCTCTTTTTCCAACTCAGTTAATGATTGTTCAAACACCCCAAATTTTGGAATCAATCTTAATCCAGGAAACTTGGTTGTAATTTCATTTCTTACCAAAGTATATTTCATTTGTTTGGAAATTTTCAATCCTTTAATTATTTCAGTTTTGATCTTGTCAATAGAAAAACTAACACCATATTTTTTTGGATCATTCTTTGATCGAATTATTATATTTTCTTTTTTCAGTCTAATGAGAATTTCATTAACTCTATCTTCTAAATCATTTTCTAAAATTTCATCAAATGAATTTATCAGAAATTTATTTTTACCAAAATGATTACTATCTATAAAATGAAATAAATCATAGTGTTCTTGCAAGTTTTTACAGGATTTTATAATTTCCTCAACAGTAGATTCATCATCCATCAAATAAAACAATATTTCTGCTTGCAGTATGTTATCAAAAAATAAAGAGTTAATTTCATCCTTGAAAAATTCAGAGTTTTCTTGAAATGTTTCATACTTCTCTTTCCAATCTACAATTTTCAAATTTAATGACTTTGCAACGCCTACTTCATGTTCATCATATTTTCTAGAAGTATACCTAGTTTCACTAAGTTTCAAAATATTATGTGTAATGTTGTGAATATCCATCCAAAACCAGATATGATATTTTTCTTGAAGGTCCACAGTAGACATTCCAGCAAAATAGTCATCAAGGAAGTAACTGGGATAGCAAAAGGGGTTTTTTTGACTAATTTTTTTTATTTGTTCTACAAAATTTCTTTTTTCAATAATTTCTTGAACGTCAGATATTTGATTTATTTTGGATTCAATTAATTTTTCAAATTTTTCTTCTGAAAAAATTTTTTTAAAATTTATAGGTTTATTTTCTTCATTGATTGGATTACCAATATCAACATATTCGTCTTGAGGTTTACTTAATACAGATTCAGACAGATGTTCATCCACGTGTTTTTTTAAAGAATCATCATTCTCAAACTCTTTGTGGCAAATAATACATTTATGAGTCATCTAAAAGTTCTTTTAATTTTTCTTCATATGCGCTATACGGATCTGTTGGTCTGCATTCATTGTTCATTTTCATAAGAAAAGTAATTCCTGCATTTGCATATTCTTCGCATATTTTTAGAACATTTTTTGGTTCAAATGAATCCAATGTGGGCTCTCCACTCTCCAAATCCCTTGATTCTGTTAATGCTGTTGCCAACATCATCCAAAGATATTCAGGATCTCGCTTGAAGTATTCCATATCTATGTGATCTTTTCTATCTATTTTCCCATTTTCTCCTTTCAAATATTCATTTTTCAATCCCTTTTGTTTTCCAATACACATTGCATAAATGAAAATATCTTTATCCGTACAGCCACTAAAAAATGAAGTTCTGTCCCGTGTACTTCCTTTAAATTTTGAATAAAAATCTGAAACGCCAGGAACATTTCCATCAAATCCAACTTTTAGCGTTCCAAATGAAAGAAGGATTCTTCCAACATCCCTGGTATTAAAATCAAATTTTGATTTATCTTCATTGGACATTTTATTTCATCTCCTTAAAACATCTGGTAGTATTTCCATCGTCAGTTTTACATAATTCAATCGCATATTCTTTCCAGATCTTATTGGTTGGTTTGAGTATGTCCCTAACAGGTATTTCACCAAGCGGACCTGATGTATATTCTGTGTCAGTCACGAATAAAACAATTTGAACATTTGGCAAATATTTTGCCAAGACTTCTGCCACTTCATTTCTAAATTCTCCAGATATATTGTGTAGCGGAGAATCTATAAACAAAAATGTATTTTTTTCGGTAATACTTCGACAACCAAATACATAAGATAATCCTAAAACATGTGACTGTCCCATTGAAGTTAGTTTTGTGTTTTCATTTTCATCTACAGCTAAAATGTCATAGTTTGATGTAATCATAACTTTGTCAAATTCTTCTTTTTGAGGAGCAGACATCATAAAATATTCATTAGTTGCTTTTTCTGCAGTATCTCTTAAGATGTCTGAGATTTCTTTCCTTTTTGCTTTAGATAATTTTTCAATTGCATTCAAAATAGTTACTTTGTCTTTATCATCCTGAAATTTTTCTCCATGTGAAACAGCTTCTTCATATTTTTTATTTAGATTGGTTTTGTCATCTTCTAAATTAAGTAATTGCTCTTTAGCATCGTCTATCTTTGACTGTATTTTACCTATTCCATTAAACAAATCCCGACTTTTTTTATCAAGTTGTTCATAAGTTTCAGTTCCAGATGAAGGAAGGGTTCTCCTTTCCTCATATAGCTCAGCTAACTCAGTTTTAGTAATTTTCAATTGACGAGTTATATCAATTTCATGGTCCTCTAATTCATCATATCTTTGTCTAATTTTTTCAGGATTTGATTGATCAACAATTTGACTAATTAGTCCACGACCTTGTGAGATACTAGACACCATATCACTATCAATAATTGTTTCTTTAACACGGCCTAATTCATCCCATACTTCATCATTTTCTTCAAAATCTCGTCCACATACACATGTTAATGCATTTCGAAGTTTATCTATTCCTTCAGAAGTGATAGATGGGGGTATTTTTTGTAATTCCTCTAATCTGCCAAAATCTTTTTGGGATTCCAATAGGGTGTTTCGAATTAATAAGTATGGAACATTTTTGAACAGAAATTGTTTTATTTCATCATTGATTTTATTTTGTAATTTTTTTAAAGTTTTAACCTCGTTTTCTTTTTTATTGATTCTACCCTGAACATCTTTTCCAGCTTTAGTTTTACCCATAATTTCCTGAAGTTCATTATAGCGAATCCTATTTTCTGACAATAATCCTTTGTTAGTCTCCCTAATTTTTTCTTGATCTGCGATATCATCCTGAACGTCTTGTAATGCACGAGCAAGTGCTTCACCGTCTGCACCGCCTGTTTTTCTTGCAACTAGTTTTTTGATTTCCTGTTTAGTATAGGCCGTGGATTCTATCAATGAGTCAACTACAGGCAATCCAGAAAGTTTTTGAATTCCATCCATTATGATTGCTTTAGAGTCATTAGAATTTTGAAATTTCATTAACTTTTCACCATCAAACAGTACAAAATCACTTAGATCTTTTGGCAAATATGATCTAATCTCTGCGTTAATTAATGAATCATCTCTCTCAGTAAACATTCCACCTTCTTTTTCATCTTTTAATCTAAGCTTGCAATCAGTTTCAATTTGTATGCCAGAATTAATTCTAGAATTATTTAATCTGTCGAATTTCTTTCCATTTTCATCACGAAGTTTTGTTGCAGTTGCAGAACGTGTTAGAACATACAGTTCACCATTTTCATCATTTACTGTAAGTGAAACGGAACCAGTTACTTTTTTCCCAAGTTGTAACTCATTTAAAGATGGTAAGTTGATTAATCCTTCGTCATCCAAAGTAGTATTGGATTGAGGTTTAAAAAATTCGCCATACAGACACCAGTAAATTAATTGAAACGAAGTTGACTTTCCTCTACCGCTTTCAGCCTGGATAACTGTGATATTTTTTTCTGGATCAGTTGAAAATTCTAATTCATGACTACCGCGAAAACCCCCACAGTTATTAATTTCAATTTTATGTATTAACAAACTATTTTTTTCAGTCATTAGTAATCCTTACACCATTCCAAGATACTTGTTCTTTGATTTTTTTCCATTAGATTTAATGAATTTTGCAATATTTGTTCATACATTTTGTCTTTTACTTTTTCATTAGCATTAGAATCCTCTACCTCCAAAAAGGAATTAACAATGTCTCGAATTTCTTTAGGCATGCCACCATCATCATTAAAACTATCTTTGATAATTTTGTTAATAGTCATAATAAACAGAGAATGAAATCATTCATAAAGATTTTGCAATAATAGTCAAAAAATGTATTACATTGTAATAATATGAATTTAATAATTAAAACAATAAAATAATTAAAATTATAATAATACTTAATAATTTGAGAAGAGATTATTTACCATGGCAGTATACAGCCTTCCTTGGGATAGACAAGAACAGATTAAAGTTTGTGTTGCGCTAAGAAACCATAGTTTTGTTAGTTTTACAGAAAAAGATGAGTTAGAGAAAATTGAAAGAAACATACAGTATGCAGATTTATCTGAACCAGAAAAATTGTATTTGGAAAAAATGATTGATCAATACGGCAGCAATATAGACATTTAGTAATTATTTTTTAGTCATGTCTAATCAATTTATTTTAATTTTAAAAAATTCTGATGAAGGAAAATTCAATGGGTTTAAGAGAAAAAATTTCAATAAACAAACAAAAGAAATCCTAAAGAAGAATAGTAGTAATCACGTTTTAGGGCTGCATAAAGGAGTTATCAGCAACAAAGTCTGGAATAAAATCAAAAAAGATGATAAATTCTACATTACAATTGAAAATGAAACTTTTAGAGTTACTGCAAATTTAATTAAAAAAGCTAAGAATTTAAAATATGGAGAAATAATCTATCCCGAAACGATAGATAGAAAGCAGGTTAATTATTTCTTATTTTTTAAAAAATTAGATGATTGTCGTGAACCTTTTGAGGTTTTAAAAAAAAGGTCAAAATCAAATATTTTTTCCAACGAAGGAATATTTGAAATAAAACAAAGAACAAATTCTGAAAGAATTAAGAAAACAAAAATCAACAAAGCACTAATTGAGAAGACTCGCGGCAAAGTAGAAAGAAAACATAGATCAATTCAAGCACTGGATAGAAACCAATCTAATGTGGTACAATTAAAAAAACTTTACAATAACAAATGTCAAATTCAACAATGTAATTTTGAATTAAATTATGAAAAAGGAGGAAAAATTAAACAGTTTTCACATGTTCATCACTACAATCAATTAGCAAAGAGTCGAATGGATTCATTGAATAACATGATTGTTTTATGCCCAAATCATCACGCAGAATTTGATTTTAAAGTCAAACTCATTGATTATGATGGAGTGACCATAATTAATGAAAAAGGAAAAGAGACAGGAGAAACAATCAAGTTTCATAAAGGTCACAAACTAGATATTAAAAACATAGAGAGTTTACTTGGAGAACAAGATGGATGAAATAAATTCTTTTGAAGAATTAGACATTAACTACGAATACAATTCAAATAGAAATTTTGTATATGCAGATTTTTTTAACAAGATTTTACCGCATTGTAACTATTACAAAAGATTTGGAGGTATTTTTTCTGGACAGAAATTTGTACAGTGTGCAGAAGGATTGCAAGATTTCATTAAAGAAAATGATGGAACTATGCAACTTGCAATAATACCCGTTTTTGACGAAAAAGACAAAGAAGCATTTTCAAAAAATTCTAGAGAGCAAATTATTACAGAAAAATGGAAAGTAGAATTAAATGAAATTGAAGATAGTCTTAAGCAAGATCACATTAAAGCTTTAGCATGGATGATATCAACTGGAAAATTAACAATAAAATTAATTCTTCCTCAAGATGAAAATGGCAATCCGTTAACCAGAGAGCAACTTAGAGATGAAGAAGTATTGGTAAACGAAGTAGGAATTTTTACCAATAAACACGGAGAAGCTCTTTCATTTCACGGTCACATAGATGCAAAGAAAGATGAATCAGATGTTATTCGCATAACTACATCCAGACATTGGGTTCCAAAAGAGAAAAGACAAAGAGATAAAGATTTTGATAAATTTGAAGAATTTTGGAACAATGAAACATGCAAGATTGGAGACATTACATGTCAGATCAGACCCTTAACACCCGAATTAGTAGACTATTTCAAGGAGACAGCGCCAGAAGAACCTCCCGAATCATTGTTTGTTCCACCTCAATTAAGAGAATATCAAAACGATGCAATACAGAATTGGCAAGAAAATGGTAACAGAGGAATTTTTGAAATGGCTACAGGTACAGGAAAAACATTCACAGCCATTGGGTGCATAGACAGATTACGAACAATCCATAAAAAATTATTTGTAGTTGTGTCTGCACCATACACAAATTTAGTTGATCAATGGGAAGATGAACTCAAAAAATGGCACATACCATCAATAAAACTAGAAGAGGGTTGGACAAAAACACTACGAAGGGAGATTAGTGCAATAAATAAAACTGAAAATAGTCAAGTGACAGTTGTAATTTGCACACATAACAAATTTTCAACAGATAATTTAATTAAAAATATTGAAAAATGCAACACAAAAACTTTGTTAATTGTTGACGAAGCACATCATGTTGGTGCAGGAAATACTTTAGAAGATGTGGAAGAACTAATGTTAGGTAAAAAAGAACTTACACAAGGTGCAAGAAAGGGATTATCTGAAAAATATGATTTTCGATTAGCACTTTCTGCAACAATTGTAAGATATTTTGATGATGAGGGAACAGACTATCTACGAAAATATTTTTCTGGAACAAAAACAGGTGACGATGGAAAACCACTGTCGACGGTAATTAACTTTGATCTTAAAAGAGCAATTGACGAATGTTCAAACTGTAAAGAAAGTAAAAAAAATTGTTCTTGCGGAGAATTTAAAGGATATTTGTGCGGATATAATTACCACCCTTACTTTATTGAATTGACTGCCACTGAATTTGATGAGTACAAGAGATTAACATATGAAGCAGTCAGGTATCTAAAATCAAAAGATCCAGGAGTCAAAAGTATGGGACAAAACAAAATCATACAAAGATCAAGAATAATTAGAGACGCTTCACAGAAAATTCCCACATTCATAAAAATTATGAAGTCATTTACAAAAATTAAACATCTTTTAGTTTTTTATTCGGAAAGACAATATGATGAGATAGATAAAATTTTAGAGAAATCATCAGAAACTTTAGGTTATGCAAGACCTGTCTTTAAAAGAATTACACATGACAGTCCAAAAGACAAAAGGAAGAGAAAAAAATATCTCCGTGACTTTGCAAAAGAAGATTATGATATGATTTTAGCTAATAGGGTGCTTGATGAAGGCATGGATGTGCCTGAAGCAAAGGGGTGCATTGTTCTTGCATCGACAGGAAATCCAACTCAATTTGTTCAAAGAAGAGGGAGAGTCTTGAGACAATTTGATGATCTGTATTTAGATGGGACATCAAAGACGCATGCAAACATCTATGATGTTTTGGTTAGACCTAACTTAGAGGGATTTGAGAATCCCGAAGCTCACAAGCTTGAGATCGGAATGATAAAAAGTCAACTTGCAAGAATTACAGAAATGGCAAGTTTAGCTTTAAATTATGACGACGACCTGAAAGAAAAAATTAAAGAATTTAAAAATAATTTACCTGAAGATGTTTTTGAACAGGAATATGACGAGTGATTTTATTCAACACAAATTAATTCAAGTGTGTTTAAAATGACAGATTTTCCCAAAACAAAAAATCATCAGGAATTTGAAGAAAAATTTCTTTCAATGGTAGTGCACGGGAAAAAATCAACCACATACAAATTTGCATTTGCCAAATTTCTACTGGAATACTGTAAGCAAGATAGAGTTGAAGAGCATGTAGAATTTTCTACCATTGCCAAATATTTTTTGGAATTTTTTTGGCCACAAGTATGCAAAACCAAATTAAATCACGCACCAAGATATACAAAAAAAGGCGGAATTAAAGTGCCAGATATAATTACAATCATAGGAAATGAATTTTCTGAATCATGGTACCCAAAAAACTATGCTTACTATGAACGACAAGAGGGAACTAAAATTCAAAATTGCATTGATGCCATATCTGAAAAATGTTTCAATGATGTTGTGTGGAGATTTCAAAAAATTGCCAGTATTGAGCCTGAAAATCCCTTATTTTTCAAATATCAAGTAGTATCTGGCTGGAGTGATGCAAATAGAAAGGACACGGATCTTGCATTTGGGATATATCTCAATCCAGAATTTATCAAATTTGTTCAAGAAAAGCATGTCTTGCTAAACGCAGTTGTGATACTTGAATGGGCACGCTTCTTGGAAAAATATAACAGAGACGTTCCATTGATTATTCCAAAACTTGAAGGCTCAGAAATCAAAAGAGATACAGTATATTCTAACAAAGCAAAACATGAACTAACTGAAGCAGGTTACAACAGATGTTTCTATTGTAAAATTAAATTTTCAGATTCTATCAAAGTACACCTTGAACATGTCATACCATTTGATTATATTTCTGAAGACAACATTTGGAACTATTCTTTGGCATGTCAGAGTTGCAATTGTCATAAATCAGGATTTCTGCCCCCAGAAGAATTCATTGATCAATTAATTGAAAACATTACAAAAGATAAGGAAAGAATACCAATGTTAAAAGATTCAGTAAATATGATAGGAGATAATTATCCAGAAATTATTAAAAATCACTACAACAGTGCTAAGCGGTTAGGATATGCAATCAAACACATGCCTCCCAACAAATTAAATTAATTTCATCTAATTTTTGACAAGGATTCAATAGAATTTACAATCTCACCAGTTGCAACTTTGATATCATCATCAGTATTGAATCGTCCACAGCCAATTCTAATGGCATAGTGTGACTGCTCTTCACTTAATCCCAAGGCCAAAAGTACGTGGGAAGGCTCAACATTCTGAGTAGTACATGCAGAGCCTGCAGATATGGCCAATTTCTTTGATACTGAATTAATTATTGCCTTGCCCTCAATTCCATCAAATCTAATGTTGAGATTATGAACCAGTCTATTTTCTGGATGGCCATTTAGTTTGCCACCAACTGCTGCAAACTTTTCTAACATTAAATCTGTCCATTTTTTGTATTTTTTATTTTCATCATTCATTTCTGATACTGCAATCTCTACTGCTTTTGAAAATCCTACAATTCCTGGAACATTTAGTGTACCAGAACGAATGTTTCTTTCTTGTCCCCCACCATAAACAATGGAATTCAGTTTGACTCTTGGCATCAAACTGCGCAGGTATAATGCGCCAATTCCTTTTGGCCCATAAATTTTATGAGATGAAAATGACATTAAATCAATATTCATTTTTTTAACATCAATTGGAATGTGTCCAACTGCTTGAGCTGCATCAGTATGAAACAACACATTATGTTCATGTGCAATTGCACCAATTTGTGAGACATTTTGTATTGTACCAATCTCATTGTTTGCAAACATTATTGAAATTAGTATAGTCTTTTCAGTAATTGCAGATTTTAATTCCTCCAAGTCAATTAAACCAAATTCATCAACTGGAAGATAAGTTACATCATATCCCAAAGACTCTAAATGTTTTGCAGTATCTAAAATTGCCTTGTGTTCTGTAACACAAGTTATCAAGTGATTTCCTTTTTCTTTGTTTTTCTCCATCACACCAAGTAGTGCTAAATTATCAGATTCAGTTGCACCAGATGTAAAGATAATCTCATCAGTGTTTGCACCAATTGCCTTTGCAATTGATTCTCTTGCAAGCTGAACTGTAACTGATGCGTCATATCCATAGGGATGATCCAAACTGGACGCATTACCAAATTTCTCAGTGAAATATGGCTTCATTACCTCAAAAACTCGTGAATCTACAGGCGTGGTAGCATGAGAATCCAAGTAAATTGGAGGTTGCTCACTCATTTTGCTCATCTTTTACCAATTCATAAAAATCAGACAAATCATTGATTCTTGGCCACAAGGCAGTTGCCCCTCTATTCATGTGGGCACGAGTCATTTTTTGCAGATAAAGTTCAGGGTCTAATCCGTCTTTTTTTAATCGATTAAGCATTAGTGCCATGTAAATTGGCTCATGTGCACCAAAGAGAACTGCAGGTTCTAGTTTGGAGCCTTCTTGGTTGTACTCGTCAGGATTTGGAATGGAAGGATCTTTAAGCGACATGCAAAATCCAAATCGCAAAGAAATGTTTGGAGTCAAACCAGTTTTGATTCTCATGATACCAAGATTTTTTTGTACCCTGGAACTGGTAGTTACTGCACTAAACTTCAATTTCTTTTTCTCCCTTGTTGTTGAAAAAGTATCTGTCATGCAATACTGTTTTTCCATTTTCTGAATCGTATGAAATAACTATGGACTTTGCAATGTATGGTTTTAGTTCTTTGTAGTGTTCGTAATTGATTTCTGAATCAGTTGATAAAATTATTGTTTGGTGTGATGCAATCGGATAAAATTCACCAACCAAACTTTTTCTGTGATCCTCATCTAATCTTGCAAGTGGAGTATCTATCATAAATGGCAGTGGACGTCCAGATGTTTTGGCTAATGCTTGTACAATTGATGTGGAGTACATTTGAAGTTCACCTTTTGATAGCATATCTTTTGTAATCTCATCATCATTTCCTTTGAATAACTTAATTTCAAAGGTTTCACCGTTAATTTTGACTTTTTCAATAAAATCAGTTTTGTGTAATAGTGTAGTTAGTCCATCTAAAATGTATCTCTCTAAGAGTTCCAATTTTTTACTTCTTAAAATATTAGAATAGTCTTCTAGCACCTCTTGCACTTTGGGTCCCAGTTCCAATCCGGCCAATCTCTTTTTGTCAATTTGTTTTTTGGTTAAATTAATGCGAATTTGAGAATTCAACAAGATTAGAACAGATTTTTCTTGAGCCTCTAAATTTTCCAGATTTTCAATTTCATTTTCCAACTCCCCTAATTCACGACTAGTTTTGGTCAATTCTGAGAAAATTGGACCTATTTGGTCATCTTTTGGGGCGCTTTCAAGGCTAACTGAAGTCAAGTTCAAGGAATTTGTCAGTACATTGTGAGATTTTGCCAGGGCCTCCAGACGAGAGAGGTTCTCATCATTTACACTGTCAATTAGATTAGTAATTTTATCCATATCATGCTCAGAGAAATTATATGACAATTCTTGAGATTCTGAAATTGAATCTAATTTTTTTGCAAACAATTCATTGATTTGTGCAGATAATTCATTTTTGAGTTTCGAATCGTATTTTGATAAAAATGAATCAGAATTTATTTTATTTTCTAATTCTTTGAAATTTTTATTCAAAATTTCTTTCTCATAATTATTTTTAATTTTTTGCAAATCCAAGTTAATTTCATTTTTTAATTCATGCATTTGTTTTGGAATCAAACTAAATGGCAATGTATCTGCACACATATCCCTAATGTCTTTTTCAACATTTTCTAATTTTGATTCAAATTTTGTTTTATCAACCTGCAAAGACTCTCGTTTATCTGCAAAATCTCCACCCAATTTTTTGAATTGCTGTTCATGTACTGCAAGTTGTTTTTCCAAATTAGTTTTTTGTAAATTTAATTCAGATTGTTTGTATTGTAGTTTTTCTATTTTTGATTCACACATTTGTTTTTCTTTTGTTTTGAGTTCAATTTCTTCTAGAATTTTTTTTGTATCCCCATCAGAATTTCTTAAAACACTAATACCAATATCATCAATTAGTTGTTTTACTAAATCCAATCCAAGCAAAGTATCAAAAGAAGATCTGATGAATTTATCCTCATTTCCAGAATCAGCAATATTTTGAATTTTCTCCCCATCAAAGAAAAACAACTTTGTAATTCCCTTTGGAAGCAATTGATCAATGAATGTCTGCCATTCAGATTCCTCCAAGGAATCAAGTTTGACAAATTTTTCATCACCTAACATCCTTTTTTCAATGGCAAACTTCTCATCAATTGAACCATCATTGTTTTGCCACATTCGAAATACTTTGTACTCCAAAACTTTCCCGGCATGAGCATATTGAAATTCAACTCCAAGAGATGCAGAATCTGCAGCCTTTTTTGTGCCTAAAATTCTATGAATTAGCCTCAAAATTTTGGCATGATACTGTTTTTGAGTTATTTTTGTATCAAAGGAATTTTGTCCATACAGACACAGCATGACTGATTCAAACAGAGTTGTTTTACCTGCACCATTTGTTCCTCCAATCAAGATTATTGGTTTGTCTTTAGTGGTTTGCACATCAAATTCGTTTCTTCCCCTATACACTCCAAAATCATTTAAAATTATTTTAGTTAGAAGCATTAGTTTTCTCCTTTCTTTTAGATGAAGGAACAGATTCCTTTTCTTTACGTTCTTGATGCAATTCATCCATAATTACATCCATATCCTCACGCCATTCTTTAGAAAGTTGTTTTTTAATTTCTCCAAATATTTTTGAATGTCTTGTAGCACCCTGGTTTTCAAATTCTTTGTTTAACAAAGTACTAACTAATTTTGCAGGGACGTTATGGTCTACACAAACCTGTTGCAGTAACTCTTCTTCCATTTCTCCAAAACCTCCCAAATCTTCTTTGGCAGATTCTAATTTTATTCCAGTAATTTTTTCATAGATTTGATAAGCTGAATTATGCCAATCTCCTTGTTCCATTCTCCATATTCTTTGTATTTCATGAATTTCTTCTTGTAAAATTAATTCCATGTCAGGATCATTTTTTTGTTTTTGAATTTTTACTTGTCCAACTAGTAATTTTTCCAAATACTCTTTTCTAAATTTCATAGTATATGGTCCGGGAGTATATCTTATCAAAGGAATTTCAAGATTATCTTTTGCAAGACATATGGGGCAATTTTTTAATGATATATCATTAATGACAGTAGAGCATTTAGTACATTTTACGTCATGAGTTTTTAGGTCTACTTTGCCGTTTCTTCGTTTTTTCTCTCTTACTTTTTCCCATGCTTGAGGTTCCTGAGTTTGCTTTAGTTCCTCTCGCAATTCTGCTAAAATCTCCATCCATTCCTCGCCATTTTCAATTAAATTATTGAGGTAACTCTGCTTGTCTACAACAGTACAGGTCCAGCATCCAAATCTGCCACCACCGCAAGATGGAGTACTGGTATCAACTACCAAGGGACATTCACTTGCGTTGGCATCTTGGTATAATGCTAGCAAATCTCGATTATTTTCATTCCATGGATTTTTGTTTTGTAACAGATAATTCCAAACATCTTCTGCAGAAAAATCCTCAATTGGGGTGTAGATGTAAGTTTGTGCAAATTTTGAGTGCCTTGATAATAGACTGTTGTCAATTTTATACAAATTCATTGTTTGGTGTC
Source organism: Candidatus Nitrosomarinus catalina (assembly GCF_002156965.1). GTDB lineage: Archaea > Thermoproteota > Nitrososphaeria > Nitrososphaerales > Nitrosopumilaceae > Nitrosopumilus > Nitrosopumilus catalinensis. The sequence continues at coordinate 1,000,076 of NZ_CP021324.1, forward strand.
TTGAGATACTTTCGGACTTTCTCATCCCAAGTAGTACAATTGCCTCACCATACTCAGAGACTTTTTCTTCAATGAATCTATCTGCATTGTTTATTTTTAGCATATCAGTACACCAACGAAACATTACAGTTGGTGCAGGATAACCCAATCCAAGTAATCTAACCCAAAAAGTATCAGATAGTTTTGGTCGAAGTAAATTAGTTGATAACGGCAAATGTTGTTCTTGTCCATGTTTTTCCATTTTGTTTAAACTGCCAGTAATTCTTGCTGCAATTTGTGGGGATTCCACTAAAGTATCTGATGAAATAACGTAAACCTGCTTTTGTAATTTTTCAGGAGAGAGTTCAGATAATGCATTCCATACCAATTGAACTAAACAAGTTGAATCTTTGCCACCACTGAATCCAATTATCCAGGGGCGATTATCACTAAGGTATACTTTTCTTATTTCTTCATAAACGTCAGTTAACTTTCTTTTATCAAAAACAGATTCACTCAAAGCTTATCCTCTATTTTTTGCCTGTCTTCAGAGAGTGAAATGCCACATTTTTGCAAAATTACGTTGGCTGCAAGGTCAATTCCTGCTGAATGTTTTTGCATTTGACCATTAAGAATCAGTCTCTTTTCCCAATCAGATGATTCTCTTGACCAATCAATTTTTTTGAGATTTTTCAACACATCTTTCCAGGAATCAGGATTTTGTTCAATAATTATTTGTCCGGCAATACCAATTGCATTAAGACAATTTGTATTTGTGTGAACAAAGCTCTTTCTTAGTTCAGATGAACTAGTTTTTCCTTGAATTAGTAATTGCCATTCAGGGATATTTTTTGAAACTATTTCCCAGTATTCTTTGATTAATTTTTTTTCATCATCAGTAGGTTTTCTACTTTTACGCAAACCAATTAAACGCAATGAAGCATCTGCAATTCCATTTAGAGTAAATGCATTAGTTGAGCGATTAGAGATGCTAGTTTTTTCCAACTCAACTCGTCCTTCAAAGATATCAACAGAACCAACTAAATCAACAATAAATTGAGAAAACTTGTCTCGATGATCATATAGTATGTTTAATGATTTTGTAGGCTTTACGGCATTTTTATTCAAGTCTGAAAACATTTGCTGACTGCGTTTTAAACCATCATCTTGGAAAAATACAACAGAAATCATTTCAGAGCCCAAATCAGGATTCTCCTTTAGGGCCTCTTCAATTGCCTTTCGTCTGTGCTGTCCGTCATTGATCAATAGTCTGGAGTCCATGTTGATGTAAAGACGTCCCAGTTTGCCGTCCTCACCTAGAGATGCAGCTGGTGTGAATTTCATAGTTCCATCAACTGATGCAGTTAATGAGGAAAACGTGTAGTCCTCAGGGTTGTTTAGGATGTAATTTTTAATTGCAGGAATACGAGAATCCTTCATAATTCTTTGTGCACGTAGTTCTGGAGGAATCTCATAATCATTGAAGATGAATAGTTTTGGAATAATTTTGAGCGGACACATTGCCACATAGAATTCACGTTTTGCCTGAATCCCACGAATTGCATCAAACCCATATGTCTCACTGCCAACAGATTGTTCAGCAATTCTTGATTTAGACATATCTAGGCATGGTGGAAGTACGATAAAAGCATTTGGAAGTCTACTATTACCTAATGGAAGTCTACTTTACTAGAATGCTTTTTTTAGTTTGTCAAGGTCAGCTTTTGCCATTTTTACTGAAAAGACTGCAGCATCAGGATGTTTTGCACCCTTTGCGATTGGATGAAAAACTACTTTGATTGAAGTGCCATCTTTTGTAATAGTAACTGGTCTACCGCCAATTTCGTTATTTGCCATAATCTATGTGACTAGAGATTCTTTATAGAGTTATTGGATTGGAGAAAATTCCAATTATTTTTACAGATCATTGCCACATTCCTTTTAGGACGCATTGATTGTAAAGACACAGCAACAGGTTTTGAAATGACAGACATCTTTACACCAGAAAAAAGATCATGGGTCATGTCCCAGATACGTGGAAAAAATACAAAGATAGAAATCAAAATGAAAAAGATTCTCAAAGAAACGGGATACAAGTTTGAGATGCATCCTGAGATGTACGGCAACCCCGACTTTGCACACAAGAGAAAGAGGATAGCAATATTCTGTGACGGGGACTTTTGGCACGGTTACAGATATGACATAAAGAAAAAGCCTGCAAAAAAATACTGGCGCGACAAGATTGAAAACAACATGAGACGAGACAAAAGATACGGCCGAAATCTCAGACGGGACGGGTGGTCGGTCCTCAGATTATGGGAGCACGATATTGAAAAAAATCCTGAGAAATGCAGACGGAAGATACTGGCAAAGTTTCGTTCCAGATGACACGCCTAAAAGTTAAGTATAGTTAAACATCATATTACAAATATTAAGTATAGTTAAACCCCTAAATATCATAAACTCGCTAGTTGTGCATGGTACGAAAAATAACAGAACTTGAAAAAGTTCTAATACAAAAATCAAAACCACCTGACGAAGCGGCCTATTTTTTAAAAAAGGGCGTAAAGTTAAGTGAAGAGAAAAAATATGCTGAAGCAATTGCATGTTATGACAAAGTCATAGAGTTGAATCCTAGATCTAAAGCTGCTTGGCATAACAAAGCACTTGATTCACTTCATCTGGACAAGTACGAAGAAGCCCTTACTTGTTACGAGGAAACAATTAGGATAGACCCTACACATTCTCACAGCTGGTGTGGCAAGGGAGTTTCATGCATACGTCTGAAAAAAATTCCTGAGGCAGTTGCATGTTTTGAGGAAGCAGTTCGGTTAGACCCTACAGATGAAATTGCAAGACAAAACAAAACAACTGCACTCCAATGGCAAAGGGAGAATAGAGTTGAGTGATGTTTTCTTTGAAGGTTATCACTTGAATCTCATAGAGTGTAACCAAGAAAATGCAAAGGGCATCATAATTGCATGCGGCAACACACATCTCTTTTTGAACCACGAAGCAGCAGCAGAACTACTTCAGGGATTAAACAAAAACTCCTACGAGTTGTTTAAGACCAGAAGAGAGATGTTTCAGTGAGCCATATCAGGCCTAATAGCAAAAAGGTTCAGATATGCTCAACGTCTCCCGGGTATCCCGTCTACTGTCCAAGATGCAATTCAACTAATGTTCTCATCTTCTATGATCCTCGATTTACACCCAGATTACAAAACAAGTGGGATGAATTGATTGATCAAAAAAGGATTTTGCTTGAGAACAGATGGGAGAAAATCAAGGATGAAAACCAGTGGGGCAAGTTAGAAAAGGGCTCTGAGAAACCAAACTGGATTTGTAAGGATTGCTATGACGGCGGGATAGTTGTAGTTGGAGATTCTTACTTTGAATAACACAAGATCACAAATACAATCTTATCCTATCCTAAATCCGTATCTTTCAAATTCGCATTCGTCAAATTCGCACCACTCAAATTCGCAAGTTTCAAATTCGCAAGTTTCAAATTCGCACCACTCAAATCTGCATCTTTCAAATTTGCACCTATCAAACTTGCACCTTCCAATTCCGCACCTCTCAAATCCACACCTTCCAATTCCGCACCTCTCAAATTCGCATCTTTCAAATCCACACCTCTCAAATTCGCACCACTCAAATTCACACCTCTAAAATCCAAACCATTCAAATTCAAATCTTTCAAATCCAAACCTCTCAAATTCGCACCACTCAAATTCACACCACTAAAACCTAAATCTGTCAATTCCGCATCTATCAAATTCGCACCACTCAAATCCGTAAAGGACAATTTCGCACCTCTCAAACTCGCACCTTCCAATTCCGCACCTCTCAATTCCGCACCTATCAAATTCACACCACTCAAATTCACACCACTCAATTCCGCACCATTTAATTTCGCACCTCTCAAATCCACACCTTCCAAACTCGCACTTTCCAAATCCAAACCTGTCAATTTTACACCTCTCAAATCCGCACCTTCCAAACTTGCAAGTATCAAATCCGCACCTCTCAAATCCGCACCTCTCAAATTCGCACCACTCAAATCTAAACCTGTCAATTTTACACCTCTCAAATCCGCACCTTCCAAATCCGTACTTTTAAAATCAGTGTTATTGCCATTCCTGTTCCTGATTTCTTTTACAATTTCTTCATCTGCCATGTTCTAACTTTATGTGCTTTATCCACTTAAGGATTTTTCAAAAATCTCAGGGTTATACTTTCAGAGTTATACTTTCAGAGTTATACTTTCAGAGTTATACTTTCAAGGTTATACTTTCAGGGTTATACTTTCAGGGTTATACTTTCAGGGTTATACTTTCAGGGTTCGTCTATATCGGTTACAAGTTAATTCGATCTTTAAATTCATATTTCATTTGGTCTTCATATTGTTCAATTTCTTTATCAAGACCTCTTTGCTCATCTATTATGTTCATGTATGCATCATCCCAATCAAGTTTTTGCGCTTTTATGGATTCATTAACTTTTTCCTTTACTACATGTTCATTTTTTTTCCAAAAATATTTACGTTCTAAATCAATAATTTGTTGTGATTCCGGAATGAACGTTTTGAATATGAAAAAATGTTGCAATGCATTTGTGTACCAGTCAAATATTTCTTTTCCCGCTTTTTGCACTTCTTCACTTTCTATTTCTAAATTCAATAACGATACATTGAGCTTTTCAGCAATCCAGTTTGGTCTATCAAATATATTTAAAATTCTTGAATAACGGGTTAATTCAAAAAGGATTTCATTCCATTTGTCTTGTTGATCTAATGCAAGGTTATTGGCAAACCGCTGTTTTTGAGGTAGAGGAAATTCATTCCAAAGGTTATTTTTTTGTTCTGGGGTAAGTTCATTCCAAAGATCTTTTCTTTCATCGGATGTAAGTTTATTCCAAATTTTTTTGAATGCCACATATTGGAAAGAGAGTTGTTGTTGATATTAATTTCCATATTTTTAGATAGATGTAGTCATATTCAAAAAAAAGGTTATACTTTCAGGGTTATACTTTCAAGGTTATACTTTCAGAGTTATACTTTCAAGGTTATACTTTCAGAGTTATACTTTCAAGGTTATACTTTCAGAGTTATACTTTCAAGATGAAAACCACAATCTTAAATCAAATTAGTTCGTAAATCCAACATTGAAAAATACAACAATAACTCACGACTGTGAGATGTTGGAGTATTGGACTGAGAAGACATTTCCCGATGGGAGCACTTGAATTATTATTGTTATTGCCTTAAATATCAAAATCACAAATCATATCCTATGGGTTTGAAAAATATCAACTTAAAGGAAGAATATCGTTCTGACGTGGACGATATTGTTGCAGAATTCTTTTTCCCATGCTTGAGTAACTGCATCGAATACGATAGATGTGTCAATTATCTGTCAGTTCAGGCATTAGCTACAATATCAATGGCATTTGATAATTTCAGTTCAGGTAAATCAAAATTAAGAATGATCACAGGGCATAGATTCAAAACAGAAGATTTGAATTTATTTACAAAATTATTTTCTGAAAAATTTACAAAGTCATTTGAGGGAAAATTTATCAGAAATAGTAAAATTCAGAAATTACAAAACATCGTAAATAACGGACAAATTGAATTAAAAATTGCAATTCCAAATTCAGAGAGAATTGCAGATGCATTTTCTGAAAGAATTGGAATTTTCATTGATGAGGAAGACGAGCAAGTAGCATTTACAGGAACATCCAAGGAATCATTTTCAACACAGACAAGGGATTTTGAATCAGTTGATGTTTTTACATCATGGAATGACAAATCAAGAGTGGAAAGAAAAAGAAAAGATTTTGAAGACCTGTGGCAAAATAAAACAAAATACGTAGAAGTGTGTGATTTTATGTATGCTGAGGAAAATAATCTTTTGAAATATTCAACAAAGTGGGTTACAGAAATCTAAAATTCAAAATTTCCTTCTAAACGGCTTTTATTTTCTAGGAAATTCATTTTATTGATTTTGTAATAAATTACTTCACCACGTCTTTCAATTACTGCAATAATAGGCTCTTTTCCCATTTGAGTAATCTCATCAATCTTTTTTTGTAATGCGCCCATCTTCTCTTGTTGCCCTTCGTTAAGACCAAAAATCAAGAATTTGGCACCCTTCTCACCAAAATGGCCCCTTTCATAAACTCGAAAATCAGAACCAAATCCAAATCCGTCTTTAACAACATATCCTCTGGTCTTTAGATCTCTAAATATCAAAAATTTTGTTAGAATCTCAGGATTTGTTTTTTGACAAATATTCATAAAAGTATCAAAATCAATTTGTTTTTTATTTTTCTTTAGAAATAATTTACGAGTATATAGCAAATACAATGTTTCAAAAGACTTTAGAAATAATTTCCCTTTAGTGATTTCACCAAATCCCTTTTGCTCAAGATCATGGATCATCTTATGTTCGGAAATACAGGCTTGATCTAAAATCAAGTCTCCTCTAACTTCAATAGTCTCATCCATATTATTGTGAAAAATGGAAGATTTCCATATAAGCATTGGAAATATGACCAAATAGCTGCTAACCGTTAAAATATGGGCATTCATGGTTGAGATTATCATGCATGGTGCAAACTATAGAGACGGTACAGGTCAAGTATTCACAAGAAAGGAATACATCAAAGGAAAACCACAAATTAAAATTGCAAAATTTCAAGGTGGTAAAAGAGGCACCTACGAATACTGTGTTCAATTATTGATGAACGAACGTCTTCAAATTAGACATATGGCCATTGAATCAACCAGATTAGCAGCTAACAAAACACTAGAAAAAACAACTGGTGAATCGGGTTACTATTCAAGACTTAGAATTTATCCACATAATCTCTTAAGAGAAAATAAACAAATTGCCACTGCTGGTGCAGACAGAGTTTCAGAAGGTATGAGAAGATCATGGGGCAAAGCAACCAGTTTAGGTGCAAGAGTAAGACAAGGACAATGCATTATGGAACTGTACGTCAATGGTGAAGCATATCTAACTGCAGCAAAGAAAGCACTTCACGGAGCATGTGTAAAACTACCAGGCACTCCAACAATCAAAGTGATTGAATGGAATAAACCATCACCATAGACTGTCTAAATCAGATTTCTTATTTTCAATAAATTTTAAAAAATCTTCAAATTCTTGCTTAGTTGGTTCTCGCTTGAGGATTCTTTTACTTTGATAGAAAAAAGTATTGTACAATCTACCTACTACAATTCCCAACGCGAAAGATTTGGAACCATCAATTGTAGAAAGTAGTTTAATCAGTTCCTTGATATCATCTTTATTGGAAATACTATCTTGAATTTTTTGTTCAATTTTCTTTAAAAGAATCTCATCCACATACTACTAAAGCAATGAAAGCTTAAAAACGCTTAAATCTGCAAATTCAACCCTTTGAATTGTTGCAGTTATAGTACAGTCTGGTTAGTACTCGTGCTTGCCAAGTACGTGACCCGGGTTCAAATCCCGGTAACTGCACCATCTATTGATTTTTAGGAATTAATGCATTTTTTATGATTTCAAGTGCATCATGAGCCTTTTCAGGTCTGGGTAACTGAATTGCAATTACATTATCCTGTCCATATCTTGATTCAGGTGAATTAAGTACAAGCATGGATGTGTTTGCTAAAACTTCAAAAAAGTTCAAATCAGTTTTTCCGTTAACAAGAAACTTTTCTGAAATATTGCCCACTGAAAAAGTCAAAACAATTTCTACAAATACATTTCCCAATCCGTCTTGCAAAATATTCAGATCAGTGTTAACAGAAAAAGGTTGACCCTCAATTTTTGCACGAATCAAACCATATTTTTCTTCATCAATTACAATACATGGAGTTTCTTTTCCTTCAAAATCAAAAGTGGTAATACCATCATGAACACTATCTAACATTTTTTGCAATTCATCAGACATCCTCTTTTTCCTCCAATGCAGGAACAATTCTGTCACTTGCTTTAACTAAGAATGGGGAAATAAATGCAGTAATAATTGAAATTATACCAACAAGAGGGAACAAGAATGCAGATACTGCGCCAATATCAACTCCAACTTTTACAATTACAATTGAGAATTCACCACGAGGAGCAGCTAATGTAAATGCTGAACGGAGTGCTTTTCCACGTTTTTGTCTGAAGATGAAATTACCCAACATATTTCCACCAAATTTCATACCAGTGGCAACAGCAATCAGAGCAATTGCAATGAAAATATAATTTTCAAGTTGTGAAACATCCATCAATGCGCCTACAGAAATGAAAAATATTGCTACAAACATGTCTTTGATTGGACTGGAAAGCAATTTTGCAACCTCAGCAGATTTTGATTCTGCTACCAATACGCCAGCTAAAAAGGCACCAATTGCAACAGACAATCCCACAATATTTGCCAGTAAGGCATAACCAAAGCACACCCCAAGAACACTTAGAAGTAAAATTTCACGATTTTCAGCAGCTGCAACTCTATCAATTAAACCTGGAACTATTCGAGTTCCAATAGTAAAGGTTCCAACAATAAGGCCTACTGCAACTAATACAACTACAATTATGGACTCTATAGATACAGATCCGACTAGAGCAACTGATTGTAATGTAGAAATCAAAATTACAGCAATTACGTCTTCGACAATCAAAATACCTAAAACAAGGATAGACGATTCTTTTTTGATTTTTCCCATCTCTTCTAAAATTTTAACAATAATGGCAGTACTAGAAATTGACAAAGCTGCTGAAATGAATAATGCATCCATAAATTGCAAACCAAGTGCAGTTGAAGCATAAAACAAAACACCCAATGTAGAGAACAGTCCAATTGTTCCTACACCGACAGATACTTTTCCAATGGATTTGATCTTTGCATATGGAAATTCAATTCCGATAACAAATAGTAATAAAATTACACCAATCTCTGAAAACAAATGCAATGCAGAGATATCTGATAAAATTCCAACACCATCTAACATTTCAGACGGGGAATTATTTTCAGGCAATATCCAAGTCCAAAGAGGAGACAACGGACCAATCAGCATTCCTGCAAACAGATATCCAATAATCAAAGGTTGTCTAATTTTAAAAAATGCAAGTGTAACAATAGAACCTATGATCATGATAAAAGCTAAATCAGTTACAAAACTTGTATGTGGTAATTCCGGAGTTACTTGTTCAATCAAAGTGTTAACAGTAGAGTTAAGAGAATTTTGAATTGTACTGGAATCCAATTGTAACGAAAGATTTTGCATAATATCATTGATTGAATTTCATTAAAAAGTGATTGCGTGATTAAAATTTAGAAAAAAAATTATCGAAAAATCAAATAAATGATTATCAAAAGATTAGCAATTTGAAACTTCTTTATGCCTAGTTGTTTTAGTAAAAATGCAGAGTGATGAGTAGGTCAGCAGATTAGGATTAAGATGAAGAGATATGACCTGGGGTAACTGACTGCAATTATGGTTACATTGGAATAACCCAATTATTAATAGTACGGTACCGTACTGTACTATATGATTCAATGCGAATATTGTGCAAGAGGATTCATTGAGACAACTAATGGTCTTGCTGAGAAGACATTTCATGAATTACTTCATGAACCAGAAGTTGTAAACAAGTGACTCTTTACATTTTTTATTTTAAACCTAAATTTTTTATTCTTAGTTTCTTAATTCATCGTATATGGTTTCTAAGACAAGTAAGAAAAAAGTTGTAAAAGCAGTCAAAAAACAACCTAGTCCTGCAGCAGTATTAAAAAAAGTTTCATCAGTTTCAGACTCTAACAAAGCACTACAGAAGGAAATTAAAGTCATGTCAAAGATATTTGGGGAAAATCAAAAAGTCCTGGTTTCCATGAAAGGAATGATTGACACATTAACATCGACATTAGAACATATTCAAAAACAATCTAAACAAATCAACATCATAGAAGACGATACTCAAAAATTGTATGCAGGATTAAATCAAGTGAGAACACAATCTAATTTAATAAGTAAAATAAACAATCAAACTGAAAAATTAGAAAACGAATTAAGCAGAATTTCAGAAGTACAAAAGAAATCAAAGCCTCAAGAAATATCTCAAAAAGTTGAAGAGAGTATGAATTCAATTTCAAATAATTCGCAAATGATCATAAAAATTGCACAAAGAATTGACGAGGTCAGAGATGACTTGAGAGAAGTCTCTGGAAAAACAAATTCATTTTTAGAAATCAGTTCAGAGATGAATAAACTCAAAGAAAATATCGAAGAGATTTCTGGAAAAACAGATAACATCAATACAAGTAGTCAGGTAGTTGAAAGTCTGAAACAAGAATTTGAGAAAATAATTGAAGGGGTTACAGACGCATCAACTGTAAATGCAGAATTAGAAGCAATCAAAATTTCAATTGATGCAATATCTTCAAAAGCCTCAAAAATTGATTCATTGGGAGGCGTGATAGATGGCCTCAAACAACAATTTGAAACAGTGTCATCAACTGTAAACTCTAGTGATGCAATTAGCCTAGAATCAGTTAGAGAATTGGGTGGCAAAATTGATAAAATTGAAACTGAGATTAGCTCCCTAGCAAAGAGGGCTGATTCAACTGCATTTGTGGGCGAAAACCTAAAAGAAGTTCAAGAAGATTTCTCAAATTTCAAATCCAATGTTTATGATAAAACAAACAACATTGAACAAAAAATTGTTTCAGTATCTGACACACTAAAGAGACAAGAAGCATCAACTGAAGAATTCCATAAAAAATCAGAAAAACTCTTTGAAGAAATACAATCAGTGAGAAATGTTACAAACAAGGCTTCCAGTGATTCCTCAAAAGAAATTATGGCCCTACTGAAACTATCAGAGTATCAATCAAACATCAGGATGAATACAGAATCAAAGTACGGGGATGCAAAAGACATTGAGAAAATGGCAAAACTTACAACTGAAATTGTAAATTTGTTTGATAAAATTTCAAACGAATCAGGTGAAAAAATACCTTTACCACACGAGGTAAGACAATGGGCAGTCAGTAAAATGCTAGATTGTGCTGATAGATGGGAGATAAGATTTAGTGACGTATACTCAATTCTAACAAATGCCATAGGCAGAGACATGTTAAAAGAAGCAATTAGAATTCAACAAGTAAGAGACATCTATGGAATTAGAGCAGTAGATGAAATTAGAAATGATCTAAATATTTCTTAGACACCGATTGAATCAGATTCTTTAAGTTGTGTTCTTTTTCGTTTTAATGCAGAAAATATTCCAATTATTACTGCAATCCAAATAACACTAGAAAGCATATTTGTAATGCTGACATACATGTACGGAGTGGCATCCATAATATTTTGTCGGAGCAAATCGGCTCTGTTGTTGATATCCAACATTGCTGTGTGATATGCAGAATTATCTTGAGGAATAGTTGAAATGTTGTCTAAACTTGCAAGCATTGTATCAACATCATTTTGAATTCTAATAAAGTTGGTTGATTCAGTTGCAAAAATCCATACAGGATTCTTTGAAATAATTTGACTTTGTGTGTCAGTAGTCTCAGGTAGTTTTTCCAATAATGGTTCCATATCTAATTGAATTGCAATTAGATGTGCACGAATAACTTCTGGGTCAGATGAGCCTATTATTCCGTCAAAATGACCTCTAATTCTATCTAAAGGGTAGATATCTGAATTATATCCATTAATGGCCATAAATCCACCAAAAATTATCAAACCTAAAATTCCAACCATTGATAGTTTGTAAACAGTATTTGCCATTTTCTCTTTCTTCGTCATTTTACGTTGTTCACTTGATTTATTTCTTTTAAATCGAGTATGAGAGAGACTCATGTAAGCAATAAAGAAAAATCCAATAGTTTGAATTGCAATAATTGGAACAAATACAGGATTATTTGAAAAGATTGAGATAAAAATTGCAAGTATGCCATAGACACCAAAAAATATTTCCAAAAGAGTTGTTTGTGTAAAAGGTAAATTGTATGCCTTTCCTTTCCAGTCATCTTCTTTTTTGATTATACCATATTTTGGGGTTCGAAGGAATTCATTTTTTCTACCAAAGATAGCATCAAAAACTGCAACAGTGTTATTTACAGACATTCCAGCATTGTAAACCAATAATGCAGGCAGCAACTTTGCTTTAGATTTCCACGACTTCCCATACATATTTTGAATAATCAAAATGTATGCACCAGGACCCATTGCAAGATAAGTTGCAAAGGTAATGACAGGTAGAAAACTTACGACATAAAGATTAACTTGACCAGCTAAAAGTATCGGCAATGCCAAAAATTGAATTAACATTAATGGATAAACAATATGACGAGTTAATTGAACAAATGCCTGTACTTTAGTTTCAACAGAAATTTTACGTTTTGCAGTAATATCATAAAGTAACTTTGTGGCACATTGAATTGAGCCTTTTGCCCATCGAAATTGTTGTCTTTTAGCAGCATTCATTTGAGCAGGAAGTTCTGCATCAACTACAATGTCAGGTAGGAATACACATTTCCATCCCTTCATCTGTGCTCTATAACTCAAGTCAAGATCTTCAACTAAAGTTGCAGTATGCCAACCACCTGCATCCTCAATACAATCACGTTTCCAAATTCCAGCAGTGCCATTGAAGTTCATAAACAAATGAGAATCACTTTTTGCCTTTTGCTCAATTAGAAAATGAAAATCAAGACTAAGAGCTTGCACTTTTGTGATAGTGGAATAATTTTCATTTACATGACCCCAACGGCATTGAATTAAACCAATGTTTGATTTTGAAAAATGAGGAATTGCTTTTTTAAGAAACCATGTTGGAGGGATAAAATCTGCATCAAATATTGCTACAAGTTCAGTGTCAGTAATTTGCATCGCATATTTGAGAGCACCTGCTTTGTACCCCTTTCTTGTTCCACGTCTAATATGTTCAATTTGGAATCCCTGTGTCTTGTAATAGTTTACAGTTTTTTCTAGTAAATCAACAGTGTCATCATCAGAGTCATCTAAAACCATAATATTCATTTGATTTTTTGGGTAATCCAAATTACATACTGCATCTACAAGTCGTTTTGCAACATATTTTTCATTGTAAATTGGAAGTTGAATTGTTACAGAGGGGGTTCCCAAATCAACAGTTTCAATTGATTTATTTCGTTTGTTTGCAAGTAAAACAAGATAGTAAAAATTGCAAGTATATGCAGTAATCAAAATAGCAGAAATAATAAACAAATCAAACACTAATGCAATGAAAGGGTTTCCAGCCATCTTTAGCTGCTCAAAAGTATTAGTCGATATTTATAGTTGCAATAAATGCAATTATTTTTGTTCATAGATTTTGATTGCTTGTGGAGGACATACACCTTCGCATGCAAGACAGAAAATACAATCAGGTTCTTTTGACATCAATGGTTTTTGATCAGATGCAGGATTTCCTGGAGAATCAAACCATTCGTAAACTCCAACTGGACAAGCTTCTATACATCCACCATCTGCAACACAAATATCATAATCTACTGAGACAAATTCTCCCCAAATACCCATTATTCCATTACTGGTACCTTTACGACCCCAGGTTTTGATTGTGTGTTCTGCAGCTTCATAAACAGCAGATGGTTTCATTTTTGATTTGTACTCAACATCAATTGGTCCAGGTTTTGCACCGTCTGGAATTTCAATGGATGCGTCATCTTCTTCTTCTTCATCATCTGTTGCTTCAATTGGTTTTGGTTTTGCACCAAGAACAATTTTTGCCAAAGGAGTTAGTTCCTCCAATCTTTGAATTGCATTTAGTTCAGGAATCTTTTCACTTTTTGCCAAATAAGAAATCATCTTATCTGCCAAAATTGTATTTCTCAAAATAGTATCAATTACCATTTTTGCAAAATGGTCTGCTTTCTTTCTATAATCTTTAACCCAGTTAGGATCTCCAAATTTCTCAATTGGAAATACCTGATAAATTATATCAACAACTTCTCCAGTGACAATTTCTACTGTTACAGATAAATCAACTTCTTCGTACCCTTTCTCATCAGGATCTTCCATGTTTTGCTCTTTCCAACGATATGTAGCGTAAATTCTATCTGCGTACATATCCATTTCAAATGCTTTTTTCAAACCATCATGAACGGATTTAATTTCATTTGGGTCCTCAAGTACTATAGGTAATCGGTATAAACCAAGTTTGAATCCATGTAATGGGTATACTCCACGCTTTGCCGTTGGGGCTTCCATTGACCAAACCCGATCTTTTAAAAGTAATGACATCTGTTCTCTGTGAGTAGAATTTAGTTAAAAACGTTATCAGTCATCATCTTGAGGGCAGGTTAATTCCCTCAATTCAGTGTATTTTTTCTCCATGGCATTTGCATGAAGTTGAACATCAGATAGATCATAGGAATCTTTAGAAAAATACCATCTAATTGGAACCCAGTGTCCAATTCCATCCATATCATGAATCATTCCCTTGTCAGCCTTAACTTTGAGAGTTTCATCAGTAGAAGTTTCTTTAATTTCCAATCCTCGTTTGGTTTTATCTTCTAAAACTATTGTCGAGTTTCCATCTTTTATAAAATAAAAAGATCCTTTTTCAAGAATAGGTAAATCTAAAAGCAATTTATTTTTCCACAGGGTTTCCTATCATGTTACCCCATTCAGTCCAGGAGCCATCATAGTTTCTTACCTTTGGATATCCAAGTAAATATTTTAAAACAAACCAGCTGTGTGATGAACGTTCGCCAATTCGACAATAACAAATCACATCTTTGTCAGGAGTTACACCTTTTGGTTCATAATTTTGTCTTAGTTCTTCAACTCCTTTGAATGTTCCATCAGCATCATTTACAGCAGTTGCCCATGGAATATTATTTGCTTCAGGAATATGTCCACCTCTTTGTGCATGCTCCATAGGATATTCTGGTGGAGCGGTTATTTGACCTGAAAATTCTGCAGGAGAGCGCACATCAACCATTACAGTGTCTTCTTTTCCAATTCCTCTACTAACATCAAATAGATATGCACGTAAACCCTCATCAGGTGGTTGTGCAACGTATTGTGATGAAGCGATTTGTGGTTCGTCAGTAGTGTAATCACGATTTTCTAATTCCCATTTTTTTCTTCCACCATTCATTATCTTTAGATTTTCATGTCCATAAATTTTGAAAACCCAAAAAACAAAAGCAGCAAACCAATTATTGAAATCACCATAAAGAATAACTTCAGTGTCAGCAGTGATTCCATTTTTGGACATTAATGCTTCAAATTCTTTTTTAGCAATTATGTCACGAGTCACAGGGTCATTGATATCACGTTTCCACCATATGAGACTTGCACCATTAATGTGACCTTTTTGATATCCGTTTACAGGATCATAATCAACTTCAACTAATTTTCTATTTTCATTTGGAGGGTTTTGTGATAACCATTCAGTGTCAACTAATACTTCAGGATGTGCGTAGCTCATAATTTCATGAGTCCACATTCATACTTAATTGTTTTTACAATTGTGCGTAAAAATATCATTTTTATGTAAATACAATTCAAAGGAACTTACTTGAAACTAGAAAATGTTGCCGTTGTAAGTAAAGTAGGAAACAAAGATTCAGAAAATGCTGCAGTAGATGTTGCTAAAAAATTATTAGCAAAAAAAGCAACCGTGTATACGATTTCACCAGTCAGTGTTGAAGGAGCAAAACAGATGGAAGAACTAGAAGAAATTCAGAATGTAAAGTTGGATCTCGTAGTAACGTTAGGGGGAGATGGAACAACACTTCGTGTTTTTCGAAATTTAGAAAATGAGACGCCAATCTTAACAATCAATGTTGGTGGGAATAGAGGAATTTTAGCAGAGATTACAATTGACGAGATTGATGAGGCACTAAATGAAATTTTAAATGACAACTTCTTTTTAGATAAAAGAACTAGAGTGACTGCAGTATGTGGCGGAGTAGAATTTCCACCAGCACTAAATGAAATTTACATTAGTAGAGCAAACTTGACTAAGACTGCAGAAATTGAAATTAAATTTCAAAACGATACAGTAAAACAAAAGATGGACGGAGTGATTATTGCAACACCTAGTGGTTCAACAGGTCATTCATTTTCATTAGGAGGTCCAATATTACACGAAAGTTTAGATGTCTTGATCATTACACCAGTTGCACCAGTATACAGATTAGCATCATTAGTTGTACCTGATGAAAAAATTGAAATTATTTCTTCACATGATTGCAATATTGCAATAGATGCACAAGTTGTAAAATCTGCAGGATATGAAGAATCAATAATTATTAAAAAATACAAAAGCCCAGCAGTTTTCATTAGATTGAAAAAAAGAGGTTTAAGACAAATGAGCAAACTTGGATTTTAGAATTTTAGATGCTAGTGCATTTTATGCAGGAGTTCCATTTAGATCATCTGAAGATTGTTACACAACATCTCTAGTTTATGATGAAATTCAACATATCAAAAAAAATCAGGATGTTTTAGGAACTCTTCTCGAAACAAATCGACTGAAAATTAGGGAGCCTGACAAACAATCAACTCAGGCTGCAATTAAAGCAGCAAAAGAGACAGGAGATTTTCCTCAACTATCAAAACAAGATGTTTCTATTATTGCATTAGGGATTGAAACAAAAGGACAAATCATCACAGATGATTTTGCGATTTCAAATGTTGCAAAAAACATGGGATTAAACATTGCACCAATTATGACAAAAGGAATTAAAGATGTTGGAAAATGGATTCATTATTGTCCAGGTTGTAAAACTAGTTTCAAAGGGGGAAAAGAATGCTCAAATTGCGGAACAGCATTGAAAAGAAAATTAATCAAATAATTTTTTCAGAATAATTATTGCTGCGAAATATAAAATACAACACTGACATTTGTGGTAATTTCTTCATCACCAGACATGATTGGTGCAGATTTCATTGATGATTCAGCAAAACCATCAAAAGATGCACGCATTGGACTGTCATAGTATGGAACTACATTATCATGAATAACTACAGATTTTACTCCAACAATTTTTTGTTTTAACGGAACTAGTGCTTTTTCTGCTTTTTGGGTTGCATCATTAATAGCATCAGAAATCAAGTCATCACTAATTTTTTGTAATTTATCATCAGATAATTGAAATGAAATGTTGTCAACACGATTAGCTCCTGAAGAAACTGCTGCATCAATAATATCTCCAGCAGAATTGATTTTGTCAGTTTGAATTAATAAAATATTTGACACACGATATCCATTTAGAATTTGTTTCCAGTTTCCACTAAGATCTTTTATGCTATCATATATTGGATAAATTGAAAAATTTGATGTTTGAATTTCATCTTCAGAAATTCCAGAATTGGTTAATGCAGAAATTACAGAATTCAGAGAGTCGGAATTTTGAGATAATGAATCATTAGCAGTTTTGGCTTCAGATTCGACTCCAAGTACAATTACTAATGAATCAGGATTTGAAGAGGCAGTTGCACTACCAGAAACAGATATGGTTTGTTCAGAAGGATCATATTTTTTCAACCACTCATAAATTAATTCTTCAGGAATATCATCTCCAATTACCTGAGATTCAACTTGTTTATCGCTTTGAGTTAAAGTTACAGCAAAAGCTAAAACAAAGATTACACCAACTACAACTGCAACATTGACACGGTTGTCCACAGAAATTCTAAAATCATATCCTATAAAAATCGATGAAACAAAATGACAGTAATAGTTATGTCAATGTCTTTTGGGAACTTTCCTTTTGAAGTTTATTTTTAGTTGTCAACATGTTTTTGATTTTTTTTGCACGAGCTTCACCCAATCCCTCAACTTTGGCCAATTCAGAAGTGGTTGCGCTAAAAACTTTTGATGGAGTACCAAATTTTTCAAGCATTCGAACTGCAAATTTTTCACCAATTCCAGGCAAACTACAAAGTGTGGATAATTGCTGAGTTTCTAAATTTGATGATTTTTTAATTTTTTTCAAGTAAGGACCTGTTGGCCCATCTTTTTTAGAACACATTGAAACTAATAATTTTGCAGTGTGAGATGCACTTGGGGTAGGGATTATAGGAATTTTAAATTCCAAAGCAACTCGAGAAATAGCACCATAGAAAACTAAGGGATTGTCAGTAATCTCTTCAATTTCATCAACATTTCCTTCTAGTAAAACTATAGGATTTGCAAAATGCTCTTTGAGTCTACTGCATTGGTCATATAATCTTCCATCAAAAACAGAAGCCATCAAATCCTTGATACTTTTTCTTTCAACAATGGTTTCAGGTGCAACAATATAATCACCAATTGGAAGTGTTTTCATTTCCACATTCATGCCAATTGCTTTGAGTAATTTTGGAATTCCACTTTTAGTTTCTCGTTCATCAACAATTATTCGAAGATTTTCTAATTTCACAAATATCAATTATAATGAATTGTTAATATCTTATTTGAAATAGACTAAAATTATTTTCTAGGGTTGTCATCTGCTGCTGGAGGTGGAGGGGCACTACCACTTTTCATCATTTCAGTGATTTTTGCTTCTTGTTCTTTGAGAGTTTCTTTTACACGAACTTCTTGTTTTTCAAGAACAGTTGATCTAGTTTTTGCTAATTCTATTTTTTCCTCTAATTCATCAACTAGTGTTTTTTTATCAGATTTAATTAATACAGTTCCAGCTTGCTTAAAGACAGAATCACCATCAGCAACTTTCTTTAATTCATCAACAGCTTTTTCAGTTTCTGCTTTTTCCATTTCAAGATGTTGTCTTTGAGTCATTATGGATTGTAAATTTTGTTGAGATTGTTGTAATTTTCCAATTTGTTCTTGAAGCCATGGGGGCATTTGTCCAGCAGACATGAATATCTGTGAAATTAATCTGATTATATCTTTACCGATTCAATTGTATCGTAGCTAGCTTGAATTAATCGGAGTGTTGAATTTAGATTTGCTCTAAGATGTGCAATTTGATCAGTTTCAGCGGAAATTACTAATTTTTTATCTAATTTGATTTTAGTTTTAACAGGATTTTCAGGATAAAACTCATTATCTGTGTTTACAGAATCAAAAATTGCATTGTTTTTATCTTTAGCATCTACAGTGATTTTTGCACTATAGTTTAATGTCATATGCAGTTCCAGCAACTTTATAGTTACATTTCTTACAAGACCAAATTCCAACAGCATCTCTGCCAAATGTTTGGGAACCACATTCAGGACAACTTCTTTTTTGTTTTAATTGAAGATGAACTTTTGTGTATTGTTTTCTAAGTTTAATTCCGTAACGTGCACCTAAGCCTTTAAGTGATTTCTTTGCTTTTGCCATATTATTGACCCTCCTGTTTTGAGGATTTTAATTGTTCCCTTATTTTTGCTCCTACTTTAATTGATAAATCTCCACATTGATTGATTTCTTCTTGTGTAAATCCATCGCTGCCACCTTTTTGAAGTGCAACAATATTTCCATCAGAATCTGTAGTTATAGTAATTCTTGAATCCATACTTTCCCATTCATCGCCATTAGGATCAACAACAATGTAATTTCCAATTTTTCCCATGGTTACAGATACAGGAATTGTGGTTATAGGTAACGGTTTGTCTGCACCCTCAACAACTGAAGGTTGGTCATCAACCATCTCCCATGTTGGAGTTTTTGATGTAAGTAAAGCAGCAGTTGCAGCATAAGAGCATGCATCAAAAAGATTTCCGTCATAATCAATTGCCACAACATCTGCAAATACACCAACTACAGATTTGTCCTTTTCAATTACTAAATCAGAAACATCAACCATATGACTTTCTCGAATTCCCCTATCAACAACTCTTGCCAATTCAATGACAGGTGCTTGTGGAGGTCCAGTTTCAACAGTAGGATGTGAAAGAGGCAATAATTCAGCAGTGCACATAAACATACCCTTGTCACCTACATCTGGGAAAGGTTTGTCTGGTTGGATTTTTACACCACACAAAACTTGAGTATCACCAAGATAAACTCTTGCAGAACCGTTTGCTTTAGGAATTGCGTCAATTTCGATGCATATTTTTCTTGGTTCATCTAGTGCTCTTCCATCAACTCTTTTTCCTTGTTCTAATAATTCTAGAATTTGTGCTCTTTTTAGTTCATCAATAACTGAAACGCTTGTCATATCTAATCTCCCCGGTTTCCAAAGTACTTGTCATGTAGTGCTTTCTTTTGAAGTTCATAAACAACCTCACATCCTTTAACTCCAACATCAACACATTTTTTGTATTCTTCTGGAGTTAAGACACCGTCTAATTGTAATAAAGTAATTTTTTTCATACTTGGCATATATCCAATTGGCATATCGGCTTGACCTGCTTGATCCTCTTCATTGTTAACATCAAGAATAATTGTATCTGCTACTTTACCTGAAGCAATTGCTGCAACCATATCTCTCATCGGGATACCAGCATCAGCTAATGCAACAGATGCTGCGGTAAGGGCAGCACATCTAGTTCCACCATCAGCCTGTAAAACTTCAATAAATACATCAACTGCAGTTCTTGGGAATTTCTCCAACATTACTGCAGGTTCTAATGCTTCTTTGATTACTTTAGATATTTCAATTTCTCTTCTTGAAGGTGCTGGTCTTTTTCGTTCACCAACAGAAAATGGTTCCATGTGATATCTAACTCTTAAAATTCCAGTGTCAGTATTTGACATGTGTTTTGGATGAACATCTCTTGGTCCAAATACACCAACTAAAATTTTGTTATCGCCAAATTCAATGTAAGCAGAGCCATCAGCATTTTTTAGTCCGCCGGCTTTAATCATAATTCTGCGTGGTTCGTCTATTTTACGTCCATCACAGCGAATGCCATTTTCGTCCAATAAGACCATGGTTGCATCTCGTCCACCCATTATGATTCATCCTTTCCATCTAACATTTCTTTAATTAAATCAGTTAAATTAGCAATATGTGCTTTTTCATTAACCATTTCAACTGCCTTTTTAGCTTTTGAGAGCCCTTCTTCAGTCTCACAGGAAATAACAACCCAGCCATTTTGGCCAATTGTAATGGCAGCATTAGTTCCCATTTCAATCATTTGTATCATACTTCCTTTTTTGCCAATCAAACGTGGAACTTTACTTGGAGAAATTTTTACTAAAATTCCATCATCAATTTTACCTAAGTCTCTATCAGATATTGTAATAAGAGGATCTCTAGTTCTGTCAAAATTTGCAATTCTGGCAGCTACCAAATCACCAGTTTTTAATTTACTTGAAAGTTCATCAGCATGAGTTGAAAAGTCTCTTCCAAAAACATCCTGAGCAGGTAAAAATCCAACATAGCAAGAATTTACATCTAATTCCCAAGATAATGATGTATGAGAAATAACTTTACCAATTACAAGATCATTAATTTTAGGAATATATTTTCCAGTTAGAGGAATGACTTTAACAGAATCTTCATAAATTTCAGATATACCAACAGATGTAGAAATTATGTTATTTCCTTCTAAAACTACATTTTGTTCAGGTCTAAAAGGTCCACTGGTAATTACATCACCAGGAATAACGTATTTTCTCTTATCTGCCATTATTTCATTACCTCTACAGTGGCAGAACCCTTGGTAATAGAACCTAATCTGTCAATCACGTTTGGCCTTGCTGCTGCGGGTATTTCAAGTATTGCTTTTAGTGAACCATTATTTTGCCATTCTTCTTTTTTTAGCGAACCGACAGATTTCAAAACCGAGTAAGATTGAGAGGCATATTGTGCAGGAATAGTGATCTCCAATTGGAGATTTTCAGATTTTAATGCAATAATTGAACGTAATTTTTCAACAATATCTTTAACTTGTTCTTCGACGCTTTTTTGAGGTTCAATGGATACACGACCATCTTTCATTGCTTGTTCAATTCGTAATGGAGGATGAGGTAAGTGAGTTTTTGGATCAACAAAAGTTTTGGCAATATATTCAACAATTTGTTTTCTTTTCTGATCCACCATTTTTCGTCTTTGATCAGTAGTAAGATTTAGATCTCCTTTTTCAAACATTATTTGAGCAATCTCGGTTTTATCTTCAGTTTTGAATGCAGCGAGTAATTTTTCAGTAGAGGGCTTTGTTCCTTTTCCAGAATCAGTATAGATTTCTTCAGAAACTAAAACCGAAGAAATATCCTTTTTCTTACCTAATTTGTAATCCAAAGCAGGATCTGGCTTTACCAATATTTCAAATTTTTCACCTTCAAAGGAGAATCTAACTACTGTAACGTCTGCCATATCTTAGTACTATTGTAATTTGGTATTTATCTATACGTAAAGCTAGCTAGATTTTTATGTGCACTTTGACGATTTTCAACAAGATTTGTCATCATTAGACGTTATTACAAAAGATTCTGAAAAGATAGCCTTAAAGCTAAAAGGTGTTCCATTACAATATGCAAATGCTTTAAGACGTGTTTGTTTAAACGGAGTTCCAGTTTTTGCAATTGATACAGTAGACATTATTGAAAACACATCTGTTTTACCTGACGAGGGTTTAGCTCACAGATTGGGTTTGATTCCATTAAAAACAGATTTGAGTAAATATAATGAATCAGATAAAATCCTACTAGTGTTAGATTCAGGAATATCTGAAGAAACTAGAACTGTATTATCAGGAGAATTATCTTCTGAAGATGAGAGTATTAAGCCAGTATCTGAAAAAGTTCCAATTGTTCAATTGGCCCCAGGTCAAAAAATCAAAGTCGAATGTTATGCAAGACTAGGACGTGGCACAGAACATGCAAAGTGGAATGCTTCTAACGTTGCTATGCTCACAGATACTGACAAAGATGATGAGAAAATACTCACCATAGAGTCAACAGGAGCACTAAATCCAGAACAAATTGTTCTAGAAGGAGTAGAAGAAGTTAGTAGAAGAGTTGTTGAATTCAAAGATATGATCAACAATATCGAGGAATAGTAGAAGCATAGACATTATATTTGGGTTTTAAGCCGGATTATTCACATGACTAATCAAGTTGTAATTCGTATGGCTAGCGATCTTAAGAAAGCATCAACCAAAAATGATGCTCCAATTTGGGGTAAATTGGCAGAATACGCTCTAAAACCATCAATTGCTAGAAGAGATATCAATCTCAATAGAATTAGTCAATTAACCAAAGATAACGATACAGTAGTTTTTCCAGGTAAAGTTTTAGGAACAGGAAATATTTCTCACAAAATCACATTATGTTCATTTTCAATTTCAAATTCTGCAGCAGCCAAAGTTTTAGAAAATGGTGGAAAATTAATCTCACATGCAGATTTAATCAAACAAAACCCAACAGGTAAAGGAGTAGTACTACTTGGCTAATGGAAGATTAAACAGACCTGCTGGAAGAAATTCAAACACTTCCAAACAAGAGGTTGTTATTAGAACAGATAGACCAATTGTCGTTGATGCAACAAATCACATTGCAGGTAGATTAGCATCAAATGTTGCTAAATTGCTATTACAAGGTCAAAGAGTCACAGTAATCAATTGTGAAAAAATTATGATGAGTGGAACAAGATCAAATCAAATTCAAGAATATAGAGAATTTTTAGAAATTAACAGTATTATCAATTACAAACACGGACCGGTACACTATAGAAGACCAGATACAATCATTGCAAAGATGATTCGTCAAATGTTACCATTTGATAGAAAACCATCAGGCAAATTAGCATTCCAAAGATTAAGAACATACATCGGTGCACCAAATGATACAAAACCATTAGAGAAAACACAGTTTGAAAAAGCATTAATCAAAAGAGCAGCTTCTAATTACACAACATTAGCAGAAATATGTAGAGTAATAGGATGGACAGAATAAGATGATTCCAAAAACTGAAATTTATTTTGCAACTAGAAAAACAGCTAGTGCTCACGTATACATTACAAAAGGTGTAGGTAAAGTTAGAATTAACAACGTTCCAGTAGAAATGATTCCACAAGAAACAGCCCGTGAAGTCATTTTAGCACCACTTGAAATTACAGGAGATTTGAGAGATAAAATCGATATTTCTGTAAGAGTTAGAGGTGGAGGATTCATGGGACAAGCAAGTGCAGTAGCAACTGCAATTACCAGAGCATTAGTAGGCTGGACAAAATCTAAAAAAGAGCCAAAAGATCATCCTTTCCCAAAATCAACTAGAGAAGACCTCAGAAAAAGAATTACTGATTTTGACAAATATCTAGTTAGTGGAGACGCCAGACAAAAAGAACCAAAGAAATTTGGCGGACCTGGTGCAAGAAGAAGAAAACAGAAGTCATACCGTTAGACTGTGAAGGCTGTAATTTTAGCTGGTGGTAAAGGCACCCGTGGAAAACCATATACAGAATATTTTCCAAAAGCGATGACACCAATTAACGGAAAACCTTTGATTGATTATGTTGTCAGATATCTAAAATCATTCAAGTTCATTAATGAAATCATCATCATTTCAGATTATACTGGTTTAGGAGGTCAGATCAAAAATTATTATGGAAATCAAAAAAATATTAAATTTATTCAAGATTCACAAAGTGGAACAGGAGGGGATTTACTCCACATTCAAAAGGAATTAAAAAATGAATCAGAATTTCTCTTGTGGTTTGTAGACAATCTATGTGCATTAGATATTACAAAAATGAGAAAAACTTTCAAAGAAAAAAACAGTTTGGCATGTATTGCAACTAGAACAAAGAGAAAAGAAGAAACAGGTTTTGCAGTGGTAGAAGATGGAATAATTACAGAGTTTAAAGAAAAGCCAATTATGAAATTACAATTATCAGAATGTTTAGGAATCTACATGTTAGGAAAAGAAATCATTCAGAGAATTAAAAAGAAAAAGAAAAAACAAGTAAATTTATCATTTGATATTTTACAAGAATTATCAAAAGAAGGTAAAATTAGTGCTCACGATATAGAACAAAGAGAATGGATTGATGCAGAATCACCAATGATTTTAGAGAGAAACGAGAAATTAGTAACGAAAATCATAAAACAGATGGGATTGTAGAGTTCTCTTCAAATTCAGAAATTTTTTCCTCATGCTGAAGAGTTTGTGCAATGTCATCTAACCCCTCCAAGAGAATTTTTTTCTTGTGAGAATTGATTTCAAAAGAGATATTTTCTGAAGGCGTTTTAATTACCTGATTTTCTAAATCTACTACAATTTGGTTAGTCTCATGTTGAAGTTTCTCCACCAGCGTAGAATCTAATGTAATAGGAAGAATTCCATTTTTGAAACAATTGCTAAAAAAAATATCAGCAAAAGAAGAGGATATTATTACAGAAAAACCATAATCATCTAAAGCCCAAACTGCATGCTCTCTACTAGAACCGCATCCAAAATTATCTCCTGCTACTAAAATTTTTGAGTCATCATATTTAGAATTATTCAAAACAAAATCAGATTTCAAATTTTCATTTTCATCATATCGCCAATTAAAAAATAAGAATTTACCAAATCCAGACTTTTGAACTAATTTTAAAAATTGTTTGGGAATAATTTGATCAGTATCCACATTGACTTTATCAAGAGGAGTAACAATGCTTTTTACATTTTGAAAAGGCTCCATGTTAATTCAAATCCAATTTCCTTACATCAACAAAATGTCCATGTATTGCGGCTGCTGCGGCCATGACTGGGCTTACCAAATGAGTTCTACCACCATTGCCTTGTCTGCCTTCAAAATTTCTATTTGATGTACTAGCACATCTTTCACCAGGAGACAAAATATCAGGATTCATGCCTAAACACATACTGCAACCAGCCTCTCTCCATTCAAAATTTGCATCAATGAAAATTTTATCCAACCCCATCTCTTCAGCTTGTTTTTTTACCATTTGAGAACCTGGGACGACCATTGCACTAACATTAGATGCAACTTTTTGTCCTTGAATCACTTTTGATGCTTCAATAAGATCCTCTAGTCTTGCATTAGTACAAGAACCGATAAACACTCTATCAATTTCAATATCCTCAATTAAAGTTCCAGATTCAAGTGCCATATACTCAAGAGCTTTTTCAGCACCTTTCTTTTGATTAGCATTACCATTAGAAAATTCATCAGGAGATGGAATAGATTCATCAATATCACAAGTCATTCCAGGGTTTGTTCCCCAACTTACTTGTGGGGCAATTTCATTGATATCTAAAACAAATGTTTTATCAAAAGTAGCATCAGAATCAGTTTTGAGATTTACTTTCCAATCAGATACAAGAGAATCATAATTTTTTGGAGTATATTCTCTGTTTCGTAAATAATCAAAAGTTTTTTGATCAGGTGCAATCAATCCTGCTCGAGCTCCTCCTTCAATAGACATATTACAAATTGTCATTCGTTGTTCCATAGAAAGATCAGTAATTCCTTCACCGCGATATTCAATTACAGTTCCAGTTCCACCAGCAGTTCCAATATTTTTGATGATTGATAAAATTATATCTTTTGCAGTTACTGCATGAGGATTCTTTCTTTTTCCTTCAACTCTAACTTCAAATGTTTTTGGTTTTTCTAGCCACAAAGTTTGAGATGCCAAAACATGCTCCACTTCACTTGTACCAATTCCCAATGCTAATGCACCAAAAGCACCAT
Organism: Candidatus Nitrosomarinus catalina; assembly: GCF_002156965.1. Lineage (GTDB taxonomy): Archaea > Thermoproteota > Nitrososphaeria > Nitrososphaerales > Nitrosopumilaceae > Nitrosopumilus > Nitrosopumilus catalinensis. The sequence goes on from NZ_CP021324.1 coordinate 1,026,618, forward strand.
GTGTAGAAGTATGACTGTCGCCGCAAACAATTGTAGTTCCAGGTAATGTTATACCTAATTGAGGTCCAATAACATGCACGATTCCCTGATTTGGGCTGTTAATATCAAATAATTTTATTCCAAAATCCTTACAATTATTCTCAAGTGTTTTAATTTGAACTGCAGAAGTTTGGTCCAAAATAGGTAAAGAACGATCACTAGTAGGAACATTATGATCCATTGTTGCAATAGTTAAATCAGGTCTTCTAACTTTCCTATTGTTCATTCGTAACCCATCAAATGCTTGAGGAGAAGTAACTTCATGAACAAGATGTCTATCTATGTAAATTAAGGCGGGTTCATTTTGTTTTTCAACTACAATATGAGATTCCCAAATTTTGTCAAAAAGTGTTTTTCCCATTTTAATCCAATTCGGGGTTATACTTGAATAATCCACCGGCTTCAATTATTTTTCCAATAATTTCAGAAAAAGGTTTCATTTTGTATGATTCATTTTTTGTTAGATTTTTTATTTCATTGGTTGAAATATCAATATCAAGTTCATCACCATCAGAAATCCCATCATATGCATCTTGACCAATTTCAATAGGTAACAAAAATGCACCATCTACAGAATTTCTATAAAAAATTCTTGCAAAAGACAAAGCAAGTATTGCTTTAACTCCAGAGTGAGATAATGCAATTGGAGCATGTTCACGAGAAGAACCAGAACCAAAATTCTTTCCAGATAAAATAAAATCACCTTCTTTTACTTTTGAATGAAAATCAGGATCCAATCCCTCCATAGCATGAGTTGCAAGTTCAGCATAATCATGGACTTTTAGATATTGACCTGGAATAATTACATCAGTATCGATGTTATCACGATCGTATTTTATGACGTTTCCTTTCATATCAAATCCCTTGGATCAGTTATTTTTCCAGTAACTGCAGAAGCTGCTGCCACCATCGGAGATGAAAGATATGTTTGTGATTCAACATGTCCCATTCTACCAGGGAAATTTCGGTTAGTTGTACTAATACAAATTTCATCTTTAGCTAATACTCCCATATGAGCACCACAGCAGGCACCACAGGTTGGAGGTCCAACAGTAACACCAGCATCTAAGAAAATTTTCAACAATCCATTTTCCATTGCACGTTGATAAATTGAGATTGCAGCAGGTAAAATTTCAGTTCTTATCTTTACTTTTCTTCCTTTGAGAACTTTTGCTGCAGCTTCCAAATCCTCATACTTTGCACCAGTACAAGAACCGATGTAAGATTTATCCAATTCCACAGAAGGAGCTTCACTAACAACACATGTATTATCAGGGGAGAAAGGTTTGGCAATGATTGGTTCCATTTCAGAACTTTCAAATTCAAAAACTTTAGCATATTCTGCATCAGCATCACCATTAACTATATTGAAATTTGTTGCACCTTTTGAAGAAAGATAATCTACAACTTTTTGATCAGGTTCTACAATTCCATTTTTAGCTCCTGCTTCAGTAGTCATATTACATAAAGTCAATCTACTTTCAACAGACATGTCATCAATTCCACTTCCACCAAATTGCATTGTTCTATATGCACCACCATCATTGCCAATTTCACCAATAATTTTTAGAATCAAATCTTTGGCCATTACATGATCAGGTAATTTTCCATTTAGTTTGAAGTAATAAGTTTCAGGAACTTTAAACCAAATATTTCCATTTAACAAAACATATGCAATGTCAGTATGTCCTAAACCAACTGCAAATGCTCCTAAAGCTCCAGTAGTATTTGTATGAGAATCACCACCAACATAAACATCACCTGGCATTACCATTGCTTGTTCGTGTGATAATGTATGACAAATTCCATATTGGCCCATTCCATATTTGAAATGTTTTTCAATACCATAATTTTTAGTGAAATTTGATAATTTTACAATATTTTCTGCAGACAATTTATCAGCTGATGGTACAAAATGATCTTCAGCTACCCAAACTTTTGTTGGATCCCATAATTTATCGACTGCAATTCCTTGTTTCTTTAATTTATCAAATACCTTGAGCACACCAGGTCCAGAAACATCATGCATCATTACTTTATCAACATCAGCAAATACTACGTCATCAGGTGCTACTGAGGACTTGCCTGAAGCACGTGCAAGGATCTTCTCAACTATATTCATGATTGAAAAAGCTCAGTCTTGGGATTAAAAGCTTTTCAGAACAATAAAAAAGAAATAGAATCTAACAGAATATGTGCAATTAACTGTTTTACCCCTACTAGCTGAAAGAATGGAAACAGAATTTGACGTTTTTGAAGAATTAGAAAATACTTTAAAAAAAAATAAAACAGAATTAGAGGAGGGAGACGTCATAGTAATTTCTACCAAATATGTCTCAAATTCACAAGGAAGAATTGTAGATTTAGCGAAAATTAAAGCATCTGAATATGGAGAAAAAATTGCAAATGAATTTAATCTAAAACCAGGAATTGCAGAAGTCATCATTAGAGAATCAGATAAAATTTTTGGTGGGATAGGAGGATTTGTCATTACATCTGCAGATAATATAATGGCACCAAATGCAGGAATTGATAAATCAAATGCAAAAAAAGGTAAAGCAATACTATATCCAAAGGATCCTTATTTGATTGCTGAACAAATTCGAAGAAAAATTTTCTTAAAATCATTAATTCATGTGGGAATAATTTTAGTAGATAGTAGATTAATGCCAGCAAGAATTGGAACATCAGGAGTTGCAGTATCTTGTGCCGGAATTGAACCAGTATTAGACATGAGATCAAAAAAAGATTTGGACGGGAATCCATTAAAAGTAACATTTCAAGCAGTGGTGGATAATCTTGCAACTATTGCAAATCATAAGATGGGAGAAGGAGGAGAATCAAAACCATTTGCAATTGTTAGAAACTCAGGTGCAAAACTTACAGATAGAAAAATTAATTCTTCAGAAATGGCAATTGCTCCAGAACAATGTGTGTATGTAAGAGGCCTTTCAAAACCACCTAAAAACTAAGGGTACAAGAGAAGTTTTTTTAAATATAGGAATTAGAGAGAGAAAATATGGAATATTTGACAACATATCCAAAAACAGTCTCATTTATCGATGGCATAAAGCACAAAATTCATGTAGACAAGACAGAAGGAGTAGAACAACTGCACATTGTTGTCAAAAAAAGTTTTGAAGAATTGACTAGAATTTTCAGAGAAGAAGGATTTACAAAAGTAAAACTAGAACATAAGCAACCAGACCAAATCGGTAGTGGTCTAAATTTGAAATTAAAAAAACCATGGGAAATGCATGTTAGAATGGTAGATTTGGAAGATGGGAAAATTGGAATTCATGCAGAAGTTGAAGTATCAAGAGATTATCTTCAACATTTGTTTTCACAAAGAACCCCTGTAGTTTATGAAGTTGAAGAAATTTTGAAAAAATATCAAATTGATTACAATATTTGGCATGATAAAATTAAGAAAAATATTACAACAGTAGTTGACAACTATAAAGTAAAACTTGCAACTCCAGGAATCCCAGTATTTGCATGGAAACCAATGCTATTTGTTATTGCAACAGTTGCAGCATTTTACGGTTGGAAATTTTTCAACACTATTTGGTAAAAATTAAAAATTATCTAAACACCGAGTGTTTCTTCTTTAGTTAATTCAAGAAATACTTTATCCCCAACTGAAAGACCCATCTCTTTGTATTCATGCATTTCAAGTTTTAATTGGGTAATGCCAGATTGCATCCCCATACCACCAGCACCAGACATCATTTTGTTTAAGTCCTTCATCATATCATTCATGTTTGAGAATCCCATAACCTTTGGAGAGCCAAATGGTGATGGAGGATTTTGATTGCCTTCTTTAAGATCTTTGAGTGAAGATAACGAAAGTACTACATATGGTGCTCCATCAGGAGCAGAATCAATACTTTTTACGACAAATTCTTTCTTCATAGTTATCATAGCAAGTTTATCTATATAATTTTAATATTTTGAACCAATTTAACAAAAATTGAAGCTTTAATTACAAATTTGAACAGAATGAATTATTGTCTGAACCGCTAAAAACAAAATTAACTTACTATGGAATTTCACCTTGGGAAATAGAAGTACTATATGGATTTCTAAATTCCAGATTTACGATAGTACAAGAAGAAATAGAAAATAATGACGAAAATTTTGTTAGTTATCTAAATATCGACATTCCCTTAGAATTTAATGAAGCATTCTTCAAATGGTTTGATTTTAAGCGATGGGAAAAAGTAAAAGATGTTTTAAAAGAATACAAACGTAGACGTGGAAGTCGTAATGCATTAAAAATTAAAATTAATTTTGAAGGAAATACAAAAATTGTATTTATTGTTGACGTAGTAGAAAGACAGTGGTTTAACAACGCAATAGAGAAAATGGATTTTGTGATTGAACTTTTACCTCATCATCTTGATCCTGAAAAAATTCCAAAAGGGATTAGAGAAGTCAATTACAAATTTGATATAGAATCAGTTCGATGGAGATTGGATAAAGCAATCGCAAAAGAAAAAGAATATTCTTTCAGAGGGGATATTTGGAAAGAAATTAAAAAAGAAATTGATCAGTAAGTATTTCTAGACATTTAATGAATCAAGAATTTTTGAAATATCAGTATTAGGTAATCCAGAATTAGATATGATCTGTTTTGCTGGTGGATTTTCAAGATAATTTGGGATTTTATCTGTTAATCGAGTACTAAATGGTGAGACTAATTCATTTTGATAGAAAATACCGGTAGGAATTTTATCTCCCCATTCAAGAGATTTCACCAAAGCTTGTGATAATTTCTCATTAACCTCAACTTCACCAGCATAATTTACAGTTGGATCAAAGTTAGTATCTTCTAGTTTGTAAATTCTAGAATGTCTTTCCATAGATTCTTTTGCCAAATCAACTCCAGCATACCAATCTCGTGTATTAACATCATTGTATGTAGGACATGGTTGTAATACATCAAGAAATGAAAGACCTTTGTGTTTAACTGCTTTAATGATTAAATCTTTGAGATGTCTAACATCATAAGAATATCCGCGTGCTACAAATGTAAATCCACTAGCTACTGCCAATCCAATAGGATTAACGTTAGAATTAGTATTTGGAGATGGAAGAGATTTTGTTTGTTCGCCTAGTTTTAGTGTAGGTGATGCTTGTCCTTTTGTTAGTCCATAAACACCATTGTCAAAAATAATGTAAGTCATATCGATATTACGTCTACCAGCTGCAACAAAGTGACCTGCACCAATTCCTAATCCATCACCATCACCACCAACGGCTACAACAGTCATGTCAGGATTTGCTAGCTTACCTCCTTGAGCAAAAGTTAGAACTCTACCGTGTAATGTATGAACACCATACGTGTTGATAAAATGAGATGTCTTTCCAGAACAACCAATTCCGGAAAAAATTGTTGCTTTATCACGTTCAATTCCCATTTCTGCTAATGCCATTTGTAGTGCATTGACAATTCCAAAATCACCACATCCAGGACACCAATCATTGTGAACATCTGTCTTGTAATCAGCTAGTTTAAGCGCCATGACTAAGAATCTCCCTTTTTTCAGCTTTATTTTCAATAATCCGCTTTAATGAATCGTAAAGTTCAGTACTTGTCATTCCTCTTCCAGTATATTTCAAAATATGATAATCAATCTCTCTAGTAATATTTTGTTTGAAAATCTTTCCTAATTGTCCAGAATGATTTGCTTCAACATCAATCAATACTTTAGCATCTTTGAGTAAAGATTTAACATATTCGGTAGGGAATGGATTTAATAATTTTATTTGAACAAATCCAATGTCAATACCTTCTTTTTTTAACATTGCTTGTGCATCAAGAATAGGCCCCTTTGTAGAACCCCAAGAAATTATTGTGTAATCATGAACTCCAAATGGAATAGCTTGTTCATCTACAGGAATTGTTTCTAATGCCAAATCTAATCTAGACATTCTCTTATCCATCATCTTTATACGAACTTGAGGGTCTTCTGTGATATGTCCATATTCATCAGATTCATCACCAGTATTCCAAAATACACCGTTATCCATCCCTAATTTAGAACGTGGGGAAATTCCATCATCAGTAAATGCAAATCGTTTGTATTCACCTTCAACTTTATCCAATAATTTACCACGATCAATTGAAATTTTCTTTGGATTAAATTTTTTGCAAGTGACAACAGAACTAGACAAGAATTTATCCATCATGTGAATTACAGGGATTTGGTATTTATCGGCATAATTAAAACAGTTACCAGTATCATAGAAACTCTCTTCAATGTCACCAGATGCGTAAACAATTTTTGGAAAGTCACCACATCCTGCAAATACTGTAAAAAGTAAATCATCTTGGCCATGACGAGTTGGAAGGCCAGTAGAAGGTCCGCTTCTTTGATACAGTGTAATTACAACAGCAACTTCATTAATTCCAGCCCAGCCTAGTGCCTCAGTCATTAATGCAAATCCAGGTCCAGATGTGGATGTTGATGAACGGGTTCCAGTAAGAGCAGAACCAATCATCATTCCTATGGCAGATATCTCATCTTCAGTTTGAACTACAATTGTTGATCCAGGTCTATCATTTTCGATTTCTAAAATTTCGTTAGATTCCAAATAAACACTTTCATCAGAAGCAGGAGTAATTGGATAGTATGATTGAAATCTACAACCTGATACCATTTTACCTAGTGAACATCCAAAATGACCTTGAACTAAAATTGTGTCAGATTCTTTTTGTGTTTCAGTTAAACTGTGATTAAAATTTTCAAAGTTTTTTGATGCATAATTATATGAAAAACTTGCAGCTTGTTGATTAATTTCCGCAATTTTAGGTTTCTTAGAAAATATATCATCAATTGAATTAACTAAAGAATCAGATGACATTTTAATCAAACCTAAAGATAATGATACGCCAATTACATTATACATTCTGACTAAACCACGCAATCTAGGATTATCAACCTCTTCAGAAAGGGTTTCAAGTAAAGTTTTGAAAGAAACAGGGTAAAGTTTTACTCCATTTTCTTTTGCAAGTTCTAAAACTCCACCAATAGTAAACGGTTTATTGTTTGATTCAAGTAATTTATGCAATCTATCTTTGAATGGTTTATCCAAAGTTCTAACCCTATCAGTATCAATATTTTCTAATTCTGAATCATAAATAATTCCACCATCGGAAGAAATTTCATCAAAATGACGAAAAATAGTTTCAGCATCAAATGAAACCATCAAATTTACATCATTGACATTAGAATGAATTTTTTGATCAGATATTCTTACTGTAAAATAACTATGTTCACCTTTAATGTTAGAATAAAATTCTCGTTTACCAAATACCTGATAACCCATTTGAGCACAAACTTTAGAAAAAATATTAGCACCAGATTCTACTCCACTGCCTTGAGGACCTCCAATTAACCAAGTGAAATCAGTATTCATGATTTTTCAAGTCCTTTTTCAAATAAATACAAAATGGTAAAGAATTTTTCAATTATCCACCTGTTGCTGCATCAAATAATGCACATTCACATTTGTCACGTTCACCACAATATGGGCAAACACAGACACATTTTTCAATAAAATTCCCACAATCTACACAAATGGCAAACTCTTCTTCTTCAATTTTAGTAGACATAATGTAGGTACAAAGAAATCGTATAAATGGTTTGAGATAAATCGTTACATAAATGAAACAAAAAATATTTCTTACAAGAACATTACATGATTTTGCATTAAAAGAATTAAAGAAGAAATTTGAAGTAGAGATCCATACAGGAAAAATTCCAATTGCTCAAAATATATTGAAATCTAAAATAAAAAATTTGGATGGTTTAATCTGCTTTCCATATGATAAAATCAACAAAGAAGTATTACAATCTGCAAAAAAACTCAAAGTAATAAGTACATTCAGTGTTGGATATGATCATATCGATTTAGATTTTGCTAAAGAAAATAAAATTAGAGTAGGGTATACTCCAGAAGTTTTAACAGATGCAACTGCAGATATGGCATTTGGATTATTACTTGATTCTTTAAGAAGAATTTCAGAAGGAGACAGAATAATCAGAAATGGTAAATGGAAACAAATCTACGGGGCATATGATTATGTAGGATTTGATTTGCAGGGTAAAACTTTAGGCATTATGGGGTTAGGAAGAATAGGTAAAACTCTTGCAAAAAGAGCAAAAGCATTTGACATGAAAATAATTTATCACAATAGAAATAAAATTTCTAGAGAGGAAGAAAGAAAGTTAGGAGTAAAGTATGTTGCACTGGATAAATTAATTACTCAAAGTGACATAATTTCTATTCATGTTCCACATACAAAAGAAACAAATCAAATTTTTGATATGAAAATTTTTAAAAAAATGAAAAAAACTGCATTTCTCATCAATACATCTAGAGGTAAAGTTGTAAATGAAAAAGATCTTATCACAGCATTAAAACAAAAAAGAATTGCAGGTGCAGGAATAGACGTATTTGAAACAGAGCCAATTAACAAAAATCACCCATTCACAAAATTAGAAAATTTAGTTATGGCACCACATATAGGAAGTTCAACAAAAGAAACTAGAATTCAAATGGCAGAATTGACTGTAAAAAATCTAATTAATGGAATTAATGGAAAAAAACCAATTTATTCAGTAGGATATTGAGAATTACGCGTAAGTTTACACCAAAAAATATGTTGAGTTTTTATATTGAAATTGTGAAACATAGTCAAGTTGAAAAAATTCAAACATACTAACGAAGAATTAGAATTAGCTAAAATACAAACTGAAAAAGAAAAGAAGAAAAAAGAATCACAAGATTGATACTTTTTTACTTGTCTTTTTCAGACAAGTTTTTTTTTAAAATTTAATTTTTGAAGAATATTTTTGATTTAATGAATTATACAATTTTTCTCTGTCAATAACTAAATTTTTAGATTCATCATACATCTTTGTAAAAAATGCAGCTACAAGGCGGTCATTATTCATATCAAAAAACCTAATACTAAAACTAATTCTATCAGGTCTTTGTTCTTTAACAAATTCAGCTGATTTTATCATTTCAGAATTAATATGCATATGAGCAGGGCCATCGTTGTCTCCAATTGTAATCCATTTCTCTTTTTGTCTAATTGTTAAAGAATTACTGCGAATTTCGCACGTAGCACCAATATTTTTTGTGATTAATAAAACATCATCAACTTTGATAATATCTGATAGAAGTTCAAAAAGCAATAAACAAACACCTCAAACAAATTATTATAAGATTTTCATCTTAGTTAGATTTTTTCAAATCAATTTGAACAAGATCATCTGCATCACCATGTATACAATCAGTTCCTACTGATTTAACAGGAGTGAAACTAATTTTACCACTGTGTATTTTTCCTTCATCTTGTAAAATTGTAAGCTTACCTGTTACAATGTGTCTATGTTTTTGGCAAGTTAAACCAAACATGTATTCATCTTTTCCATCAACAATAGATACAATAAATTGAGGGGGATTAACACATTGTTTTCCTTCTTCTGAAACAGAGCATTTATCAGGCATCATAATAAAATTCAAAAGAATATTAGATATTAATCTTCATAGATGTAATTTAATATCAATTATTAGTGAATAAAACAAGTTGAAAGATTATTTTGATTTAGTAATTATCGGTGGCGGTATTTTAGGAACTTCAATTTCATATTTCTTATCATTTCTAAATAAATCGAAAAAAATTGGAGTCATAGAGCAAGAAAACAATGTAGCACATCATACAAGTGGCAGAAATACTGGAAAAGTTCATGCTCCATATCTATACAATCCTGAAAAAAAGAAACTATTTGCAAATGCAGCATTTCACGGATATGAAATGTGGAAAGAATATTCAAAACAACAAAATGTATCATTTAAGGAAGATGGAGTAATCGAAGTTGCACTAGATGAAAAAGGAATCAAAGTTCTTGAAAAATATCTCAAGTGGGGAAAACAAAATGGATTACAAGAAAAGGATATTGAATTAATTGAAAAAGCCGAATTGAAAAAAATTGAACCTGAAATAAAATGTGAGGCAGCTCTATACGCACATAGGGATGGTTCAACAGATTATTCTACACTGACAAATGCAATTATGAGAGATAGTAAAAAAAATGGAATTAATTTTCTGTTTAACAATAAAACAAATGAAATTAAAAAAAATAAAGACAAATGGGAAATAACAATAAATGGCAATCATAAAATTTATGCTGATTTTTTGATTAATGCAGCTGGAGGTCAAGCAATTGATATTGCACACAATATAGGAATTGCAAAAAACCTTACAGACGTACATTTTAGAGGCGAATATTGGAAAACACCAAAAAAATATCATAATTTAACAAAAACCAGTGTTTATTCAGTTCCAGAATTTCCCGAGTATCCATTTTTAGATCCACATTGGATAGTTAGAGTAGATGGAAGTTGCGAGATTGGTCCAAATGCAGTTCCTGTTTTCAGTCCTTACGGATACAACACTACAGAAAACATCAAACAATTCATACCAAAAATATTGGAAATGATTAATTCAGGTGCAAGAAAAATAATCTTTGATAAAGATTTTCAAGAATTAGCTTTTAGTGAAATACAATCCTCAATGTCAAAATCAGTAATGGTTGAAAGAGTTAAAAAATTCCTCCCAAAGATCAACTCAAAGGAAATTACGGAAAAAGGGACTGCAGGAATTAGATCATCTGTGATTGATGAAAACGGTAAATTTGTTCCAGATGTAATTTTAGTAGAAGAAGACACATCATTTCATATTTTGAACTATAATTCTCCAGGTGCTACTGGAGCACTACCATTTTCAGTACATGTGATAAATCAATTACATCAAAAAGGATTATTTGAAAATGATGATATCAACTTACAATGCGGTCCTTGGAAATTTAATGAAATTGTTGAGAAGTTAGAAAAATAAAATGGCGCCGAGAGAGAGATTTGAACTCTCGTTCCCTTGCGAGAACGCGCTTTATGGTTAAACAATTTCCAGGCGCGCGCCCTACCAGGCTAGGCGACCTCGGCAGAAGTCTTGCGACAATTCTATTTCATAAAATGTGATTATAAATTATGTTATTAGTAATAAGAAAAATTACTTCCAAATTGTAATGGTAGTTGATTTTTCTACAATATTTCCATCCATATCCAATCCTTTAGCAGATATTTTGTAGACCCCCTCTAATGCGGTGTCACCATCATTTTTTATTTGATCCCATGAAAAAGTAACTTCACCTCTAGGTTCAAGAGTTGAAATTACTTGAGCAGACATTGGAGAATACATCAATATTCCAGCTAATCCAGTAATTTTTAACCCGTATGACGAATCAGAGAAAGTCAATTCATTAGTTCCAGAATTAACTATTCGAATTTGAATTATTTCATCTTGCTTAAAATCAAATTTTTCTGTAACAATAGAAAGAGAAGAACCTTCAACATATTCTAATTGAGAGGTATTTTTAAAATCAATTAGATAAGTTCCAAAAAGAAATGCAGAGACCACACCAACACCAATGAAAACAACAAGACTTTTAGCTAGCAATTCTTTGAAAATAAATTCAGTATTTTTTAATCTTTTGGAGCAGTAGGTTTTGTTCTCCATTTTTTAGGATAAGTGTTAGGAGCCATGATAATTCTTTTAGTAACAAATGCATATCCTTTGGTTGCATCACGAATTTGTTCTTCATCCATTGTTGATTCAGCTAATGCAACTGCTTCACCTTTTTGCGTATAAATTCCAACAATATCACCTTCTCTCAAATGTGGAGAAATTTTCAAAATTCCAGGTATTGCAAGTTGAGCACCATGACACATTGCATCAACAGCTGAATCACGAATTACTACAGATTTTAATTCGCTTAATGCAAGTTCAACTGGTTTTATTATTTCCATTAATTTTGAATCATCTTTTTTTTCTTCCCAAATAGCAAATGCATCAGCAAGCTCATGCAAAGTAACTAATCCATCTTTTTCATGAAATTGGTCTACACGACTACGCCTTAGTTCAATCATAGTTGCTCCAGGACCTAAAACTTCGCCAATATCATAGTATAATTTTCTAATATAGGTTCCTGCTTCACATAGAATTCTAGTTAAAAGTAATCTTTCTTTTTGTTCGATTAATTCTAATTCATAAATTGTTCTTGTTCTTGTTTGTCTAACAACAGCAGAACGTTGTGGAGGTTTTTGAAAAATTTCGCCAGTAAACATTTCAATAATTTCAGATAATTTTTCTTTAGAAGGCAATGAATGAACTCTACCCAATGCATGATACTCCTTAGGTCCATAAAGTAAAACTCCTAATGCCTTTGTCGCTTCACCTAATCCTAGCGGTAATACTCCAGAAACTTGTGGGTCTAATGTTCCACTATGTCCTATTTTGTCAATTTTCAAAATGCGTTTTGTCCATGCAACTGTTTCATGACTTGTCGGACCTGGTGGTTTATCTAAAAGAATAATTCCATTGTCCAATAATTGCTCGATTGTTCGTTTATCATAATAAGTTCCATAGGATTCATCAGTGATATCTTGATCAATTTCAATTAAATTTTCAAGTTGTTTTAAAGTCATAGCAATTTTCTCACGGTTTCAGTAGTCACATCAATTACTTGATTTGCAGATAAATTATCAGTATTAATGATTACATCAAACACAGCTTTATCATCACCAAAGCTGAATCCATATAGTTTTTTGTACAGTGCTTTATTTTTATCAAAACGAGATTTTGTGATTTCATATGCATTTTCTGAACTCATATTGTCTCTTGTTTGCATTCTTTTAGTGCTGCTAGCGTGAGAACCCTCTAACCAAATTTTTATTCCGTCTTCAATTAACCATGGTAACGTATAACTTGTGATTACCATTCCACCTTGTTTGAATAAATCAGTTAATTTTTTATCTAAATTTTTATCAAATTCAGAATTCTCCTCACGTTGATTTAGAAATTTGAGTCCTTCTTTAGTATCCCACCAATCATCGCCATCAGAATTAAATCCTTGTTCTTTAGCCATTTCTTTTAGAACATCTCCACCACTAAGATATTGTAAATTAAATTCTTTAGCTAATCCTTTAGCAACAGTTGTTTTTCCGACTGCAGGAGGGCCAGATATTACGATAGATTTGGTCAACCTAGATCCATTGATGTTTTAGTGATTCTCATAATGATTCCACTAAATGCAATAGAAGAAAGAAAGTACCAAGCCCATAGCATTAGATGGTTTTCTTTACCAAAACAAATGTGTGTTGCATCCAAAGCTTGTTCTGCAGTACAAGTTAATTGGAACATATCTCCAGGTATCACATTAAGTGGTATTGGAGAAATTGCTACTGTGTATGTAAATAGTTGTGGCAATACAAGATAGAAAATTAGAATTAATGGAACAAAAGTAATCATCATTGGTCGCATATTCATTTGCATCATCTCCATGGACATTTTGTTCATGTAAGAAGATTTTTTGTTTAGTTCAGCTGATTTTGCAGTATCTTTAGATCTCATTGCAGCCATTCTTTCTTTTTGCCATGTTCTAGTTTCTTTCATAATTCTCTTTAGTTTGGTTTGATCAACCATTTTTCTTCTAACTGCAGAATTGAATACATTTAGCAAAATACCAAATCCAGATACGGCAAACATGGATAGGATTAGACCTTTGATTATTGGATCATCACTGCCAAGAGCCATTCTTTCACCACCTAGGAAATCAGGTAGTTGTAAAAATGCTGAGTCGATAAAGAGTAGAATAAAGTTGAAATCCATTTTTTACAGTCCTATTGCCTTAATTATTTTATCAGCTGCTTCTTCAATCTTTCCCTCTCCATTGAGAACATGTCTGACTGGGGAGCCTGTAATTACAGCACATGCAGAAATCATACCAGTTTGATAATCAAGCTCCTTCTTAATGTTAGCTAGTGTGATTTTATCTCGATTTCTAGTGTCATCTTTCATCCTTCTATTGTAGATTTCTTCAGGCTTTGCTGCAACTGAAACAAAGTTACTAGGTTGAATAATTTTCAAAACATGTTCAGGCAATCCAGGATAGTATCCTTCAGGTGAACTAATGAATGCGTGGGTATCGATGATTACGACTTCTTCATCATGTGTGGCAATTTTTTCTGCAGCAATTTTTTGTAGGCGTTGTTGTTCTATTACAGATAATTTTCTTAAGTCATCTCTGTTTTCTAATCCATTTTCTTTAGCGACGTCAAACATTAAAGTACCATAATTAATTACAATGACATTTTTCTTGTGATCCTTTAAAATATCAACCATTGTTGTTAACAAAGTACTTTTCCCAACACCTGGGATTCCAACCATGAGAATTTTTTTATTTTCTACCAAGTATAGCACCCAACCGTGGCATAACAACTTCTACTTGTTCTCTAACTAATTGTGTGTAATAATTAATGAGAATATCTACCATAAGTAAGATTCCAATTCCAGATCCGAATACACCAAGGACATCTGATACTCCTGCCAAAAGTCCTAAAATCATAGAACCAATAATTGTAACAGATGGAATGTATTTGTTCAATAATGCCTCAACAGGCTTGTTTGATCTTCTAAATCCAGGAATTTGTACATCTGCATCAAGTAAGTTTTGAGCTGCACTCTTTGGAGATAATCCACCAAGTTCAACCCATAATCTACCAAACACAACTACAATTCCAACCATAAACAAAACATATCCTACAGCTCTCATAGGATCAAGGGCTGCAACATCCAAACCACGTGGTGGGGTCATGTAGTAAATGAATCCTCCAACAGGAGTAGAAGGACTTGTAGGATCGAATTGAGCTATAAAGTTTACAAAGAAATTATTGTTACGTGGATTAAATTGAGACCAAATCATTTGGAATACAAATACAGCGTTTGCAGTTAGTGCAGATGCTAAAATTACTGGAATGTTAGAAACATACATCAATTTGATAGGATAAACAGCCTGAAATCCTCTATATTTGGTAGAAACAATTGGAATTTCAATTTTCATACCTTGTGTAAATACAAGTATCAGCAAAATTCCTGCTGTGAGGAACAGTCCAAAGATACTAGGCAGTTGATTTGAACGGAATAAGACATTTCCAATATCGCCATTTCCAGTTAAGGATTCTACAAGATACGGAATAATACCAATCATACCACCATCACCAGCAGGTAATGGACTGAACATACTCCAAAGAATTTGTTGAGCTACACCTGCCATAATGAATAAACTAATTCCACTACCAAGTCCCCAACCCTTTTGAATTAATTCGTCTAAGAACATGATAATTATCGACGCGGCCATCAGCTGCCCTATAATCACATACAGGACATACGGCTCAGATGCTGCACCACCATATACAGCTGCAGCATAAACAATAGACTCAACTACAATTACAACATAAGTTACAAGTTTTGTTGCAGTTTGGAAGATTCCTCTTTCTTCAGGTTTTTTGAAATCAAATTTGAGGATATCAGAACCTCTTAACAATTGCATCAAGAGTCCAGAAGTTACAATCGGTCCAATTCCCAATTCAACTAAGGTACCTTGTTGTGATGCAAAAATAACTCTAGCAAAGGCTAGAAAATCAAATTCAGGAGTTGTTGCTCCAAATAATGGAGTTTGTCCCATTACCATGTAGATAAGTAATGCAACACCACACCAAAGTAATCTGGTTGGTAATGGAATTTTCTTTTTAGGTTTTGGAACTTGTGGTAAATATGGTTCTGCTTTGAAAACTACTTTTCTAATAATTGAAGTTAGAGTACCTTCAGCCATTCTCAGTTAACACCTAACCCTCTTCAGGTTTTTTATCTGTTGAAGATTGAACAATTTCTCCACCAACGGCCTTTAGTTTTTCTTCAGCTGATGCAGTGAAATTTTCTATTTTTACAGAATATCCATTGGAAATGTTTCCACCACCAAGAAGTTTATCATATCCTGCACTTTCAAGGTCTACGATTTTCTTTCCACCTTCTTCTTTACCAAATTTGGTGAATAAATCATCTAAATCTCTAACACTGGCCCATTTTTTTGTGATGTTTGGATGAGGAGGACTAGTTGATTCATGTCCATAATGATCTGGTTCATCTTTTAGTAAACTACTGTAATGATGTTTTTGGAAACCTGTAACTCCAAGACCACCTTTATGACCACTTGCACGGTGTTGACCTACTTGGCCCCATCCCATGTGTCTGCCACCTCTTAGTCTTCGAGTTTTTCGCAATCTAGTTGCCATGTTAAATCATTCTCCTAACTATAGTATCAAGTTCTTTGTTAGAACCAAGAATACCTTTTTGTCCATATAATTTCTTAGTACTTCTTTTGAATCCATGAACTGGTGGTGCTAAAGCAAACCAAGGTTTTAGTGGTTTTAATTTTGATAATGATGTTTTTCCATCAGCTAAAGCGGCTCCAAGTTCTGCAGCATTTGCAAATCCTAGTTCCTTAAGATCTTCATCAGTAATTTTTTGATAACCACCTTTTCTGGCTTTCTTTTCAACTAATTCTTGAGCTAAAGTTGCATCAAGTTCAATCCATGAGACATAATGTTGTACCTTTCTTAACATTCCCAATGTATTGTCTTTTGCAGGTAAAATTGTAGCACGATATTTTTTATCTAATTTTAATAGAGTCATTGTATGAGTGGCCCAATAAGGACAGTCTGCTTGACCCTTGATTCTTACAACGAGATATGCATTTGCCATTTTATTATCCTTGACTGAATGTCTGTCTTAGACAATCCAGTACTGCTTTTGATGTTGAATTCATTGTAGGAGTTGAACCTTTTGCGGTGGTCCATGCATCCTTTAATCCTGCTAATTCTAATAATCTCTTAATTTTTCCACCTGCAACTAAACCTAATCCACGAGGTGCAGGAATGATTTCAATAGTTACACTTCCACCTTTTCCCTTTACTTTGAATGGAACAGAATGTTTTTGATCACATTTACATTCCCAACTGCCACATCCCATTTTAATTGGATTAATGTTTAGGAAAGCTTGACTAGTTGCTTTTTCAATTGCGATTCTCATTTGTTTTGATTTACCTTGACCAATTCCCAAGTATCCATTTTCATTGCCTGCTGCAACAATTGCTTTGAATCTTGTTGATTGACCATTAGATGTCATTTTTTGAATAATTCCAACATCGACAACTTCACTTTTCAAATCAGGTAATAGTTTTTTAATAATTCCAGATTCTTGAATTCTTAATCCAGCTTCTAAAATTTCTTCAACAGAAGTAATTTCTCCAGCTGCAACTTTTTGTCCTAAGATAGTTTTTGGTACCCAAACTTCTTCTTCTGGTTCTCTTCTTGGTCTTCTAGGTTTGGATGCTTCTGTTCCAGGTGGGCCTCTTCCATATACTGGTGGACCTCTTCCCCTTCCACCTTGTCCAGGTTTAGATTGTCCAGGTTTAGATTGTCCAGGTTTAGATTGTGTTGTTTGACTCATATCTATTTGACCTCACTATCTATGGTAGATTTAATTTTAGAAATTTCATTTTTTACAGTTAAGTGTTCACCATTAATTCTTTCATCTGCAGGAAAAGTTTCTGAGTCAGCTGGAACTTCAAGACCAGCATCAATTACTCCTTTCAAAGCTGCTGCCATTCTTTGTGTGTAACGTTTAGTACCAGTATACAAAATTGCATCCTTTGCTCCTTTACCTAATGCTTTCTTACCTGCCAAATAGCCAGTAAGATATGCTGCAGAGATACTTTTTCTTGATCCTTTCCATCCTTTTTCAAGTAAATATCTAGAATGTGCTGATGCAACGACGGTATCTCCAGTCATTCCAGGTTTAAGGACTTGAACTTGTGTATTCTCATTTGAAATATTTACAGTAATGAAATCACGTTTACCCATCAACATGGTTCCACGTTTACGATAATTGGTCTTTTCCTCTCTAAGTCTTCTCAATATTTTTGAATAGGCCATCTACAGGATCTGACTTTGAAACTGCTATTATATACGTTAAGCGTGGAGCAGTGCTGAAAGCAGTGCTTTTTGAGAATGAAGTCTATTTTCTGCCTCATCCCAGACTACTGATTGAGGTCCATCAATTACGGATGCAGTAACTTCTTGTTCACGTTTTGCAGGAAGACAATGTAAGAAGATCGCATTTTTCTTTGCTAGATCCATGATTTTGTCATTAATTTGATATTTTGGAAGGAATTTTTTGATTCTTTTTGGATCATCATTGTGAATTGAAGAATATGTGTCAGTGACCACAACATCAGCATTTTCAGCAGCCTTTTTTGGATCGGTTGTTAACTCAATATCAGTTAAATTTTGAGAGACTTGGACAGTTGATTTTTTTGGTTGGAATCCTTTAGGTGTTGCAATAGACATTTTGACTCCAGATAAAGCAGCACCATAAATCATAGAATTACAAACATTATTTCCATCTCCAATCCAAGCAATTTTCAAACCTTTGAAAGATTTTTTCTTTTCTTTGATTGTCATAAAATCTGCCAAAATTTGACAAGGATGAAATGAATCAGATAATCCATTAATTACAGGAACACTTGCATGTTCAGATAATTTATCAAGTAAAGAGTGATCATAAACACGTGCCATTATGCAATCAGTGTAACGAGAAAGAGTTTTTGCAGTATCTTCAACAGACTCACCACGAGATAACTGTGTGTCATTTGATGATAAATTAATTGCATGACCTCCTAATTGATACATTCCAGTTTCAAAACTTACACGTGTTCGAGTTGACGGTTTTTGAAAAATCATAGTTAGTGTTTTATTTTTTAGTACAGGTTTATTTCCACCTTTTTTCAATTCTTTTTTTAATTTAATAGAATGATCAATTAATCCCAAAAATTCTTTTGGAGTTAGTTCAGATAAAGTGAGTAAATTTTTTGTTTTAATTTTCATTTTTTAAACCGTCCAAATAATCCTCGTTTCTTTTTAGGTTCTTCTTCTTTATCTTGTTTATGTATATCTTCATCGTCAGATGAAATTACCTTTGATTCTCCAGGTTTAGGTTTACCATCCTTAATCCATTTACGAATTGTATTTCCTAGTTTGATAGCTTCAGTATCAGATTCTGGTGGAGGGATATCAAATAGATCAGAATATTTTGCAATCTCATCATCTGTGATTCCATAAAATGGATCATCAGAAACGGGTTCAGGTTCTGGGGTTGGTTCTGGTTCAGGTTCTGGTTCAGGTTCTGGTTCAGGTTCTGGTTCAGGTTCTGGTGTTGGTTCTGGTTCAGGTTCTGGTTCAGGTTCTGGTTCAGGTTCTGGTTCAGGTTCAGGTTCTGGTTCAGGTTCTGGGGTTGGTTCTGGTGTTGGTTCTGGTGTTGGTTCTGGTGTTGGTTCTGGGGTTGGTTCTGGGGTTGGTTCTGGTGTTGGTTCTGGTTCAGAAGATTCTTTTAATTTTGATACATCTGTTTGTTCTATTTTTACATCATTTAATGAACCAAAAACAGTTTCCAAAAAGATGTTTTTATCAAAGGATTTTAAATCAGAGTATTCTTGTCCTGTTCCAAGATAAAGAACAGGTGTAGAAGTAACTTTTGCGATAGATAATGCAGCACCACCTTTTGCATCAGCATCACTTTTTGTCAAAATAGAGCCATCAAATTTTACATGATTATGAAATTCACGGGCTTGATTTACAGTGTCATTTCCAGCTAAAGAATCACCAACAAAAATGGTCATATCAGGATTCACAACTTTAGTAATTTTTGCAATTTGTTCCATCAAATTTTTACTAGTTTGCATTCTACCTGCAGTATCAATTAAAACACAATCGGTTTTATGAGATTTAGCATATAATACAGCGTCTCGTGCTACTGCTGCAGGATCAGATTCATAATTTTGTGCAACTAGTTTTAGATTTAGACGATTTGTATGTTCACGTAATTGCTCTATTGCACCAGCTCTAAAAGTGTCAGCAGCAGCAATTACAACTGAATATTTTTTCTCCTGAAGTAATGATGCAAATTTTGCTAAAGAAGTAGTTTTCCCAGTTCCATTAATTCCTACAAACACAATCAAAAAAGGCTGTTCCTTTTTCTTTTTCTCATCAATTTTTTCAAAAATATCTATATCTCCAACACTGTCAAATAAACTTGAAATTATAGAAATTAGATTATCTTTAACAAATTTTTCAATTTCATTTTTATCAACTTTAGAACCAATTAATTTTTCTTTTAAATCAGATTTTATGGAATCAATTACTTCACCAGCTACATCAGATTCTAAAAGAGAAATTTCAAGTTCAAAAAGAATATCTTCAATATCTTTTTCATTAAGTTCTTTTTCTCCAAGACTTTTAGCAGCATTGGAAAACGCCTTACGAAGACTATCAAACATATTCTATCCCATTTTTGGCGGTTGTTGAGATTGCATTAATTGATTAATTTGTGCTTTACCTTGGTCTAATCTATTTGCAGCATCTTGTTTTTTGGCAGCAGTATCCTGTAAAGCAATTTCAATTTCTTTAATTCTAGCTTCAAAATAATTTATTGCAGCAGGAAAATCTTTTTCAACTGCAACACCTGCGCCAATATTTACAACAATTTTGTTATTGGATGAGATTTTTGTTGGAATATATGCTCCCATTCCAAGAGGAACTAAAGTATCAGAATCAGGTTGAGTACCAAGAGATTTAATGGATTCAATAGCAGCAGTAGCTTCTCGTAAAATACTTACAAAAGTTCCTTCTCTTTGAGATAAATCAGAGAAATACGTTTCTAGCATTTGCATCTGTTGCATTAATTGTTCAGCCTGTTGTTCACTCATGTACATCAAAATCATGCTCTGATGGTTATAAATTCATTCATGAAGTGAATATAGAAATTAAAAAATAAATAAAAAATAAAGAACTAACTTTATTTTGCTTTAGAGAATCTATCTTCTACTTCATCCCAATTTACTACATTCCACCATGCTTCAATGTAAACTGGTCTTTTGTTTTGATAGTTTAGATAGTATGCATGCTCCCAAACATCACAACCCAATAACGGAACTAATCCTTCAGTTCTTGGACTAGTTTGATTTGGCATTGATTTGTATTCAACTTTGGATGTTGAAGGATTGTATACTAACCATCCCCAACCACTACCTTGAATTACTGCAGTAGTAGATGAGAATTTCTCTTTGAAGTCAGCAAAACTTCCAAAGGAATCATTGATTGCATCAGCAATTGCTCCTCCAGGTTCACCGCCTCCATTTTGTTTCATGCTATTCCAAAATAACCTGTGGTTATCATAACCACCACCATTGAAATTAATTGCACCTCGTTTGTCTTCAGGAACTGAATTAATATCAGATAGGATATCTAAGATATCTTTTTCTTGAATTTCAGCTGGACATGTTTCAAGTGCTGCATTTAATTTGTCAGTATATGTCTGATGATGTTTTGTGTGATGAATCTCCATTGTTTTTGCATCAATGTGAGGTTCCAATGCATCATAAGCATATGGCATTTCAGGAAGTGTGTATTTTCCCATGAGATAATTTGATTTTTTATTCCATTTATTGGTTTAGTAAACAATTCATTTTTACTTGTTAAAAGACTAAAAAATTCATGAAATCATCAATAATTTTTTCCATAACATTTGTAGTTATATCAAGTATCATTGTATCACAATTTTTCCAACCTGAAAATGAAATTAGTACATACATTGAAAATAGTGTTCCATATGTTGGAACTGAAATTCCAAGGACAGATGGATTGGACGGATCGGGAGTTAAAGTTGCAGTTATTGATACTGGAGTAGATTTCAACCATCCAGATTTATGGGGTTGGGGACCTGATGGAAAAGTTATTGGAGGCTATAATTTTATTCAAACAAATCAATTACCCATGGATAAAAATGGACATGGAACCAAAGTTGCAGGCATAATAGCTGCAGATGGTAGTATCTTAGGTATTGCACCAAAGGCAAAAATTTTAGCTTACAAAGTATCTGAAGATGGAGAAGGAGTATCATCAGAATTAATTTCAGGTGCAATAGAAAAAGCAATTGAAGATGAGGCAGATATCATAAACATTAGTTTAGGAGTAAACAGAACAAATTCAAAAATAGATAGTGCAGTAAATTATGCATTAGAAAAAGGAATTTTTGTCGTGACAGCTGCAGGAAATGACGGTCCAGAATTAAAAACCATAGGAAGTCCAGGAAGAAATTTTGAATCATTAACAGTTGGTGCAACATACAACAACATGACTTCTAGCTTAATTGCAACATTAGAAATAGATGAAATACAATATACGGCAATTCCAATGGTAGGAGCTCCAAAAACAGACAAACCAGTAACGGGAAAAATAATTTTTGGAGGATTTGGGAAAATTACTGATTTAGAAAATTTAGATGTTAAAGATTCAATTCTAATTGTAGAAAGAGGAAGCGATATTGAAGGAGAATTATTATTTTTCTCAATTAAAGAAAAAAACGCTGCAGATGCAGGAGCAAAAGCACTAATTGTATACAATAGCGAACCAGGAATTTTTTTGGGAGAATTAATTCATGAATTTTCAGGTCCAGAATACAGTCCACAAATTCCAGTGGTTTCAATAGATAGAGAAGAAGGGTTAGAAATAATTGAAAAATTAAAAAGTGACAGTGATGGGATAATGAATTTATTTTACAATCCAGATTTTATTGCACATTTTAGTTCTAGAGGTCCAGTTTCACCATTTTACATGAAACCCGACATGGTGGCACCAGGCGCTTATATCAATACCACACAAATTGGATCTAGTTACAATTTTACTAGCGGAACTAGTTTTGCAGCACCGCATGTGAGTGGTGCAGCAGCATTATTGTTACAAAATAATCCAGAGTTAGAAAATCATGAATTAAAATCATTGTTAGTAACTACAGTTAAACCAGTTTCCAACGCCTATGGAAAAGAATTTTCTATTCATGAGTCAGGCTCAGGAAGACTAGACATAGCAAGTGCATATAATGCAAAATTGATCATCAGCCCTACAAATTTTGTAATTAACTTTTCATCAGATGAAAAATCAATTCAAAAAGAATTACAATTAAAATTAATTGAAAAAGAATTAGGAGAAATTGATGTCAAATTTGAAGGTCCGCAATTCATTACATTTGAATATAAAATTAATGACAATAATTTACAGACAGAATTTACAGTGTCTGGAGAAAAATATGGAGAATATGAAGGAAAAATCTTCATCAATCATGAAAAAACAAGATATACAATTCCAATAATTATTCATTATACTGAAGGCTCAATTTCTACATATCAAGAAAATGAAAAATTATTTTTTGAAATAAATCATCCAGACAAATGGAGTTTTACAAAAATTACAATTACAAATAGTAAAAATGGAAATACGGATACAATTACTGCAACACCAGATAAAAAACCTTCAATGAAAATCTATGAAAATTCAGAGTATTGGATAGAAGCAAAAATTATGTCAGATGGAAATACCACTGATGCATTTGATTTAATTAAAATTAATTCAATTTCAGAAAAAACGGAAATAATAGAATTAAGAAATATACCAGAAAAACAAATCATAATAATTATTTCAATTATAGTAGTTGTTGGAATTATAGGATTAATAATTAGGAAATAAATTATGCAGAAAATTTTGGACCTGCTGCTATAATATCATCTGAAACATTTTCAAATTTCTTAAAGTTTTCAACAAACATTTGAGCCAATTTTTTTGCTGAAAGATCATAGGAATCCTTGTCTACCCAAGTATGTTTAGGATCCAATATTTCTGACGGAACACCTTCAACTTCTGTTGGAATATCAAGATTAAGTAAATCGTCATGACGATATTTTACAATATCAAGTGCACCAGAAATTGCAGCAGTGACCATTGCACGGCTATATTTGATCTTAATTCTTTTTCCAACACCATATGGTCCACCAGACCATCCAGTATTAACGAGATAAACAACGGTATTATGTTGATTAATTTTTTCACCTAGAAGTTTTGCATAAACTGATGCAGGTCTAGGCATGAATGGAGCACCAAAACACTGTGAAAAGACAGATTTTGGTTCTTTAATTCCTCTTTCAGTTCCTGCCAATTTACTTGTATAACCAGACATGAAATGATACATTGCACCTTCTTTTGTTAGTCGGGATACAGGAGGTAAGACACCCAAAGCATCAGCTGTCAAAAATACAATGACACGTGGGTTACCACCGACACTTGGAATTACTGCACCAGGAATGAAATCTAATGGATAACCAACACGAGTATTTTCAGTTAAAGAATTATCATCATAATCAGGTATGTTATCATTTAAGACAACATTTTCTAAAAGAGCGCCAGGTTTAATCGCATTCCAAATTTCAGGTTCTGCCTCTTGACTAAGGTTGATACATTTTGCATAACAACCTCCTTCAAAATTAAACGTACCATTATCAGACCAACCATGTTCATCATCACCAATTAATTTTCGATTTGGATCAGCAGAAAGAGTTGTTTTTCCAGTTCCAGATAATCCAAAGAATAACGCAGTATCTCCATTATCACCAATATTTGCCGAACAATGCATTGGGAAAATATTTCGGTCTGGCAATAAGAAATTCATTACACCAAACATGGATTTTTTCATTTCACCAGCATATTCAGTTCCTCCAATCAAAACAATTTTTCTTGTTAAATCAATTAAAATAAAAACATCAGTTCTAGTTCCATCAATTTCAGGATCAGCTAAGAAATCATTAATACACAAAATGGTAAATTCAGGTTCGTGTTTTTCTAATTCTTCATCTGTTGGTCTAATAAACAAATTACTTGAAAACATACTTTGCCATACATGATCATTGATTACTCTAATTGGTAAACGAGTTTCAGGATCAGCACCTACAAAACCATCAAAAACAAAAAGTTCTTTGTTATCAACAAAGTCCTTCATTTTTTCAAAAAGTTTTTCAAATTTACCACTTGGGAATTGATGATTAATTTTTCCCCAGTCAATAGTTTCATGAGTCTTGTCATCATATACAATGAATCTGTCATCAGGTGACCTACCAGTATATTTTCCAGTATTTACTGAAAGAGAACCAGTAGAATTAACAACACCTTCTTTTCTATCTACAGAAATAGCCACCATTTCATCAGTAGGTAAATTTCTATGAACTTTAGATGGATTTATGCCAAAATTCGTTAATTGAGACAAAAATTTCTCTGAAGCGGATCTACCAAGTAATTCTGTCAATAGTTTAATCTCCAAATGTTGTGTGTTTGAGCATATACGAGGGTCATAAGATATTTAGATCCGCCTAGATTTTCCTTATTATCTCTTTTCCATGAGTATTTTTTGAGGTCGAGGAACGTATTTATTCCAAAATTCAAGACTTAGTTCCATGCCAATCAACAAGGAATTGATCGAGAAAAGACAGGAAGTAAAACAAAACAAACCTGATTTTGTCAGACCAGAAAGTTGGCGATATGTTAGACTTCAAACTAATTGGAGAAAACCAAAAGGAATAGATCATCATCAAAGAAAACAAAAAAGTAGAGGACGTCCAGGTTTAGTTAAAGTTGGATATGGTGGACCTAAAGATGCAAGAGGATTACATCCTTCAGGATTTACAGATAATTTAGTTTACAATATTTCAGATTTAGAAAAATTAGACCCAAAGAAAGATGGAGTCAGATTAGGACATGGTGTCGGTACTAAAAAGAGAAAAGAAATTGTCGTTAAAGCAGTAGAAAACAAATTTAAAATATTTAATGCAAGAGTGAGTGTAATTGCCAATAAATCTTAAAGATAAAAAACGACTTGCATCCAGAGTTACTGGAGTAGGAATTCACAGAATCAAATTTGATACTGATCACTTAGATGATATTGCAGATGCAATTACTAGAGAAAACATTAGAAGTTTAATCACCGCAAATACAATTCAAATCAAACCATTTACAGGAACATCTAGAGGAAGAGCACAAACCAAATTGGATCAGAGACACAAAAGAGGTACAACACAAGGTTCCAAACAAGGTAGAAAAGGTGCAAGAGTTGGTAAAAAAGAAGTTTATGTTGCAAAAGTTCGTTCACTTAGAAGATTATTAAAAATTGCAAAAGATAGAAAAGATTTGACAAATCCAGAATTTTGGACACTATACAAAAAAGTAGGTGGAAATACTGTCAGAAATAAGGCTCACTTGAGAACTCTGATGGACGAAATTAAAACCAAAAGAAAAGATTAGAACCTAAATAATTTTTTATCAAAACTTGAAATTTTACCATTTTTGATTTCTATTCCCTCATCACTAAGCATTTTAGTTTTGATATGTTCACCATAGGCATAACCACCAATTTTACCTGTAGACATTACTACACGATGACATGGGACTATTGCAGGATATGGATTATTATTCATAATTTTTCCAATAACTCTTTGACCATTTTTTAATCCAACAGCTTTTGCCAATTCACCATAAGTTGTAATTTGACCTTTAGGAACATCTAGTAATTTTTTGTAAACTCTTTGTTCAAGATTCATAATTTAATTATCTCAAGTGAAGTTGATTTAAGAAGTTCAATAATTTTTTGTTTATTTGTTCCCAATCCACGCCAATCTAAAAGAGCATATTTTGCCATTTTATTTTGTTTAATTATGTGTGAAAATAATTCCTCATCAAGTTCATCTAAAGCATGTTTTGGAATTACTGTTCCAAGAGCAAATTTTCCTTCAAGTAATTCATGAGTAAATTTTGTTGAGTAGTGAGTTCCACCAAAACAAATTGCTACAGGGTTTTCAGGTAACTTGTTGAGAAAAACTTGGTGAACTAAATTTGCCACAGATTCACATAAGGATACATCAGTCCATTGTTTTTGAGTAGTGCCAATTTCTATGAAGATTGTAGGTTTAGTTAATGCAGTTGGACCATGATGAGTTGCTTCAATAGTGATTTGAAATTCTGAGAAATCTGATTGATGTTTTTGTAATGTTTGAAGATAATATTTTTGCAGATCAGGATGAGGGATGGCAACTTGTCTATCATTTCCACCAAATTTTGCTTCAGAAAAGTTTCCAGTACTATGACAAGTCAATGCCAAAACTCCAGATTCTGCAGCATGTTTTGATAAAAATACAAAACCATCATAATCGTATTTTTCTTCTAACCAATCAGCAGAAATTGTAGGAGTTGAAATAATGATTAAATCGTAGAATTTGCCTCGAAAAATATCTCCATCCAGGGTCATATTTTGTGAAAGAAAATTTGCCATATTGTAACCAGCAGGGTCATCTCGATACGCAATTAGGAGTTCCATGAGATAAGGATTATAAGGACACCATATTAATTTCCACCAATGAACCCGAAACAGACTTTGAAAAATATGTCTAATACTATGAAAATGGCAAAAAAGCCAGATAAAGATGAATATCAACAACATCTAAGATTAGTATTAACAGGAATTCTCGGAGTAGGAACAATTGGATTTATAATTCAATTTGTGTTTTCGGTAGTAACATTTGGTCGATAAAATTGTCTGAAGAAATTAAATCACATTTATTTGCAATTAGAACCACTGGGGGTCAAGAAAAAGTGGTAATGAGATTATTAGAAGCTAAAGCAAATGCCAATCAAATTAACATTCAATCAGTTTTACTAGTTGACAATCTTAAGGGATATGTTGTAATCGAAGCAATTAATCCGAGCGATGCATATATGGCAGTAGAAGGAGTCAGACATATTCGTGGTCAATTAAGAGGAGAATTAGAATTCAAAGATATCGAAGGTTATCTTGTCAAGAAATCAACAGTTTCAACATTAGAAGTAGATAATATTATTGAAATTACCGGCGGACCATTCAAAGGAATGAAAGCAACAATTACTAGAATAGATGCAGATAAAGAAGAAGCAACAGTTGTGTTACTTGATGCATCTTATCAATTACCAGTAACTGTAGATGCAAATTATCTTAAACTCTCGAGTGGAGCTTAGGAAGGATTAAATTTTCGGGATTAAACTGATTTAACATGGGAGAACAAAAAGTATCATCACTTGTAACTGGAGGAGGAGCATCCGCAGGTCCACCATTAGGTCCAGCATTAGGTCCTCTAGGAGTTAACATCATGGAAGTTATCTCAGCAATTAATGAAAAAACTAAAGATTTCGAGGGAATGAAAGTTCCTGTAACTGTCATAGTAGATACAGATACAAAAAAATATGAAATTGAAATCGGCATTCCTTCTGCTGCTGCATTAATCATGAAAGAAGCAGGAATTCAAAAAGGCTCAAGTACTTCAGGTACAGAATGGGCAGGAGATGTCACAATGGATGGAATTGTTAAAGTAGCAAATACAAAACTCGAAAAATCTTATGCAACATCATTAAAATCAGTTGCAAAATCCATCATTGGTACATGTGTAGCATTAGGAGTTAAAGTAGAAGGAAAAACTCCAAAAGAAATTACTGCCGAAATCAATGAAGGTAAATGGGATCAAAAATTCCAATAATTATTCAATAAGATAAACAGGATCTTTATCGGTTTTTTGTAATTCTACAAAGGTTTCAGTATTTTGAACACCTTCTATTTTTCCAATTTTTTCAATAACTACGGAGTGTAAGGCTTCGAGATTTTTTGCATATACTTCAATCATTATATCAAATCTACCAGTCACTTCAGAAATAGAAACAATTTCAACTGTCTCCATGAATTTCTCATGAATTTTTTCTTTTAATTTTGGGTCACGGTTAACTCCAACGGAGGCCTTTACTCCAAATCCCAACAAAGATTGATCAATATCAACAGTGAATTTTTTGATTAATTTCTTTTTCATTAATCGTTTAATTCTACTATACAAAACAGAGGCGTTAATACCAAGTTTTTTAGATAAAACAGGAACTGAAATAGATCCATCTTTAGTTAATTCATAGAGCAATTTCATATCAAGATCATCAAATCGATGCAATATGATGAAAAGATTGCTTCTCATTTAATATATCTATAAGTTTTTGGCAAAAATTGCTTTGAAATTACAATTTTTTCATATAAAAAAAGAAAATTTTTTAAAATAATTAAGAGTTAGGAAGGTCGATCTCTAAACGATTTTAAGTAGGTTTTCTGGAATTTGTTCGTAATGATTACAGAAGCACAATTGGCAGAGGTAGTAACAAAAGCCAAAGAGGAGACTAAAAAAATGAAATTTAAACAATCCTTAGAACTAATAATTAATTTCAAAGATATTGATGTAAAGAAAGGATTTGCAATAAATGAAGTAGTTCAACTTCCAAAAACAAATTCTCCTGCAACAGTATGTGTAATTGCTACTGGTGAAATGAGCCAAAAAGCAAAAGCAGCAAATGCTGATTCAGTAATCGGAAATGAAGAATTAGCAAAATTTGAAGCTAACAAAAGAGAATCTAGAAAATTCATTAACAAATATGATTTCTTTTTGGCAGATACAAAAATTATGCCAACAGTTGGTAAAGCACTTGGTCAACTTTTAGGTCCAAGAGGAAAAATGCCAACACCAGTTCCATTTGACGCACCTATTGATGCATTTCTAGCAAGATTTAGAACATCAATTAAAGTTAGAACAAGAGCATCATTATCAATTTCATGTAAAATTGGCGATGAATCTATGGAAGATTCAGATTTAGCAACTAATGCATTTGCAGTTCTAAATACAATTGAGAAGAAATTACCAAACGGTGAAAAAAATATCAAAAAAGTTATGATAAAAACTACAATGGGTAAACCAGTAAAACAAGTACAGGAGATAAAGAAAAAGTATGCATGAAAATAGAACTACATATCCAAAAAGAAAAATGGAAATGTATCAACAATTACTAGAGTTACCAAAAAAATACAAAACAATTTCAATTATTCAAATGAATAAAGTTCGTTCAACACAAATTTTACCATTAAGAAAAACTTTGAAAGGTGAAGTAGAATTTGTTTGTGTCAAAGATAGAGTTGCAAAAAAAGCACTTGAATCATCAGACATTCCAGGAATGAAAGAATTTTCTACAGAACTAAAAGGACAAGTCATGTTCATATTCACAAACATGTCACCATTCAAACTCAATGTGTTACTAGGTAAAAACAAAGTCATGATGGGTGCACGTTCTGGAGATATTGCAAGTATGGATATTGTAGTAGCTGAGAAAAACACAGGAATTGCACCAGGACCAATGCTTACAGAATTCAAAGAGGCAGGAATTCCAACAAAGATTGATCAAGGAACAATTTGGATTGCCAAAGAAACAACACCAGCCAAAAAAGGCGATGCAATTAATGAAAAATTAGCAGCAATTTTAGGTAAATTAGATATCAAACCAGTAGAGGCAGGAATTTCACTTTATTCAGCAGTTGAAGAAGGTCTCAAATACACTGAAGACGAGATGGTCGTAGACGTTGAGAAAACAAGAGACTTGTTTGCACAATTCCACCAAGAAGCAGTTTCACTATCAATTGAAGCAGGTTACATTACTGCAGATAACGTTACACAAATTCTTACAAAAGCAGCACAATCTGCACGTTCAGTATCTATTGAGTCAGGTTTCATGACTGATGAAACAAAAGAGCAAATCTTACAAAAAGCAGATGCTCAAGCTAAAGGCTTAGCAGGTCAAGCAAAAGACTATACACCAGCCTAAGAATCAGTGTTTTTTACTTTAGGTAAATTCCAGTTATACTTTATTGCAATTAATCTCAAGGTAGTAGTTAGAATTATTCCAATAATTGTTGCAACATAGATTTCTTCTGTAAAATACAATAGTATTGAAAAAATTACAATTCCA
Organism: Candidatus Nitrosomarinus catalina; assembly: GCF_002156965.1. Classification (GTDB taxonomy): domain Archaea; phylum Thermoproteota; class Nitrososphaeria; order Nitrososphaerales; family Nitrosopumilaceae; genus Nitrosopumilus; species Nitrosopumilus catalinensis. The sequence continues at coordinate 1,057,357 of NZ_CP021324.1, forward strand.
ATGAAACTAGCTGTAAGATAAAATTCTTTTACAAACACTATAGGAGATTGATTAACAAAGACATCTCTTAATACACCACCACCAACAGCAGTCAAAATACCTGCTAGCATAATGGCTAAAAAATTTAATCCAAAAATATTGTAAGCAAAAGTTGCTCCAATAATTGTAAAAACACCAAGACCAATTGCATCAAATTTCAAAAATAAATTCCAGTGTTTTTTTAATTTAGAGTACAAAAAGAAGATTACAATTCCTGAAGCGACAGTAGCTATCACATATGCAGGATCAACAATAGAATTTGGAACCCTACCCAAAACAACATCCCTTATCGTACCACCTGCCACACCAGTAATAGTTGCAAGTAGTAAAATTCCCACAAAATCAAATTTTTTTTCAATTGCCTTAAAAGCACCAGTAATTGCAAAAGCTACAGTACCAAATAGATCTAAAACATAGATGAAAAATTCAGTACTAAAAGAAAATTCTGTCAACGAATAGAAAAGCGGTAAACAGAGTAATTAAGATTAATTAAAAATAAGTATAAAATTAAGTTGAAAGAATAAAGTTGCTTAGCCGAATAAGGATGAGAGTCCTTCCATGGCTGCTTCTTCGTTTTTAGGTTCTTCTTTCTTTTCTTCTTTTGCTGGTGCATCTGCTGCTGCTTCAGCTGCCGGTGCGGCTGCTGCAACTGCTACAGGTGCGGCTTTAACTGCCTCATTGATGTCAACATCAGCTAAGGCTGCAACTAGTGATTTAACTTGGGCTTCATTAACTTCAGCTCCAGATGCTTTAACAACTGAACTGAGGTTTGCCTCGTTAACTTCTTTGTCTAGTTTATGAAGAAGTAAAGCAGCGTAAACATATTCCATTGTACCATGAATCTCTTGGGGCATAATATAAAACTATGGCGAAGTGACGCCTGAAAAAATCTAATTGAGAATTTTTAAACTTCTACAAACAGCGTATAAAGTTCTCTTCAAGTTTGGATCGGTTAAAGTATCCATCCTATTTCTCAAAACTCTTTTTGCTTCATCTCTTTCAGTACCTGGAGCCAAAGACAAAACAGTGTTAATGAATTCAGGAATTGATTCACGAATCCAACCATCTAAAACTGCATAAATTTTTGGAGGAATAATATCACATTTATCAACATCAAGATCTAAAACATCAGCATAATTTTCAGATTCAACTCGATACACCAATGCCAAAACAACATTGTCAGGAGTTGGATGATTGAGAATTTCTTCGGATCTTTCACCAGTTTTACCTTGTTTAATCTTATTTTTGAGACCAATTGGATTTACAATTACACCATTAACTCCTACTTTTCTGCCATCAACACCGCTAACTACGGCAAAAATAAAGTCATTAAAATCACCATTTTTTTTAATTGAGAAAATATGAGTGCCCTCTTTGAGTTTAGGCTTGCTTCCAAACATAATTAGGATAAAAGATTGATTGTATTTAATGTAATCATTAATCAATAATACTTAATATCGGAAAGAGGCATGCTCATCGTTGGATAAAAATCAGATTTTAAAAGAATTCTCCTCAGATCCGGACAAATACTATAATGTCAAATTATTCCAAGAACAAGGATTTGTCAGAAAATCATGTTCTAAATGTGGAAGATTTTTTTGGACTTTAGATTCAAACAGAACACTTTGTCCTGATGATGGTACTGATACATATTCATTCATTGGAGAACCACCAACAACAAAAAGATTTGATTATACACAAGCTTGGAAACAAGTTGAAGAATTTTTTGTAAAAAATAATCATACTTCAGTTAGTAGATATCCAGTTGTATGCAGATGGCGTGATGACTTGTACTTTACAATTGCATCAATTGTTGACTTTCAAAGAATTATGGGTTCAAAAGTTGTTTTTGAATTTCCTGCAAACCCACTAGTTGTTCCACAAACATGTCTGAGATTCAAAGATTTAGAAAATGTAGGAGTGACTGGAAGACATTTTTCAAGCTTTTGTATGATTGGACAACACAGTGTTCCAAACAACCAAGGGTATTGGAAAGATGAATGTGTTGATTTGGATTACAGATTACTAACTGATCAATTTGGAATTAAAAAAGAGGAAGTAGTTTTTGTAGAAGATGTTTGGGCCGGTGGCGGTTCTTTTGGTCCATCACTAGAATATTTTGTTAGAGGGTTAGAATTAGGAAATGCAGTATTTACAGAGTTCCAAGGAGAACTAGGACAACATACAACATTAGACCAAAGGGTAATTGATATGGGTGCAGGGCTAGAGAGATTTGCATGGATTACAATGGGTACACCGACAGCCTACGATTGCTGTTTTGGACCAATTAATGAGAAATTATTTAATAAAATTGGAATAGATTCAGATTCAGAAATTCTACGAAAGTACTTTACAGAAATTGCAAAAGAGATTGATAACTATGATGACCTTAATGAAGTAAGACGACTTGCAATTAAAAATGCAGGAATTACAGATTCACAATTAACAAAAATGATCACACCAATGGAAGGAATGTATCTAATTGCCGACCATTTACGTACATTGATTTTTGCAATTACAGATGGTGCACTTCCAAGTAATGTTGGTGGAGGATATAATCTCAGAATGATGTTGCGAAGAATTAATGCAACAGTAAGTAAACTAAATCTCAAATTAGACATCGATGACTTGATTGATACACATATTGATTATCTAAAAGATACCTATCCTGAACTAAACGAAAAAAGAGAAGATGTTAAACAAATTCTCAAGATAGAATCTGCCAGATATGAAGAATCAAAAGTACACATGAAGAAAAAAGCAGAGAAAATTCGTGAAAAAGGCACTCCAACAGTTGATGAGCTCATTACATTTTACGAATCAGACGGAATCACTCCAGAATATCTCAAAGAAGTTGACGCAATTGCAGAAGTTCCATCATCATTTTACTCTAAATTATCAGATTTACACCAATCAGAAAAGAAAAAAGCAATTACTGAATTACCATTAGAGAAACTTCCAGAAACGGAGACTCTATTTTACAAAGATGACCCCATGGAATTTGAGGCTACAGTAATCAAAGTATTTGATGATCAAGTGGTATTAGACAAAACATCATTTTATGCCAGAGGTGGAGGTCAGGAACCAGATCATGGAAGTATTGCAGGATTTGAAGTAGTTGATGTAGATAAACATGCAGACATTATTGTTCATAAATTAAAAGGTGGAACTCCAAATCAAGGAGACACAGTTCAGTGTAAAGTGGATGCAACAAGACGTTCAAACATTACTAAAAACCATACTAGTACTCACATCATCAATACATCAGCTCGAAGTGTCTTAGGATCATGGGTTTGGCAACACTCTGCATTCAAAGATGATGATCATGCAAGATTAGACATTACACATCATTCATCATTAAATGACGAACAAGTAAAACAAATTGAAGATGCAGCAAATAAAATGATTAAAGATAACTATCCTGTCAAAATAGAATACTTTGATAGAGGTACTGCAGAGCAACAATATGGATTTAGAATTTATCAAGGTGGAGTAGTTCCAGTAAAATCTGTAAGAATCGTATCAATTGAAGATAAAGACATTGAAGCTTGTGGTGGAACCCATGTAAAGAAAACTGGAGATATTGAATTAATCAAAATTACAAAGACAAAAAGAATTCAAGATGGAGTTGTTCGTTTAGAATTTGTTTCAGGACCAAATGCATTTGAATATGTCAAAGAGCAAGAAGAAGAGTCAAAGAAAAAAGAACAACAAGCAATTGAAAAACAACAATTAGAAAAACAAAGAGAAGAAAACAAAGACAAAGCAAGAGAGAAAATCCCAGTATTCATAGAAAAAATTCTAGCAGGAGAATCATTAGACTCTGAAGAAATTAACAACAAAGGAAAACTTTGCTTTACATCAAGTGACAATTATGATGATTATTTCAATCAAAACTTTGGAAAGAAGTTAGTTGCTAAAGACGATACTGCAGCATTTTGTGGAATTTTTGAAGCAGGTCCAACTATACGAGTAATGATATTTGCAGGTGAGAAATCAGGCGTAAATGCAGGTGAAATTGCCAAAGAAATAGCCTCAATTTTAGGAGGTTCTGGAGGCGGCGATGCCAAATTTGCTCAAGGTGGAGGTAAAGACACATCTAAAAAAGACGAGGCAATACAAAAAGCAAAATCAATGATTTTAGGATAAATGAGAAATGGAAATTAACTGGAACCAAATTGAAACCAAATGGAGAGCCAAATGGGATGAGTCAAAAGACTTTGAAACAAATCCAAATGAGAAACCAAAAAAATTCATAACAGTTGCATATCCATATCCAAACTCACCACAACACATTGGACATGGAAGAACTTACACATTAGCTGATGTTCATGCAAGATTTTATCGAATGCAAGGATTCAACGTATTATTCCCAATGGGATTTCACTATACTGGCACTCCAGTTTTAGGGATGGCAAAAAGAATCCAATCTCAAGAAAAAGAAATTCTTGATGGACTACGAAACATCTATCATGTTCCAGAAGAAGATATCAAAACATTTGTTGAACCAATAAAGATTGCAGATTATTTCCATGAAGAAATTAAAGCTGGAATGATTGAGATGGGTTATTCCATTGATTGGAGAAGAGAATTTACTACAATTGTTCCAGGATATCAGAAATTTATCGAATGGCAAATTACAACACTAAAAGAAAATGGCAAAATCATTCAAGGTTCACATCCAGTGGGGTGGTGTCCACGTGATCAAAACCCAGTATCACAACACGATACAATGGGAGATGTTGAACCAAAAATCGATGACAAAAACCATCTAGTCAAATTCAAATTTGGCGAATACATATTTCCAGTAACAACACTTCGTCCTGAAACAATTTTTGGAATTACTAACCTTTGGGTTAATCCAAATACTATTTACAAAAAAATTAAAGCTGATGATGAAAAATGGATTGTATCAGAAGAATGTGCAAAGAAAATAGAATTCTTTGGAAAAGAAATTACAATTGAAGGAGACATTGCAGGAACTGAAATTATTGGAAAATCTGCTACAGCACTACATAACAATCAAGAGATTCCAATTTTAGAAGCAGAATTTGTAGAGCCTGCAATTGGAACAGGCCTAGTAATGTCAGTTCCAGCTCACGCACCAAAAGACTACCAGGCATTAATGGACCTCAAGGCTAAAAATCATGAATTAGCCTCAAAAATTGAGCCTATTCCAATCATATCAACTGAAGGGTATGGAGAGATTCCTGCAAAAGAGATTTGTGAAAAGATGGGAGTATCAGACCAATCTGACCAAAAATTAGAAGAGGCAACAAATGAGTTATACCTCAAAGAATTCACAGATGGAAAACTAAACGACAAATGTGGTGATTTCCAAAATGAGAAAGTTCAGTTTGGACGAAACAAAGTCAGAGACTGGTTAATGGAAAACAAACATCTAGAAAAATTCCCAGTGCTTGAAAATGCTCCTGTAAAATGTCGTTGTGGAACTGAATGTGTTGTTAAAGTATTGAACAATCAATGGTTTTTGAATTATGGAGATGAAGAATGGAAAGAAACTGCAAGAAATTGTTTTGATGAGATGAATATCTTACCAAATAAAATTACAACAGAATTCAAAGAAGTAATTGATTGGTTACATGAAAGGGCATGTGCAAGACAACAAGGATTGGGAACTAATCTACCATGGGATAAAGATTGGATTGTTGAGAGTTTATCTGATAGTGTAATTTACATGGCATACTATACAATGTCAAGATTTGTAAATGATGGAACACTAAAACCTGAAAATCTTACAAAAGAATTCTTTGATTTTATTTTACTTGATAAAGGAGACATGTTACTAGCTGTTAGTACATCAAAATTATCTGAAGAAGTAATTAGTATGGTCAAAAATGAATTCCAATACTTTTATCCAGTTGACTCTAGACATTCAGGACGAGATCTTGTACAAAATCACTTGTCATTTTTTGTCTTAAATCACGTTGCAATATTTGAGAAAAAATTATGGCCACAAGAAATTGTTGTCAATGGTTCAGTAATGATGGATGGCGCAAAAATGAGTAAGAGTATGGGAAATATTATTCCACTTCGAACTGCAATCAAAGACCACGGAGCAGACCCAATTAGATTAGCAATTATCTCATCAGCAGAACTACTTCAGGATGCTGATTTCAATATGGACAGTGTAACAGGCATTCAAAGTAAGCTAGAATCACTTCTAGAGGAATGCAGCAGCCTCAAAGCATCAGATGTAGGTGATTTGGAGGCTGAAGATAAGTGGATTTTATCCAAAACTCAAGGCATGATTGCCCAAGTTACAGAAGCTGTAGAGAAAATGAGGCTACGAGAAGGACTCCATGACATACTATTTTCATTTGAATCTGATTTGAGCTGGTATTCAAAGAGAGTTGAGGCCAAAGGAAGGGACAATGTTTCAGGTATATTACACAAAATCAATTCAGCAAGAGTTGCAATGCTGTCTCCATTTGCACCGCATATAGCTGAAGAGATGTGGGAAAAATTAGGATATACAGAGCTTGTATCAAAATCAGCATGGCCTAAATTTTCAAAAGAAAATGTAGATGCTACATCAATTCAATCCGAAGAATTACTAAAATCAACAATAGATGATATTGCAAATATCCTAAAAGTTACAAAAATCACTCCACAAAAAATTGTAATTTATGTAAACTCTGACGAATTCAAATCTAAAGTTTATAGAAAAATTTTAGGAATTATGGTAGGAGGTCAAAACAATATGGGAGTAGTAATGAAAGAATTGATTGCAGATCCTCAAACAACAGATGCTAAAAAGATGCCAGACTTTATCCAAAAAGTAATCAAAGACTTGCATTCAGAGTCTGAAGAAATCAAATCAACAAAATTAGAATCTGAAGAATTTGATGAAAAGCAATTCTTTTCTGCAGAACTATCAAGTATTGGTAAAAAAGAATTTGGAGTAGACATTCAAGTGTTTGGAGCAACTGATGATGACATCTATGATCCAAAAGGAAAAGCTAGACATGCAAGACCATTCAAACCAGCAATCTTAATTGAATAATTAATAGCGATTTTTACAAGTTGAGCAAACATAAGCATACTTAATTTCTAAATCATAAGGAATACTCACTTTAGCTAGTTGTAGTATGGTAAATCCTCTGCAAATCTTACAAATCCCTCGCAACAGTACTGATTGTAAAATTTAGAGTTAACCAGATGTGTCAAAATCTGGTTCGATCAAGGTCATGCGTAATTTACCCACGAAATTAACTACTTTTTGCAAAATACACCATATGATAAAAGAAATAATTGGATTTGTATGGGATTTAATTTCTGGACAATAAAAAAAAGTAAATTAATTTTCAATATCTAAATCAACATGAACTTGTTGTATGCATGAATTGAGTTGTTCCTCATTACCTATCCAGATTTCACGACAATTCTGAAGTTGTTGTTCATATGTATCCCAAAACTCATTGCTTTGAAGTAGAGAATTTTTTCCATCCTTTGCCATGTGATAAACTTCAAGACCTGTAAAGCCTTCATATCTTTGAATCATTTTTTCATGAGATGCTTCAAATCTTTTTAATTCTTCTTTACAGGTATCTTGAGAATAACCAGATAGGTCCTCACATTGTTTAATTTTTTGTTGTAATTCATAGTATGATAGTTCCAGATTTCTCAACTCCCTTTCTTTAACAAAGTCACCATAATCAGCAGTTGCAATTATTCCAATGAAAATACCAACAGCAACTACAGCAATCACAACTCCAATTGTTCGCATTACTAGGGCATATTACCCATAGATATTATCCCTTTTCAAAAATAAAGTGAAAAAAAAGAAGTTTTTGGACTTAAGATCATAACCGTGAGGTGTACGATGAGAGCCCATGCCACTTAAGATCAGAAAGTGTTCCTTTTCTGATGACAGTGTTCGTCTTAAGATCCCAAACGATTGTTTGTAGATGACAGACTTGTTCTTGTAATTATCTTAAGGCAATTTTGGTATATAACCAGCGCTCATAAATTCTACTAGTGCCAAAGTAATCAATTCTAGTGCCATAAATTTGAATTTCAGATAGTCTATTTATTAGAGATAGAGGATGCAAAGGTATCTTGAAAATAGCAGTTATGGGAATGGGTGTAGCTGGATCATATCTAATGGCCAGACTAAAAGATTCTGAACATGATGTTACAGGATATGAATTAAAATCTGAAGAGACACATGACTCAATTTGTGCATGGGGAACAATCAAACCAGTTCTAACAGAATTTTGTAAAAAGACTGGAAGAAATTTTGATGACTTTTTGATTCATGACGGAAAAAGTATGCATGTCAAAATGAATGACAATGTGAAATTTGATATCGGATTACACGGAATGTGTACATATGACAAATTAGCTTTAATCAAAGATTTCATTAAAGATTCAAAAATAATTTACGGCAATCCACCAAAAAAAGAAGAACTTGAAAAAGAATACGACATGATAGTTGATTGTACTGGATTCCACAGAGTATACTTGCCAAAGATGAAAGAAGATTTCTTTTTACCAACTTATGAATACAAAGTAGAATATGAAAACGGAGTTCCATATGACGACTTTTACATTGAGCCATTTCCAGGAATGTCTGGATACTTTTGGTATTTCCCACTAGGTGAAAAATGGGCACATATTGGAGCAGGAGATTATAACAAAAATCACATTAAAGCAACAGATGCATTTCTTAAAAAACACGGCGGTAAGGTTCTAAAAACTAAAGGTCGTCCAATCAGACTTGCAACACCAGATAGATGTAAGCCATATTATTCTGGAAAAGTTGTAGGTGTTGGCGAATCAATTGGTACAGTTTATGCACTACTTGGAGAAGGAATTATTCCATCAATGCAATGTGTGGATATTTTCATTGAAAATATGCATGACTTTGCAGCATATGAAAAAGCAATTGAAAAACATTACAAAGTGTATGCTAAAGTTTTCAATTTTGTTAGAGCAAAAATTCACAAAGACTTTAACTTTTTGAAAGCATTGCCTGACTTTTTAGCAATCTTCCGGTACATGAAAAAGAATGAAGATAGATTTGGAATGGATATCAGAATTGCAGATTTGTTAAAAGTTGCTAAAGCCTAAGAGAAACTAACAGAACTAAATCCTTCTCGGTTTGTCCTATTACTTGCCATGTTGTAATCATAGATTGTTGTTGAATATGCTTGTAGTTCCTCTTTCATTTGATCCAAATTATCTGCAAGGTAAAATCCTGGACAGTCTCCTGTAAATTGATAAGTTGCATGAACACGTGCTTTGCCACCTTCATTTTCTAGCCAACTAGCAAATGGGTAAAGATAACAAACTCCAGGTCTGTCAGGATGCATACTACAACCCCCCTTATCATCTAAAAATCTACATGAAATGTGAGTTCCATCTTCTTCAGGAGTCTCATCTGTTTTTCTCTTTAGATTAATTGTAGTCATTGTAGTCATTTGACCTGATGGTCCTGGTTCATCGTAAGTTACAGTTAATGTTTCATTTTTGATAAATTCTGCAGTATTTTTGTATTTGAGACCTTTGCCAATTGTAATTAGATCATCAGAAGTTAATGGCAATCTGCCTTGTCTATCACAACAATTATGACAATCAGGCCAAAAGCATTTCCATAAGATGTATTTTTTTTCTGAATTAAGAAATGGAACGTGAAAAACTACATCTTTGACTTTGATTGCATAATCAGATACATCAGTAATTTGACCTAGTACGAATTTCCTTAAGATAGGATCAAAATCCCAATCCTTTTCTAACAAATCTAATGATTCTTGAATTTCTTTTTGAGACAAGTATTCAGTTATAACCGCTTTTGCAGATCTTATTAATGTTGAGTGAAAAAGGAAAATATGCAGCAGCTACAGAGAATAGAAGATTTGTGTGGGCTGAAATTATTTGGCCACTAGTTTTAGAGATTAACGATATTACATTTTCATTAAAACAATTTCAAGAAAAACGTGAAAAAGTCTGTAAAGAAAAAAACACAACAATTACAATTGCATCAAGAGGATTAGTATCTCTTGTTCTAAAAGGAATTTTACTAAAAGAAAATGACACGTATTCAATTCATTACAAATTAATCCCATACATGAGATTAAAAGCAAAATGTGATTATGCAACAGCTATCCATGAAGTTAGAATAAAATAATTACCAGTAGCCCGAGGCAGATTCGAACTGCCGTCTCCGCCTATCCACTCTTGAGATCCAGAGGGCAGAATCCTTGACCACTAGACTATCGGGCTACTTGATAGAAATTCAAGTAATTTAGAATATAATGATTTGGTGAAAATGTTTTTGAAAGAATTTTATCTTGATGCTTGTGCTATACGTTCTAACTCGTGTTTTTTCTTGACTGATGGAGAATTTGAATCATTATTTGCTGCGAGAATTAATTGTTCAGCTAAATGTTCTTCAATAGGTTTAGGATTAGAAAATGTTGCTTCTTTAACTGAATCAGCAATAAATTTCAAAGCCATGTCAACTCTTCTGATTGGAGCAACATCTACAGATACATGGTATGTGGTTCCACCATAAACAATTCTAGTAGTATCCTCAGTTGGAGCAGAAAACTCAACTGCTTTAACTAAAACTTGAACAGGGTTTTGTCCAGTCTTTAATTCAATAATTTCAAAAGCAGTTCGCACAGTGTTGATTAATTTAGCTTTTTTGCCAGTCATTCTACCAGTATTTTTTGCATATTTTTTTCCAAAGTGCATTGATTTGTTAATTAATCTCTCAACAATGTTGACTTCACCTTTATTGAATCTCTTTAATGCAGAACGGCCAAAAGTATAAGGCAAAATTTGTTTTCTTAAACAAATAGCAGTTTTTAATCCAGGATCTACAACTTCAATGTTTGATAAATCCCATTTTCTAAATAGTAACATATTTTTTGTTTCAGCCATTTCTCTATCTCCTTGGTTTCTCCTTCTTTCCAATAACTAATTCATGTAATGATGTACCGTTAACTTTAGAAACTTTGAATCTAACACCAGGAATATCTCCCATTGCACCACCTTGTGTTGCACCCATTCCTTCAATTGTTACTTCATCGTGTTCATCAATGAAATTCATTGCACCGTCTCTTGGCAAAAAGGCTGTAACGGATTTACCATTTCTAATTAATTGAACTCTAACACATTTTCTGATAGCAGAGTTTGGTTGTTTTGCTGCAATACCAACTTTCTCTAAAACAATTCCACGTCCTTGTGGTGCACCACCAAGAGGATCTGATTTTTTATCAATACCAAGTTTTCTTCTTTTGTATGTAGAAATTGCCCAGCGTTGTTTTTTCTTTTTAGTAGTTAGTACTCTACCTGCAAATAATCCTAGTGGTGATTTTCTCATATTCTATAACTCCATTGTTGCCCTTTCAGGACTGTTAATCAATACACTTCCAATATCAAAATATCGTTTAGCTAATAATCTTGCTTTCTCAGCATTTCTACCTTCTCTACCAACTACAATTCCTTTTTTTCTTGGGTCTACCATAACAATTGCCTGTTTTGTCCCATCTGCACGTGTATTTAATTTTACTTCAGAAATTAGTTTATTATTCAATAAATTAGTTAAGAATTTTGCAGGATCCTCATCAAATTCAACTAGTTCAACATTTCGTTTAACCATATTTTGTAAGGATTTGATATGCATTCCACCTTTACCAATGGCTAACCCCATTTTTCCAGTGTTTACTACAAAAATTACTCTATTTTGTTTTTCATCTTCAATACAATCTCTTGCAACAGCACCAGTTACATTTTGAAATAGCGACATCATTCGCATTTGATCTGTTGAAAGTTTAATTGATTGTGCCATAAGAATTCCTATTTATTTCCAGACCAAAAATGTCTCATTTAAACTTAGGTTAGACAAATAACAATTAGTCATTTTTTTCCTCAGTTTTTGTATCGTTTAAAATTGATTTGATATTTGCCTCGTCAATTGATGTAAATGAAATTGTTGAAATTCTAAATTGTAAGCCGCACAATCTACCCAGTGCAACTGAAGTTCCTTGAAAGTTTACGAGGGGGACTTTTTGTTTTTTTGCATCAGATTCAATTTTCTCAAGCATTTTTTTGTCTACAGATTGAGATAATACAATTAACTTGGAATTATTTACAGAGTTCAAAACTTCTTTGCTACCCATTGTCAATCTATTCTCTTTGCGGGCATCCTTCAATGATTTCTCAAGTATTTTACTCATGTAGTTTCCTTATCACGATCGTCTTGAGAGTCCTTTATAGGTTTATTGAAAAAATATTTCTAAGTATAATAAATGATTTAAAAATTATTTTTGATTTTTATAAAATCAATCAATAGTTATCGAGGATGAAATTGCAGGACTCAATGGTATGAAATCATTTAACGAATTCCACACATAAGTTTCTAAAACATAATTATCAGATTTTTCAGGAATCCATGATTGAGAAATATCTAGAATTTGATTAGGAGAAAGTTTTCCCTGAATCCACGATAAAGAAAGTACAGAATTATCAGAGTTTTTAATTTGGAAAAAATAGATAAAATCTTGTTCGTAATTTAATTTATTTTCAATTGTTCCAACTATTTGCATTTGTGTTTGTGAAATAAGAGAGTCTAAAGGGTTACCAAAACTATCAGAAAAAGAAATTGGTGAAGTCTGTATTCGATTAATTGATGCAATGGAGTGATCAACATTAGCAGAAGTTTCAATTGATATTTCATCAGATTTTGAAAAAGGTTTTGGTAATGTATGATCATCATATTTTGCAAAAATACCATCTCCAGGGACTGCATAAAGTCGATTTCCACTAGAAGTGTTTGTTGACAAACTAATATTTGCTATAAAGTCACCAGAGCGTTCAGATGTTTCTGTTGCAACAACTTGTATGCCGCCACTGTCAGAATCTGAAAAAACTTCTACGGTAATTGTATCAATTGCCTCAGGATTCAAATTCATATCATGATCAATTACACGAATTTCAACTGAATCACTTGTAAGAAAAACATCTTTTGAAAATTGTATTACTCCCATATTCCATGTTATTGGAATTGATTCAGTTAACACAACACCATCTGCAAATTCAAAAGATATTGTAATTGAATCATCATTGTCAGCTTCTAAAAACCCATTTGTTGGTCCATTACCAGAAGTTTTTGGGTTTGTATCAAAATTTCCATCACCGTCAACATCATGCAAAAAACCTGTTAAAATAATTTCACCTGAAAAAATTCCAGAACCTGATGAGGTTTCAGTTAACCTATATGGTTTTAAAAAATTTTCACCTGATGAAATTTTTATTGGATGAGAATCAGTTTCGCCAATTGAATCAATTTTATTTGAATTGCTATTCCAACTTGGTGCATTAATAGAAATTATTATTTTATCAGTCCACGAATATCCAGGTTTGTCAGTATAGATTGGTGCAAAAGGTTTGTCATAATCAGGAAGAGATTCAGCATAAACAGGGGCTAAAATAAGAAAAAATCCCAATAAAAATTCGTACACGGGATGAATTAGTTGAAATCAGATTTAATGTTTGATGATAAATTTTAGGATTTATCGGTAGGTAAAGAGATAGCCAAAATATTATCTCCGCGCAACAAAACTTTTCCAAGACTCAAATGTTTTTCTTCAGTAATGTCTTCAGCTTTGTCCAATGTTAAATTCATATGAATATCAAAGTCTATCAAGTTTCCTTGAACAGTTTTGTTATTTCTTAAACGAAGTAAAACACTTTTTCCTTGACAAGCAGTCATTGCAGTAGAAATTTCATCAGCCATAATTATCACTTAATTCTATTTCTTTTTGCTCACTTGCATGTACAGATCAACAGTACCACTTCCAATTGGAATTTGACTACCAACAATTACATTTTCAGTAATACCTCTAAGTTGTTCAATTTCTCCTCCAAGTGCGGCATGTGCAATTGTTGGTACTGTAATTTCGAATGCAGCTCTTGCAAGTACACTGTCTTTAGTACCAGCGATACCGTGTCTACCAATTTGTTGCATGTAACCACGTGAGCACATCAAATCAGATACCAACATAATGTATCTATCATCAACTTCCAATCCTTGGTCTCCCAGAGTATGATTAAGTTCATCAATTAATGCAAATCTTGCTGCTTCAATTCCTAAGGTACCTGCAATTTCAAAGACATTATTTGTTCTAACATTTCTTTTATCGATTCCTTTAACTTCAAGTACTTTAGCAATGTTTGAACCAGTGGTTTGGATTACCCATTCATCATCTTTTTGAACTAATGTTACACGCTCAATGTCTGGAACGCCTTTAACAGTAGTATTGAGTACTTTGTTTCTAATTGCAATTGCAGTTGCAGTATCAACTTCTTCAACTAAATTCAAAGTAATTAATTCACCAGTTACTTCCATCTTGAATTTTTTATTAGAAGAAAGTGCTGCTTCAACTTCTGCAACAGAACAACCTCTTTCACGAAGTCTGTTCTCACTTAAAATTAATTTAATGTTTGTAGAATAATCAGTTTCAGTATCAGCAATTAAGGCACTTACTTTAGTTTGCAAAACATTTCTTGCAACTTCAATTGCTTTTTCTCTATTTCCTTTATTTTCTTTTTCTAAGTAAATATCCATAGTTGGGGTTACAGGTTTCTTTCTAGCATCAACTAGTTCAATTAATCTTGGAAGACCTAATGTAACGTTTCTTTCTTTAATTCCTGCAAAGTGGAATGTTCTCAAAGTCATTTGCGTACCTGGTTCACCAATAGATTGTGCAGTTACAATTCCTACTGCTTGTCCTGGCTCTACACGTGCTTTATCATAAAGTGAAAGACCTTTTTTACATACTGCTTCAATTCCAGATTTACTAAGTCCAGATTTGTTTAATGCATCAGTTACGAGTTTAGTTAATCTTGGACTGAATGTTTTAGTGTATTTTTTAGTTAATGTCTCAATTTCATCTTTTGTTGCTTTTGCTCCAGAATCAATCATAGCTTGTGATGCAGCTAATCTACTTGGATTGAATGCCTCACCATGGTCACTTTTTTGTACATCAATTCCATCTTCACCGTAAAGGAATTGAACAATGTGTCCATGAGGATCTCTTACAGTTCCATCGTATTCTAATCTAATGTGTTCTAATGCATTGATCAATCTACGTTGCATGTAACCACTTTGTTGTGTTCTGACTGCAGTATCTACAAGTCCTTCTCTACCACCCATTGCGTGGAAGAAGAATTCTAGTGCAGTTAATCCAGTTCTATAATTTGATTTTACAAATCCGTGTGCATCAGGATTACTATCATGTTCTTTATAGTGAGTTAATGCACGATTTGCATATCCCTCGTTCATTCTGTTACCTCTTCTTGATTGTTGACCTAATGCTCCGGCCATTTGACCTACGTTAAGTGCTGAACCTCTTGCACCAGTTGTTGCCATAATTTTTCCAGCATTACCATCATCAAGGGAATCATTTGCAGTATCACCTGCTTTAACTCTGGCTTTACCTAATTCATTTACAATGTAAGCTTCTAAAGCTTCTTCTGCTTTCATACCTCTTGTAAGCTTCAATGTTCCTTTTTCATATTGGTCAGTCAAATCTGCTACAACATCATATGTGTCGCTAATATCATCTAGAATTTGTTGTTCATTCTTTGCTGGAACTTCCAAGTCACCATAACCATAACTAAATCCATAGTGAGTGATGAATTGTTTTACCATAATTAAGATAGAATTCAAAAAGTTCTTTCCAACTGCATTACCATAATCTTTAGTAATTCTGTGTAAGACACTTTCTGGCTCCTCTGCACCAATTGATGTTTTGTCAATTACACCACTGATTAATTCACCATTTTTAATTACAACGTCATTTGCTTTTCCACCAGTACCTTTTGACCATTTTGATGTTAATGTATAATTGAAATCGCTTGGTAAGAATAATGAGAATAATTGTTTTCCAGTGTATGCAGGGCTTCCATCTTTTGCTTTAGTAGATGGTTTTGGTAGTGGGTCAGTAAATCCTCCAAGCATTGCATAGTTTGAAAATTCTTGAACAGACAAAATAGTATCATCTTTTGTTAATAGATATGCACCAGTTACAAAGTCTCTGAGGGCACCAATAATTGGACCACCATATCTTGGTGAAATTAATTGGTCTTGAACTCTCATCAAAAGAATTGCTTCTGCTCTAGCTTCCTCACTTTGTGGTACGTGAAGATTCATCTCATCACCATCAAAGTCTGCGTTGTATGGTGGACAAACAGATGGGTGTAATCTGAAAGTTTTTCCAGGAAGTACACGTACATAGTGTGCCATGATGGACATCTGGTGAAGTGAAGGTTGTCTGTTAAACATTACAATATCTCTGTCAGCAAGATGTCTTTCAATCAAATATCCAATTTCAAGTGTTTCTGCAATTGTTGAACGATCTTCAACAAAGTCTAATCTAATTTTTACACCATCTGGTCTTACAATATAATTAACTCCTGGGAATTTTTCAGGTCCATTGATAACTAATTTTCGCATTCTTTCTATGTTCCATTCAGTTACAATTTCAGGAATAGTTAGTTTCATTGCAACTGCTTCAGGTACACCAACTTCAGACAAGTCCAAGTTAGGATCTGGAGAAATTACAGTTCTACTAGAAAAGTCAACTCTCTTTCCAGAAAGTGAACCTCTGAATCTGCCTTCTTTTCCTTTGAGTCTTTGTGTTAATGTTTTAAGAGGACGTCCAGAACGATGATGAGCTTGAGGAATTCCAGAAACTTCATTGTCAAAATATGTTGTTGAATGGTATTGTAACAAATCAACCAAATCTTGAACAATTAATGGAGGAGTTCCTGCTTCTTTACTTTCTTTTAATCTCTGATTAACTCTAATGATATCTACCATTTTATGGGTTAAATCATCTTCAGATCTAATTCCAGTTTCAAGAATAATTGAAGGTCTGACAGTAACTGGAGGAACAGGCAATGCTTGAAGAATAAACCACTCAGGTCTTGCAGTTACAGGATCATAAGACAATAGGGATAAATCGTCATCAAGGATTTGTGAGAATCTTTCTCTAATTGTGATTGGCAATAATCTATGTTCACCGATTTCGGTTTTTTCAACAAAGATAGTGGGTTTTGTAAAAACTAATTCGTATTGTGTTTTTCCACAGTGAGGACATTCTTTTGCTTTCTTTGCTTTTTCAATGATTTGTTCAGGAATACGTTTTTGTGAAACAGTTGTGTATGCAGCTCCTTTATCTTTAATTTTTTGGAATGCATTAAGATCTTCTTGCGGAACTTTTAGTCGTGCACAAGAGCGACATGTTGATTGTAGTAATTTGTAGATATTATCAATAAATGCAATATGCAAAATTGGTTCTGCAAGTTCAATGTGACCAAAGTGTCCTGGGCATCTAGCTGCAGTATTACCACAAGTTAGACATTTTTGACCAGGCTCAAGTGTTCCAAGTCTTCCATCCATAAGACCTCCTTGAACTGGCATTCCATCTTCATCGTAAGTTTCTGGAGCAGTGATTTCAGCAACAGAATATTTTCTAATTTCAGTTGGAGACCAAACAGAGAAACGAATTCCATCAATTGCTTTAATTGCTTGAATAGACATCTTAGAGTTTCTCCTTTATTAGCAATCTTGGTGCAACATTAAGACTTTGCATTTCTTGTAATAATAATTTGAATGCATATGCCACAGATACTGAAGATACTTTAGCTTTATCTCCACAAACTCTGCAAACATATTTTCTTTGTTTAACATCATGATAAGCAACTAAACCACATCTTTCACAAACGAAAACATCAGATTTATCAGATTCATCTAACAATCTATCTTTTAGAATCATTGATGCACCATAAGCAATTAAACAATCTCTTTCCATTTCACCAAATCTCAATCCACCACCTCTAGCTCTACCTTCAGTTGGTTGTTTAGTTAACATCTGAACTTGTCCACGTGCTCTTGCATGTATTTTGTCGGCAACCATATGATGAAGTTTTTGATAGTATACTACACCAATAAAGACATCAACTGGGAATGCTTTTCCAGTTCTTCCGTCATACATTATTTCTTTACCAGAATATTTGAAATTATGTGCATCCATAACTTCCTTAACTTCATCCATTTTCTCTCCAACGAATGCAGAACCATCAAATCTCTTTCCACGGAATGATGCAGCTTTTCCACAAATGGATTCCATCATCATACCCACAGTCATTCTAGATGGGAAAGCATGTGGATTAATTAAAACATCAGGTGACATACCTTCAGCAGTGTATGGTAAGTCTTCTGCTTTTGCTAAAATTCCAAGTACACCTTTTTGTCCGTGTCTTGAAGCAAATTTATCACCAATTTCAGGAATTCTCATGTCTCTTGCTCTAATTTTATACATTTTACCACCCTCGTTAGATTGAGTCATTACAACTGTATCAATTACACCGGCTTCAGAAGGTCTTACACCAATGGATGTATCTCTACGATAAGGACCAGAGGATTCAAACTCTCGGTATTCTTCCATAAATCTTGGAGGACTAGTTTTACCAATCAAAATATCTCCACCTTTAACAGGTGACTCTGATGCTACTACGCCATCTTCTTCAAGTAATCTATATGCTTTTTCACCTTTGTAACCTCTTACATTATCTTCAGCGTTTGGAATTTCAAATGAATCTCTCATTCCACCAGGATATTGTTTTGCTTCAGCATCATAAATTCTAAAGAAGAAAGTTCTACCTAATCCTCTATCAACAGAGGCTTTACTGAGAACAATTGCATCCTCAATGTTGTAACCATCAAATGGCAATACGGCAACTACACAGTTCTGACCTGCTGGTCTATCTTCTAATCCAAGTAGTTTCATTGCTTTTGTGTTTACAGCTGGAACTTGTGGGTATAGCATAAGGTGTTGTCTAACATATGTACTAGTATTCATCATCGGTGTTGAAAATCCTAAACTTTGTTTTGCCATTGCAGATTCGTATGTATTTCTTGGAGATTGGTTATGTTCTGGATATGGAATTATAGATGCACCTGCTCCCAAAATTGCTGGTGGGAATACTTCAAGATGAGTGTGTTTCTTTGAATCTTTTTCATCCAATGTAATGTAACAGTTCTCCTCTTCATTTGCATCAATCATTTCCAAGACACCCATTCTTAACAAATCATTCCAAGATAGTAATTTCTTTGAAATTTTATCTAAAAGATCTTGAGTAAGTAATGGTTTGTTATCTTTGATAATTATTAATGGTCTTAAAACTCGTCCAGCATTACAATTAACATATAATCTTCGAGTAGCCTCTTTGTGCTCATCAGATTTATGGAATGAAACTCCAACGTGTGGATGGATTTTTGAATTTCTTCTAAGATCTCTTAGTGATTCTGCTAATTCAAGTCCATCTTTATAATATCCAATTAATCGTCCATCGACAAATATTCTAGTTCCATCTTGTTTCAAATCATCTTTTGCATCAAAGAAATGTACAGTTCCAAGATCATATAATTTCTCAACAATTTCCTCAGAAGGAACATTTACTGAAATGATTCCAGATAATGCAAGATTTTTTACCAAACCACAGTTTGAGCCTTCAGGTGTTTCACTAGGACAAATTCTTCCAAAGTGTGTTGCGTGCAAATCTCTTGCTTCAAAGTTTGGTTGAGTTCTACTAAGGGGTGATTGAATTCTTCTAAGATGACTGATAGTTGATAGATAGTTTGTTCTGTCAAGTAATTGTGTAACTCCAACTCTACCACGACCCCAGTTTCCTGTTGCAATAGCATTGTTTAGTTTATCAGTAATAATTCCAGGACGAATTGATGCAGCAACTGCATTAATTCCACGTTTTTGACCTGAACGCTCTAATTGATATTTCATATCTCTAACCAAATTTCTAAATGCAGTTCTAAACAAATCTGCAAGCATTTGTCCTGCAAATTTGATGACTTTGTTTCCATAATGATCTTTATCATCAGGAGTAATCCAATTGAGTTTTAATTCTAATAATTTACATGCTGCCTCTCCTAAGAATTGTGCTTTTTCTTTTCTGTTTTCAGGGTGTTTTCCTAGATGAGGTAATAGACCCCAATCAAGTAAAGTTTCAGCACGTTTAATTTGGAATTCTTCTAACATTCCAGGTGCAATTCTTTTACTGATGTAAACAATAGCATCTTTAGATGTAGGAACATCTCCTGCTTTTTCAAAAGAGCCTTCTAATTCATCTTGAAGTTCATCAACTAGTGAAACTACTGAAGCAATTTCTTTATCAGATTCTAATCCGAGTGCTCTCATTAAAGTAACAACTGGAATATCTACAGGAGAACCAGGAATTCTTGCAACTATCAATCCATCATTTTTCATAACAAGTTCTAATTTTGCACGGTAACCAACAATTGAAGAATAAACTTTTGCTTTGAAAACAGTGTTTCCACCAACAAGTTCTCTATCTACAATTATTTTATTATAAGAAAGATCTTCTAATCCAACAATTACTCTTTCTGAGCCGTTAATGATAAAGTAGCCACCAGGATCATTTGGATCTTCACCATGTTCAATTAATTTTTGATTAGAGAAATTATTCAAAATACATGCATTAGATTTTGCCATAACTGGTACATCACCAATATGAACAAATCTTGATTCCAAAATTTTACCATCTTCAACAACACTGGCTTCCATCATTACAGGTGCAGAATAAGAAACATTTCGTAATCTTGCTTCAGCTGGCGTGATGTGAGTAATAGAACCATCAAGTTCCATCATTCTTGGTTGTTGAAGTTTTACTTTTCCTAATTGAATTTTATATGGATATTCAGCATTTTCAATGTCAATTTGTCCAACTTCATTTATGATACTTTGAAGTCCTCTTTCTAAAAATTCATCAAAGGAATTAAGATGTTGACGTGCAATACCTTCACGCTTCAAAATATCTTGAATAACTGGCCAACGTTTGTTTGAAGGATCAGCCAAATCTAGACCTCCACCACATATCGATAATAGAGACTCTCACCAGCAGTTGGACTATTTCTAGTGATTTTTATCATATCACCAGGTTTTACACCAAGTCCCATAATTGCAGGATCATTTACGAAAATTAATGGTAATTCTGTTGGTTTACAATTGTATTTTTTTAAAACTTCTTCAGCTTCTGATTTTGGAATAATTTCATGTTTAGGAACATAAACATGATCTGGTACTAAAATCTGGTTTTTCTTAATTGCCATTTAAGAAGCCCCCAGATCGAACATTAAATGTAATAGTAAATAATACACACAAACTGAAAAAAATCACGTTCGGGTTAATATATATCTAATCTGAAACTTCAAATCAAGAAATTATTTTCTTATTGACTCTATTTGCAATATTTGCAGCAATTCCACCAGCAGCAATTCCATTATCGATATTTACAACAGATAATCCCAAAGAGCAACTTTGTAACATAGATGCTAAAGCTGCAATTCCTTTTTCACCATATCCATATCCAACTGATGTTGGAATTCCAATAATTGGTATATCTACCAGAGTAGAAACCAAAGTGGCCAAAGCCCCCTCCATTCCAGCTGCAACAATAATACAATCAACATCCTCTTCAATCATTTTCTTTAAAATTGGAAATATTCTTTGGATTCCAGCAACTCCAACATCATAACTTGTTATACATTTACAATTCATTGCCTCACACATTAATCTAGATTCTTCAGCAACTCCAATATCAGAAGTTCCAGCTGTCAAAACACCAACGGTTCCTCCATGGAATTTAATTGGTTTTTTAAATATCAAAATAGTTGATGAATTTTTTCCTGTCGAGATTTTTACTTTTAATGTTTTTACGAACAAAAGTAATTTTTTGTAATGCTCTTTTTTGATTCTTGAAACAAGAACAGAATTAGTTTTTTCCAGAGTCTTTTTAATGATTTTTTTAATATCATCTAATTCCTTAGTTTCTGCAAAAATTACTTCTGGAACTCCCCTTCGTTTACTTCGATTAACATCAATTTTGGCAAAATTTTCAACTTCCTCAATTGAATATAATGTTAAAAGTTTTTTTGCATCTTTGGTAGAAATTTTTCCAGATTTTACGGATTCTAAAATTTCATTGATTTTCAATAATTACAATAATTGATATCTATACTAAAATGCTTAGATTTCAATACCAGAAAGTGCATCTTTGACATTAGCGACACCTTTGTCAAACATAGTTCTTTCTTCATCATTAAGATCTAACTCAATAATTTTCTCTACACCGTTTTTGCCAATTACAGCTGGTACACCAATTGTAACATCAGAATGACCATACTCACCATCAAGATAAGTTGCTACTGGAATGACTTGTTTTCTATCTCTAACTACTGTTTCAATAATTGCAGATATTGCATTTCCTGGTGCATGTACTGTAGCACCCTTTAATTCAATTACTTTAGCTGCAACTTGTTTTGTGTTTTGAACAATCTCGTCTAATTTTTCTTTTGGTAAGAAGGATGAAAGTGGAACTCCAGAAACGGATGAAAATCTTGGTAAAGGAAGCATGTTTTCTCCATGTTCACCAATTACTAATCCTCTAATAGAATCTCGGGAATGACCAGTAGATTCATGAATAAATTGTCTAAATCTTGATAAATCTAACATTCCACCCATTCCAAACACTCGACTTCTATCAAATCCAGATACTTTTTGAGTAATGTATGCCATTGGGTCCAATGGATTGGAAACTGGAATAATCATAGAGTCATCAGCATATTTTTTAATATTTTCTGTTACACTTTTTACAATTGAAGCATTAATTTTTAGCAAGTCCATTCTTGTCATTCCTGGTTTTCTAGCTGAACCTGCTACTACCACGACAATGTTTGATCCTCTAATATCCTCATAATCATTTGAACCCTTAACTTCTACATCAATACCTTGTTCAGATAACATGTGATTGATATCCATGGCTTCACCTTGTGGCAATCCCTTTGCAACATCAAGTAACAAGATTTGATCATCTAATTTCTTTAATGCTGAAAATAAAGCTGCATCGCCACCTACTTTACCAGATCCAATTATTGTAATCATGAAAATCAGTGCTAAATTTGAAATTATAAATCTAATGAAATAGTCAAAATATTAGGCGAATTTATAAGCATTTTTGATAATTTTTAATCATGGTTATTGTTATTGATCCACAAATAGCAGGAATTTCAGGAGATATGCTTTTGTGTTCTTTAGTGGATTTAGGAGCAGATAAAAATCAGATCGTAGAAGGAATTAAAAAAATAGGAAAATTTCTGCCAGATTCAAAAATTAATAAAATTGATTTTCAAAAAATTCAAAAAAATGGAATTGAATCAACTGAATTAATATTAGAAATTGATGAAAATATTTCTGAAAGAAAAGGAATTGAGATAAAAAATGCAATAATTAATTCGATAAACGAATTACAACTTTCAGATAAAGCAAGAACATTTGCAGAATCATGCATTAATTCTTTAATTTCATCAGAATCTAAAATTCACGGCATTTCTGAAGATTCAGTTCATTTTCACGAGGCATCAAGTATCGATACACTGGTAGACATAGTTGGAGTTACTATTGCATGTGAAAAATTGAAACTATTTGAGGAGAAAATTGTTTGTTTGCCAGTATCAGTTGGAAGTGGAACTGTTAGTTTTTCTCATGGAACAATGTCCAATCCTGCAAGTGCAGTTCTCCAAATTTTCAAAAATTCTAATTTAACAATTAAAGGAAATGATGCAAATGAAGAGCTAACAACTCCTACTGGAGCTTGTATTTTAGTTAATTTGACAGATAGTTCAGTGGAATATTATCCTTCAATGAATATTAGTTCAATTGGTTACGGGGCAGGTCAAAAAAATTTTGAATCATTCTCAAATGTATTGAAAATTGTTCAAGGCAGTCATGAGAAAACAGGGATGGATTCAGTAAAAATTCTAGAGACAAATGTAGATGATGTTTCAGGAGAGATTTTAGGATATTTGATTGAAAAAATTATGAAAATAGGAGCAAAAGATATTTCAATTTATCCAGGAATTACAAAAAAAGGAAGACCAACTAACTTGATTTCTATAATGTGTGATGATGAAAAAATTGAAACAATTACAGATATTTTAGTATTGGAAACGGGTACTTTAGGAATCAGAATATCAGATTCTAATCGATTAATTGTTGCTAGAACAAATCATAGTTTCTCATTAACCTTTGAAGGTAAATCTTTTGAAATAAATTATAAAAAATCAACTTACAAGGAAAAAACTCACTTTAAAATAGAATTTGAAGATTTAAAAAATATTTCTGAAACACTTGATAAACCAATTAGAGATGTTGAATTATTTTTGAGAAAAGAAATTGAAAAAATAGAGGAGACACAATGACAAAATTAGATAATTTAGTAAAATGGTTTGAAGATAAAAACAAAGTAATGATTGCATTGTCAGGGGGTGTAGACAGTGCAGTTGTAGCATATGCTGCTTTTCAAGCATTAGGAAATTCTGCAATTGCAGTTACTGCAGATTACAAAACTTTGTCACAAGAAGAACTTCTATCAGCAAAACAAGTTTGTTCAGAAATAGGCATTGAACAAATGATTTTAGATTATAGTGAATTAGAAAACGAAGATTTTGTTAAAAATGACTCAAATCGGTGTTTTCATTGTAGAATGGAGTTAGGAGATCATTTAATCAAATTAGCTAAAACACATTGTGTAGAAATCATAGTTGATGGAACCAATATAGATGATTTAGGTGATTATCGTCCAGGAATTCAAGCCCTAAAAGAAAATGGAATTCGAAGTCCACTTGTAGAAACAAAATTTATCAAATCAGAGATTCGAGATATTGCTAAATCTGTTGGATTGTCTGTTCATGATAGACCAGCAAATTCATGTTTAGCATCTAGAATTCCCTGGGGTCAAAGAGTAACTGCAGAAAGACTAACTCGAATTGAATTAGGTGAGACTCTTGTTAAACAGATTACCAAACTAAAACAAGTTAGAGTCAGAGACATTCAAGGTTGTGCAAAAATTGAAGTAGATAAAGAAAGAATATCAATTTTTGATGAGAACATCATTAATCAATTAAGTGAAAAATTGAAAGTGATTGGATTTACTTCTGTTGAGATAGATAAAGACGGATACAAGCCTGGAAAAATTAATGTGATTTCAAATTGATCTATTTAGATAATGCAGCATCAACACGAATTCATGATGATGTATTAAATTCAATGTTACCCTATCTTAAGGAACAATATGGAAATCCATCATCAATACATAAACAAGGGAGATTAACACGTAAGGCCGTCAATAAAGCACGAAAACAAATTGCATCTATTATTAATGCAGATCCTGCAGAAATTTTGATTACATCTGGAGGAACAGAATCTAACAATACAGCGCTAAATGGAATTTCATCACAATTTCCATCTAGTCATATTATTACAACATCTATTGAACATGATGCAGTTTTAGAACCTTGTAAAAAATTGAGTTCAAAAGGATTCAAAGTAGATTATCTGCCAGTAGATAAATTTGGTATGATCAATACATTAGATTTAGAAAATGCAATTTCTGAAAAAACAAGTGTTGTTTCAGTGATGTTTGGAAATAATGAAGTTGGAACAATTCAACCAATTCAAAAAATTGCCAAAATTTGCCATGAAAATCAAATTATTTTTCATACAGATGCAGTTCAAGCTGTAGGAAAGATTCCCGTAGATGTCAAAGAATTAGATGTAGATTTACTATCAATTTCATCTCATAAACTTCATGGTCCCAAAGGAATTGGGGCATTATACATCAAAAACGGAGTAAAGATAGATCCTATGATTTTGGGAGGAGGGCAAGAATTCAGGTTAAGATCTGGGACTGAAAATGTTGCAAATATTGTGGGATTTGGTCAAGCATGTGAAATTGCACAAAATCATCTAGATGAAAATATCTTATGGATAAAAAAACTTCAATCTCAACTAGTCAAAAAAGTATTAGATGAAATTCCGCAAGTTACTTTCAACGGTCACGTAGATTACAGATTAGCCAATAATGCTCATTTTACATTTTTAGGAATTAATGGGGAAGACCTCATTATCAAATTGGATGAATATGGAATTGCTGCATCTACTGGCTCAGCATGTTCAGTTAATACTCAAAAAGCATCACATGTTTTAAAATCAATGGGATTTTCTTTGGAACAAATTACAGGTTCTTTACGATTAACTGTAGGGATTTTGAATACAGAAAATGAGATTAATGAAACGGTAGAAATTCTCAAAAAAGTGATTGAAGAACTTCGTGCAGTTTCACCATTCAAAGAAAAATATTCTTTTGAATCTAAAAATTAAATTTTAATTTGAAATTTATTTCGAGTTAGCAGAATTGATGCCATAATCCCTACTGTCAAAATTATCATAACAATTGTACCAAATTCAGGAATTACGTAAGTACCGATAATTTGTATTTTTGAATCACCTTCCTCAAAATCAATTGTTAGTGTTCTAATTTCTGAATGAGATGTTTCCTCATTGTATGTAGTTTCAATAAGGTCACCATTTTGTTTTTCAATCAAAATTATAAAGACTTCATCTTTTCCATTTTGTTTTTCAGCATCAATGTATTTTCTAGGTAAATCTAAAACAATTTTTCCCTCATCAGATGCATCAATATCTACAACTAATCCAAAAATATTTTCATCAATAGATATAGTAGATATTGTTCCACCTCTAATAGTATAATCCAAATCAAATGTTCCACTACTTCCTGCATTAACTTCAAAAGTATCAGTTGTTGTTAGGACTTCAGAATCAGGCGTATAGAAAAAAACAGTTTCTGCGATATTTCCTTCACCATAAGTTACTTTTACAACATATTCACCCTGATTTTGCCACATACTACCCTGTGCAAGAATAGGGTAAGAATAATTTCCATCTTTAGAAACATTGATTTGTGCAATTTCAACCATGTTCCCGTCTTTGAATAGTTGTAATGTGATAGGAGTTTCGCCTACAATTATTTTAATTTGTCCAGAAATTACAATTGTGTCACCCTCATCATAAGTAGCATTATCAGTTTGAACAGAAATTAAAGATGTGTTTGCAAAAACAGTTCCCACTGGAATCAATATTAAAATAATTAAAATAGAAAATATCTTAAGATGCATAGTTTTTCAAAGAGAAATTTGTATATCTCTTTTACTATTAAAAATAAAAAATGAAAAAAAGTTGTAATTTTAGTATCTTGGAACGATGCTAAGTCTTGATTTTGCAGAGATTGCAACTATTGAGATAATTGCGACTGCTAGAATCATGGCTGCAATTGTACCAAACTCTGGAATTACAAAGGTACCGATAATTTCAATTTGTTCAGTTTCTGCACCAAATGGAACGATAACTGTGTTACCGTTAATTTCTGCATCATCTGATTCCTCGCCATCAACTAATACCATAAAGATACCTTTTTGTGTTGATTCTGAAGGACTGATTGTCAATACACCATCATCCATTGCATTAATGTTGATGATGACTGAATTATCATCTGTGTTTACTGTTGCACTTGTTACTTGTCCACCTGAAATATCATAAGAAGTACAATTACCTCCAATGCTTACTTCACCTGAACCACATTCTACATCATCGTGATGCATATCATCACCATGATCCATGTGTTTTTTCTCAACAACTTCAACTCCACCACTTAATTCAACTGTGACGTTATTGTCTAAACTACCATAGTTTACTTTAATGGTGTATGTACCATCGTATTTCCACAAATTACCAGCTGTACTCATTGTTGTCTCAAAACTTCCATCATTTGCAACATTGATTTGATCAATTGTAACAAGTGAGGTCATTGGACTAACCACAGTAACTGTGATTGGCACATTTCCTGGAATTACGTTAGCTACTTGTCCTGTAACGGTAATAGTATCATCGTGACCATATGTTGCTGAATCAGTTTGAACTGTTAAAGGAAGATCTGCATGTGCTTCCGAAGCGAAACCTATGGTACCTACTATTGCCACTAGGGCTACTAGCATTAACGGTGTGGTGCTATTCATGTTATTTGAAAACGGGTTAGTCACTATTTATGTATAATGAAAAATAAAAAATGAAAAAAATTTGTAATTTTAGTATCTTGGAACGATGCTAAGTCTTGATTTTGCAGAGATTGCAACTATTGAGATAATTGCGACTGCTAGAATCATGGCTGCAATTGTACCAAACTCTGGAACTACTAATCCATCTGCTACTTCAACTTCTACAGAATCAATAAACATTGAATCATTGCCTTGTTGAGCAGTTACTGTGTATGCTCCATCTTGGGACCATAATGGACCTCCAACTAGGATATCAGCAGCAAAACTACCATCTGATTCTGGAGATACTTGGTCAACACTGACTAGATTACCGTTTGGAGATGTTACAGTAAATGTAACATCTTGATTGGTTTTGCTGGTTTGACCAGTTATTTCAATAGTATCTGATCCTTCCATAGCATTGGCTGAAATAGACAATCCTCCCATCTCATCAGATGAGGCACTAGTTATTGCTATTGCTTCAGAGCTGGCATAGTTGTCAACCATACTAGAGTTGGTTGCAGATGTTTCTGCAGTCAATCCACCATTTACATCAACGCTTACTGTGATGCTGTAAAGTAGGGATGTTCCTTGATTGGCTTTAATTTCATACATTCCATCTTGTGTCCAGTTGGAAACATTGAATTGTGTACTAAATTCTCCGTTTGCATCTGGGGTTAGTTGATCAACTGCAACAACATTTGATCCATTTGGAGATATTACTCTAAGAGTTACATCAGTGATATTTGATGTAGTTTCTCCAGAAATAGAAATTATTGTTCCATCTTCTTCAGCAATTGCTGTTAATGACATACCAGCGTCTTTTGCAAAGGCGTCTTGGTTAACCGAGGTTACGGACATTATAGCTACTGCCATTAGGACTAGGCTAATTGATCTGGTTGAATTTTTGAAATTCATCTAGTTGCAATCACGTATGCTCGGTATTTATGTATATATACCAAATGAAAAAAAGTAATTATTTTAATATCTTGACAGCAGGCTAAGTCTTGATTTTGCAGAGATTGCAACTATTGAGATAATTGCGACTGCTAGAATCATGGCTGCAATTGTACCAAACTCTGGAATTACAAAGGTACCGATAATTTCAATTTGTTCAGTTCCTGCAAGAAAGTCAATAGTTAGAGTTCGATCTACAGAAGTCCTAATTTCTTCAAAGTCTACTTCTTCCCCATCAACTAATACAAAAAATTCATCATCTCCATCATTAATGGATGCATCCAAAACAGACCTTGGAATTGCTAATGTAATTGAACCTTCATCAGTTGTTTCAATGTAAATTAACAATGAGACTGCATCTAAATCAGGTATCACATTTAGTAATTTTGCATTAGTAATTTCATAGGATATTAAATCAGTAGAATCTTGAACTGAAACACTGGTTGCAGTAACTACTGAATCAAAAATTACAGAATTTTCAATAAATGAATCTTCAATTATTTCATCTTCAATTACAGAATCTTCAACAATTACTTCATCTAATTCAGTTACATGTGGATTAGTAACTCCACCAAAATTAAAAGAAGTGGTTGTAGAATGATCTCTGTATTGAACTTTAATTGTATAAATCCCTTCTAGATTCATTAATTTTCCACCAAGTTTAATTTCTGTACTAAATTGATCATCTTCTCCAACTGTCAATTGATCAAGTGCAACCAAATTTCCATTAGGTGATTGAATAAGGATACTAAGTTGATCTCCTGAAACCATATTTGTTATTTCACCAAAAATTAGCATTGTTTCTCCATCAGAATAATTGAGTTTATCAGTAGAAACTTCAATAACTCCATTTTCTGCAGATGCTTGAGAAATACCAACACTTGTAATTAAAATCCCAAATAGTGCAAAAATCATTAATTGAGTTTTCACTGACAATAAAATTCAATATCAGATATTTAAGGTTGAGAAAATATTTTTTGACAATTTGAGAAAAATGATAAAGTAAGAAAAAACTAGGTTCACCCTCCTCGTAAATGATATATAACATAATGAAAGGATTTGAGATAGTTGGCTGGCAAACGTGTTGTTTTAACTGCAGACCGTAGTTTAATGACAAATTACAGAGGAAATTTCTTGTATGGATTTATCGCATGTGGTCCGTATGAAGTTTTACCAGAATGGGTGTTTGATAAAGTGTTTTGTCCATCTGTAGAAACTGACCCAATTACAGGTGAAGTAAAAGTAGCTCAAGTAGGATTAAGAAGAATAGAGAGTTCACTAATTCAAGGCGGATACAAAAAAGAAGATGTTTTCATGGCACATCCAGAAATGCTTCAAAAATCAATTGGACCAGATACCAAAGTGGTTGGAATCAATGTAATGGATCCTCTTGGAATGGCACCAGTTACAACAACAATGTCACCTGAAAAATTATCTTATGTAGCAATGAAATTTAAAAAAATGTGTGCAAGTATCATTCAACTCAAAAAGAAATATGATTTCAAAGTTGTAGTTGGAGGTAACGGCGCATGGGAATTAGCAAAATCAGATAGAATGAAGATTCACGGAATTGACACAGTAGTTGTTGGAGAAGCAGACGAACTAGCAGTTGACTTGTTTCAGGATTTAGAACAAAATGATGCACCAGAATTAATGCACTGCTTTGTAAGAAATTTAGAAAACATCCCAGTAATTGAAGGCCCTACAATTAACTCATTAATTGAAGCAATGAGAGGTTGCGGAAGAGGATGTGACTTTTGTGATGTCAACAAAAGATCAAAAAAAGATTTACCTCTAGAAAGACTTCAACATGAAGCAAAAACTAACTTAGATTATGGATTTGATTCAATTTGGTTACATTCTGATGAGATGTTACTTTATGGATGTGACAGTAGAGACTTTGTTCCAAACAGAGATGCAATCGTAGATTTATGGAAAGGTCTCAAAGGATTAGGAGCTAATTTCATCGGAACTACACATATGACATTTTCAGCAGTTGCAGCAGATCCTACATTAATGCAACAAATTTCTCAAGTCAATGAGCAAGACAAAACAGGTAGATGGCTTGCAACAAATCTAGGAATTGAAACAGTTGCACCAGATATGGTCAAAAAACACCTAGGAGTCAAAACAAAGCCATTTGCACCTGAAGAATGGGGTAGTGTTGTAAGAGAAGGGGCAAAAATCCTAAATGAGAATCACTGGTTCCCAGCAGCAACTATCATAATCGGATGGCCTGACGAAACCCCTGACGATATTCAATATACTATTGACATGATGAGCGACTTTAGAGAGATGGATTTTAGAGGATTAGTAGCACCATTACTTTATCAAGACTTTAGTGAGAAAAACTCTATGCATTTTGGAAATCTTAACGAAGCACAATTTACATTATTTTGGAAGTGTTGGGAAAATAACTTGCGTGTAATTAATGACATAATTCCAATTATTCTAAGAAATAAAACATATGGACCACCAATGAAAGTATTCATGTACGGTATTCTCAAGGCAGGTACCTGGGCAATTATGAGATATCTCAGAGGACTATGTAAGGATCTATTCAATGGTAAAACACCTGATCAAATCATTGATAAATATGCAAGAACCAAATCAGTCTCTGAACCAAAATTCCTAACAAAGAAACTTTAGAATTTACTTAGTCGTTTGTAAATAGATTTGATTCTGTTTAAAGATTGTACGACATGTTAAGTCGATGTAGCAATAAATTCAGAGATGCTCCATCACAATCTAATTGTCTCAAAATTGTCAGTCTCAGTTGAATAATTAACTTATAGATTTTGTAGTGCCTGATCGGCAATTGTATTTCGCTTTGGGGTCAATGAAATAAAGTAGACTTTATCTGCTCGTTCAACTGACTCCACTTTTTTATATGATTTTGAAGAGACATCAAATTCATAAATTCCTGCTTCAAGTTCACCCTTTGCATAAAGCATAAGATATGATTCGCCAGTGGATGGACTGAGCGGAATAAATGACATTATATTGCCTTTGTAAGAATTAATTGGAATTGTATTTTTCATTGGAGGTGCTGCTGCTGACATGTACATGAAGAGGTCTTCAATATTTTCAAATTCCTCATATTCAGTTTTCATAACATACAATAATTTGTTTCAGTATAAGAACCTACTATGTTAAATCAAAAAATTCTAAATTCTTGATCTAATTTGTTGGTTAACTTTCATTGCAATCAATGCAGGTGCTGCAATGTACATTCCCAAATTCAATGCAATTACTGACAAACCAAGTCCCAACACTTCGCTTTCAGTTTCAGCACTTTCCATGATAGATAATGTGCTAATCATTGGAGTCAATCCAGCCTTTACAATTTCTTTAAACACTGGGCTTTCGCGTTCCATGTCTGCAATTGTTGGACTGAATGAATAGTATAATTCGTTAAATGTTGTCATAAATGCAGATCCTGATTCGGTGTTCATCAACTGGTTGTCACGAATTTCTCTAAGCATCTGAACTTGGGGTGCAAGTTCTGAGCCGTATGCTGCTGTTGCAATTAGGCAGCCGCCGCCTTCAGACTCTTCAGGTTCTTCAATTTGAATTACTTGACATACACCGTTTACTGATTCAGTTCCCGGTCCACAGTTTACAACTTGTTCAACTACAGGTTCAGGTTCTGGTGTTGGTTCAGGTTCTGGTGTTGGTTCAGGTTCTGGTGTTGGTTCAGGTTCTGGTGTTGGTTCAGGTTCTGGTTGAGATGTTGGTTTAGGATCAGAAGTCATGAAATCAAAAGTATTGGTAATTTTTTGTGCTCCATATTGTGCACGAACTTCATATTCACCACCAGAATTCATGGTTCCACCAGCTTTTACAGTTGCAGAATAAAACCCATCAGAATCGGGCATTACTTGTTGAACAGTTACAATGTTTCCATCAGGACTAACAATCATTAAAACTACAGGTTGTTCATATTCAGCCAAAGTTTTGATCATACCAGAAATTTCAATAGTATTACCAGTGGTATAACTTGAAGAAGCAGTATTAACAGATAATGGAAGATCTGATTGTGCATTTACTGCGTCAGTTAGACCAAAAGAGAGAATTGAAATAGATAATAATGCAAATGCTAAGAATCCAGATTGTTTCATTTTCAACATAAATCGAGCCTCAGAGTATTTATGTTTTCAATCGAATTAAAATTGACTAATGTATGGTGTAAATTAGATTTTTTTGACATCATATTACCACAAATCAAAAAATCAATAAATTAGATTTACTATCAAATAATCAGTTATTTGAAAAACCTGTAATACCAGATAAAAAATCTAAATGTGATGGAGATATTTTCTCAAAGAACTAAAGTTTTACAGATTTCGCTAGTAGCAATATTTTCTGCATTTGTTGTAGAATTAATTTTTGGTTTAGTTTCAAACAGTCTTGCTCTAATTACAGACAGTATTCATGCATTGTTAGATACTGTAGTGACACTTGTTTTACTATTAGCAGCAAGGTGGGCAATTAAACCACCAGATGCAGAGCACACATACGGACATGGAAAGATTGAATCCTTAGGAGGATTAATTGGAGGAATAGCAATTTTTCTAATTGCATGTTTCTTCATCTACGAATCAATCAATAGATTACAGAGTCCACCACCAAGTATCTTACCAGGATTATTTGCAATTATTGGAGGACTTTACACAATTGGCATTGATTTTTTCAGAATAATACTTCTTAGAAAAAGTATCAAGGCAATTGGAGGAACAACTCTGAAAGCAGATTTCTACCATGCATTTATGGATCTAGGTTCAACATCAGTTGCAATTATAGGAATTATTCTAGTTACATATGGAATCTATTTTGGAGATTTTGTTGCAGCATTGATTTTAGGAGGATTACTAGCAGTACTAAGTATAAAATTAATTTACAAAACAGCACTGGATTTGACAGATATAATATCACCAGAACTAGTAAAAAATGTTCAAGAAATCACAAATTCAACAGAGGGAGTAGTTGATACAGGTTCAGTTCTGATGAGAAAATCAGGCGATACAATTTTTGCAGATATTACAATTTCATTAAGGGCAGATACAAGTTTTGAAAAAGCCCATGAAGTAAGCGACAGTGTTGAAAAAAATATTAAAAATCAAATTTCTAATGCAAAAATAACAATTCATTTTGAACCTAATTGGAAAGATGTTCCACTTGACGGAAAAATTTTTGAAATTGCAAAAAGTGTAAAAGGTGTTAAAGAAGTTCATAACGTCAATACAAATAAGACAAAAGGAAAAACATATTGCAATTTACATGTGATGGTAGATAGGGAGAGTAATCTAGTATCAGCACATAAAATTTCTGAAATTATTGAAGAAAAAATTCAAAGAGAAATACCAGAAATTACACATGCAACAATTCATCTAGAGCCATTTATCACAGTTCCAAAAAATATCAACATAGAAGACATAGCAACAGAAGAAAAAATTAGAAAAATTATTGAAGAATACTCTGATGTTAAAAAAGTAGGCAGAATTGTATCACTGAAATTTGAGAATATTTTCAAAATTGATATAGATTGTTCATTTGACAAAGAATTATCAATTGAAAAAGTTCATGATCTCACATCAGAAATTGAGCATGCAATCAGAATAGAAATTAAAAATTCAGTTATAACAATTCATCCAGAACCAAATTAGACAAAAATACTAGTAAAATACATTACCAACATTCCTATCGCAAATCCAGATACAACAGAAAGAGTTGAAAGATTACCATCATTTTCTTTTTGAATCCATTTCAATAAGACCAAAATTACTTGAAAAATAGCCCCTGCACCAATAGCTAAGAAAACTACGGAAGTAAATGGAGAGTAGGCAAATCCACCAATCCAGGCACCAAAAATGGCAGGTGAACCTGCAATTAATCCCATTATAGCCAATTTACCAATCATCAATTTCCCCCTAGACATAGGTGCGGCTATAGCAATACCTTCAGTAGTATTATGTAATGCAAAACCAACAATCAAAAAAGTACTGAATGCTATAGAACCAATTCCAACTGCTGCACCAATAGCTAAGCCCTCACCAAAATTATGTAAGCCAATTCCAATTGAAATCATCAATCCAATTGCCACAGGTTTTGAGAAATGCAGTGAATCAGATTTAGATATAATCTTATTTCCAACATAGTATAATGCCAAAAATGACAATACAACAACGGTAGATACAAGCAATGCACCGTTGAAACTATTTGCCAAATTTTCATTAGAAACTTCAATGGATTCTTCAATTGAATCAATTGCTAAAAATAACAATAATCCTGCAGTTAATGCCAAAAAGAAATGATATTTTTGTTTACTAATTTTTTTAATAAATGGAAGCCACAACAGTCCAATCATTACAGGAATTATTCCAACATAAGTTCCAATAATAGCAAAAAATATTGCAAGATCTAGAGTAAATTCTAAAGCAAATGCAGCAGATTCAATTTCTTTTTCAAAACGAGTTCCATCATCAATAGTGATCCCAATTCTATAGGGTTCTGCTTCATTCCACTCAAAAGGAATTCTAACTAAAGTTGTCTCATATCTTTCTAAATATCCATCGGGTTCTACTGCAGCTGGTTGTATTCTATCATTTACATCTGCAACAACGACTTGAACAGGTATTGAACCAGTATTTCTAACAGTAGCCTGAATTTCTGAATCAATGAAATCCACTTTTTCAATGGTTATTTCAGGAAGAGCTATTCCAAAATCTAACAAATCACCACCAGGTCCAAAAATATACAACATCAAAACAATGACAAATGCAAATGGAATAACACCACTTGCTGCCACCTTAAATTTTGAAGTATCACTAGCTGCCATATTTCACACTACTCTCATCAGAGTTGGCATTATCATTTACAAGAAACATTCCGACCCAACCTTTTTCTGAGAATTCCACTTTATGTGCATGGAAAAGATATTTTCCTGGATATGTATACTCAAATTCCATGATTCCACGCTCAGTTTGAGACAAAGTTATCATGTCAGTGTAAAAAGAAGGAACCAAATCAGTTCCAGTAGGGTAATAGGTATACAGATTTCCATGAAGATGGAAATTGTTTATTGGATCAAATTCCACCATATTGACAACATAAACTCGAATCAATTCATTGGTGTTAATTTGAATTGGATGATGTTGATAATAAAATGGGATTGTATTTGCAGCATAGAAATTATTTTCAGTATCAAAATCAGTATCCAAACCATTCAACACCATAACCATTTCATCGGCTGGTTCACGACCTTCTTTAGGGTCAACTATGAAAACACCATAAAGACCATGAACAATATGTTCTTCCAAAGGCATTACATGGCAATGATAAGGATGTACCCCAACAGGACCGGCTTCAAATTCATAAACAAATTTACCACCACCTGGTCCCACTATTTCAAAAACACCATCCATTTCAGCAGGATGAATTCCATGAAAATGAATTGTATGTTCTTTTGAACCATTGTTAATAAAATTAATTTTTAGTAAATCGCCTTCAGTGGCTCTAATTGTAGGACCTGGAACTGTTCCATTATAAGTCCAAACATTGTAAAAAACTCCAGGGGATACTTCCATCACTTTATCATCTTCAGCAATTATAGTATATTCTCTAACAGTTGTACCGTCTTCAAGTTTTGAAACTTTACCATAATTGAATTCGCGTAAATATTCCATAGGATCAAATTCTACTTCAGATACGGTATAAAGAGGATCAATTACTTCTCCAGTTGTTCGAATAACTTTTCCTGAATGAGTAACAAATGTCTTTAGTTCAGATTCGGCTTCAGAAAAACTTGGAAATACAATAATGGTAGATAAGCCAATTGTCACAGCAAGTAATACAATCATTAGAGTAGAACGAGTAATTTTCAATATATTGACAGAACTGGAAATTCTGTATTTAAAGTTAACATGAGCTAACTTTTTTAGCCCAGTCTAAATTATACATAAAAAATCAAAAATTAGGTTTAAAATAAAGAAAATAAAACAAAACCTGTGCAAAAAACGGGATTGTTAATTGTAATTTTTGGAATTTTAATTGTTGCAGGTCTCGGAACATCAGTACTTGAAAATCAAGTTACTTTAGAAGGGATTACTCAAGGTAACGGAAAAGTTAGTGTTTCAGAGACAGTAACAATTTCTGTTGATTTAGATAAAAAGGAAACACCAATGGTAATATTTGCTGTACAAATTATGGAATATAAGGAAAATACATTTTCAGCAAAAATTTTAGATCCTTCAGGAATGGAAATAATTTCAGAGAAAATTAATGAAGATACAATTGAACAAGAATTTGAGATATTTGATTCTGGAAATTATGAATTGATAATTCAAAGTTCTGATGATAAAGAAAGTTATGTTGCCGGTGCAATAGGTCCGATTCCAGATGCAGATAATCAAATCATCTTTTCAACAATATCAATAATTTGCACTATTTTAGGAATGATTGGGTTAGCAATTATTGCAATTTGGGAAATCAGAAATAAAAGAAGATCAATTTAGATAACTATCCATTTTTTCCAAACCATTTATTGCACCATCAAATGTATCATTGTTTTCAAGTAAGGAACTAAGTTTTTCATTATTTGCCGATATGAAATTTTTTTGATTTTCATTAGTTTTGAAAATAAACTCACATTCTATCAAATAATCTAGTCTTTGTAAAATATCAGATTCAGACATTGAAAATTCTTGAGACAATACATAGCATTCTTTTTTTCCATCTTCTAATTTTGCCAAAATTTCAGATGTAATGGGGTCAAACATACAATCAATAATTTTTTCCCTATCAAATGATTCATCCATAAATTAAATTAAAAAATTAGAATGTAATAACTTTTTGAATAAGTCAATAGGATAATTAAGAAATAAGAATATCTCAAAGTATGCAAAAACTCTGTAGCCATGATCCATCAGGCAAAGGTGAACATTGTTTTTGTATAGATATTGATTCACAGAGAGGTGTCAAAAAATGCTGTCAATGTAACGAATGGAATGTTCAAGGCAATAATTGGACAAAAGATGAGGACTTTAGATAATTTCAAGCCATCATTTACCAGAATCAAGCCAATTCCAGCAGAGATCTCTAAAAAAACTGATGATTTCTCCAAAATGACTGACGCCTAGCAATGGTTTTTATCGGGGTTTCTTAGAATTTTGGAATACTTGAGTAGCCAAGAATACAGACACATTGTAAGAATCGTAGGTAACGATATTCCAGGAGAAAGAAAACTTCTCGTAGGTTTAACCCAGATTAAAGGCATAGGCCATAATTTTGCAACAGCAATTGCAACTACATTAAAAATAAACACAAATTCTAACATCGGTCACCTTACAGATGCAAATGTTCAAGAAATTGAAAAATTAATTACAAATCCAAGTGAAGCAAATTTTCCATCATGGTTCCTCAACAGACAAAGAGATATTGAAACTGGAAAAGATTTACACTTGCTAACTTCAGACATTCCATTTACTTTAAGAAATGATATTGAAAGAGAAAGAATCACTGCCAGTTGGAGAGGTTATCGTCACCTAAGTGGTCTAAAAGTTAGAGGACAAAGAACTAGAACATCTGGTAGAAAAGGTGGAGCAGTGGGTGTAGCAAAAGGCGGATTAGCAGCTCCTGTTAAGAAAGCAAGTTCTGGTGCACCAGCTGCAGAAGCAGCACCAGCTGCAGCAACAGCAGATGCTCCAGCACCAGCTGCAGAAGCAGCTCCAGCGGAGAAAAAAGAATAGGTGTTTTGAATGGGAGATCCAAAATATCCACGTAAAGTATGGCGTAAACCAAAGCGACCTCTTAATTATGAATTAAAAATGGATGAGTTGCAAACTCTCGGTACATTTGGATTAAGAACTAAAAGAGAATTATGGAAAGCACATACCGAATTATCACGTGTGAGACAACAAGCAAGATCATTGCTTGCATTGACACAAGAAGCAAGAGCAGAAAAAGAACCAATATTACTAAAATCATTATCAAGAATCGGTTTAGTTACAGAAAATGCATCATTAGATGATGTACTTAATCTTAAACCAACTGATTTACTTGCAAGAAGGTTACAAACAATTGTCTCAAAAAAATTAGGATTTAAAACACCATATCAAGCAAGACAAGCTGTAATTCACGGCCATATTATGGTTGGAGACAGAAAAGTTGACATCCCATCATATACGGTCACAGTTGCAGAAGAAGACAGTGTTCATTTTAGCCCTGAATCAAAAATTCCAGAAATGTTAGAAAAAACAAAAGCTGAGGCACCAAAAGTTGAAGGACCTGCTGAAGGTGAAGAAGCAACTCCTGCTGAAGCAACTCCTGCTGAAGCAACTCCTGCTGAAGCAACTCCTGCTGAAGCAACTCCTGCTGAAGCAACTCCTGCTGAAGCACCAAAAGCAGACTAATCATAACATCATTATCAGTAAATACCCCTATTATCAGATAAAATTACATGTGTTCAATTATTGGATATTCTGGAAATGAAATTGCATCTCCAATTATCGTAAAGGGCTTAAAAAGAATGGAGTACAGGGGATACGACAGTGTCGGAGTTGCAACCGAATCAGATAACGGAATTGAATTAAAAAAAGGGACAGGTAAAGTAAATGAAGTAAATTCCAAAATGCAATTAGATAAACTACCAGGAAAAGTTGGAATTGGTCATACAAGATGGGCAACTCATGGAAAAGTAACAGAACTCAATGCACATCCACATCCAAGTAATTCTGGAAAAATTGCAATTGTTCATAATGGAATTATAGAAAATTTTGAAGAATTAAAAAAGCAATTGGAAGAAGAAGGATATAATTTCAAAAGTGAAACAGACAGTGAAATAATTGCAAATTTGTTACAAAAAAATTATGAATCTACAAAAAATGTTAAAGAAACAATAATGAAGACAGTTGCGGTAATCAAAGGACATTATGCATTTGTTGCAATGTTTGAAAACGGTCAAATAGCAGCAGCAAGATTCCACGAACCATTAATTGTAGGAGTTGGACAAGAGAATATTTTCTTGTCAAGTGATGTATTAGGTTTCATAGAATATACAGATAATGCAATATACATGAAAAGTGGAAATTTTATAATTTTAGAGAATAAAGAATTTGAAATTTTAGATTTCAACGGAAATAAAATCAAACATGAGATTACAAAAGTTTCAAAAGAATTTGGAGATGCATACAAAGGTGATTATGCACATTTTACATTAAAAGAAATTTACGAACAACCAGATGTAATTCTAAAAGCAGGAAAAACAACAGTGGAAGGCATTGAAAATGCTGCAGACCTCATCAAAAATGCAAAAAATATCTACATCACAGGCAGTGGAACCAGCTATAACTCTGCATTAATTGCAAAGCAGATTTTATCAAAATATGTCAAAATTAAGGCTGAACCAATAATAGCAAGTGAGCTTCAATTTGCACCAGATACAATTGAAGAAAATTCAGTTTTAATTGCAATTTCTCAAAGTGGAGAAAGCGCAGATGTTTTAGAAGCAGTAAGAATTACAAAGAAATTAAACTGTAAAATTATTTCCATAGTCAATTTACTAACATCATCTCTTACACGAAAAGGAGATATTGTATTAGGAATGAATTGTGGACCAGAGATAGGAGTAGCTGCAACTAAAAGCTTTACTGCACAACTAATTCTACTTTACAAAATTGTTCAGAAGTTAGGTGAAAATATTACAATTGGTTTTGAAGAATTTTCAATTTTAATTTCTAAGATGTTAGAAAATACAAATAAAATTCAAGATATTGCAAAAGAATTGACAGAAGTATCAGACATTTACATTTTAGGTAGAGGAATTAATTATCCAATTGCAATTGAATCAGCATTAAAACTAAAAGAATTGACATACATTCATGCAGAGGGAATTCCAGGAGGAGAATTAAAACATGGCCCACTTGCATTAATGGATACAGATGTTTTTGTTATTGTAATCAATCCAAATGATTCAACATATGCTGACACATTAACTAGTTCACGAGAGATTAAAGCTCGTGGGGCAAAAATTATCGGAGTATCAGATATTGAGAGTGACGTTTATGATTACTGGATAGAAATTCCAAAGATTAGTGAAATTCTATATCCAATCTCAGAGATTATCCCAATTCAACTTTTAGCATATTATTCTGCATTAGAAAAAGACACAGATCCGGATTATCCTAGAAATCTAGCAAAATCCGTGACTGTAAAATAAGAAAATTTGGATATCTAGGCTCCTGAAATGGTTCCAGAAATATCACGAATTTTTACTTCGTTGAGAATTTTTTCCATTATCTGCTGTTGTCCTCCTGCATTATCTATTGTCACCAAAAGCAAATTTCCACTTGGTAATGGAATTGTTGCACGTCGAAGTTTTTCATAAACTGCCAAAGTGTACAACCCTTCACCAATTTTGTCATAGTGTTTTTCTCTAGAACTCCATGCACTAATTGCATGGTGTATTGTTTCTTGAGTTTCTTCAGGAGACAAGTAAAGTTTGGTGTTAGGTTTTGAATCCTTTGCAAGGATTTCTCCAGACTTGTTTGTTACTGCAGCGAATCGTATGCAAGTATCCAAATCAAAGAGTTTGTTTAGCAGTGTGCCGTATCGTATTGTTTGACTCATGGGAAATTATTTCAAAAGAAGAAGATAACTATAATGAAGTAAATTCAGAAAGGATGTTTATTTTTTTATCATAATCTAAAAATTTGTTTAAATTTTGTAATTAATTTTAAAAATTATTCAACAATAATTTGGCCAGTCATCCAGGTATGTAATGTACAATAGTAATCAAAAGTTCCTTTTTGAGAAAATTTTCTTTCATATGCATCGCCAACCATCAATACTTGAGAATCAAACATTCCATCAGGTTTTGGATCAAATCCATCAACATTTCCAGATGTAAATGTATGGACACCTGTTGGATCAGTATTTGTCATTGTTACAACTGTGCCAGATTTTATGGTCAATATACTTGGAGTATAGCAACCTGTTTCGACACATGATTGTGAGAATCCAGATTCTTCTACTGTTCCAATTTTAGGTACTTGAGAGTCGACATTTTCACCTACTGCAGATACTGCAATTAATACAACTGCTAGTGCTGCAATTAATCCAAGAATACTTGATTTAGTTACCATATCAAAACTTGTTAAAATTCATTAAGATAAACATTTTTGTGCCTAATTTTCTATTTTTTTCAAATATTAGGACTCTGATAATGAAGATAATCTATCATATTCCTTTTCTGCAAGATTCAAGAATTTAGTAGAGTCATTTCCTGTTTTGAGCATTGATGAAATAATACTGCCCCCAGCACCTGCACCTTCTTTTCCAAATCCTTCAGAAAATGCCTTTAGTCCAGAATATTTTGAATTGTTTAATCCAGGATTTACAGAGATTGCAGGAATATCTGCAATCTGTTTTACAATATTAGTGAAATTTGCATTTTGATCATTTGTGATATAGGACGTAGTTCCAATTGCAGTATTTTCTTCATTAAATCCAATTTTAGATGCAAATGCCAAAACTGCTGTCATCTGTGTACCACCAGCTAGCATTACTTTAGAAACAGCAGATGCTGAACTCAACATTCCTGCAACAAAAGCAATCATAGGATCACCAACCTTTGCAAGAACACTATACGGATGATCAGAATCAATTCGTTTTATTGCAGAATCTACAACTTCATTTTTTAGTTTAATAGGATTTGTAGGAATACTAGAACTTGTTTTTGCATCAAAATCAAAAGCCTTCAATACAGCTAAAGCAGTTGTTGTTCCACCAGGAATTGATTCACCAATTACCAAACAATCAGTTAATGAAGCCATGTTTCTTCCAACAATTCTGCCAAATTCAACTGCACTGGAAACTTCTGAATCAGTCATTGCCGGTTCAACAGAAATATTTTTTCCAAAAGATAAGCCAGTTTCAATGAAAGGCAATTGTGGAGTAATTTTACTTCCGGCATTAATTGTTAAATGAGGGATACTAGCAGATTCCAAAGCTGTTTTAGTTAATAGAGCTGGAGTAGGTTTTCCATCAGGGGTCATGGGAATATTATCAATTGTTTTGCAATATCCATAGTGGAGGTATTCTGCATC
This sequence comes from Candidatus Nitrosomarinus catalina, assembly GCF_002156965.1. Taxonomy (GTDB): domain Archaea; phylum Thermoproteota; class Nitrososphaeria; order Nitrososphaerales; family Nitrosopumilaceae; genus Nitrosopumilus; species Nitrosopumilus catalinensis. The sequence goes on from NZ_CP021324.1 coordinate 1,100,476, forward strand.
AGCAGGGGGAGTATATTTCATAGATTCGCTATTTGCACCAGCAATAGTAATTCCAGGAATTTCACATGTTTGAGAATAAGACATTACAAACGAGAGAAGAAATCTTCCAGATTTTACCGACTCCAGGAAATTTTGTGCCTGTTCAACATTGCCAAACAACTCAAAATCTTCCAAAATATCACTAACCCATCATATCTAAGAACTGTTGTTCAGTTCTCTTTTGCATTATCATGTTAGTCATTTTTTCTTTTCCTATAGTCGAGGTTTCAGTAGAACCATAATTGTGACCAGGATACATTACCAAATCATTATCTAAAGAATGAAGCACATCAAAAAGACTATGATAAAGTTCAGAAGCATTACCTCCAGGTAAATCAATTCTACCACAATTTCCAACAAATAATGTATCACCAGAAAAAATTTTTCCATCACCTACAAGACAAATACTATCAGGAGAATGTCCAGGAGTATGAAGAACTTTTAATTTTGAGTTACCAAATTCAATAAAATCTCCATCCTTTACAGTAATGTCATTTTTCAAAGTTGATGATTCATGTTGAATAATAGGAGCTTTGGTGGATGCAACCATCTCTTCGTTTCCTCGGGTATGATCATCGTGATAATGGGTATTAACAATATATTTTATTTTTAAATTATTTTCTTTAATTATTAATTCCAATTCCATCAAATTCCAAGATGGATCAATAATTATAGATTCGCTGGAATCTTCATCAACTACAATATAAGAAAAGTTTTGCATTGGTCCAACGGGGATTTGATGTACTATCATACAATTCCCTCTTCAGCTTCAACAGGAATACCAATTTTTTCTGCATACAGTTCACCAGTCAAATCTTTTCTTTTTGGAATTCCTTCTTTCATCTTATGAAATGTAACTGTCATGTCACATTTTGTGAAAATGTTTGCAGTATTTCCAGTTTGAGGATCTAATCCAGATGGAACATCTACTGCAAATTTGTAGCAATCTGTGTTATTGATATAATTAATTGCTGATGCATATGGTTCTCTAATTTCACCTGAAATTCCAGTACCCAAAATTCCGTCGATGATTATATCGGGTTTGAAATCAAAGTCCAAAGAATTACCAGACATTAGGTTTACAGAAGGCATTTTTTTTAAAATTGACCAGTTCCAATTACTTTCTTCGGTTTTAATTTTTTCAGGATCACCTAAAAGCATTACAGTAACATTAGAACCATAGCCAGCTAAATGTCTAGCCATAACTAAACCATCGCCGCCATTATTTCCCAATCCGACAAAAATTAAAATATTTTTTGAGGCTACATCATCGAATTTTGTAAGTAAACGTCTGACTGCTGCGGCTCCAGCATTTTCCATCATGAATTTTTTTAAAAAACCCATATCATGACCTTTATTTTCAATTTGATACATTTGATCTACTGTTATTTCCATACTTTAGATGAAAATCATTACCAAAATAAGAGTTTAGCAAACGGCTTTATCCTAGTTTTGAAAATTTATCACATGACATTAAAAAACGTTAAACCATCATTAAATAAAATTACAAAATCTTTAGCAGCAACACAGGATTCAAGAGAATTTTTATTAAAAAACACTAGAGAAATAATTATTCTATGTAGTAAATCTATCATTGCAGTTCACAAAGGAGAATTAGCAACAGCAAAAAATAATTTAAAACAAGCTGATAAACTATTAAAAAAATATAAGAAAAAGGCAACAGGACAATTAAGAAGATATCTAATTACACCAGAACAAGAATATGTTGAAGCAGCATGTTTGATTGCAATAGTAGAAAAAAAAGATATTCCTTCAGATAAAAAATTAGCAGTTATGCCTGAATCTTATGTTTTAGGATTATTAGATTGTGTTGGTGAATTAAAAAGAAAAGTTTTTGATGAAATGAGAACAGGTGACATAGATGATGCTATAAGATTTTTTGAGATAATGGAAAATCTATATCTTCAACTTTACACATTTTCATTATACGATAAAGTAGTAAAAGAAGCTAGAAGAAAAATTGATGTAAATAGAATTTTAGTGGACGATGTTAGATCGGCAATTACAGAAGAAAAAAGACGAATTGAATTAATCAAATCATTAGAAAAATTAGAAAAATAATTTTTAGTGCGGGCGATGGGATTTGAACCCACGAACTCCTGAGAGACTAGCCCCTCAAGCTAGCGCCTTTGGCCAGGCTGGGCGACGCCCGCAACAAAATAACCTTGTATGGTTTTTATAATCCTTGACGACTTTTTTCATCGTGTTAATTCCTGTTAGATGTTTTACATGTGGAAACTTGATTGCAGATAAATTCGATGATTATCAAACTAAACTAAAAGCAGGAGAAGATCCTGAAAAAGTTCTAAATGAGTTACAAATCAACAGATATTGTTGCAGAAGAATGCTTTTGACTACGGTTGAGACAATTCAACAGGTAATTCCATTCTATGAATCAATTCAGAAAAGAAAACAAGAAGTTCAATCTGAATTAGATTAATTTGTCTAAAATTACTTCTATTGAAGGACGAGTTTTATTCAATAGTAGGGGCAGTAAAACAATTGAAGTTGATGTAAAATCAGATAACAAATTTCTAGGAAGGGTTTGTGCCCCATCAGGTGCAAGTGTAGGAAAATATGAAGCAACAAGTTTTCCCAGTGGCGGTCCAGAAGAAAGCCTAAAGATACTAACACAGAATTCACAAAAGTTCATCGGTTTAGATTCATCAGATTTGAAAACAATTCATGAAACATTGAAAAGTTTGGACAATACCAACAATTATTCAGTTATTGGCGGTGCACTTGCTTTTGCTGTAACAATTGCATCAATGGAATCTGCATCACAATCATTAGAACAACCACTATTCAAAACATTATCTCCAAATTCAGAAGCTAAATGTCCATTTCCACTAGGAAATATTTTAGGTGGGGGAGCACATGCTGGACCTGGAACTCCAGATATTCAAGAAATTTTAATTTGTGCAACAGGTTCAAAAACTATTGAAAATGCAATTGAGACAAATCTAGCAGTTCATAAAGAATTGAGAAAAGTTTTGGAAAAAGAGGATCCTAACTTCACTAACGGAAGGGGAGATGAAGGAGGATGGGCACCAAAATTAGAAAATCAAAAGGCATTAGAAGTTTCAGCTAAGGCTTGTGAGAATTTAGGCTTCACTTTAGGTAAAGAAGTGTCATTAGGAGTAGATTTTGCATCATCAACACAATGGAATGAAGAAAAAGGAAAGTACATCTACGATAGAGCTGGATTTGAAAATTCAACAGGTGAACAGATTGATTTTGCAGCAGACATTATTGACAAATTTAAATTAATTTATGCTGAAGATGCAGTTCATGAAGAGGCATTTGAAGATATGGCAGAATTGACTGCAAAATTTCCAAATACATTAGTTACAGGTGATGACTTGACTGTAACCAGTAAAGATATCCTAACAAAAGCAATTGGCATCAAAGCATGTAATGCGGCAATCTTGAAAGTGAACCAAGCAGGTAGCCTGTATGATGCATTAGAATTTGCAGATGTTGCAAATCAAAACAATGTCAGATTAATCACATCACATAGATCTGGAGAATCTACAGATTCACAAATTTCACACATAGGAATTGCAACAAAATCAAAAATGCTCAAAGTAGGCGTGGTAGGAGGCGAAAGAGTAGCAAAATTGAACGAATTATTGCGTTTATCAGGGCATGATTTTATATGTGGCATGGCGGAGATTTAAAATCGTCATGAGTGAACAAGAAGAAACAGTGGATATTAAGAAAAAAGTCATTTCAACTGGGATCAGAGTCGGAACACAAGTAAAGACAAAATTCATGAAACCATTTATCACAAAAGCCAGTCCAGAAGGACTCTATATGCTAGATATTGATATGACTCTAGCAAAAATAAATACATCAGCTAAATTCATCAATAGACTAGGAGCAGAAAATATCATCGTTTGTTCTAGTAGACGATATGCAGAAATTCCTATCGAAAAATTCTGTGAGATGACAGGAGCTAAAAAATTACTTGGAAGATTCATGCCAGGTACATTGACAAATCCATCATTACCATATTACATTGAACCAAAATTAGTTGTTATTTCAGATCCTGAAGTAGATGAACAAGCATTAATTGAAGCAACTAACGCAGGAATTCCAGTAATTGGAATTGCAAACACAGACAACATCACATCAAAATTAGATATTATCATTCCGGCAAATAATAGAGGAAGAAAAGCACTAGCAACAATTTACTGGTTACTAGTTAGACAAATTCTCATTGAAAAAGGAGAGTTGAAAGAAAATGAATCAATGAAATATGAAATTGATGATTTCGAAGCAAAGATTACCGAAGAGGAAATCGAATAAAAAAATTAAAGTGTTTAATTGAAATCTAAAGCATCAGCTCCAGGAAAAGTTATTCTGTTTGGAGAACATTTTGTTGTTTATGGAATTAAATCAATTTTATGTTCTATAAACAAAAGGGTTACAGTAACTGCAGAAAAAACTAAGGAAAAGAAAATTTCAATTAATTCAAAAATAGGAAAATTAGTTTTACAGCCAAATAAATCAATTTCAAAAATTGATTCACCGTTAAAACCATTTTATTATTTAGCAAATAAAGCAATCAAAGATCAGAAGGAAGGGCTAGAAATTGAAATAGAGTCAGAAATTCCATTAGGGGCAGGACTAGGTTCATCATCAGCATGTTGTGTAGCAGGTGCTGCGGCTATTTTCAAATTATTTGGAAAAATTTCGAAGGAAAAGATATTAGAACTTGCCATTGAGGCTGAAAAAACAATTTATCAAAATACATCAGGTGCAGATTGTACAGTTTCCACGTATGGAGGGTTAATGGAATATGACAAGAATAGCGGATTTAAAAAAATCAAAGATGAACCTAATTTTCAATTAGTGATTGCAAATTCAAACATTGAACATTCAACAGAATCAATGGTTTCAAAAGTGAAAGAATTTGAGAATAAAAACAAGGAGAAATTTAACGAATTATCAAATTTAGAATCAAAATTAGTAGAAGATGTTTTAAAATTAATTAAAGAAAATAAAATAAATGAAATTGGAGAAAAAATAAATCAGAATCAAAAGTTTTTAGAGGAAATTGGAATCTCAAATGAACAATTAGAAAACATGATTGAAATTGGACAAATTTCATCTTACGGCGCAAAGATAACAGGTTCTGGTGGCGGGGGCTGTATTTTTGCATTAACAAATGAATCGAATTTGGAAAATACATTAAAAGAATTCACAAATAAGAAATACGAATGTTTTCCAGCAAAAATAGATTACAAAGGACTGAACACTTTTTAATTGATTAATTAGTTTGGTACAACATGATTCTGATAAAATTAGGCGGATCAATTATTACAAATAAAGAAAAGCCGTTATCAGCAAGGAAAAAAACAATAGATAATTTATCAAAAAGTTTGAAAAAAATTAAAGAACCAATCATAATTGTTCACGGAGGCGGTTCATATGGACATTATTGGTCTGTAAAATATGATATGCATACCAAAGAAAGAAAATACGATATCAGAGGTGTATCAATTATTAAAAATTCAATGATTGAATTAAATAAAATTATTTTAGATTCGTTACTAAAAAATAAATCAAATCCATACTCATTACCTCCAACAGATTTTATGTCAGGCAATAAACCAATTTCAAAGAAGATCAATGAAGTTAAAAAAATAGCAAAATCAGGCTTAATCCCAGTTACATATGGAGATGCATTATGGTTTGGTCAAAATAAAACATACATCCTATCAGGAGATAAAATAATGACACATTTTGCAAAAGTTCTAAAACCAAGATTGTGTATTTTTGCATTAAATGAAGATGGACTTTATTCGGATCTTAAATCAAAAAAAGTAATTTCTGAACTAAAAGGAAGTGTTCCATTAATGTCAGAAAATAAAATGGATGTGACAGGAGGAATGACAAGAAAAGTGGAAGAAGCAATTAAAATTTCTAAAATGGGTATGAATGTATTTTTTGTAAATGGAAAAAAACCAGAAAGAATTGTAGCAGCTGTTAAAAATAGAGAGTTTAAAGGAACCATGTTTAGAGGAAAAAGAAATGTCTGAAGAATTTGTAATATTAGTGGATGAAAACGATAATCCAATTGGGGCAGAAGAAAAAGTAAAATGTCATTTACCAAATGGAAAATTACATAGAGCATTTACCGCATTATTATTTGATAAAGATGGAAGGTTAGTATTAACAAAAAGAGCAAAAGAAAAAATGTTATGGCCAGGAGATTGGGATGGTACATTTGCAAGTCATCCAAGAGAATCAGAAGGATATGTTTCATCAGGTGAAAGAAGGATGCCTGAAGAATTAGGGATTTCTGGAAAATTAGATTATTTTCATAAATTTGAATACCATGTACCATACAAAGATGTAGGATCTGAAAATGAAGTTTGTGGAACTCTAGTTGGGGTGATTGATAAAAATACAAAGTTGAAAGAAATAGAAGGTGAGATTGATGAAATTAAATGGATTTCAGCAAAGGAACTAATTACTGAAATTAAAATAAATCCTCAAATTTATTGTCCATGGATGCTAATTGCATTAGAATTACTTGAAAAATCGGATAAATCTATGCTCAAAAAACATGAGGGTGTCTTATCTGCATGGATGAGCGATGAAATCCATCAAGGGTTACAAGAAGCAATTAAAACCCATATTCCAACAGAAAAATGGAGATTAGTAAATGAAAAAAACTAAACAAATTGAAAATAATGCTAAAATTGTAAACAAATATCTTAATTCAAAATTAAAGGGTAATCCAAAAAAACTCTATGATGCTGCAGGACATCTTATTGTTAATGGTGGAAAAAGACTTAGACCATACATGGTAATTAGAAGTTGTCAAATTTTAGGCGGTAAATCATCAACAGCAATGATTGCTGCAAGTGCAGTAGAAATGGTACACAACTTTACGCTAGTACATGATGACATTATGGATAATGATGAAATGCGTCATGGAGTTCCAACAGTACATAAAAAATTTGGTATGCCAGTTGCAATATTAGCAGGAGATGTATTATTTTCAAAAGCATTTCAAATTATTTCAGAATCAAAATTATCACCTAATGCAAATACACATCTGATATCTAGACTTGCAAAAGCTTGTGTAGATGTTTGTGAAGGTCAATTATTAGATATTAAAATGGCAGATGAAAAAAGGATACCAACCGCAGCAGAATACATTACAATGATAGGTAAAAAAACAGCAGCATTATTTGATGTATCATGCGCAATGGGAGCAATTTGTGCAACAAACAAACCAAAAGATATTTCAAATCTTTCAACATTTGGAAGAAATTTAGGAATTGCATTTCAAATTACAGATGATTTGATAGGAGTTATGGGAGATCCTAAAGTTACAAAGAAACCAGTAGGAAATGATTTAAGAGAAGGCAAAAAATCTCTTCCAATTTTAATGGCAATCAAATTAGCAAAAGGCAATGAGAAAAAAATAATTTTAAAAGCATTTGGCAATTCTAAAATTTCAAAGAAGGATCTGAATAGGGCTGTTGAAGTAATTCGTTCATTAGGTATCGAAGAAAAAGTAAGGAATCAGGCTCTAAAATACGCTGAAAAATCAGAGAAATCACTAACAAAGTACAAAGGAACTGCCAAAGTAGAATTAGTTGCATTATTAGATTTTGTAGTTAAACGAAGTGTATAGTTACAATAGAGAGAGAAATCATGGACGAAGAGATTAAAAAAGAAATTAGAAAAATGACACTTCAAAATGCATTTGAACATGGTGGTGAAACCAGGGATAAAATAATTTTAGGAAAAATTCTTGGAACTAAACCAGAATTTAGAACCAAAGTTAAAGAAATTTCAATTGAAATTTCAGAAATTGTTTCAAATGTTAATCAATTATCAATAGAAGAACAAAAAAAAGAAATTGAAGAAAAATATCCAGAAATTTTAACTCCTAAAGAAAAAATTAAAGAAAGAGAGGGCCTACCAGAATTAAAAAATGCACAACAAGGAAATGTGGTTACAAGATTTCCACCAGAACCAAATGGGTATCCACACATAGGCCATGCAAAAGCAGCTATCATTAATTCAGAATATGCAAAAATGTATGGAGGAAAATTCATTCTAAGAATGGATGATACAAATCCTGAAGCTGAAAGAATGGAATACCATGCTGCAATTAAAGTAGGCTTAGAATGGTTAGGAATTGAGTTCGATGTTGTCAAAAGTACTTCAGATGATATGGAAGTATTTTATGAAAAAGGAATTGAGTTAATTAATTCTGGAAAAGCCTACATTTGTAAATGTAAAAGAGAGGACATTAGTAAAAATAGACGGGAGAGAAAAGCATGCAAATGCAGTAGAGAAGATGTTGATAAAAATATCAGTAATTGGGAAAAAATGGAAACTAAATTTAATCCAGGTGAAGCAATAGTTAGATTTCGAGGAGACATGCAAGCTGATAACGCAGTAATGAGAGACCCAGTTTTATTCAGAATTATTGAAGGAAAACACTACACAGTAGGCGAAAAATATAGGATTTGGCCAAGTTATGATTTTGCAGTAGCAATTGAAGATAGTATTGACGGAATTACGCACGCTTTTCGTTCAAAAGAATTTGAGTTGAGAGAAGAGTTGACTGAAGCAATTTTAGATTCACTAAATATGAGAAAACCACAACAAGGGTTTTTCTCAAGATTGGAATTCAAAGGTATGCCAATTTCAAAAAGAATTATCAAACCACTGATAGAAGAACGTAAAGTTTCATGGTATGACGATCCAAGATTACCAACCTTAGAGGCATTAAAGAAAAGAGGGATCAAACCAGAGGCAATTAGAAAATTTATCATGTCTTTAGGGTTAACCAAAGCAAATACTTTAGCACCTTTTGATTCCCTTGAAGCATTTAACAGAAAATTTGTTGATGAAAGTAGCATTAGATTGTATATGATTACTAGTCCAAGAAAATTATCAGTAAAAAAATTTACAATTACATCTGTTGAAATTTCAAATCATCCAGTAAATGATTTGGGTAAACGTAACATTGAGGTTGACGGAAATTTTTACATTTCTGGAGAAGATGCAGAAAATCTCAAAGAGGGAGAACAGGTTAGACTTTTAGGATTAGGGAATATTTTGATTACAAAGTACGGAGAAGAGCTAGAAGGGGAATATGTTAAAGATGGAGATATTACAAACATTCCAAAGATACAATGGGTTTCACAAAAAACAGGGCATAAAATTAAAATTATTATTCCAAAAATATTGTTTATTGATGAAAAGTTTAACGAAGACAGTCTAGAAGAACTTGATGCTTACTGTGAACCACATTACTTACAATTAAAAGAAGGTGAAGAAATACAATTTATTAGATTTGGATACTGCAGAAAAGATTCACAAAATCAAGCAATTTTTACACATAAGTGATGCAATATGAGAATAGTTAGAGTAACAGACGGGACTAATGAGACATATGGTTTTGTTAAAGACGATAAAATAGCAATTAAAAGTGAAATTACAGAATTAACAGGCGTACCAATTCCCATTAATGTAAAAGATTTCTTGTTTGATGGGTGGTATGAGGAAATTAAGAATAAAACTAATGAATTAGAATATAGAGAAGATATTTCAAAATACAAATTATTAGCACCGATTCCAAATCCAAATAAAATAATCTGCTTAGCATTCAATTATGTGGATCATGCAAAAGAACAAGGATTACAACCACCTGATGATCCAGCATTAGTAATAAAACCTAGAACAGCGTTAAATCATACAAAATCAGACATTGTTTGTCCAGACTTTGTTACTCAACTAGATTATGAAATAGAATTAGCAGTAATTATTAGAAAAGATTGTAAAAATGTCAGTATTGAAAATGCTTCAGAAATGATCTTTGGTTATATGATTTTCAATGATGTTTCAGCAAGAGATATTCAAAATAAAGATAAACAATTTACAAGAGGAAAAGGATTTGATTCGTTTGCACCATGTGGACCATGGATAACAACAGCTGATGAAATACAAAATCCACAAAATCTAAAGATGGTTACGAAAGTCAATGGGGAGATTAGACAAAATTCCTCAACAAGTAATATGTTTATTAAAATTCCAGAAATAATTTCAAAAATTACTAAAGTAATGACATTGCAAAAAGGGGACATAATTTCAACAGGTACGCCTGCAGGCGTAATGCTAAACAAACCAAATGCAGTATACCTAAAAGATGGGGATCAAATTGAAATGGAAATTGAAGGTTTAGGAACACTAAACAATACGATTAAAGTCATTAAATCAAATTAATGTAAAGATTTTTTCATTAAATAAAACGATATTTTGTAGTCTAAAGCATCAAAAAATTCTAATTTTTTATTAGTCAAAATTTGAATTCGTTCATAATTATTTTCAAATGCAAAATTTTGTAGATAAAACAAAACATTAGATAAAGTATCAAATGAGCCTGAAGATAGTGTAACAATTAGCGTATTATCAATATGTTTGTAATTTCCAATTATTGCAGTAGTTTTTTTTCCATTTAGATTAGATTGAATAATTTTATTTTGAGAAGATAGATCAGTCAAAATTTGTTTAGTAGTTTTAATCCATCTCCATGAATCCACATAGAAAGTAAAAATTTCACTACCTACAGATTTTTCAAATTCAATTTTAAAATTTGAATTTTTTTTAGGGTTTAATGAATAATAATTCCATGTTTCAAGAGTATCATAATTTAATGAAGTAGCCATAGAAATTGAATTTTTATTTTCAGTATCTATCAACATGTAAGAAAATAATTTTTGATGTTTTTTCCCAATTGATTCTGCATAAGTTACAAGTTTGGATGCAATCATTTCTCTGCGATGTTTGGGATCTATACGAATACCCTCTATCCATATCTGATTTTCAGAATAAAATGCATGGCATATTCCAACTGGAGATTTTTTTTCAAATAAAAATAAATTTCCTTCATCAATCCAAGAGGACCAAACTTTTTCGATATAATCACCCCAAGAAAATGTATTTTTACAAAATTTTAATACAGAACTTTTATCAGAAATATTTGCTTCTCTAATTTGCATATACGAAAAAATATTAAGAATAATCAAATAAAAAGGCTCATGGGAAAAATAATTGCAGGAAAGACATCAGACATACCTCCTGGAAAAATGATAAAAGTTTCAATAGATGGTAGAGACATCTTAGTAGCAAATATCGATGGCAAATATTTTGCTACAGATGATTCATGTACTCATTCAGGTTCTAGTTTATCAGAAGGAAAATTAGACGGATGTGTAATTACGTGTGGATGGCATGCAGCAGAATTTGATTGTAAAGATGGTAAATTTTTAAAATTTCCAATGAAATTAAGAGATTTGACATCATATAGTGTAGTAGTCGAATCTGATAGTGTATTTGTAGAGCTATAACTATATGTGCTAATTTTTAAGAAAATATGTTAAAGATGGCAGACGAAACTCAAAATAAACAGGCAATGAAAGAGGCTATCGATACATTAAACCTAATAATTTCAACAAATTCAACTCCAAAAACAATAAAGAAGTCAATTACTGATCTTGTTACAGATTTAGTTAAAGAAGAATATTCATTATCAGTTAGAGCTGCAAATACAATCAGTCTATTAGATGATGTTACACAAGATCCAAACATGCCATCGTATGTAAGGACTCAATTATGGCAAGCCGTATCAAAATTAGAAAGCATAAGAGAATAAATTCTTGTTTGAATCAGTATAGTTATTGAAGTTTGAAGAATATTTAGACACACTTCCAAAAAATGTTCTTAGTGGAGAAGATGTTCAATTACCTGAAAAAACATTCAGAGAAATTTTCAAATTTGCTGCACTGGGAAAAGAAGATACATTTTACCACCTAGGTTGTCATGATGAAAAAGGAATAGAAATAGCAAATAAAGAATTCAATGTTAAAAAAGCAATAGGTATCGACAATAATCCTGAAAAAATCAAAAATGGAAAAAATAACATTAATGAAAAAAAGATTGATGTAGAATTAATTTATCAAAACATACAAGAAACAGATTTGTCAGATGCAACTGTAATATTATTTTGGTTTACAGATGAAGAAATAATTAATGAGATGACCCAAAAATTTAAAGAATTAAAACCAGAAACAAAAATAATTACAATCTGGGGACCACTACCAAATTATCTTCCTGACAAAGTAAATTTTCCATATATAATAAATAAAATACCATTTGAAAAAGCAAAAAATTTGCAGGAGCAATTATTAGCAGTTTTTGGAGTTAAGTGTATAGATTTTGTAACAGCATGGGAATTTGCAGAAAGATACACTAAATCCATGTCAGGTTCAGAAATAAAAAACGATAGATTTCTTACAATTCTTCAAACACTGATTATTTGGATTAATGCTAAAGAGTTAGGTGTAACATGTACTGAAGAAATACCAGAATCAATTAGAACGTATATTGGAATAATGAAAATGCATTTTGATATTGATTTTGAGTATTTACTAAAATAATGAGTGTAAGCCTTTTATTTTGTATGTCCATGAAAAAATTATGGAAAGCAGACTAAACATCAATGTATCTGCAATAGATTACGACAAAACAAGTAAAGCATTAACACAACAACTTAGATTTTTAGAAGAAATGGTTCACGGGGAAGATGACTTTGTTATGACAGATTCAGAATTTGCATTTGGATGGCATTTTTTTGTACTTAGTGTGAATAGGACATTGATTCAAAAATTGGAATCAATGATGGGTGATGACTTTGGAAAATTGAAAGGTAAAACAACAGATAAAAAATTTCTTACATGGCTAACAAATAAAGTTGAAAAGAAATCACCTAGATTCAAAGTTGCCATTAAAGAAGAGATGGAATCAAGTAAGTTCGGAATATTTTAAAATAAACAGAGGGCCCTCGAGGGGAATCGAACTCCTGTCCGAGGATCCACAATCCTCTATACTAACCACTGTACTACGAGGGCCACAAAAAAATTAATTTTTTCATCCTGTAATAATCTTTAAGATTGAATGAAGGTAAGAACAATCAAGAATTAATAAAAAATTAGGCTCAAATTGGAATAAAATATTATTTGTGAATAAGAAATAACGATCGCTTTAAATTTGAAGAATCTGGGTATTTTTCACCATGAGACGAGGATTCATCACTAACAGGTTACGTTCAGGAAAAAAATCATTAGCAATGCCTATAGAAAAAAAAATTGAAAAAATCCAAGGTAATGGATTCACATGGATAGATTTACAAAATCCAGATAGAGATGATGTTGAAAAATTAGCTCCAAATTACAACTTTAATGAATTAAACATCGAAGATTGTATGACAAAATTTGAACTTCCAAAACTTGATAGTTATGATGATCATTTCTTTGTAATTTTACAATTTCCACCACTTGCACGAAAAATTGGAATTTCAAAAAATAGTCAATTATCCATATTTGTTGGAAAAGATTTTCTAGTAACTGTACATCAAGGAGATCTCAAACCATTAGTACAATTAGTACAAACATGTGTTTTAGATTCTGATAAAGAATTAAAAAATAGATTAGTAGGTGAGTCATCTGGAGATTTACTTCATGAAATTATAGATGCTTTAGTAGATGATCTTTTACACACATCAAGAAAAATTATTGCAAATTTAGATGAAATGGAGGATAATGTGTTTGATGAATCAAAACCAGTTGCCAGAAGTATTGCTTTACTTAGAAGGGAAATTAACAGATTAAGAAGAATATCAGTACCGCTAAAGAGATTTGTATTAGAAATTGCAAAAAATGTTAAAAGATTTTCAGATAATTCAGATGACGAGCTTGGCCTATATTTTGATGATGTAATTGATCACATTGACAAAGTAATTGAAACATTAGAGGAATCAAGGGAAACAATGGAAATTTACAAAGATACAGACTTTGTATTAAGTAATGAAAAAACAAACAAAGTTTTAGCTGTCTTAACAATGATTTTCACATTAGCCATTCCATCAACAGTGATTGGAACATTTTATGGAATGAATGTGAATCTACCAGGAGGAATAGGAGAAAATGCAATGATTTTAGGGCCATTTACTACGTTCATAGTCGTAATTCTTGCATCTGCAATACCTGCAATCTTGATGTTCATTTATTTCAAAAAATTAGGTTGGATTAGTAGTTAGTAAAACAAATTCTAAATTTTTTCATGAAGATTTATTTCAATTTTTGTTAAGGAACGACTCAAATTATCAGGAATTAGAATTAATAATCCAGAGTTTCCAGATATATTTTCACAAATTCCACTAAAACTGGTATAACTTTTTCCAAAACAACTATCATTTGTATAAAAATTAAATTTTTTAGATTTTAAATAATTGTCAAATTGTTTTTTGGAGTCAACAAAATATACATCAAACCAAGTATTTCGATCATCAATAGAAATAGAATATTCGTAAGATGTAATTTTTTTATCAGAACAAATTGGAATGAATTGAGCATAGTAATTTGATTCAACTGAGTTAACAGTTTTAACATTAGGTATAATTGAAACATAAGTGTCAGTATTAAGTTCAGAACCTTGAATTAATTCAATTTGAGTTCTAACTGAATCAATTGCATAACGATATGTCATAGGTTTCCAACTTGAATTACAATCACTGAATTGATGTTTTAATTCAACATAACCTCGATTATCTTGAAATTGCAAATTGTTAAAATTATAATTATCAAAATTAGAAACATTAGAAAAATCAGTAGAGTAAACATGATCAGTAGGATTTGGATTAGACCAAACATTTGTTATTTCAAATAAAACATTTGCAGGAAAACTATTCCATTCTTCTTGAAAATGTACATAAATTGAATATTTGTTTATTTCTTGATCATAGGGAGAGGTAAATAGTAAATGTCCATAAAATCCATTCAAAAGAAGTACTGCAAATGCAATAGCAGGCAAAATAAGAAATATTTTCCTCATGTTATTTTATTAAATTAAGATAATTTTACAGTAATGATACAAATCAAAAAGCAGAAGTTTAATGTATCATAATAAAATGAAATTATGATATATTGTTTTTATGAGGAAAATATAGACATATCTTATAAAAGCCCGTAGATGATTTTAGTAAAAACATGGTTAAAGTAAAAGTTAGAACAGGTAGAGGTACCGGAACTATAGAAGTTGATGTAGGCGATCTCAAATTCTCAGGTGAAGAATTTAAAAAAATTCAAGCTGAAAGAAAGAAAGCTGCAGGTAACAGAACAGTCTCAACAGGTAGAGGTACTGGTAGAAGAAAACTTTCAGACACCCCAGAGCCAAAAGAAAGACCTTCAACAAAAGGTAGTACAAGAAGTACTAGCAGAGGAACTGGTTCAAGAAAAGGTACAACATAAACTCCTTTTTGGATTTTATTTTTCTTATATTTTTCTATTATTGATCAGATTTTAGCATCTGGATTTTTTTGTTTTAATTTTTCCCAATCTGCAAGGAAGTTATCTAAACCAATTTTTGTCAAAGGATGTTGAAGCATTTTATCTAAGACACCTGGAGGTAACGTAACAACATCTGCACCAATTTTTGCTGCATCAATTACATGTAATGGATGACGAACACTGGCAACAAGAATTTGTGTTTCAAAAGTATAATTTGAAAAAATTTCTTTAATTTCTTTAATCAAATTCATTCCGTCTTGACCTATATCGTCTAATCTTCCAATAAATGGACTAACATATTTTGCACCAGATTTTGCTGCAAGTAAAGCCTGATTTGCAGAAAATATCAAAGTGACATTTACAGGAATTCCCTGTGATGAAAAAGATTTACATGCTTTTAGTCCATCAGGAGTCATTGGAACTTTAACAACAACATTATCACCATATTCACGAAGACGTTTACCTTCTTCAAGCATTCCAGAATAATCAGTACTAACAACTTCTAAACTAACATCGCCTTGAATAATTTTTGTAATTTCTTCCATTGCGTCTTTAGGGTTACCACCTTCTTTTGACATTAAAGAAGGATTAGTTGTAATTCCGTCTAACAAACCCATATCATTGAATTTTTTTATGGATTCCAAATTAGCAGTATCAAGAAAAATTTTCATATTTTTTTACTCCTTAATTCTTTAGCTTGTTTTGCCATATTAAAAGATGTAATCCCATGCTTTTCTAAAAGTAATGGAATTTCAGCATCACGTGCAGATTCACCAAACATGTCCTGGGCTCCAATTCTTTTAATTGGAACAGGATAAGATTCAGAAACAGATTCTGCCACTGCTGAACCCATTCCACCAAGAATATTATGTTCTTCAGTTGTAACTATACATCCAGTTTCTCTTGCGGCCTTTTCCAAAATTTCCCCATCAATAGGCTTGATTGAAAACATATCTAAAACTCGACAAGAAATTCCATCTTCTTGTAACATCTCAGCAGCTTCTAATGCCATTCTAACAGTTATTCCACATGCAGCAATTGTACAATCAGAACCATCTCTAACAGTTATTCCTTTACCAATTTTGAATTCTTGTGATTCTGAATGAACTAAAGGGGTTTTTGATCTTGCCATTCTCATGTAAAATGGTCCATATTCAGATGCCATCAAATTAGTTAATTTTGAAACAGCAATTGTATCAGCAGGAATAAAAACACGAAAGTTTGGAATAACCCTCATTATTGCAATGTCTTCAATTTGTTGATGTGACCCTCCATCAGGTCCAACAGACAAACCCCCATGTGATGTAACCAATTTTACATTAAGTCCTTTTTTTCCTGGAGGTGAAGGATATGCAATGTTATTTCTAATTTGATCAACAGCCCTTCCAGGTAAAAAAATTGCATAAGTACTTGCAAAAGAAACTTTTCCAGATACAGCCAATCCTGCGGACATTGTAACTAAATTTGCTTCAGCAATACCAACATTGAAAAATCTATCAGGAAATTGTTTTCCAAATCCAGAAGTTTTTAATGAATCAGTTGTATCAGCTCCTAAAACAACAACATTTGAATTTTCATGTCCAACTTGAATTAATGACTTTGAGTATTCTGAACGCATGTCAGTCATTATGGGGTCATTCATAGATACCCTACCTCCTTTGCAATTTTTTTAATTTCTTCTTGTTTTGCACCAATAACATGCAATCCAATCCACTTGTTCACTAAATCTGAACCACCCAATTGATTTGCTTGATCAAGTAACATTCGTCGCCTTGATTTTAAAACTGCATTTCTAAAATCTTTGATTGCAGCTCTAACATCTTGTTGTCCAATAATTGCACCGCCACCGACAAAAGCACGTGCACCATCTGCAAATACAGAGCCTATATTTTCAATATTTACACCTCCATCAGCCTCGATGCAGCCTGAAAAATTGTGTTCACTAAGAATAGAGTTCAATCTAGCCATTTTGGAATGAGTTTCTTCAATGTATTTTTGACCAGATTTTCCAGGAACAACAGACATGACAATTAGTTGATCCAATGTTGACAAAAATTTGTAAGACCATTCAGGTAATTCAGTATCGGGGTTTATAGCAAAACCAACACCAACTTGATTTTGTTTTAAAGTATCATGAATCTCTCCAAAACTAGACTCATCAGTTACTTCGGCATGGACTGTGACTATATCACTACCAGCATCTATGTAATCCCTCACATGTTTTACAGGATCATTTATCATAAGGTGTGTATCAAATGGAATTACAGTTAATGGTCGAAGTTCTTTAATTTTATTATGATCAAAAGTTTTTGTCGGAACAAATTGACCGTCCATGACATCAAGATGAATTAAATCAGATCTTCCAGTTACACATCTCTTAACTTCATTTTCTAAATTAGACATATCACCTGCAATAATTGAAGGAGCAATCAAAAATTGAGAATCTAATTCAGAATTAATTATAGGAACAACATCAGAATCCGGGGCTTTACCATGCCATTGTGGATTGTCTTCCATATGTTCCAAAGACTTTCCCTTGATAGTTCTAGAAATAATAATTGTAGGAACTCCTTTAGTTGCATTTGCTTTTGTTATTGCTGCATCAATTTGTTCAACTCTATGTCCATCAATTTCAAGAACATTCCAACCAAATGATCTCCATTTATCACCAGTCTTCCATCGTGATGCATCTTTCCACATTTCTGTAATATCATCACTCTCTAATTTTTCATCTAATGGCATTATTTTTTCAGTGTAAGAGTCCTGTTGAATAAAATTTCTATCAAGAAAAGCAGTTAGATTATCAACTTTGTATTTTGTAGCTGTCATTGCAGCTTCCCAAACTTGGCCTTCATCAGATTCACCATCACCAATTATCGTATAGACATGATGATCTTTAGAATCAATTTTTGCAGCAAGTGCAATTCCAACAGAATAAGATAATCCCGTACCAAGTGAGCCTCCACAAAATTCAACACCAGGACATTTCAAATCGGGATGACCTTGTAATTTACTGCCAAATTTTCGTAAAGTTTCAATTTCAGACTCAGGAAAATATCCAGCTACGGCCATATTAGAAAATAATCCAGGTGCAGCGTGACCTTTTGATAATACTAATCTATCACGATCTTCCCATTGAGGATTTTGAGGGTCAAATTTCAAATGTTTGTTAAATAAACAACCCAAAATTTCAGCCATTGAAAATGAGCCACCTGGATGTCCAGAACCTGCAGTATTAGTTGCCTTTATTACTAATTTACGAGCTCTTAGAATATTTTTTTTAATTTGATAATAATTCAGGCCCATCTGGATCGTTTCTTCACAAATTGAATAAAAATCTACTTCTGCAATATTTTAATTTGATCGCAATTTAATGTAAATATGGAAATTAAAGATGAAATTCCAATTGTACTTTTTGATGATCAATGTTATGTTTGTATAAAATTTGCAACAATTGTAAATTTTTTTTCAAGAGGAAAAATTACAATGGTAGGGCATTATTCTGATTTTGGAGAAAAAATAAGAAAAGAAATTCTAGATGATTCAGCATTAGAGATGTTTTGGTTTATCGATGAAAAAATTGCAAGTGGAGGAAGAGCAGCATTATTCCCATTAATCAAAGCAATTTTCTCTACTAAATCAAGAAAAACAAAATTTGTTCAAATGGATAATATTTGCAGTAATGAATGTAAGAGTGCTAAAGCAGTATTTGTTAGATCATTTACATTAATTACAAATAGTAAAAAATTAGCATATAGAAAATCTAAATAATGCTTTAAAAACAGGATGTATAATGAAGATAAAAAGAGACAGTTCTGCAAAAAGAAAAACAGAACTTCTATGTGGATTTGTTTTAGAAGATTCGAATAAAGTTTTAGGATTACCAAAAGTTGATTCTAAGACAACGTCATCAATAAATCAATCATTAAAAGATATGAACGGTAAACTTGGAAAATTAACAATTATTCCAATTCCAGGAAAAAAACAGGCTCAAAGAATCCTTCTTGCAGGTCTTGGAAAAAAAGAAAACATTACAAACGATACAATAAGATTTGTTTCAGGTAAAATTGCACAAACTGCAAGAGAATTAAAATTAAAAGAATTTTCAATCATAGTCCCTCCAACTTTTGTAAATGATTCAGTTTCATCAATTTCCCAAATTGTGGAAGGTGCAAAAATGTCATTATACAAATTTGATAAATTTAAAGCTGAAAAAGTAGATAAATCACCAGACATGACAATCATAGTTTCTAAATCAAGTAAGATTTCAAAAGCAATCAAAATTGCTGAGTCTGTTGCAGATGGTGCAATATTTACAAAAAGTATTGCAAATTTACCTCCAAACGAATGCACACCTACAACATTAGCAAATTTTGCTAAAAATATTTCAAAAAAGAATAAAATGAAATGTACTGTAATTTCGCAACCAGAATTAAAGAAAAAAGGTTTTGGTGGAATTACAGCAGTAGGTAAAGGAAGTAAGAATGAACCAAAATTAATTACAATGGAGCACAACAATGGACCTAAGAATCAAAAACCAATTGTATTAGTTGGAAAAGCAGTTACATTTGATACTGGTGGAATTTCATTAAAACCCGGTCAAAGTATGGATGAAATGAAGTTTGACAAATGTGGAGGATGTACAGTGCTAGGAATAATGAAATCAGTTTCAGAATTAAAATTGCCAATTAATGTAGTGGGAATTATACCTTCAGTAGAAAATATGCCAGGAGGAGAAGCATATAGACCTGGCGACATAATAAAACTATACAATGGAAAAACTGCAGAAATTCTAAATACAGATGCAGAAGGTAGGCTCATTTTAGCAGATGCATTAGCTTATGGTGAAAAACAATATTCACCAAAGGCAATAATTGATTTTGCAACTTTAACAGGTGCATGCATCATAGCTCTTGGAAATAATGTAGCTGCAATTGTTTCAAATAATGAACAATTAACAGAAAAAATTACAACATCATCTAAAACAACAACAGAAGAAATTTGGGAGTTACCACTAACACAAGACTATATGGATATGATAAAATCAGATGTTGCAGATATTAAGAATATTGGAATTGGAAGAGCTGCTGGAACTATAACAGCTGCTGCATTTTTGAAAAGTGCAATTAAAGATACACCATGGGCACATCTAGATATTGCAGGTGTTGCTTGGACTCAAGGAGCAGCAACAAAAGATAAGCCATACAATCCAAAAGGTGCAACAGGATTTGGTGTTAGATTGATTTTAGACTATTTACAGAAATTATAAAATCAGTAGCCTCTACTATTTCTATCAGGAGTTCCAACATTTGGATTTCTCCAACCATGTTTTTCCATCATATGATTTAGTAATCGAATGTCATTATCACATTTTTCTCCACAGACACTACAGTTTGGCATTGAAATCAATTCAATCAGATAACATGGATATTAAAAGATTGATTGAAAAGTAGAAAATGCCAGCACTGTTGCTTCCCAAGAGCTCTCGCATCTTAGTAGCACAACAGCGACATCAGGTTTGACTTCTAAGTTCGGAACGGGATTAGGTCGCACCCTGACGCTATGGCCGGCTTGAAAATTATTCCATAATTCTAATGTATTAAGGTAACGACAGATTTGAAATCAACTCAAAATAGGTATAAAGCAAAGAAAATATCGAATTACAACTATGACACATAGAGTTGCAGTATTGGATCAAGATCTATGTCAGCCACAAAAATGTGGCCTAGAATGTATAAAATATTGCCCAGTTAACAAATCAGGCGCAGAATGTGTAACGATTCATGAAGAATCAAAAAAGGCGCAAATTGATGAGGATATTTGTAATGGTTGCGGAATATGTGTTAAAGTATGCCCGTTTGATGCAATAACAATTGTGAATTTAGCAAGCGAATTAGCTACCGATAAAATTCATCAATATGGAACAAATTCTTTTAGATTATACAAATTACCTACTCCAAGAAAAGGAGAAGTTGTCGGGTTATTAGGCAGAAATGGAATGGGAAAAAGTACAGTTGTCAATATACTTTCAGGAAAACTAAAACCAAATCTTGGAAGGTATGAAAATCCACCAGAGTGGGATGAAATTTTTAAACATTATAGTGGAACAGAATTAAAACAACATTTTCAAAAAATTGAACAAAATCAAATTCGCGCATCAATTAAACCACAGCAAATTCATCATCTTGCAGAAGCATTTGACGGTACAGGAAATGAATTACTTGACAAATATGATGAAAGAGGAGTTTCTAGAGAATTAGTAAGAGAATTAGGATTGCAAAATTCAATGGAACAAAGTTTGAAAGAACTTAGTGGAGGGGAATTACAAAGAATTGCAGTAGCTGCTGCGGCATCAAAAGATACAGAATTTTACTTTTTTGATGAACCATCATCATACAACGATGTATTTCAAAGAACAGGTGTTGCAAGAGTAATTCAAGGATTAGCTAAAATTGGAAAAAGCGTAATGGTTGTAGAACATGATTTAACATTATTAGATTTCCTCAGTGACTATATCGAAGTATTATACGGTGAACCAGCAGCTTATGGAATTGTTTCAAATATTTTATCAACCAAAATAGGAATCAATGTTTTTCTTGACGGATATCTTCCAAATGAAAATGTTAGATTTAGGGAGAAAAAATTCTCCATGGATGTATCATCGTCTTCAACAGATATTTTTCAAGAAGATACAGAAATAGTAAATTATCCAAAATTAGAAAAGAAATTTGATTCGTTTTCAGTATCCATTGAGCCTGGAAGAGTAAGAAAAGGAGAAGTTTTGGGAATTATGGGGGCAAATGCTCTTGGAAAAACAACAATGATGAAAATGATTGCAGGTGTTCAAAAACCAGATGTAGGTTCTGTTGATAAAAAGATCAAAATTGCATACAAACCACAATATCTACAAAATGATATTGATGTTGAAGTGATTGCACTTTTAGAAAAAGCAAATGGAGGACCAATTGAGGGAAGTCAAGAAGAGGAACAAATTCTAGATCCTTTAAAAATTAAAAAATTATACAACAAATCAGTTAAAAATCTCTCAGGAGGAGAACTTCAAAAAATTGCTGTGGCATCATGTCTAATTCAAAAAGTAGATTTGTATGCATTAGATGAACCTTCAGCATTTTTAGATGTAGAAGATCGAATTGCAGTTGCAAAATTTTTGCAGAAATTTGTTCGTTCATTTGGAAAATCAGCAATAATTATTGATCACGATTTACAATTAATGGATTTGATGTCAGATTCTATGATAATTTTTGAAGGTGAATCAGGAAAAGCAGGAACTGCAACATCACCACTTCCAAAATCAGAAGCAATGAATAGATTCCTAAAATCATTAGACATGTCATTTCGAAGAGATGAAAAAAGTTTGAGACCAAGAGTAAATAAAATAGAAAGTAGATTAGACAAAGATCAAAAGGCATCAGGAAACTTTTACTACAAACATTGACTCGAATGCTAAAAAAATCACTAGAAAGCGTTCTAACATCACAAGAAAGTAATGAATTGATTTCAGCATTTGATCAAATTGGAAATATAATCATTGTTAGAATCCCAGACTCACTATTATCAAAGAAAAAAATTATTGGTGAAACTCTACTAAATGAGGTAAAAATTGTAAAAAGTGTATTTTATCAATCATCGGCAGTAGAGGGAGATTTTCGCACCAGAAATCTAGAAATTTTAGCCGGAGAGGACAATACGGAAACAGAGTACAAAGAATTTGGGTGTAAATTTATTGTGGATGTAGAAAATGCATTTTTCTCGCCTCGATTATCAACAGAAAGAGAAAGAATTGCAAAATTAACTCAGGATGGGGAAGTAATTACAAACATGTTTGCAGGCGTCGGAATGTTTTCTATAATGGCTGCAAAAAAGAAAAAATGTACAGTATATAGTCTAGATTTAAATCCAATTGCATCAAAACTTTGTGAAAGAAATATTGCAATTAACAAACTAGCAGGAGAAGTGATTTCAATTAATGGTAATGCATCAAAAATTATTGAAGAGCAATTAATCGATAAATCAGACAGAACATTGACATTATTACCAGAAAGATCAGATGAATTTTTAGATTCTGCAATCAGTACAACAAAAAATGGCGGTATCATTCATTATTATTCTCACATTCATGCAGATAAAAAATCTGAAGCTGGGAAATTAACAGAGGAACATTATAAAAAAATCACACCAGTAAAATCAGAAATTCTTGGATCAAAAATTGTAAGAGCTGTAGGTCCAAGATATTATCAAACTGTTGTAGATGTTAAAATCACTAAGTAGATGAATCATCAGCTGATGTAATTGTTGCAGATGTAGGTTTTGTTGTTGCCATCACATACCCTATCCATGCAATAATTCCAAGAATACCACCAACAGCCATCAATACAGATAACTGTAAAACAATTGGAGACCATTCAGATAACATTAGTAGATATGCATAAACAAAGAATCCACCAATACACAATACAAAAATTAGAACTCCCATCCCCTTGCGTTTATCCATATCGGAAAATTTTTTCTGAGTTATTTATTGTTTTAATATACTAATTCAATTCAACTGCCATCAAATAAGCAGATTCACCATCACGATAGTATGCATTTAGTTCTTGTCTAATAACAAATCCAAGTTTTTCATAAAGACGAACAGCATCAGTATTACTACATCTAACTTCTAGGTAAAACTCATCACAATTTCTATTCTTTACACCTATTACAGATTCTTCAACAAGTGCTTTACCAATTCCTTTTTTTCTATATTCATCTAGTACTGCAATAGAGACAACATGACCTTTTTTTACAAAACCCAGTTTTTTAAAATTTGAAAAACCAAATTCAGTTTTACACATTTCATATCCAACAATTTTACCATTAATTTCTGCAACCAAAAATGCTTCAGGTAATTCTTGAAGTAGTGATTCATAGAAATAATCAGAATAGTGTTCAGGTAAAGTTTTGAGATTAATTTCCATAACAGAAATTAGATCGCTTTGTGCGGCTCTACGAATATTGCAATCACCAATTTGTCTCAAAATCACTTGCACAAATACAGGATAAAACAATCAATATTTAATTTTAAACACAAAGATCATTAATGAATAAAAGATAGGAAAATAGATGGTTGAAGATTCTCAAGATGGCGTAATTTCATTGGTTAATTCAATTTTTGATGTGGAAGAATTTACAAAAACAGAATTTACATTACAATTTAAAATTAATAATTCAGAATTTCAAACAAAATTTGAAGATTTAGCCAGAGCCTTAGAAAACATGAGTTATGTTTGCAAAGTAGTAAAAAATGATGAAGGGATATTGATTGAAGTTCAAAAATTTACAATAAAAAAACCAAGAAAATGGCTCAATGCAACATGGACACCACGAATATTGTTTGCAGTTGTAATTGGATTTGTAATGATTGACGGGTATTATAGGACATCAGGTACAAATTCGATTATAGAGATTGGAGAGCCATTTGAAATGGCAATTGTGTATACACTTGCACTTTTAGGAATTTTAGGAACACATGAACTTGGTCACATCATTGCAGCTAAATCACATAAACTAAAAACAAGTTGGCCTTACTTTATTCCAGGGTTGCCAATAGTTGGAATTCCTACATTTGGTGCATTCATTCAATCAAAAGGATTGACAATTAATCGTAATATCTTATTTGATGTAGCTATTGCAGGACCAATTGCAGGACTAGCAATTGCAATTATTGTATCACTTTATGGTGCATATACGGCTCCAATATTAGATCAAGAAATTGCAGAAGGACTATTTGCAGAACAGGTTTTGGTTGAATGGGAACAAGGAGAACCATTACTAATGACTGCAAGTTTAGCTGTGTTTGGTAAAGGAGGTCCAGGTCACGAAGTAATTATGACACCAGTAATGTTTGCAGCATGGATTGGATTTTTAATTACATTTTTGAATTTACTTCCAGCATGGCAACTTGATGGTGGACACATGGCAAGAACTCTTTTGGGTCAAAAAATTCATAGATATGCCACATATGGTAGCATGTTGATACTTGTTTTGTTAAATTATTGGCTCATGGCAATCTTAATTTTAGTTATGTCAATGAAAAACCCAAGTGCAACACCACTTGACGATGTCTCACCTCTTACAAAAAATAGAAAACTGGCATATATCGGAATTATAGTATTAGCGGTTTTGTGTGCACCATTACCATCAGGATTGTTTTCAGGTATTTTACCTTAGAAAGAGTCTAGCACCATCTGCAACTACTGTAACTTTTTGTCTTGCACCCTGTGTTTTTAAAATATAATCCATAGAATATTTTATTCCAGGTAAAGAAATCATATCAAGTTTTTTTGCATAAAATTCAGGTAGAATTGAAACTAGGCCAATTTGAAAATTCTTTTGTATTTCAGAAAGATAAAGTAAATCTTCCATTCCGTTAATGTATTTGGTAGGATTCCTTAACTGTTCAAGTGTTAATCTATCTTCAATATATTGTTGAATAGCATCTGAACCTAAACCACTTTTACATTCAGCAACTAAAATTGCCAACCCATCTTTTTTGATAGCATTTGAACAATTCCAAAGAGACGATAAAGAATTTCCCAATGTGTCGTTACTTGCATCTTTACCAGTACTCATGATTATTGTTTTATGCTCACCAATATCTTTGATTGAATTTGATTCTAGAGTTTTTGTTGTAGAAAGTGTTTTTGAAGGATGAGCAATTGTAAAGTCAAGTATTCCTTCAGAATTTGCAATAATTTCAATTGCTTGTATCTCAAAATTATCTGCAAATTTTTTTGCCTCGGTTAAACTTTCTGTATATTGTCCAGGTGTTGGAAGATTACTTTGTCTTTTAGCATAAGCTGAAAGCATAGATTCTTCTCCGAATTTTTTGATTAAACGAGTTGCAACAGTTTCATATCCAAATAAACCATCAAATCCCATCTCTCCCATAAAAACAAGATTAGAATTTTTAATTTCAACATCATCAAATTCGTTTATTGAACTACCTTCAGGCAAACCAGATTTAACTAAATTTAGGATTTTTTTGTCAGTCAAAATTTTTGGAAAGGGTTTAGATTTTTGTTCGCACAGAGTGAATAGACTTGTAATAATTTTGAGAATCGATTTGGAGTTATGTAAAACTACTAGTTCCATGGGTTTGGATAAATCCAAAGTATTGAGTTTCTCCATAATTGCTTGATCATCTAGAATTTTGCCATCAGAATCAATTTTTTGCTCTAAATTCTCTGCCTTTATATCCAAAACAACGTCTGTAATCCCATAATTTAACCAAATTTCAGGCATAATAGATACTAAATACAAACCAAAATAAATCCAATGTAGTGAATTTTGATATGGAGTTTGTGAAAGAATTTGTGACCTTTTTACATCAAAAGGAGATAATTAAGTTTGGAGACTTTACACTAGCCAGTGGGAAAAGTAGTTCATATTATGTTGATTTAAGATTAGTTCCTAGCTATCCTCATGAATTTAGGATGATGGTAAAATATCTGGAAAATCAAATAACTGAAGACATCGGACTGGAAAATTTTGAAAGTATTGTTTCTGTACCAACAGGAGGATTAGTTATTGCTTCAGCATTAGCAATTGAAACAGTAAAACCACTAATCTATGTAAGAAGTAAACCAAAGGATTATGGAACTTCAAAATCGGTTGAAGGAAAAATTCATGAGAGTATGAGAGTTGTGATGATAGATGATGTTGCAACTACGGGAGGTTCAGTTGTAAATGCAATAAAATCACTTACAGAAGTAAATGTTCCAGTTAAAGATGCATATGTAATTGTAGACAGAATGGAAGGAGCTACTGAAGCCTTGAAAGAACTTGGAGTAAAAATGCACTCAATTCTAAATATCTTACAAATTACAGAAATATTATATGAACAAAAATTGATTAATGTAGAAATTTTAGATAAGGTAAAAAAGCAAATTAGTAAATAAATTAAGGCAGCTCAGACAAATGCCTTCCAATCATCAATTTCAGATATAACTCTGATTCTTCATTGCAGCCAGTAATTTTTGTATTAACTCATTTTAAAACTAATTGAAAAAATGGGCCCGAAGGGCTTCGATCCCTTGGCTCACCGGTTATGAGCCGGTTACTCTACCAAGCTGAGTTACGGGCCCTAAAATAACAAAAATTTTGTGAGGTATAAAATGTTATGAGGTTAACAGTATTCTTCATAACAACTGTCAAGTAACAAATTTTGTGCTGAAACAGATTTTTCAGCAATTTCAATTAGGTCACTCGTATCAGCATTGGATTTTTCAATGATATTTCTCCAAGATGCTGCATGTCTAATGTCAGCTTCGGTATGGAGTTTGAAATATTCAGTTGCTTTATCAGTTGTAATTTGATAGAATTCAGATAATCCATCTAGTTTTGTTTGACTAATTTTTGGGATTTCTTTTTCAAATGCATACATTGCACATGCACCACTATCAAAAGTATTCATTAATTCAGCCAAATCAGATACAGCTTGATTAGTTTTTTCTAATCCAGAATATGGGATTAATTCGTTTTCAGAAATTCCAAGTTCTCCTGCAAAACTAATCCAAGGTTTAATGTGATCAGATTCTTCTTGTTGATTGTCAACTAGTTCTGAAACTACAGAATTAGGTGCTTTTTCAATAATTGGTGCCATAAATTCAGGAACAGCTTTTACAAGTTGGAAATATTCTTTTGAATATCCAGCTAATGATTCTTGAGTTAATTTACCATCAGACCACATTTCATAAAATGGGTGTTTTAGGAGACTTCTTTCTTCAATAATTTTATCGATTCTTTGAATTATATTCATAATTCTTGTCTAAATTTTCCAATACAAAAATCTTTGTTGTGTACCAAAAGATTTTATGATCTAAATAAAAAATTTCTTTGGGTTCCAGTGGTGTAGTCCGGTCAAGCATACTGCCCTTTCAAGGCAGTGATCCCGGGTTCAAATCCCGGCTGGAGCACCAAGATTTAATTACTAATGAAGAGGGGTTTTGATCAATTATCTTGGACAGGAAAAATATCGAAATTAATCCTCTACTAGAGACATATGGGGAATATATTAAAAAAATTGATCTTGCTTTGGATAAAGAACTAGCACTATATTCAGAATCTGAATTTATTGAACCTCTAAAATATTCATTAGAAGGTGGTAAAAGAATTAGACCAATAATTTTGAGTTTATCTGCAGAGAGTATAGGGAAAATAGATGAAAATGTATTGGCAGCATCATGTGCTGTAGAATTTTTACATATGGAATCAATCATTCATGATGATATCATAGACGACGAAACGATGAGAAGACAAAAAGATCCTTTTCATGTAAAATATGGTTACAATACGAGTGTCTTAACAGGAGATTTTGTTTTAGGATTAATTCTTGCAATATCATCAAGATTGGACAATGCAAGAATTACAAAAGATTTAGCAACTACTGCTATGCTAATGAGTGAAGGAGAAATTATCGAAGGAAGATTAGAAGAAAGTGGAGACATTACATTTGATGATTACTTGAAAGTGATAGAATACAAAACTGCAACCGCATTTGAAGTTGCAGCAAGAATCGGAGGAATAGTAGCTGGTGGAACTGAAGAAGAGATTGAAGCATTGACAGGATATGGAAAAAATCTTGGAATTGCATATCAAATAAGAGATGATTTACTAGATTGGAAAAATGAAGAAAAATTATTTAATTTACTAATTAAGAAAAGTGTTGATCCAAGAGATGGGTTTAACAAAATGGAAGAATTGTTGAAAGAATATTCTGAAAAGGCTAGAACATTTTTGAGAAAAATTCCAGATAATGAAGCAAAAATGAATCTAGAAGAATTAATTAAATTTACTTCATTTAAGGCATAGAACCTATACTAAGTACTGGTGTTGCAAGTTCTACAAATTTAATTAATGGTTCTGGATAAACACCAAATCCTACCAAGAAGACTGTTGAGATGATCATAATTGCCATAACAGATCTTGGTTCAATAACTCTCTTTTCAGTTTCACCTTCAAAGTACATTTTCCTTGTTAACCAACCATAGTAAGCTAATGACAATGCACTGTTTAATACACCTGCAATTGCAAGCCATGGAGCCCACCATATTGCAGTACCTGCATCTAATGCACTTCCAAATAGCATCAATTTACTCCAGAATCCAGAAAGTGGAGGAATACCAGCAAGAGCAAATAATGCAATTACAAGACCTAATGCAGTTACAGGCATTCTTCTTCCAAGTCCTTTCAATTTATCAATATGAGTAACTGCAAGAGTTGTTACAATTCCTGCAATTGCAATAAATGCAGCACCTTTCATAACTGCATGATTCATTATCTGATACAATGAACCTTGTAAACCTAGAGAACTATGTGGGGCAACTGCAAGTCCAATCAAAATGTAACCGGCATGTGCAATACTAGAATATGCTAACATTCTTGAAATATTCTTTTGCATAATTGCTGCAATATTACCAATAGTCATTGTCATAACTGCAATTATACCAAGTGCTAAAGTCCAATCAAGATGCAGTACCACCATTCCCAGAATTACAATTCTAATTGTTGCAGCAAATCCAGCTTTTTTGGTTGCTGCTGCAAGAAGTGCAGTAATTGGTGCAGGTGCACCTTCATAGGTATCTGGAAGCCATTGATGGAATGGAACTAATCCCATCTTGAATCCAAATCCTGCGATAAACAATCCTACGGATAATAACGCTAATGGAAGCATTGATGGATCAAGTGTTGAATAACCTTGAATAACTTCTCCAATATTTGTAGAACCAGTTAATCCGTATGCAAGTGAAATACCATAAACAATAATTGCTGAAGATAATGCACCAAACAAGAAATATTTCAAAGCAGCTTCATTTGAGCTTGGGTTCTTTTTCCTAAATCCAACCAAAATGTATGTTGGAATACTCATTAGTTCCCATGCAACAAATAACATTACAAGATCAGTTGAGTAGGCAACTAGAACCATACCAATAGTTGCAAGTAAAATTAGAGAATAGTAAACAGCTGGAGAGTTATGTTTTCTCATGTAATTAAAGGAGCCAACAGTGGTGAACAAAGCAACTATCAACATGGCAATTGCAAAGAAACCACCAAATGCATCATCAACAACTACATCTTCAGCAAACAGAGCAGACGGAGACACATTTTCTTCTAGGAATTGATATCCAACATATCCCATAGATACGATTAATGCTGCAAATGCAATAATGGCATAAAATGTATTAGAACCTTGTTCTTTTCGTGCAATGCTAATTATTGGAAGTAAAATACCAACGGTACCCAATATACCGATTATTACAAGAGGAGTTGAAGTAATTTCTAACATGTCATCAAATCTCCTACATCAACAGTATCAGAACTACAAATAATAATCCTGCTCCAAATACAAATAGATACGATTGTGAAACACCGGTTTGAGTGCCCTGAATTACTTTAGCACTCCAACTAACTGCTTTTTGAACTCCATCATTCATACCGTAATCAATTGCTGTTTTCTCAAAGTATCTTGAAACGCCTCTAGCCAACCATAATGGTGTTGTAACAAAGCACCAATAGACAATTGCGTTAAGATACCATCTGTTTAAGAAAAGCTTGTGAATTGCATAAAAGAAAATATTTGAATTTACAAATTTAACAGGATCAACCCATCTTCCAATGTAAAAGATGTAACCTAATCCAATACCAGTAGCAAATGCTACTAATGATGCACCTAATGCAACTGGATTAAGTCCTTGTAAGAATTCTGGCAATATTGAGGATTCATCTGCTGCTGCATGTGAACTATAAATTCCAAATGAGTTTTTAAGATAATATTCAAACGTATGATGTAATCCTTCTTCTGCAGATAATCCAATGATACCAATACCAATTGTAAGTACTGCAAGAATACCATATGGGACCCACATAGATACTGATGCTTCATGAATATGATGTCCTTCCTCTTCCATCTTTTCAATATGTTTACTCTTCTTACCAAAGAATACCAAACCAATCATTCTTGTGGTATAGAATGCTGTAATTATGGCAGTTAAAACAGCGATAATGAATAATGGCAATGCCCATTCGTTTCCAGATTCATATACTGCTGCAAAGATTGCATCTTTACTCCAGAAACCTGTTGTGATAAATGGTGCTCCCATTAAACCAAGGCCTGCAGCCCACATGAATGCATACGTTTTCTTCATATGCTTTCTCAGACCACCCATATCGGTCATAAATCGAGAGCCAACAATATGCAGTAAAGAACCTGCTGCCATGAATAATGAAGCCTTGAACATTGCGTGAGAAATTAAGTGGAAAAATCCTGCAGTATAACCATCAACATATTGATGAGATAATCCTGCTACACCTAATGCCATCATCATATAACCAATTTGAGAACCTGTAGAATATGCTAAAACTTTCTTAATTTCAGGATTAACCATTCCTTGTGTTGCAAGTAATAATGCAGTAATTGCACCTGTCCAAGCAACAATTTCAAAGAATTGATCTGCTAAAATTCCTGCTGCACCCAATGCAAATACAAGTGGACCAATTCTTGCTACCAAGAATACACCTGCTTTGACCATTGTTGCTGCATGAATTAATGCAGATACTGCAGTAGGTCCAGTCATTGCTTCTAACAACCACTCGTTTAATGGGAATTGTGCAGATTTACCCATTGCACCACCAAATAGTAAAACAAAGGCAGGAACTAGTAATCCTTGAGCAGCCATCGCAGTTGCCCAATCAGTGTCACCCATTAATTCTTTAAATCCAAAAGTACCTGCAAACAAGAATATCAAAAGCATACCAGCAATCATCATTACATCTCCAACTTTTGTCATGATGAATGCCTTCATACCAGCGTGTGTTGGTGAATAGTAATCTAACATTCCAAGAACAGTACGTCCTTCAGTACCAACATGATCTTTCTTTTTATCACGATACCAAAAGCTGATCAGAGCATAAGATGCAAGTCCTACACCCTCCCAACCAAAGAATACTTGAAGTAAGTTGTCAGATAATACAATTAATTGCATTGAACCAATAAAGAACATCATCCAGAACCAAAATCTGGTAATGTCTTTATCGCCTTTCATATATCCAGTACTGTAAATCATAATCAAGAAGGAAATCCAAGCAACAACATTTGCCATTATAATTGAAAGAGGATCTGCCAGTACACCAGCTTTAATTCCAAGTGCTTCAATCCACATCAATTGACTATGAACTTCACCTGCTTCTAATGCAAGAGGGATTAAGGATGCTGCAGACACAGCACTCATTAGAGCAAATCCAACGGCAACATACTTTGTTGCATTTTGAGATAATTTTCCAATACCTGGCATAATTAATGCTGCAGCAAATGGAAGCATCCAGATTAACCATGCACTTGTAATTTCAAATCCCATTAATTCAGTTGCCATAATCTAAACCCCCATCACTCCATTCATGTAAGGAATAATTGTCTTCAAGAAAATATCTGGATAAATTCCCACAACAATTGAAAATCCTGCTAATATCATCATTGGAATTGTCATATACCAACTTCCTTCTTTGACATTTTGAAGATGTTCAGGAAGTTTACCAAAGAATACACGTTTCAACATCCAAAGCATGTAAGACATTGTTAATGCAGTTGCAACAAGACCTAATCCAAATGCTACGGCTCTAAGTGTAGAACCTTCTGCAATAGCTGTTTCTAATGCACCGTAAAACATAATCCATTCACCCATAAATCCACTGGTTGGTGGCACTCCCATTATTGTGAGTGCACCAATAACTGCACATACTGCAGTGATTGGCATCTTTCCAGCAAGTCCTCCAAGTTTCTTAATACTTCTCGTACCAACTTTAACAATAATAATTCCAGCCATCATGAAGAGAATACCTTTTCCAATAGCGTGAGTAACATACATCATTTCAGCTCCTGCAAGACCGTATGCAGACATTGATCCTATTCCAAATAGCAAATATCCCATTTGACTGATACTTGAATAAGCAAGGAAACGTTTCAAGTCATCTTGCATCAATGCCATAGCACCACCGTAAATCATAGTTACAAGACCCCAAATATGGAACCAAATTGCAAGTTCTGAAAATGTTACAGGTAAGAATTCAACAACTAATCTAAAGAGACCATAAGCTCCAATTCCAATCATAGCTGGAGACAATAATGCACTGATTGGTGTAGGTGCTGCACCGTGAACATATGGAAGCCAAATATGATACAAGAAAACTGCAAGTTTTACACCAAGTCCGATCGAAATAGCTACCGCTGAATACATCGCAATGTCAGCAGGAAGTTCAGATTCTTGAATATCTGCAAAGTCAAAGCTACCAAGTGTTAGACCTATCATCAAAAATCCAAGTAATAGAACAACTGCACCAGCATGGGTCCAGAATAAGAACATTAAACCAATTTTTCTTCTTGGTCCATCACCCCATAAAGCAACCATAAAGAAACCTGGAATTAACATAACTTCAAAGAAAATGTAAAATTCAATCAGATTTGTTGCAAGAACGGTTCCAAGCATTCCCATTGCAAATACAAGATAAAGTGCAAAGTAAAGACCAGATTTAGCATTTACATAATTTTGTAAAGCAGATGATTCAACAATAGAAGACTGTCCACTCTCTGAATGGTTAATTTTTTGTTCTTCTTCAAATTGTTCATGGAATTTATGAATCATGTATGGTTTTGAATAGATTGCCAAGATCGTAGACAAAACATAAATCATAATTGCAAATGGTGAAGCAAGTCCATCTAGTAAGAAACCAAATTCACCAAATTGTTCTGTCCACGGATAATGTTCTTCAACAGTTCCAGATAGTGCTGCGTTGATTACTAGAATAGTAGTGTAAAGTAAAATTGCAAATGTAAACCACATTGCAGGGGTAGGACCTACTTTTCGTCCAAGAATATAGGCCACCGGAGATAACAGTAATGGCAGGAAAACAGCCTGCAATAATGCATATTCCATTATCCTTTCAAGCTCCTAAAGTCTGCAATATCGACATTTTGATACATTCTGTATGCTACAATGATTAAAGATAATCCAACAGCTACTTCTGCTGCTGCAATTGCGATTGAAAATAATGCCAAAGTTTGACCAGCACTGTCAGGAATAAATCTACCAAATGCGACAAGATTAAGATTTGCGGCATTAATAATAATTTCAACAGCAAATAACATTCTAATGAAATTACGCTTTACTGCAAGTCCATAGATTCCTATTGCCAGTAAAGCAATAGAAACTAGTGTAAAATCAACTAACTCGTTGGTCATTCTCCACATCCTCTCTTCTAGCTAAAACTAATGCACCAGTTACAGAACCGGCCAAAATTAAGCCCATCAAAATTAATGCTGGCCAATAGTAAGTGACAAAGTCTGTACCAATATCTCTAAAATCAACTGCAGGTTCATCAGTAGTTATTGTTTTAATTCCAGAGTCTAAGAATACAGCACCCAAAGATACCATAATAATTAACATTAAACCAATTCCAGCAAACTTTCTTTTTCTATCCTCAATTTTTTTAAAGATAAGTTCTCTTTTGACAAGCATTACAGTGAATAAAATTAAAACTGCAATTGAGCCAACGTAAACTGCTAGTTGGAACAATGCAACAAATGGTGCATCAAGTATAAAGAAGAAACCAGCAATACCACCGAGAGTTCCCATCAATGCAATTGAACCATAAATTAAAGATCTCATTTCAAGTGCTGCAATTGCAGAACCAATTGTGATAACAGTTAATGCAAGAAATACAGCATCAGCCATGAGTTGCTCCGTTTTTAGTAATTACAATTTCACTATCTTGTTCAACATAAGGTTTGACTGCAAGTTGTGCAGGAGTATAGATTAAACCTTCTTTACTAAATGAAGATAATTCGTAATCATTAGTCATGTAAAGTGCATAAAATGGACATGCGTCTACACATAAACCACAAAAAACACATTTCCCATAATCAATTTGAGGCATTATAGATTTTTTATTTTGTTTTTGTTCTTCTGGAACTTTTACCATTGCTATAGCTTCAGCAACACCCTCACATGCAATAGAACATAATTGACATCCAGTACAGTGATCATGGAATAACATATGACGACCCTTTAGTCCAGCAATTCCAACACCCGTAGATGGATCAAATTGATAACCATCACCCACAAACTTTAGTTTCTCCTCAGGATAGCGAAGAGTAAATCGTTTAGTTGCAATATGTTTAATTCCAGAATTTAGGGCACGTACAATTCCTGTAGCAGTATTTGTCATTGTAATCCTCCTGGCCCGAGCACTCCAGCGTAAACCAAAGCTAGTGCAATAAAGATGTTAACGAAAGCAAGACCGATCAATTTTGTCCATCCAAGACTTAACAACATATCAATTCTGATTCTTGGGAAAACGCCTCTTGGTAATAGTATAAAGAAGATTACGCCAACAGTCTTTAGAACAAACATCAATGTTCCATTAATCATTTCTTGAGTAATTACTTGACTAAGTAATGGTTCCAATCCACCTATCTTTGCAGTTACAGGACCAAGTTCAATTCCTTCAGTAGCAAGTTCCATTGGGAATGGTGGAACTATCATTGGACCATTCCATCCACCGAGGAATAATACAACAAACAGTGCTGCAAATGCGTAAAGTTTCAAATAAGTTCCTAATTGAACGAGTCCATACATCATTCCAGATAATTCAGTTAACCATCCAGCAACAATTTCACTTTCTGCTTCAGGTAAATCAAATGGAATTCTTTCTAATTCTGCAAGCATTGTAATGAAAAATACAATTGCACCTACTGGTAAAAATACAATCCATGGGAAACTAGATTGACTTGCAGCAATTTCAGATAAGTTAAGAGTTCCAGTAACCATTACAACTCCTAGTAATGATAAGATTAACGGAATTTCAAATGAAACCATTTGGAATAATGCTCTAATTCCTCCAATGAATGGAAATTTACTATTTGCAGACCATGCAGAAAGAATTGTTACAATTGGGAAAAATCCAATTACAGCAAAAACAGCAAGCAATCCCATATCTACATCTGCAACTACCCAACCCGGTGCAACTGGAATCAATGCAACAAATGCTGCTGCAGATGCAACAAACAGAACTGGCGCTGCCCAAAAAATTGGCTTATCAGCTTTTGCTGGAATGATAATTTCTTTGGAAATTAATTTTAAACCATCACCTGCTAATTGTAAAATGCCTTCTACTTTTCCACAGTAAAAAGGACCAACTCTTAATTGTAATTTTGCCAACATTTTTCTTTCAACAAAAATAGTACCAGCAGCTAATAATGCAGCAAAACCAAATCCAGGAAATGCCATTACTTTAAACATATCAGTTGTCATAAATGCTTGAACAATTGGAAGTGTTCGCGTTGGATCCGCTAAATAAGTAAATGCCAAAAATGGTGTAAGTAATTCGCCATCAATAACTGGCATCGGAATATAAAATAATATCATCATGATTACAGGGAAACCAATTAATGAAAATATCAAAAGGAACCAAACAACATCGTCGATAATAGATTTGATAAATCCACTAAGTTTGAAATTTGGTGCAATTACAGACATTTATCGGTCTGCCTCCACTGGCCAATAATTAAGACTCCAATAAACAGATGGCATGTTACCAAGTTTTTCACCTTTTAACAAATATGGTAAAGCAATTAGATTTCTAAATGAACCAACACTCAGTTTTAATCGGTATGGTTCAACTTTACCATCAGAAACAATATGACATCCCAAAGAACCTCTTCCAGATTCTACACGTTTGTAAACAGAATCCAATCCTTTACCTTTTGGATTTGGTTTTAGTTTAACTCTAACAGAGCCAGACTTTGGCATTTTTTGTAATGCTTGTCTAATAATATTACAACTCTCCATCATATCAAGCCATGGTACTTTGGATCTTGCGTAAGAATCACCTTCTTTCATCACATTACTATGAACATCCAATTCCTCATAGACATCATAAGGTTCCTTTTGTCTAAGATCATAATCTACTCCACTTGCACGTAAAACAGAACCAGTTGTTCCAAGTCTAATTGCATCCTCACGGGAAAGAACTCCAGTATCTCTTGTTCTTGAAATTAAAATTGGATTGTCATAAAAGACTGCAGCATATTCTTTGATACGTTTCTCAAAGTAATTGACTTGACGTAGACATACTTCTTCAAAGTTTGGTGGTAAATCATTTCTAACTCCACCTGGAACAAAGTGTGCATGTGTTACTCTTGCACCACTTATTTTTTCCATTAAATCAATTAAGAGTTCACGGTCTCCAGCTGGCCACATAAACATTGTAGAATGACCTAAGAAGATTCCATAAATTGCAAGCCAGTACATTGTGTAAATACAACGATTTAATTCTGAACAGATTACTCGGACATATTTTGCACGTTCTGGAACTTCAATACCAAGTAGTTCTTCTACGCCCAAAACATATGGATAAAGAACATTACATGAATCATGAATTACTGGTCTTTCTAAGTGAGGAATGTTTGTAATATAATTTCTATATTCAGCCATTTTTTCCTCTCCACGGTGTACATAACCTGGATCAGGATCACAAGCTACAATATAATCACCATCAATTTGTACAATAATTCTCATATGTCCAGAACCAGGATGTTGTGGTCCAACATTGAGAGTCATAATTCTCTCGTCAACTTTTTGGATTGCTAATCCAGGGGGTAATTCTGCAGTCATTCTATCGTCCTTTTATTGCAAAGTCCTTTCTGAGAGGTGGTAAATCTGCCCAATCTTCAGGCAAAAGTAATCGTCGGTTATCTGGATGACCATTAAAATAAACTCCAAACATTTCAAAAACTTCTCTTTCGTGAAATTCTACACTGTAGAATATATCTCTAAGAGAAGGTAATTTTGTTGCATCTTTTCCAGGAAGTGGATTTTCCTCTCTTTGTGCTCTAGTAGATAAAACAAGGATTTGTTTAGCCAATGATGAGTCCGAATAAGAGCCAATATGATAAACTACCTCAATTTCTTTATCCTGTGGGTAATCTACTCCTGAAACTGATTCTACATGATCATAATTCAATCCATCTCGAATAAATTCTGCAACATCATGAACGTCTTCTCTTTTAGCTTTAATTCCAACTCTATTTTCTTTAACAAATTCAACTTCTACTTTATCACCAAATTTTTCAACAACTTTATCAGAAATACTTTTTTCAAAAGCAGGTAATTCTACTGGTTTTGCAGCTGGTTTTGCAGCTGGTTTTGCAGCTGGTTTAGTTTCAGTTTTTGCTTCAGTGTCAGAACTCATCATACAAACTTCCTAGCCTTCATTCTCTTAATTTTTTCTTGTAACAAAATACATCCTTGTATGAGAGTTTCAGGTCTAGGTGGGCAACCTGGAACATAAACATCAACTGGAAGAACTCCATCAATTCCTGGAAGTACATTGTATGAATCAAAATACAATCCTCCAGTAATTGCACAAGCTCCCATAGCAATCACATATTTTGGTTCTGGCATTTGATCATAAACTAATCTTAAACGTGGAGCCATTTTTCTTGTAATGGTACCTTGTACAACAATAAGATCACATTGTCTTAGTGATCCAAATGCTTCAATGATACCAAATCTTTCAACATCGTATCTAGGACTTGATGCTGCACCAAACTCAACACTACAACAAGCTGTTTCAATATGCACAGGCCAAAGTGACCAAATTCTACCCCAATTGATAGCATAGCCCAATGGTTTGTCAATTGCTTTTTCCAAAATATCTCCAAGTTTTCCAATGAAGACATTTGCATTTTCTGGTGTTACTAAATCTTTAAGCAATTTTATTCCCAACCCCCTTTGTCATCATTTCTATAAATAACTACCAAATTCTTCTTCTCCCTGATTGATAAAGTGCAAAAGACATTGCACCAAACATTATTGCTAAAAATCCTATCATTGGTAAAGTTGCACTTTTCGGAAGTTCCAAAAGTGCACTACCCCAAGCATATAAGAAAATTGCAACTACATCAAAAATTACGAACATCAAAATGTACGGGTAATACTGCATCATAAAATGAGTTCTACCCTCACCGCTTGGAACTTGTCCACATTCCATTGGCAAAAATTTTACAGGATTACTCTTTTTACGTGGTGAAATCATTCGAGAAATCAATAATGCGGGTGCCATTGCTACTACTGCGAACCCGAACATCAATACTACGGTGCTATAATTGCCCGCTAATTCTCCGACCAATTTAACTTTCATCTCTGAGTTTTATATAATAAGATATGCTTCGTTTTTTCGATCGGGTTATTGGAAATGAAGAATTTGAAAAGTAATTAATAGGATATAGTAAATTTCCGATCATGGTATTGAATGTAGGCGATCTTGCTCCAAATTTTGAACTCCCTGATACAGAATTAAAAATGAGGACTTTAGATGAATTTAAGGGTAAAAAGATCGTATTATCATTCATAGTAGCAGCAAGTTCACCAGTATGTGAGGTTGAATTATGCACATTCAGAGATTCATGGAAAGAAATTTCAGATATGGGTGCACAAATAATTTCAATTAGTAATGATGGACCCTTTGCAAATAAAGCATTTGCAGAGAAACATAATTTCAATTTTCCACTATTAGGAGATTATACAAGTAAAACAATCAAAGAGTATGATATCTTATTAAAAGATCTATTGCACATCAAAGACTACAATGCAGCAAAACGTTCAGTATTCATAATTATGGAAGATGGAAAAGTTGGATACAAATGGGTATCAGAAGATCCATTAAAAGAACCAAATTACGAAGAAATTAAAAACTTTTTAAAATAAAATAATTTTTTTATTCTATATCTGAAATTATATCGCCTTTTGCAACAGATGCGCCTTCTTTAGCTTTAATATTTCGGATAACTCCATCTTTGTGTGCTTTTACTGCAACTTGCATTTTCATAGACTCCAAAGTACAAACAACATCACCTTTCTTTACTGAATCCCCATGTTCAACTGAAATTGAAACTACTTTACCAGGAATTTGACTTTTTAATGCTATTTGTGCTCCGCCAGAACTACTTCCACCAGAATTTTTGTAAACGACTTTATCATAATGAGTATGTAGATTGATAGTCATTGGTACATTATCTATAACAATATTCATTTCATTTGTGGATTGTTCAAGATATTTTGCCTTGTGGTATTGTTGATTTAAGATAAATTCTATTCCACGTGAATTCATACTAATTATTTTTAATTTGTGTTCATTATCATTAATTTTGATTATGTAATCATTGTCACCGAGATTTTCTAGAATTTTTCCATCAAATGATTTTTCAATTTCTTGGATTTTAAAATTAGTCATATCTATCAGTCCAGTTTATTTTTCCAGTTTGCGCTATTGTTAGAATTATTTTGTACTTGGCTCTTAAAGTATTCAGAATGAATAATTGCAGCAGCTAATGCGGCTTCAGTTTTATTTTCTTTTTCTTGTTTAAGATCTTCAGTTAATTTATCAATCACATCATAACGTTTCAAAAAGTCAGTAGACAATTCTCCATTTTTGTATTCTTCAGAATTAAGGATTGTTTTGTAAAGAGGAATAGAGGTTTCAACACCTTGAACATACATATCATTTAATGCAGTAAGCATTCTAGTTCTAGACTCTTCAAATGTTGGTCCCCATGTACAGAGTTTTGCCATTAGTGAATCATAAAATGGAGAAACAGTGCATCCAGGGTAAAGATAAGTGTCACATCTAACATTAGGTCCTGAAGGAATTGTAACATCTGGAACTGGTCCTGTTGAAGGTGCAAAGTCCAAAAAGGTATCTTCAGCATTAATTCTACATTCAATTGCATAACCATTCATCTTTAGATCCTTTTGTTTGAATGGTAGCGGCTCTCCATTTGCAATATCAATTTGTAGTTTGACAAAGTCTAATCCTGAAACCATTTCACTAATTGGGTGTTCTACTTGGAGTCTTGCATTAATCTCAATAAAATAAAATTCACCATTGTCAGCTCTTAAGAATTCAGCAGTTCCAAGATTTGTATAATCAACTGCCTCTGCTGCTCTAACAACTATTTCACCAATTTCTTCTCTTTTTGCATCATCTACCACAGGAGAAGGGGTTTGTTCAATTAGTTTTTGATTTCTTCTTTGAATAGAACATTCTCTCTCAAAGAGATGTACTGCATTTCCATGTTGATCTCTGCACATTTGATATTCAATGTGTCTTGTTTTTTCTAAGAATTTCTCAACAATGATTGCAGATTTTCCAACAGCAGCAATAGATTCTGAGGTTACTGTTTCAAAACCTTCGTGTAATTCTTTGTCATTTGTTACAATTCTAATTCCACGACCTCCACCACCATAAACTGATTTTAACATAACAGGATATCCTATTTCATTTGCAACTTTTGCTGCATCTTCTGCATCCTTTACTAAGCCAGGACTTCCAGGGACAGTTGGAACTTTAGCTTTTAACATTGCAGCTTTACATTCCATCTTATCACCACAAAGATTCATTGAATCTGCAGATGGACCAATAAATGTAATTTTATTTTTCTCACACAATCTAGCAAAATCATCATTTTCAGAAAGGAATCCATAACCAGGATGTACAGCATCTGCACCAGAAGATAACATTACATCTAGAATTTTTTCTTGATTAAGATATGATTTAGCAGGTGCAGCTTCACCAATATGATATGCTTCAGATGCTTGTTTAACATGTAATGAATTTGTGTCTTCATCAGAATATACAGCAACTGTTTTGATTCCAAGTGCTTTACAAGTTCTAATTACACGTAAAGCGATTTCTCCTCTGTTAGCGATAAGTACTTTCTCAATCATCTTCAATCACAAATTGATATTTCCATGTTTTCTAGGTAATTGCTTTTCTCTTTTATTTGCAAGCATTTCTAATGCTTTAATCAACATAGGTCTGGTTTCAGCAGGATTAATT
Source organism: Candidatus Nitrosomarinus catalina (assembly GCF_002156965.1). Lineage (GTDB taxonomy): Archaea > Thermoproteota > Nitrososphaeria > Nitrososphaerales > Nitrosopumilaceae > Nitrosopumilus > Nitrosopumilus catalinensis. The sequence goes on from NZ_CP021324.1 coordinate 1,142,868, forward strand.
ACATTATCAACTGTTCCGTGAGATGCAGCAACGTAAGGATTTTCGAATTTTTCTGCAAATTCATCTACAAGTTGTTTTTTAAGAGATTCAGGATCATCAGAAGCAGCAAGATCTTTTCTATTCATAATTTTTACAGCTGCCTCACCACCTAAAACAGCACATTTGGCTGTAGGCCAGGCATAATTAATATCAGTTCTAAGATTTTTACTTCCCATTGCAATGTATGCTCCACCGTATGCTTTACCAATAACTAGGGTTATTCTTGGAACAGTTGCTTCACAATATGCATAGAGCAATTTACTTCCATGTCGAATAATACCATTATGTTCTTGATTTGAACCTGGCATGTAACCTGGTGTATCAACTAAAGTAATTATTGGAATGTTAAATGAATCACAAAATCGAATAAAGCGTGAAGCTTTATTTGATGAATCAATATCTAATGCACCTGCAAGATGCATTGGTTGATTAGCTACAATTCCAACAACATTACCATTTAGTCTACCATATCCAACTACAATATTTGGTGCAAATAATTCATGAATCTCAAAGAATTCATGGTCATCAACAATTGAATTAATGATTTCTTTCATGTCATATGGTTGTAAAGGATTTTCCGGCATGATATTGATTAAATTATTATCCAATCTATTTGGATCATCGTCAGTTGAAACTTTTGGTGGTTGTTCAGTATTATTTTGAGGTAAAAATGAAATTAGTTTTTTGATGTAATCCATACATTCGTATTCATTTTCAGCAACAAAATGTGCAACACCACTTTTTGTTCCATGAGTATTAGCACCACCAAGTTCTTCAAAAGAAATTTCTTCACCTAATACAGTTTTAACAACATCAGGTCCAGTTACAAACATACTTCCAATTTTTTCTACCATAATAACAAAATCAGTCATTGCAGGAGAATAAACAGAACCACCAGCAGATGGACCAACACTTGCAGTAATCTGTGGAATAACTCCAGAAGCTAATTGATTGTGATAAAATATATCTGCAAATCCATCTAAACTCATAATTCCTTCTTGTATTCTAGCACCACCAGAATCCATAATTCCAATAATTGGACATCCAGTTTTTACTGCATGATCCATTAATTTAGTAATTTTTTTAGCTCCCATCTGACTTAATGTACCACCCAAAACAGTGAAATCATATGCAAAAACAAAGATTTGACGACCGGAAACATTTCCATATCCGCCTATGACACCATCAGTAAAAAATTTCTTTTTTTGCATATCATACTCATAATAATGATGAGTAGTCATTGGATCGACTTCAACAAAAGTACCTTCATCAAGAAGTAAATCTATTCTTTCACGAGCAGTTAGTTTGCCTTTTTCATGCTGAGATAAAATACGATCTTCCCCACCACCTTGTAATGCAGTGTTTTTGTTTTTTGTATATTCATCAATCTTCTCAGAATGCATTATTTGATTAGAATCAAAAGTTTTCATATATTAATCTAATTTGAAATCATGAAATCTATCAAAAACACAGATCTATAGTGAAAACTTTCAAGAATTAATAACTGAAAATTTCTTGTGAGATGATTTTTGGTATGAATTGTAAACGTCTTTTTCATCACTACATTTTTTGCATATACATAATTGAGAAACATTTGGAATATCACAAATATCTTGAAATTCACATTGGGAGCAGCCAGCAGGGGAACCGCATACAATACATTGTAATTCATTAGTTTTAGCACATTTTTCATGCTTCACGCCTACACCTTTTGACCACAATCCAATTTCATTAATTTCAATTTTGTCATTGCAAACAATACAAGTGCCAGGAAATTTCATAGGAATTTTGATCCAGCTCATTGTAACATTTCAATCTCCTTATCAATAATATCGCCAAAGGTTTCTTCTAATTCTAATTCCAATTTTTTATTTTTTATACAAAATAGAACATATGGCAAGCAAATTGTAACGAATGCACTAGAGGATAGATGTAATTTTTTAGACATAATGGAAGACAATGATTTAATTTTTGCACCATCCCAGCGAATTCTGTTAAGAACAGGCCAAGATAAATTATATTTTGAATATCTAATTCTATCATCTTTTTGATACAAACTAATTAAAATATCATTAAGATAACGTAACAATCTCCAATTTTGAGTTTTCATAATTTTTCCAAACAACATGTCAGCGTTGGAAATAATTTCTAAATATTTTGCGAGGGAATCACTATCCAAATCGCTAGTAATTATACTTGAATAAAATGCATTAATTTTTTCTCTGGGATCAATTTGTATTGAATATAAAACACCACGAGCTTCTTCAATAGAATTTGCTTTGAAAAATGCATTGATTCCATCTTCAATGTTAATATTTTCAAAAGAAGATGCAGTTTGTGGATTAAATCCAGTAATCAAGGATTGAGTGAGATTGATCATAGAACGAATATCACCTCTAGACTTATCAATTACTTTGATTAAAGAACCAGGACTAAGTTTTTCATTTTCTTTTTTTAAAATATTATCTAAATATATCCGCAATAATCTTGGTGGAATTTTTTTAAATGATATTGTTGTTACTGCTTTTTTTATACTCTTCATTTTATCTGAATCATCATAATTTGCAGCAAGTAAAATTGGAACATTTGGTTTCTTCAAAATATCAACAAGAGCAGAAGCACCACCATAATCTCCACGACCGTGAATTCCATCAACCTCATCAACAAAAATCATTGGAGTTCCCAAAACACTGACATTACCTAAAACAGGAGTAAGAATTTCATTAATTCTAGATTTACTACGTACATCACTAGCATTAAGCCCGATCATATCATAATCAAATTGTTTAGCTAAAAGATATGCGATAGTAGTCTTTCCAATTCCAGGAGGTCCAATTATTAAAAGAGGTTTTGTGCCCTTTTTCCATTTTGCAAACCATTTGATTATTGCTTCACGGGGTTCTTCATTACCCACCATATCAGAAATATTCTGAGGTCGATATTTTTCAGACCACATCAATTTTATCACTTAGTTGGAAGATTTTTGTTCAAATCTGACCAGATGTTTTCTTCTTGTAATTTCTTATACCAGAATTGATTATAATGTTCTACAGTAAGAAATAGAAATTCTAAGAATTTAGTATGTGAAAAATTATCAGGCAATTTTTCTAAAGCATCTCTTGCTTCTCTTAAGTAAGATTCACTATGATTCATTGTTTCTTCAAATCCATTCTTTGCATCATTCATTTTTAATGAATAAAATAATGGCCAAGAAGGAATTTTTGCAGCCTTATCTCTAATACTATCTTCAATTTCATTTCCACACCCTACAGATTCAGCAGCTTTTGCCATTCCAGTGTAAAAAATATCAGCTAAAGGTGCACGATTCAAAGCCATGTTTCTACCAGCAGTTCCCATAACAGAACGATATTTTTTGTAACTTTCAATTAATTCTTCTTCAGTAATTTCTGTAGGTTTATCTTTTAATTTTGTATCAAGATACTGTCCAATTCTTGCTTGTTTGAAACCTTCTTCAAATTCTTTTAGTACATCTTCACCACCTTTTGAAATTTTTTCTCGTGCAAGTTTCAAAATGTAAGGATTCATCAATTTGTAATCATCTAAGTATTCCAAGTCTTCATCTTTGTCTACAATTCTATCCATTGGTTCACTAAGATCAATTGCAATAATATGACCATCAACAATATCTTCTCTCATTGTAGTACTTTTATCATCTTTGAAATAATCTGTGGATGCATCAAAAAGACCATTAAAAACAGGAAATGTCATTTTAACAAAATTTGAATTTAAAATTCGAAGGACCCTATCATGTAATGTATCAAAATCTTGTAATTTAGATTTTATAGGCTCAATTTCAGATGCGTTCAAAATAATTTCAGTTGAACCCACTTCTTCAGCAAATTGTTGTTGTGTTGTATTAGGAGATTGATCAGCATTTATTTGATCAAATAGATTCCTTGCAAATCTTTGAGCAAATGCAGGAAACGTATCTTCAGCTTCTTGTTTATATTGATTGAATAATTTGAATCCCTTTGATTTGAATAGGCCTTGTTTAATGATTTGTTTTCCAGGTTTCGTACCCATTAAAGCACCTTTGCTAAAAATAGATTCGTCTTTTCCACTCACACACACAATTCAATCTGTTGTTATTTATGCTTTCAAAAAAAATTTTCTTCACTTAAATTACGAAAGAAGAATTGTCGATTATGGAAGTTATAGAAATTCTTCGTGAAGCATCAAATCGAATTTATAAAAATGTAAAAGATCTTGCAGGGACAGAAGAGGCTGCAGGAGATTTTGGGAGAGGTGCAGGTGGAGATATTTCACGAAATATTGACATTACTGCTGAACAAACTGTTTTAGATTATCTAAAAGAAATAAAGTTTGAATGTATTGTTTTAGGTGAAGAATGTGGTAGAGTAGAATTATCAGATAATCCAAAAGGTTACATCATAATGGATGCAATAGATGGTTCAGCAAATGCTGTACGGGGTGTACCATTTTTTTGTAGTTCATTAGCATTTGCAACAGAAAATAAACTTAGTTCTATTACAGATGGAGTAATTACAGATTTAACAAATGGAGATATGTATTGGGCTTCAGAAGGAAAGGGTTCATTTTTGAATGAAAAACAAATCAAAGTACAACAAAAAGAACCAATTTACAAAATTGTTGGAATTAACACATCTGGCGGCTCTAATGAATTAATGCAACGTATGTATCCAATATTTCAAAATCATAATCATACTAGACATTTTGGAGCCAACGCATTAGAAATGGCATTGTTTGCAAGAGGTTTGATGGATGTTTTTATTGACTTTAGGGATAAAATTAGAATTCAAGACATTGCTGCAGGATGTATTATTGTAAAAGAATCTGGAGGTTTACTGTTGGATGCAGATTTGAATCCACTTGATGCAGATCTAAGTTATGAGACAAGAGTCTCATTTATTGCTGCAGCAAATCAAAAAATTCTGGATGAAATAATGTCACAAATTAATTAGAATTTTAGTAATAATCTGATCTCCAGATTTACTTTGTAAGAGAAATATATTTATCCAAAGTAGCAGGATGCTTCGTTAATGGTTACTGAAATGAAGGCAAAAGTTGTCTACAGAGAATTACTAAAAGAGGATCTAGTAATCATAAGATTGGTTCCAGAAAATGGGATGCCAGAGTACAAAACTGGACAATTTTTAACAATTGGTCTTCCAATACCAGCAGAAAAAAAAGTGGTTAGAAGAGCATATTCTATTGCATCACATGCTGAGAATAGAGATTATTTTGAATTTGTAATTAGATGGGTTAGAAAACCACTTCCAGGAAGAGTCACCACAGAATTATTTTATCTCAGTGTTGGTGACGAAGTCACGTTAGGTGACCCTACAGGAGCTGCATTACTGATTAGTGATAAATTACACAATGGTGAAAAAGATAACAGAAGAGTGATTTGTGTAGGTGGAGGAACAGGTTTAGCTCCGTTCATTGCGTTTGCAAAACATTTTCAGGATACAAATGACAAAAGAGAAGTTATTGTTTTACATGGTGCAAGTTATGTTGATGAGTTAAGTTACAAACGTTTGTTAACAGATATGGAATTAGAAAGTGAAAAAAAGGGTAGAGATAAATGGAATTTCAGATATCGAGCAGCAATCAGTAGACCAAAGGAATTTTTCAATAGATCTTGGAATGGTCATGTTGGTAGAGTAGAATCATTTTTCAAACCAGATAAAAAAACAGGATTGTCACCAGTAGAAGAAATGGTAGGTGAAGAATTAACTCCAGAAAATTCAATTATCTATATTTGTGGATATCAAGGTACCATAGATGGTGTAATTGATCATTTAGGTCCAAAGGGTTTCGTTACAGAACATGAAAAAAAATCTGATGGTAGTTTTGGTATCAAATACGAATCATACGGATAAAAAAACCCTAGTGTTATTTTTAAATTTAAAATATCATAATTTTTATACTATAATTAATTTCAACAGAACATGCCTAAGATAATGTGTCGGGACTATGGTTTTGAATGTGATTTTGTAGCTGATGGAGAAAATGAAAAAGTGATTGAAGATTTTAGAAATCATGCTGAAAACGAACACGGAATAGATTATACAGTTGAGGCAGTAAAACAAATTCTAATTAGAAAACAAAAATAAAAATTTCTAAGCATCTAGTTTTTTCATTCTTGCAGACAATACAGGTAATTCTTTAGCAATAATTTTTTCGACTGCCGGAATAATTGAAGTTCTGTGCTTAACACTTTCGTCATAAATTTCAGCAATTTGGTCTCTAAAGAGCAATTTAATTCCTGGAAGAGCAGTAATGCCTTCATCAACAGTTCTAGGATCTGATAAATCTAAAATCAATGTACCCTTTTTCTTTTCTTTCATTAGAAGTTGAATTCTTTCAAAGGTAATCAAGAAATAATCGGATGTTGTTGCTACAAAAATAATATCATATTTATCGAATGTAGTTAATACATCATTGAAATCAATAGGATTTCCACCTACAACATTACTAAATCCTGTAGCACGTTCAATTGTTCTACTACTAACATCATAAGAAATTTCTTTTTTGTTTAGTGTTTTTGCAACTAAAGCAGCGGAATTTCCTGTTCCGATTAACAAAACTTTTTTCTTTGGATCTAATCCAGCTTTCTCTTCAACTAACTTTACTGAAACATCCCCAAGAGATACAATATCTTTTGCAATTCCAGTAGAATCTCTCATTCTAGAAGATAATCGAATTACACTTTCAAATAATTTATTGAGAATAGTACCAGATGTTCCTGCAGATTTAGCATGAGATAAAGATTGAACTATTTCATCAAATACTTCTTGTTTTCCAACAACAAATGAATCAATACCAGAGCCTAAGCGTAAGAGATTAAGGTAAACATCATCACTTTTGTAAACTTCAATTGTTTGATCAAAGTGATCAATGTCAATTTGTTCTAATTCTGTCAAATTTATCCATGTTTCTTTAACTTGATTCAAAATGAGAGTTTTACCTTCAGCTCTTCTTGCATCAGGAGAATCTACAGTTTCAGTATTACTGACTGTAAAAATTTCAATTCTGCTAGCAGTTTGAATAATAATACATTCATCAACACCAGGAATTTTTTTAAATTCATCTGCTGCTGCTCCAACATCTTTGAACGCAAATTTCGATAACTCATGTAATGGAACATTTTTGAAAGTTACTCTCGTATTCATTACATCAAAAATTACGTGATCCATCTTCTCATCTCATTCCTAAGCACTAATTTTATTCCGTCCGCCTTTTGCAGTTCTAAAAACATTCATTCCAATATAGTAATTTTCATGTATTGATTCCAAGTAAGTAATTTCATTTTCTGTTGCTAGGATTTCTTTTTCTGTAGATTCAGGATCACTTTTTTGTTTTACAAGTTTAGCTTTTAATTCATCCAAGAAAGAATCTACACCACGTTCATAATTTGATACTCCACCAAATTCTGGACTGAGAACATGTTGTGGATTGTATGCAGGAGTTTGATCATGAGGAGTTTCAGCTTGTCTTGTAATAGATTCTTGTTCATCTGCAGATAGTATAGGTCTTGGAAATCTATCTTCTTTTTCTAACCAAAATTCAGGTTCACCCATGTCTCTTCTAAAAATTTCTTCACCTTGACGTTTGAATGTATAATCAACTTTTTTGCCTGTGTCTGCTTTTACTTCTGCAGCGATTGCTTTGTATTCTTCTTCTGCTGCAGCTTCCAGTTCGGCTCTTGCAGCTTCTGCTTTTTCAAGAGCTTCCTTAACTGCAGCTTCTGCATCAGCAACTGCTTTTGCATTTGCTTCCACTTTAGCTGCTGCTTCTTCAGCAGCTTTTGATTCTGCTTCTGCTTTTGCTTCTTCTGCTTTTTTTATTTCCTCAGCAGATGGTTCTTCGGATTTAGTCTCTTCAGTTGTTTTTGCCTCAACTTCAGATTCTTTTTTCTCTTCAGACAACAAATTTCCCTAAAATTCCCTGAATTTTAAGATTCTTGTAAGAAAATTTGGCGTCATAATCAGAAGTGAAATTTAGATTGATCGCAAAATAAATGAAAATAATTAAAATTATGGCGCCCTCGGCGGGATTTGAACACGCGTCTCAGCCGTGACAGGGCCGAATTCTAGACCGGGCTATACTACAAGGGCACAAGTTGTATGAGACAAAATCCTAGATTAAAAGTTTCTGCCACACTTCTTTTGTTTCTAAAAGACTAAATTATACGCAAAAATGATTTTTTGTGTGGGTCTATGGCGCAGCCAGGTAGCGCACCGGACTTTTAATCCGGTTGTCGAGGGTCCGAATCCCTCTAGACCCGCTATTTTTCATTATCAAAGAATGTCATCGATTGATTTTTGAAGATCATTTAATGAGGATTTAATTTTATTTTCTCTTTCAGACATTTCTAATCTCCAACAATTGATTTTTTCAGTTCGATCAGAAATCATTCTTTTTTGTTCATCGTATCCTGAAGAACCAAATGATTTTCGGTCTTTCAAAGATGATATAACACTGGTATTGGAAATTATCTCTGATACTAATTTAGTATCAACTTTAGTCCCTTCTACTGATTTTTTAATTTCAGGTGTAGTTAATTTTGAAATAGGTTTTTTGGAATTATGTGCTAGTTGAACTAGTACTCCTGCAATTTTATGAGTTACTCTAAATGGTACTCCTTCTTGTACTAATTTTTCAGCAATATCTAATGCAATTAAATTACTAGATTCAGTAACTTTTTTCATTTGTTTTTCATTTACTTTCATTGTTAGAATTATTGATTTTATAATCAGTAATGCACTAATGGAAATTTTTGATGTTGACCAAATGGATGATTTGATTTGTTGTAAATCACGTCCATAACCAGAAGCTAGACCTTTTACAGTGGTTAAAATTGCAGTAAGATTTCCAATTATTTCTGCAGTTTTACCTCTAGTAAGTTCAAGTATATCAGGATTCTTTTTTTGAGGCATTACACTTGAAGGGGATGTAAACTCATCAGATAATTCAATAAATGAAAATTCAGATGTTGACCAAATTATAAAATCTTCAGAAATTCTACTTAGATTAGTCATTAAAATTGAAACCATTGCAACATACTCTGCTACAAAATCACGTGTACTTGTTGCATCAAGTGAATTTTCAACAACACTATCAAAACCCAACATCTTTGCAGTACTATGTCTATCAATTGTAATACTTGTACCTCCAACAGGTCCAGCTCCAAGTGGGCTTTGATTAATTCTTTCAAAGGTATCAAACAGTCTTTGAAAATCTCGAGATAAAACATCTGCTTGAGCTAAAAGATAATGTGAAAATAAACCAGCTTGAGCTTGTTGAAGATGGGTATAAAATGGAATAATTGTTTTTTGATGATTTTTTGAAACAGACACAAGTGACTCTATAGTATCCAAAAGACAGTTGCAAATGATGTTAATATCATCTCGGATTTTCATTCTTATATCTAAAACAACTTGATCATTTCTAGATCTTGCAGTATGCATTTTTCCGCCGCTTGCCATACCTGATTTTTTTATTACTAGAGATTCGATTAACTCATGAATATCTTCTGCTCCAGATGAAGAGTCAAATTTTTCATTTTTCAAATTTTCTAAAGAAGACAGAATTTTTTTTGCATCGTTTTTGGTAATAATTTTATTTTCTAACAGCATTACTGTATGGGCCTGACTACCAATAATATCATACAAAGCGATTTGAGAATCATCATCTATTGATGAAACGTAATCTAAAGTAATATTGCTCAAATCAGTCCCTAATCGTGAACGATACATCAACTAAGATTGTAAAATGGTTATATATAGCATAAATGTTTTTTCGACATGAGCCAAGATATCAAATTACTTAGGGTCAAAATTTTTGATGAATTATCAAAGATTGTAGATCCAGAAATCAACACATCCATTGTGGAATTAGAACTAATTGACGAAGTAGACATCAATGACAGTAACGTCAAAGTAGATTTACATCTAACTAGTCCATTTTGTCCAGCAGTTTTTGGTTTCAAAATTTGTCAAGATGTTCATGATTATCTTTTGAAGGTAGATGGTGTAGAAGATGTCAAAGTAAATGTATCAAATCATTTCATGGCAGAACAAATCAACAATCAAGTAAACAATAGTCCTAATCCAAACAAGATAAATGAACTTCCAAAAAAAACAGATTAACTTCTAAATCCTAACAAATACCCTCTAAGGAATTGAATTCCCATTGCTGGATCAACACCTTTTGGACATACTTGACTACATGAACCAGCAAAATGACATCTCCAAATTCCATGGGATTCATCAATAATGTCTAGTCTACTATCTTTTCCTTTATCTCTACTATCAGCGACATATCGATATGCTTGTGCTAATGCTTGAGGCCCTACAAATGAAGAATCAGTAGTCATAGTTGGACATGCAGAATTACATAATCCACATTTAATGCAATTTGCAAATTGGATGAAATTTTCTAATTCTTCAGGAGATTGTAAGAACTCTTTTTCGTTTGATTCTAACTCAGTATCATCACGGATTAGATAAGGTTGAATTTTATGATGTGTGTCAAACAATCGTTCAAACTTTACTGCCAAATCACGGATTACTGGAAAATTATTCATTGGTTCTACAGTCACCACATTAGAATCCAATTCACTGATTTTTGTAAAGCATGCTAATCTAGGTTTTCCATTAATCAACATACCACAAGATCCACATGTAGCTTGTCTACAAGAATAACGAACAGCTACAGAATGATCATGATGTTTTTTGACATCAAGAATTGCTTCTAGTACTGTTGTCCATTTTTCATAGGATACATTGAATTCCATGAATTTATTTGAATCATCAGATTCAGGATTAAATCTAGAGATTCTTAGTAAGATTGTTTTTGTTGTAGATAATGCATTAGGTAATTGTTCGTCTGCAACACTAGAGACTTGGGCCATATCTAAGACATCCCCATATTTGTCATAATTATTGTTCTTGAGCCATATCCAATTAATGCAATCATTGCTACTACACATCCATATGAAACAGCCTTTTCATAAACCCTGCCTTGTTTTAGTTCTAGTAAAATAACTCTCAATCCATTAAATCCATGTACTGCAAGTAGAATCAAAATCAATTCAAGCATTATAACATATGGAATTGATCGATAATTTGCTAATACATTTTCATAAGATAAAGAGTCTGAAAATCCTGTTGTTAGACGCATCAAAATATGAACTGCAACTAATCCCACAGATGCTAAAGCAGTCCCATAGTGAATTTTCATTATTGTACTTTCTTTCATTTTATTCACCAAACATTACTGCCATACCATACATCATTGCAACTGCTGCAAGAACGATGGAAGAGTAAATTCCTATTTTATGTCGATAATTTTGAGATGCAGGGTCATATGGATAATCTGGTCTGGCAGGTTTTCCCACACCAACACCGCCATGTCCCAACATAATTCTGATTCCATTTCCAGTGTGAAAAACACACATTCCAATTACAAGAACTAAAAACAGATGTCCTTCTGTAGTTTGAGTCATTGCTAGAAAATCATCCCAACCCATTCGACCTCGTAAAATATTACTTGTTTCATAAACATGTGCAATAAAGTAGCCTAGCAATCCCAGTCCTGTTAAACGCATTAACAAATATGCTATTCTTTCAATTCCGTAACGACCAGGATTAGCCATTCCTTTAATGCCTTCTTTATTTTCATCTTGAGTCATCTAGTATTTTCTCTCCACTGGTTTGTATTTAGTAATTGTTACAGGATGTTTTTTCATTATTGGTTCATTTGGATCGTAATAAGCAAGTGTATGATATAAGAAATTTTCATCATCACGTTTAGGATAATCAGTTCTTGAATGTGCACCACGAGATTCTTTACGATTAATGGCACCAACTAAAAGAACTTCAGCGACTCTAAACATGGAATCAAGTTCCATGACATTTGCAAAATTAGTATTGTATTCTTTTGCTTTATCATCAACATGCTTCCAAGCTAATTTCTTTAATTCACGGATTTTCTTTAGACCATCAACTAGGTCAGTTTCATTTCTATAGACATATGCTTTTTCATTCAAAGTATCTGTAAGTTCTTGTCTTATTTCATATGGATTTACATCTCCATTTCCTCTAAATATTCCATCATAGATTCGCTTCTCTTCTGCTGCAACTAAATGATGAGGCCATTGATCACTATTGTTATTATTCATAGCATATTCAGCTGCAAGTGCGCCAGTGATATTTCCCCAAACAATACATTCGGATGTTGAATTTGCACCTAAACGATTTGAGCCATGAACACTGTTACAAGCCACCTCACCTGCTGCCCAGACACCTTGAATTTCAGTTGCACCATCAATATCAGTATGCAATCCACCCATCATGTAATGGCAAACTGGCCTAATGTCAAGCAAATCTTTTGCAGGATCTATTCCTGAAAATTTAATTGATATTTCTCTAATTCCACCTAATTTTTCTTTGATTTTTTCATCGCCAAGATGTCTCAAATCAAGTTTCATACAATCAGGTCCAGTTTCATGTTTGAATCCACGGCCTTCTTGAATTTCTGTCATAATTGATCTTGACACTATATCACGAGGAGCTAATTCCATTTTTCCTGCAGCATAAGTTTTCATAAATCTCTCACCTTGACTGTTAAGCAAATATCCACCTTCACCTCTTGCACCTTCAGTAATCAATATTCCAGAAGGCAAAATTCCAGTTGGATGGAATTGTACAAACTCCATATCTTTTAATGCCATACCTGCACGGAATCCCATATCTAATCCATCAGGAGTTGAAGAAAGTGCATAAGTTGAAAAACTATACAAACGTCCAGCACCACCAGTTGCAATAATTAGTGCTTTACCTTTAATGGTGTAAAAATTTCCTGAACCTAATTCAATTGCGGTAACTCCCATGAATTTTTTTCCATCATGAATAATTGATGTTACAAACCATTCGTTAAGATATTCAATATTATCATATTTCTGACATGTGTCATACAGAGTTTGCATTTCAAAGAAACCAACTTTATCAGATGCATATGTTGCTCTAGGAAAACTATAACCACCAAAATTTCTTTGATCAATTCTACCATCATCTCGTCTAGACCAAGGCATTCCCCAATGATCTAATTGACGAATTTGTTGTGGCATTTCAACACAAAGGCGTTCTGCAACATCTTGGTCTGCAAGAAAATCACTTCCTTTAACAGTATCATAAACATGAGATTCAATTGTATCACCTTCATCTTCAAAAAGAACTGCAGCAGTTCCACCTTCTGCAGAAACAGAATGAGAACGCATTACCTGAACTTTAGAAACAACCCCAATCTTGAGATTTGGGCCTTTCTTTGCAGCAGAAATTGCAGCTCTTAATCCTGCAAGGCCAGAACCGCAAATGATAAGATCAAAATCTAATGAATTAACCATTTTTAATACAAAAATAGTATTTTTGGGTTAAATATGAAGTATTGTTCATCGGGATTCAGAAATATTAAAATATATCACTAGCGATATCACTAGTGATGATTTCAGAGTGGTTTCAAAGAGTAGGGAGTTCCATACCAAGAGGATTTTCAAGATATTTCATTTTGGAATTATTAAAAGAAAAAACATACACAGGAAAAGAAATTATTGATTATGCAGTTGAACAAAGTAATGGGATTTGGAAACCATCTCCAGGATTAATTTATCCATTATTAGGTAGATTACTAGATGAGAAATTAATTGAAGAAACAAAAGATGGTAGATATCAATTAACAAAATATGGTTTAGAGACAGCACAGGACGTAGATAAAATCAATGATATTGTTAAAAATCAATTAGATGTTCTTTTTAGATTAGGAAACGCGGGAAGATTTGTCGCATTAGATTTACTAGAAAAAATTTCATCAATGGGTTCGATTCTAAGTTCAAACTTGACAAATATGACAGAGGAAGAAACTAAAAAATACAGAGAGTTTTTACAAGACGAATTAAATAAAATGGATGGAAAAAAAGTAAAGAAAAATGGTAAAGAAATCAAAATAGAATAATTAATTAAAAATTAAAATCATAAATAATTCAAAAAAAGTAGAAACTTATGAAAAAATTATCCAGTATGATTAAATCAAAAAAACCTCTTGTAATTCCAGGAGTGTATGATGCTATTGGAGCCAAAATTGCAGAAAAAGTAGGATTCAATGCAATGTTTCAAACTGGATATGGAACTTCAGCAACATTGTTTGGAATGCCAGATTATGGATTTATTGGAGCAACAGAAACAGTAGATAATGCAAGGAGAATCTCAAATGCAATTTCAGTACCACTAATTGTTGATTCAGATACAGGTTATGGAAATGCATTAAGTGTTTGGAAATTAGTTAAAGAATTAGAGGCTGCAGGGGCTGCAGGAATTTTTCTTGAGGATCAAAAATGGCCTAAAAGATGTGGTCATATGCAAGGAAAAGATGTAATATTACAAGAAGAGTACACAGAAAAACTTGGTGCAGCAATTGATGCACGTGAAAACAAAGATTTCATCATTGTAGCTAGAACAGATTCAAGAGCAACTGAAGGATTAGATAAAGCAATTGAAAGAGGACTACAGAATAAAAAAACAGGTGCAGATGCTGTATTTATTGAAGCACCAAAATCATTAGATGAAATGAAAAGAATTGGAAAAGAGATCAAAGCACCATTAGTTGCAAATATGATTGAAGGTGGTGCAACTCCAATTAATTCAGCCGAAACTTTGAGTAAAATTGGATTCAACATTATTCTTTACCCACTATCTGTATTATTTGCCAATACTTTTGCAACAATGAATATTTTACAAGAATTAAAAAATACAGGAACTACTTCAAAATACAAACAAAAAGTAGTAAATTTTGATCAGTTCAATAATTTAGTTGAATTAGATAAATTCAAAAAAATGGAAACAAAGTACAAATTTTCAAAAAGAAAATAAAAAATTTTAAGTAAAGTACGATTAAGATTCGTTTCTCTTTACTTCAATTTCTATTGTTGAAACATTTCGGGTTCTACCATCTTCAGATTCTAATGATTCTGAATCAATTTTGATATTTCCAATGGAATATCCGGCATTTTCAGTTTTTCGTGCAACAATTTGTGCTACATCTACTGCACGACCTATACTAAGTCCCCGAGCTTTGATGTTTACGGATGGTACATTTGCTAATTGAATTAGCGTCGATGTTACATATGCCATCAATGGTTTTTTACCAATGAATATGGTGTCTCTTGTTTCAGTGGACATGGATAATATAGTATTTAACGATAATTTAAAGTTAAAATGAATTTTATATTAAAATTACAAAAAATTGAAAAATCTAGGATTATTAACTTCAAAATATAATTTAAGATACGTTGGAAAATATTTTAAAAATCTTAGAGACAGGGCAAAGTCAAAAAAAAATTGAGATTTTAGAAACGCTACATGATACAAATAATTTGAAAATATTACAACAAATTATTTCAAGATTAAATGATGATAGCATAGAAGTCAGGGGTGAAGCATTTAATGCACTTGTATTAAATCAAAATGAAATCTCAAAAATTTTAATTAAAAATCTTAATTCTCCAAATAAAAATATCAAGGCTTTTACATCACTAGTATTAGCCAACAGAAATGATAAAAATGCAATTCCAAAAATTATGAAAATTGTAAATGATGAACATGAAAGAGTAAGATCTTGTGCGATTGGTGCTTTAGGATATCTAAAAGCAGAAAACATTTCAGAAATTGTTTTAAAATTAATTTCAGATTCTAGTTTAGAAGTGCAAATTAGTGCATTAAATACTGCGATTCAAACAAAAATTTCAATTCCTGAACAAAAAATTAAAGAAATGTCAAAAAATAATGATGTTCAAATAAAAAATCTATTATTAAAATTAAAAAAATAAGTGGACCGAAAGGGATTTGAACCCTTGATCCGATGCATGCCATGCACCTATCCTACCAGACTAGACGACCGGCCCAATAATCAGAATACTGATTGAATAATATTTTTTAAATTGGTTATTAACGTTTAGCGATTAATTATAAGAAATAATTGAAACTAACACAATATATTTAAGATTCGAGATGATGGATGTATTATCATGGTAGTAGACAATAAAGCAACTGTCACGTATGTTCAATTATTAAAAGAAGATCTTCTTGTAATGAGAATTGTACCAAAAGACGGTCCAGTTCCAGATTATGAAGCAGGTCAATTTCTCACACTAGGTTTAGCAAATCCATTAGATAAGGGAAAAATTGTTAGAAGAGCATATTCAATAGCATCACATCCTGAAAACAAAGAGTATATTGAATTTGTAATTAGATGGGTTAGAAAACCACTTCCAGGAAGATTAACTACTCAATTATTTAATGTAAAAGAAGGAGATGAAATTCTTTGGTTAAAACCAGCAGGTAAGGCATTAGGAATTAGTCAAGAATTACCAAGTGGTGAAAAAGACACAAGAAGAATTGTCTGCATTGGTGGTGGAACTGGACTGGCACCATTTGTCAGTTTTGCACAGCATCTTCGTGACACAAACGACAAAAGAGAAATCGTTGTTTTGCATGGTGCAAGTTATGTTGATGAATTAAGCTACAAAGATTTGCTAACAGGTTTAGAAAACGAAAGTATTGAACGGGGTAAAGACGAATGGAATTTTAAATATAGTGCAGCAATCAGTAGACCACAAGAATGGTTTAACAGAAGTTGGGCAGGTCAAGTTGGCAGAGTTGAAACATTTCTAAGACCTAGAGATAATGGATTATCACCTTTAGAAGAATTAGTCGGAGGAAAAATTACCAAAGAAAATACAATCTTCTATGTTTGTGGTTGGCAAGGAACAATTGATGGGGTAATGGACTTTTTAAATCCAAAGGGATTCGTTACAGAGCATGATAAACGTGATGACGGAAGCTTTGAAGTAAAGTATGAATCATACGGATAGATATTAGTTAAAAATTAATCATTGAAATATGAGAATTAATTAGAAATCATAATTGACTACAGCATTATATCTAGCACATCTAAATCCAGTAACAAATGCTCACGTAGAGATCATCAAAGAATTGAAAAAAGAAGCAGATATTGTAAAAGTTATGCCTGTAATTTTCAAATATGATAATAGAGAAATTAACAGTAAGAGTTTTCCATTTAATTTTGAAACCAGAAAAAAAATGCTTGAATCAATTTTTGGAGATTCAATCAAAATCACTGATGACTATGCATTTTTAGCTCCATTCAAAAAATATCTTCCCCCATTGGTAAGAAGAAAATCATGGAAACTAAGAAAACAAATTCTCAATGGAGTTGAGGGGGATTATTTTTCATATACTGGAGATAAAGCTGAAGGGTATATGTTGAAACTATATCGATTGAAACCAAAAATTGGAGAACGCAAATCTCTTTCTGCAGCATCAGTTAAAGAAAAATTGTATGATTCAGTCTTAGGAAAAAAATCGGACTGGAAAGAAGATGTTCCAGAACAAATTGTCACTATAATTGAAGAAGAATGGGAAACAGTTGAAAAATTTGCTAACCAAGAGGATCAAACTACAAGAATTGTAGGTATGAAATTTCCCAAAGAAGGGTATTCAAAATAAATAGAGATTAATACAGATTTAATGATTTTTTTTCATGGGACTTCCACTTTCAAAATATGTATGGTTTGATGGAAAGTATGTACCTACAGAAAAAGCACAAGTTCCGATAACAACACATGCAATTCATTATGGAACATCAATTTTTGAAGGAATTAGGGCTTATTGGAATGGAAAGAATCTACACATATTCAGATTAGATGAGCATGTGAAAAGATTCAGAAAATCAGGTCAATTTTACGACATTTCATTAAATTTTACAGATAAAGAAATTTCAGATGCAATTATTGGTATTTGTAAAAAAAATAAAATTAAAAAATCATGTTATATCAGACCATTTTATTTTGTTGGAGATTATGGGATTAATTTACACGTAACAAAAAAAGCTCCAACCAATGTTGCAATTTTTACATTCCCATTTGGAGACTTGTTTAACAAAAATGGTATCACAGCAAGTGTTGTGTCATGGAGAAAATTTTCAGATAATTCAACCCCAACTCAAGCAAAAATGGGAGGAAATTATCTTAATTCCATAATTGCAACCCAAGAGGCAAAAAGAAACGGAGTAGATGAAGCAATTTTACTAGATCAAGATGGAAATGTTAGTGAAGCACCAGGGGAAAATATTTTCATCGTTAAAGATGGGCAATTAATTACACCATCGTTGTCATCCTCAGCTTTAGAAGGGATTACCAGAGATGCCATTCTCAAAATTGGTAAAGATTTAGACATTGATGTTATTGAAAGGGATTTCAAAAGAAGTGAATTGATTATGTCAGAAGAAATTTTTCTCACAGGAACTGCTGCAGAGATCACACCAGTAATTTCAATGGATTCTAAAAAAATAGGTACAGGAAAACCAGGAGATATTACAAAGAAAATGATGCAAGAGTATCTAGACATCGTAATGAATAAAAATATTGATTATGCTCATTGGTTAACTGAGGTCTATTAATTGAAAATTATTCAAATTGGAACAGGTGGATGGGGTAAAAATCATGCCAGAATCTTATCAGAGTTAGGCGTACTAGTTGCAATTTGTGATGCAAATATTGAAAAAAGTAAAGAATATGGAGAAAAGTATTCTGTAAATTATTATGATTCATTAGAGAAGGTTTTAGAATCAGAAGAATTTGATGGTGCTTTTGTAGTAACTCCAACATCAACACATACAGAAATTACTAAGAAATTGTTAGAAGCAAAAAAACATGTTTTTGTAGAAAAACCAATGACTTACAAATCTGAAGATGGTGAGAAACTTACAAAAATTGCAGAAAAAAATAAAGTCATTTTAACATGTGGTTATATTGAAAGATTTAATCCGGCAGTGGATGTTGTAAAAAAAATTGTTCATGAAAAAAAATATGGGGATCTAGTAATGTTAGAATTTCATAGAGAAAACAGAATGCCACTTCATATCAAAGATGTTGGAATAATTTATGATACGTCAGTTCACGATATTGATACTGCTAATTGGTTGTTTAATGAAATGCCACAAGTAGTTTTTGCACGTTCAGGGAAAATTAGACATGAACGTGAGGATTTTACAAATATTATGCTAGGGTACAAAAATGATAAAGTTGCAATAATTTCATCAAATTGGATTACTCCAAAAAAAGTTAGAAAATTTAGTGCAGTTTGTACAGAAGCAATAATTTCATCAGATTTCCTAACACAAGAAATCAAAGTAGAAAAAAACGAAGATACAGAAATTATTCAAAATGAAAAACAAGAACCGTTGATGAGAGAAATTCAAAATTTCTTAGATTCAATTGAAGATAAATCTAAACAAATTGTAAAAACAAATGAAGCAGTAAATGTCACAAAAATTGCAGAAGCGGCACTTTTATCTAGTCAAAAAGGAACCCCAATTTATCTGGATTTAAAATGAATAAGACAATGATGGAAATACTGGCATGTCCCATAGACAAGAATCATCCACTAGAATTGTTTGAAATTAATCAAAAAG
Organism: Candidatus Nitrosomarinus catalina; assembly: GCF_002156965.1. GTDB lineage: Archaea > Thermoproteota > Nitrososphaeria > Nitrososphaerales > Nitrosopumilaceae > Nitrosopumilus > Nitrosopumilus catalinensis. The sequence continues at coordinate 1,162,461 of NZ_CP021324.1, forward strand.
AAGATGTAGTGATTGAGGGTGTAATTTTTTGTCCAAAATGCTCCAGATTCTATCCAATTATGGAAGAAATCCCAATTATGCTACCAGATGATCTAAGAGATAAGAAACATGAAATTGAATTTTTGAATAAAAATAAAGACAATTTGCCTGAAAAAATTATTACAAAGGCAAATCCATGGCATTTGTAAGATAATGGTTACAAATTTTATTTCTGAAAAGGCAAAAATTGGAGAAAATGTTCAAGTTTGGCATTTTTCATATATTGGAGATGATGTTGAGATTGGGGATAATGTAAAAATTGGTTCTCTTGCACATATTGATTATGATGTTAAAATTGGAGATAATACAAAAATTGAAGGACAAGCATACATTCCACCATTATCCAGAATTGGGAAAAATGTATTCATTGGTCCTGCAGCAGTTTTAACAAATGATCCATTTCCAATGTGTGATAAAATGGTTGGAGTGACAATTGAAGATAATGCAGTTATTGGTGCACGTGCTGTAATTAAGGCAGGTGTTACAATAGGAAAAAATAGTGTTGTTGCAATGGGTGCAATTGTTACAAGGGATGTTCAAGAAAATACTGTCGTTGCTGGTTCTCCAGCTTTTCTAAGATATAGTAGAGAAGAATATGATAAAAAACAAAAAAAATGGTTAGAAAGTTAAGAATTTAGTTCTTTTTTGAAGATCCAATTTTTTAATTTTGATAAAATAAAAATCCATATTACAACTAATATCAAAGCAATAGCAACTTTAATTCCAGATTCAACAATCCAATGAAAATCACCAAATTGTTGTATCGTAAATGGACCTAACAAAATAACCATGATGCCGCCTCCAACAATTATCAAGGCCCACATTGCAAATAAAAAACCATAAAGACCAAATTTCATAGCGATGTACCCATCATAAATGCAGTAATAATTGCTAAAGCTCCTGAAAAAAGTGCTAATTTGAAAATTGCAAATCCAACTTGCTTTTCAGTTAATGGACCACCTGCAAGAATTAATCTAACTAAGGTTACAGGCGCAGTTTTATCATTAGTTGCCTTTAGTTTAAAATCATCTGTATGTTCTACAGGTTTACCTTTAATTTGACGATGTTCTACCACTCGTTTAACACTAGATAAGAACAAAAATGAGTTAATTACTGCAGGTAATAATGCAATAGCTGCAATAATTTCTACACCGCCAATTATTGCAATAACACCATACATAGCTCCAAATGTTAATGCACCAGAATCTCCAGGAAAAATTTTACTTGGAATTTTATGAAATTTATAAAATGCTAATGAAACAAATCCTAAGGGCAAACTTACAATTGCAATTTCATAATTTTGTAAAATAAATAAACAAATGGATAATGTAAAACTTGCAATAACCATAAAACCACTAGCAACTCCATTTAGAACATCAATGGAATTTATTGTATTTCCAGTAATTGGAATCATAAAAACAATCAATCCAAGATACAGTAATGGAATTTGAACGTCACCGAATAATGGAAATGCAAGATCTGAGTCATATGCACCAAGAAAAATTATCGGTAATGCTGCAATTGCTAAAGTTACAGGCTTAAACCAACCCCCCATTACTTTTCTATCATCAACATAACCAATTAGAAATGCAGCAGTAGTTGTAATTATTAATGCAAGAATTTCATTGAGTTGGAAAAATCCATAGAGAACAATTTCTGAAACAACAATTCCCAATATAATAGATATTCCACCAGGTCTTGCAACCATTACATTTTCTTTTTTATTCATATCTTTGACTGTAAAATTATTTTTTACTAAAAATTTGATTAATGGAGGAATAGTCAAATATACTACAAAAAATGCTAGTAAACAAGAAATAATTGCAGGAATAATTAATTCAATCAATATCTAACCTTCTTTAATTCAGCTTTAATGTTACTTGCTATTGTTAAACCAATTTTATCAATTTCTGCTAATTTATGAGTAGGAATTTTTGCGAGATCATCAAGATTTTTAATATTATGTTTAAACAAAATTCGTGCCCTAACTCTTCCAATGCCTTTCACACGTACTAAATCTAATAATTCCTCTCTAATTCCATAAACTATTCGTTTTCTCAAATCACCAAATTCTTCAAGTAAATCAGATCTTTCAATATGTTTAGAGATTTCTCTTAAACAATATGAGAGCCAATTTGCATTTTCTACCATTCTATGCATATCTCCAGCCTCAATTCCAAGAGTATCAGATAAAGAAAGTTCAGTGGATTCAGTAATCCACATTTGTAGAGCCAAAAGACTTCTTGAACAATCGTATTCAGATATAGGCTCAATTAATTCTGAAGAATGATTTTCAATCATCAGACTAGTTGACTCATAGTCTTTATTTCTAAGAGAAAAATTAGGAAAAAATTCTTCACAGTTTGTCATTATATGTAAAAATCCAAAAGTGTGTTTTCCTTGTTGAGATACATTATCAATTGCATCTCTAAAAAATGTGGCAGTTAAAGGATCAATGTAAAGCATCGAAGTCTTTTTTCCAAATGCAGTTCCAGCATATCTTTCACCTTTTTTTATTACTAACTGTTGGCTGGAAAGAAATCGTAATGAAATATTAATTGCAAAACTTAGTGTTGCTTTTGTAGTTTGTAATCCACCTAGTGTCTGTAAAAAGAATTCTAGTAATTCTTCTTTTTTTATTCCAGGATGTGTAACAATAACGCTTAGAATATGAGTCCTAAGTGATTTATCTTCAGTAATTTTTGAAACTATAGGTTCTGATTCACCATGAATATAGTATTCAGTTAAATCTTCAGTGTTACCATTTCCAACAATAATTGATTCACCATATTTGTCATATTGTGGTCTTCCAGCTCTTCCACAAAGTTGTTTATATTCTAAAACACTAATTGGTCTATTTGCACCAACTTTTGCATTATATCTATTGATGTTTGAAATTACAACTCTTCTTGCAGGAAGATTAACACCAGCTGCTAATGTTGGAGTTGATGATAGTAGTTTAATGGTTCCTTTACGAAATTCTTTTTCAACAATTTCTCTGCATTTCTGATTTAATCCAGCATGATGAAATGCAACTCCTTTTTTGACAAGAGTTGCTAAAGTTTTTACAATTTCGGTATGCTCATTTTCTGAAAGAATTTGTTTTGATGTTTTTTCTAATGCAGTCAATTCCTTTTTTACTAAAAGTTGAGAAATTACATCAGCTGCTTTTGTTGCAAGTGATTTTGATCTTACCCTAGTTTCTGCAAAAACTAATGATTGACCCCCATTTTGAACAGATTGCACGCCTAAATCAATTGGAATTCCACGTAAACTTGGTTTCACTTCAAATGTTTCACCATCACTCATGGTAACCTTTCCACCATCACACACTCCTTCAGATAATGGAACTGGTCGCCAATCATTTTTTACCAATTTACAATCAAGCCAATCTGCAATTTCATTTGAATTAGTAATTGTTGCACTAAGACCTATAATTTGAGGTTTAGATTCTAATAATTTGAGATGAGTTAAAATCATTTCTAGAGTAGGTCCTCTACTTTCATCACCAATTAGATGAACTTCATCAGATATTACTAAACCAATATCATCAATCCATTCAGCACCGTGTCTAATTATTGAATCCATTTTTTCATTTGTTAAAATCAAAATATTACTTTTTTCTAAATTTTTTTCAATATGTTCAAAATCCCCAGTTGAAATACTTGTTTTAATTTTTTTGCCAAGAGAAATTTTTTCTAATTTTTTAAATTCTGTAAATTTTTCAGCAGCTAAAGCACGTAATGGACTCAGATAGATTACTTTTCCCTTATTTTTAGAAAGGTAACTAAGCATTGCAAGCATAGCAATCAAAGTTTTACCACTTGCAGTAGGTGCAGAAACCAAAATACTTTTTCCATCTAACAATCCAGATTTTACACAATCAGCTTGTGGCGGATATAATTTTTCATATCCTTGAGACTTTAAAAAATCAATTGCAGAATCTGGAAGTGCTAATTTTTCTATTTTCATACTCGGTTATAATGACCGGGTTTTGATTCATAAATAGATGCTTCTCTCAGCATTCGTCTAATGTAATTTCTTGCTTCTTCTTCACTAAACTTTTCTGTTTTTTCAAGTTCTTGAACAAATGCACGTTCTTCAACTGCTACTTTATTGTCCCCTTCAAGACTTTTTAAAATATCCATAAATAATTGCATTTTTGATACTTCACTTCGCGGTTTTCCTTGTAATACACCAAGATCAACTTTTCCAGTATTAACATCAACACCAGCATCTTGAAGCATGCTTTGAATAAGGAATATTGCACGTTCAGCATCTTCCTCTTCAACCTTATCTTTCATGAGTAATCTAGCTCTAGCCGTAGAAAGTCGGATAATTCCTTCCAATTGTCTAGGAGTTACAGTAATCATTTCCTCAGATTCAACATTTCTCATTTGAAGGTAATAATCTAGAATTTTTGCCTCAGCCTCTTTTGTTAATTCAGGGGTTCCTCGCTTTGCATATGAAAGATATTTTGTTAATAGATCAACTTCAATAACAGATTTTTTATCAATTCCTGAATTAGTATTTCTTTTAATGATGTGTGTTGCAATTTGTATATCTCTTTCTTTAGTTGGAATGTCTCTTACAACAAAAATTAAATCAAATCGAGTCAATAACGGAATTGGTAGATTAACATTTTCTGTAATATTTTTGAAGGGATCATATTTTCCATACATAGGGTTTGCTGCAGCTAAAATAGAGGTTCTAGCATTCAGTGTAGCAACAATACCACCTTTTGCAATACTTGCAGATTGTTGTTCCATAACTTCGTGTAGAGCACTTCTATCTTCAGGCTTCATTTTATCAAATTCGTCAATACTAACCAAACCTTGATCACCTAATACAACTGCACCAGCTTCTAACATCATGATACCAGTTTTATCTCGAACAACTGCAGCTGTAAGTCCTGCAGCTGTTGAACCTCTTCCAGAAGTATACAATCCACGTGGTGCAATTCTTGCACAAAATTTTAACATCTCACTTTTTGCAGTACCAGGATCTCCAACTAAAAATACATTGATGTCACCCCTAATTTTACTACCATCACCTAACAGTCTTTGGTTAGAACCAACAATAAGTAACAAAATAGCTTCTTTGATTAATGATTGACCTTGAATGTGTGGTGCAAATGAATCAATTAATCTCTGATAAACATCAGAACTTTGACCAAGAGATTTGATTCTTTTTTCTTCCTCAGGTGAGATTTCTTCTCTACCAATTTTTCTATCAGTTTTGGATCCACGACCACTTAAAAATTCAATATTATTACCTTCAATTCTTAATCGATATAATCCACTATGACCCCTTTGAACCCCAGTAACAGATTCTTGTTCAACTCTTACTACACCAGTAAGAATTATTCTGTCTCCTGGCCTCGAATTATCAACTAAATCCTGCCTAATTGTAACGTCAATATAATGAGGCAATTGTCCTGGAGGTAAATCTTCAGGCAATTCTTGTAATCTAAGAATTTGAAAATCAATGAACTTGCTGGATTCCGGTTTTAATTCAAAATCTCTTTGTTTACAATTTGGATTATCACAAACTACTGGGATTTTTGCATCCATTCCTTTTAGTTGTATTATTTTTGTGGTATGTTCATCTGGACATACAAAAACTAATTCTTTTGCAAGAGGTTTAACTTCTGATGCTCTAACAACCATTCCAGAAACACTTGTCATAGTTCCTATAGTTTCAGCATTAATTTGTCGTAAACTTCTTTCAAGAGGAAAATTTGCAATTCTTACACGAACTTCTTCTTTAATTTTTTCAGCATAATCTGGAAATCTTGTTTGTAATGCTTCCTTAATTGCTCTTGCAAAAGCATCAAATATTCTATCAGGGTTTTCAGAAAAAATTATTTCTATTTGAGGTTCTGTAACAAGATCATTGTAATCAACTACAATATACTTTGCATTCTTTGGCATCATTGCATCAATTGCATCAACATACTTGTAATTGCCTTGTTTATCTTTGAATCTAGTTAGAAATTCTTTTACTTTATCAGATAATGCAGAATCAGTAAATGAACTAGTTTGACTACTCATCAACATTACCTCTCACTTGATTTTCAAATTCTTTACTATTGTCATAAATTGTTGTATAGAAAATATTTTCTTCCACAGTTAATTGATTGTAAATGTCAGAATTTAGTTTAATTGAATCAGCGAGTTTTACAATTTTTCCTCTTCGCATTCTAAATAATTCTAACAATATACTTTCAACGTGATTAAAATCATCACGATTCAGTTCTTTCATAGTTTCTTTTAATTTAATGTAAAAATGAGGTTCCAGCGTGGATAATTGATATTCTCCAACCATCTTTTCTTTAGATAATGCTTGTTTTAATTCAGTAATCATGTCAGGCATGTCAATTGTTCCTACTCCACTATCATTCAAAATTTTTCCAATCCATTGAGGCATGTTATTAGTATCGCCTTGAGTACCCTCAATTTTGACTCCAGCCACATTATACTTAAAATCCTGATTTATGGTGACTTTAGCATCTTTTAGGCGATATCCTATCGAATGTACTTTTTCTATTTCTTCAATTTTCATATGAGATCACTTATCAATTTTAGATCCTCAAGTATCGGATCGATCAATTCTGTTAACAATTTAGTGAGATCATTTGATCCTAATTAATGACAGGTTGAGGCTAGGTATAGTTTAGATAAATTCCATTTTAATGAATTGGATTACAGAATAACCAATTCGGATTTATTAATGGGTCAGGCTTTTGAAACTTGATGTCTGCAACAGGAATGTGGGTAGAGAAGTATCGACCAAAAGAAATCTCAGAAATTGTTGGGCAAAGTGAAATAATCGGGAGTTTATCTGCTTTAATCAAGGATCCAACAGATATGCCGCACCTAATGTTTTCTGGTTCAGCAGGAGTTGGAAAAACAACTACAGCGTTATGTATCACAAGACAAATTTTAGGAGAAAATATCGAAGGGAATCTACTTGAATTGAATGCATCTGATGAAAGAGGAATTGGAATGGTTAGAGAAAAAGTCAAAAAGTTTTCAGGATTTGCTGGATTATCAAATGTACCTTTTAAAATTATAATTTTAGATGAAGCAGATGAAATGACTGCTGATGCTCAAACAGCACTTAGAAGAATTATAGAGGATACTGCAAAAATTTGTAGATTTATCTTAATAGCAAACAACGTTTCAAAAATAATTGATCCTATTCAAAGTAGATGTGCGACTTTCAAATTTACAAGCGTAGGAGAAGAGGATATCATTAGCAGACTAGAGGTAATTGCAAAAAACGAAAAAGTCAAATCAAATAAAAAAGGTCTTAAATCAATTTATGATTATTCTCAAGGTGATTTGAGACATGCAATTAATTTATTGCAAGCGACAGCAAGTTTAGGAGAAATATCTGAAGAGACAGTAATATCCTCAGCAGGGCTAACTAAAACAACTGACGTAGATGATGTTTTAAAAATTGCATTGTCTGGAAACGTAGTAGATTCTAGAGAGAAAATGATTGAATTGATCAAAGTTTATGGAATGTCAGAATCAGACTTTCTCAAATATTTCAATTCAGCAGTTTTCAAATCAAAACATGAAAAATTAGCAGAAATTTTAGAAGTTATTGCAAAATATGATTATAGAATTTTAGTTGGAGCAAATTCTGAAATTCAATTATCTGCAATGCTTGCAGAACTTGCAAGAATAGAAAAGTAAACGCCGAGAGAGGGATTTGAACCCCCGCGTGCTTGCGCACACAGGCTCTCAAGGCCCGCGCTCTACCGGACTAAGCGACCTCGGCAAAAAATATTGAAAATAGTGATTAAAATCTGTTGATAATTAAATAGAAAAATAAGAAAAAAGAAAAAATTCTTTAATCGTGTGCGTGAGGATTTTCAGAACCAGATTTCATAATTACATATGTTCCGGCTGCTTTTTCGTGCCATTCTTGGTTAGCTGATTCGATACGAATAGCTCCTTCAGGACAAATTTCTTGACATGCCATACAAACAGTACAATCGTGTTCTCTGATTGGCTGTGATTTGTCGGTATAATCTAATCTTTCATCTTGTTCGGTTAAACCAGTACCTTCGAAGGTTGCATCCATGCAGTCTGCTGCAGGAATATCTTGTTCGGTTCTGAACCATTGGAATGTTTGAACTGGACATACACTCATGCATGAACCAGCTGCTACACATGAATCCCAATCGACTGCAACGGTAGTACCATGAATTCCAAGAGGAACTTGTTCTTCGCCTCTTTCTTCATATGCTGCCTTTACATCATCGTTTGAGAATGCTGCACCATCAGTTCTTCCCTCACCCCAGATATAATGGAAATTTTCACCATCAGCGTGGCTTGTTTTTCCTTTTGGTTTTACATCGTTGTGACAAAAGTCTTCTGGTATTTGTAGATCTGCCATTGGATCCGTTTATTGTGAATATTATTTAAAGCTAAAGAAAATTAGTCAAGACTAAATTAAAAATAAAAAGTTTAGAATCTAAAAATGATTGATTTAAAGAGATTTTGCTGCACTTTCGTGTTTTTCAACGTTTGATTGATCGACTTTAATTGCTTGAGGTGGACAAACTGATACACATGCCATACACCATATACAATCATGTTCACGAATAGGATCTGCTTTATCAGTTAGATCTTTTCGCTCATCTTTAACGTCACTTCCAGTTCCAGCAAAGGTTTGTCCAACAACATCTTTGGCAGGAATATCTTTTTCAGTTCTGTACCATTGGAATACTTGTACTGGACATGCTTCAATACATGCACCATCTGCTACACATGAATCCCAATCGACTGCAACCATTGTTCCACTTACACCAAGAGGAACTTGTTCTTCTCCTCTTGCAGCATATGCTGCTACAACATCTGCATCAGCAAATACTTCAGCTTGTGAACCATCAGTGTTTGTTTTTTTACCTGGACCCCACATAATATGGAAATTACCGTCATCTAGACTAATTTTTCCAGTTGGTTCTAGGCCTTCAGGGAAATTTTCTGCTATTGGCATAACGAAATTTTCATGATGTTATTATTTAAAGTTAGGTGATTTCACAATATCATAACTAATTATTTTAAAAAATGTCGATCTTTTAGGCAGGAATGATTTCCTTACGTTCATAACGTATAACGATCAGTAGTTTGGATATGGACATAATCAAGTATGATGTGTATAGGGGACCAAATATTGGGGTGTACATTACTGTAAATGATTCTATTGGATTAGTTCCAATGGGATTCGCAGAAACTAAGGCAAAAAAATTAGAAGAGTATTTGAACATTGAAGTAATGTATACAGCAATTGCCAATACAAGATTAATTGGATCCTTATCAGTTATGAATAACAAAGGATTTCTTTTGCCATCTACAGCTTATCAAGATGAATATGATTATTTGAAAAATGAAACAGATTTAGAAGTTGGAGTTTTAGATACTAAATTTAATGCACTTGGAAATGTTATTTGTGCAAATGATAAAGGAGCAATTGTTTCACCAGCATTGTCAAATGAAAATTGTAAAGTAATTGCAGATGTAATGGGAGTTGAAGTAATACAGAAAAAGATATCAGGGTCTCATTTAGCTGGGGTAAATCTACGAGCCAATAATTCAGGTGCAGTTATTCACCCAGATGCAGAAGAAAAAGATATCAAAGAAATTGCAGACGTACTAGGCGTAAACGTTGAAAAATGTTCGATAAATGGAGGCATACCATATGTTTCATCAGGAATTTTAGCAAATAATCATTGTATAGTGGTTGGCTCATTGACAAACGGTTCTGAAATAATGAATTTAACTAAAGCATTTCTAAACTAAGAACAGATTTTGGATCATCAGTTAATTTTTCTAAAGAGATAGTTCCTTCAGTTCCACTTTGCATATCTTTTAGAGTTACATTTCCTTGCTCTAATTCTTGTGGGCCAACAATTATAGTAAATCTTGAATGATTAGCAATGTCCATTTGTTTTTTTAGATTTCTTCCAGCCAAGTCAATATCAGTAGGAATATTGTTTAGTCTTAGCAAAGAAGTAATTGAGTGTGCAACTTTTTGCATTTCATCATTAACATATAGAACTGAAACTCTGGAGTGTTCAACTTCTGAAAGAATATTTTGTTCTTGCATAGTTAAAATTATTCTTTCAACACCACCTGCAACACCAGTTGCACCAAGATCATCACGATCAAAGGCTTTAGTGAGGGTATCATATCTTCCTCCGCCTGCTAAAGCGCCAAGTTTAGAGTTTTTATCAAATACTTCAAAAACAATTCCAGAGTAATAATCTAATCCTCTAACAATTCCAAAGTTAATCCTAACATTAGATACACCTCGATTTTCTAGAGATTCAAATAGAGATTTAATATCATTCCATGATTCAAGTTGGGACACATCAAATTTAGACTCAATCTCCTTGATTGTCCCCTTAATTTGAGAAAATTCTAAAATTTTTTCTAGATTTTCTTTAGAATATCTATCCTCAAATTCTTTAATAATTTCATCTTTAGATTTTTTTGCAATCTTATCTACTGCACGTAACATATCTCCAACTAACTGAGGTTCCTTTGAATCAAAAATTTTGTTGATGTATGATTCAACAAGATTTCTATGATTAATATCGATTGTAATGTTTTTGAGTAATAATGAATCAAATAGTCTAGACGTTAATTCAATAATTTCGGATTCAGATTCTAAATTGGATTTACCATAAATTTCAATATCCCATTGATGAAAATATCGATATCGACCTTTTTGAGGTTCGTCATATCGAAATACACCTCCAAAACTAGAGATTTTAGCCGGAAGTTTCATAGATTTCTGAGAAGTAGCATATCTCGTAAGACCCATTGTAAAATCAAATCTTAAAGCAATTTCTCTATCACCTTTATCTTTAAAATAATAAATTTCATCTTTGATTGCAGGTCCAGATTTTGTTTCAAGTGTTGAAAGTAATTCTATTGGTGAAGGATCCATAAATGAAAAACCATACAAATTTGAAAGTTGTTTAAAATGGGATCTTATATGCTCAATATTTGCAGTTTCTGAACCTAGAAAATCTTTCATTCCACGTGGTAATTCCAAGATAATTATCTCTTGAAAGATTGTGATTTAGATATTTCTATAACATTAACAGAAATTTTCTTCTAAATCTTGTTCAAGTTCAGGAAAATCATCCCACCAATCTTTAGTTTCAATCATTTCTATTGAAAATGATTTTTCTTAGCTTATAGATCTTTGCAAAATGATATCCACACATCATTAATCTAATTAAAAATAATATAATAATCATATGGAGTTAAGATATGGAAATTAAAATTGGATGTACTGGATGGAGTTATCAAGGATGGTCTGGAACATTTTATCCAAAAAAACTAAGAAATTCTGAATGGCTAAAATATTACTCACAAATTTTTAGCATTACTGAGATTAATTCAACATTTTATAAAATTCCATCTCAAGAAATTGTTAGAAGATGGAATGTTGATACGCCCATACATTTCAAATTTACAGCAAAATTTCCATCAGTTATTACACATAAAAAAAGATTAGTAAACATAGATTCGGAAGTATTTTCATTTTTAACATCACTTTTACCAATTCATGAGAAAATATCAGCGCTAGTTTTACAATTACCACCATCACTAACATTTGATGAAGCAAAACCAAGATTAGAAGAAATGTTTGATATTTTACCTAAAGATTTTTTGTATCCAATTGAAGGCAGGCACGAATCATGGTTTACAGAAAAGGCTTTAGAATATTTTAAACAAAAAAAATATTGTCTTGTTTGGAACATGATAGAAGGAGTCAACAATCCAATGCCAATTACATCAAATTATCTTTATCTTAGATTAATTGGAGATAGAAGTATTCCAGATAACCAATTTGGTAAAATTAGAAAAGATAAAAGTGAAATAATTAAAAAGTGGGCGCAAAAATTAGTTAAAATTGTAGATATTCCTCTAGCGTTAGTAATGGCTAATAATCATTTTGAAGGATTTGGACCTGCAACTGCAAATACCTTAGGAAAAAATTTAGGAATGAGGGAATTGATCTGGGAACAAAAAAAACAAAAAACGTTAGGAAAATTTTAAAGTTAAATAAAGTTATTTTGTAAGACCAATTGCTTCACCAAAATAATATCCTGTAAGAATAGTAATAGTTGACCAAATACAAGACCCAATAAAAGTAAACAAAACAAATTTAGGAATTTTCATCTTTAATAATCCTGCAGGAACTGAAATCATTTCTCTCATTACAGGTACAATTCTTCCTATCAAAACTGCTTTATCGCCATATTTTTCAAACCAAATTTCTACTCGTTCCAATTTTTTTTCAGTGATTCTAAAATTTTTTAAATATCTCAACAAAACTGTACGTCCAAGTTTTAATGCAATCAAATAGATAATAGAAGTCCCAAGTGTAGAACCAATTCCACCAAGAAAAATCATTGGAATAATCCCTAATAATGAAATTCCTTGTTGTGATGCTAAAAATCCAGCTGTAGGGAATACTGCAAGGGTAGGAATTGGAGGAATGACTGTTTCGATTAGCGCTGCAAGAAAAATTCCCTCGTAGAGATGTTCACCTAAAAAATCTGCAATAAATAAAATGAACGAATCAAAAGGTTCCATTTCTTTTTTAGAATGAAATCTTACTAAAATACCTCACGAGAGAAAGTTTAATGAAAAAATGTATTTTTATGCCTATATGCCACAATTGTAAAATTGTAATTTAACTCCAAACTTTTTCTTTGAATGTCCATCTTTTGTTTAACAAAAAATTGCCAAATGCAGCAACGCCTACAGCTAAAACCAAAGAAATAGGATAAGATACATTCCATTGATCTACAAGATTGTAAACTATTCCAAGTTGAACTAATGCACCAATAGAACTGAAGGCAGCAAATTTTCCATACTGAACAATTGTTCTTTTTGCAGAAAAATCTCTGTCTTCAAATGTCCAATATTTGTTTAATAGAAAGTTAGTGGAAATGGAAAGTATAATTCCAAAAGTAGTTGCATGAAGATACCACATATCAGAATTTAATGCAAAAATCATAGAAGCAAGATAATTAATTGCTAATCCAGAAGCCCCAACAGTAAAAAATCTTGCAGCTTTTGAAAGAAATTTTACAGAAGTTCGTTTTTCATCTTTTTCAACTGTTTTTCCATATTTGTATAATTTCCAAACAGATTTGAAATAATCAAAAATAGTTGAAGAGTCTAGTTTGCTAGAACCCAATTCCCTATCAACAAAGGTATAAGGTACTTCTTCAATTTTTACGCCTTTTGTTTTAACTAGAATTTCTAAAAGCATTTTGTAACCGAGTGCATCAAATTTTAATCCATCAAGAATATTTTTTTTAAATGCAAAAAACCCAGACATAGGATCATGGGACTTTATCCCTAAACCCTTTTTTGCAATCAATGTTGCAACCTTGCTCATTATTTTTCTTTTAATTGGCCAACCTTGAATTGAACCACCATTAACATATCTTGATGCAATTGCAATATCACATCTAGTTTGTTTAATTGCATCAACTAATTTAGGAATAATGTTTGGGGGATGAGAAAAATCACTATCCATCACTACAATTGTATTAGCAGAAGATTCTTGAATTCCATTTAAAATTGCAGAACTTAATCCATTTTTTGCTTTTCGTTTAATTACATTAATTGTGTGACTTGACTTTTCTTTAATTGAATGAAAATAATCTTCAGCAATTTTTGCAGTATTATCTGGAGAATTATCATCAACAATTATTGTTTCCAGTTTTAGATTAGATGGAAAAGATTTCTTAATATGATCTAAAATTCCGCGAATATTCTTTGATTCATTATAAGTAGGTAAAATAATGGAAATTTCAGCGTTATTCAATATGACTAATTTTTTCAAATTGAATTAAAATGTTTAATGTAAAAAATTTCACTTTTTGAGCATCATTAGCCATAATTAGTCGTATTGAGAAAAATTCTAGAAAATCAAAGTAGCCCAAAATTATGGTTTGAGAAATACCTTCAAAGTATCAGGTTTTTTTGCATGATTGATTGCATCTTCAAAGTTTTCTAAAGAAAATGTAGAGTCGATCATAGAATTAACAGATATTTTTCCTGTTGCAAGCGCATCAATAGCGGGTTTGAATAATCCACATCTAGAGCCAATTAATGTAATCTCATTTATGATAGTGGGTGTCAAATCAAGATTTTCTCGTGATGCAATAGTTGATTTTAGAACTACGATCCCACGTGGTTTAACAAGTTTCATTGTATCTGTAAATCCTGAATTACTACCAGTTGCTTCAACTACCAAATCAAATAATTGTTCATCGGTAGATTCGATACCTAATTTTATTTTGATTCCAGATTGAACTAAACCTTCAAGTTTATTTTCATGTTTACCAAAACATGTAATATTTGAACAGGTCAATTTTATGACTTGAATAATTAATTGTGCTAATCTTCCATCTCCCACTACTGCAACATTCCATTTAGGTTTCAATGATACCTGTTCATTAATTTCAAAAGCAGCAGCTAAAGGTTCAACAAATACAGCCTGCTCATCACTAATTGAATCTGGAATTACATGTAAATTTTTTTCAGGTAATGATAGAAGTTCAGCAAAAGCACCATTTCGTTTTAAAATTCCCAACACGGTTCTATTAGAACAATGTCTTTGCAAACCTTTTATGCAGGAATCACATTTTTCACAACCAGCATTTATTTCTCCTACAACACGTTTACCAATCATTTCAGGATTATCAGATTTTTCCACAGTTCCAACAAATTCATGTCCCAAAATTCCATTGTATTGCATATATCCATCTAAAATTTCTAAATCAGTTCCACAAATTCCTGCTAAATTTACACGAACTAATGTTTCATTCAAATCAGGATTAGGATAATTCTTATCTAAAGTAATTTTTTTACCATCAAAAAAAGTTGCTTTCATAAAATTATCAAAATAATTGGGATTTTAAAGCATTAGTGTTTGAAAAAAGATATTCAAACCACGTAAATTAATAGGCAGATAAATGTAAAACAATGATTGAGTTACAAATTTTTAGATCACTCCACAGATGCAATAATTGAAATTAATGCAAAAGACCTCAAAGAAGCATTTTCTACAGCAGCAGATGCTGTCATAAATCTAACATTAGACCAAGATAAAGTTGAAGAAATAGAAACTAAAGAATTTGTATCTCAAGGAAAAGATCTGTATTACCTATTATTCAGTTGGCTTGAAGAAATTCCATTTATTCTGATAACTGAAGGATTTGCAATTAAAAGGCTGGAATTTAATATTGAAATGAATGAAACGTATAAGATTCAAGCAAAGGCATTTGGAGAGAATTTAGACTTGAAGAAGCATAATTTTAAAGTCGAAATAAAAGCACCTACATTTTATGAAATGATTATCAAAAATGAGGATAAAGTGTACATGAAATTCTTGCTTGACTTGTAGTTTAGTGAATAATTATTTGCTATAAAGGGGAAAAAACTATGCTTATTTTTTAAAAGTCAAGTTTCAAATCAATAATATGAAAATAAAGATTGTAAGCTTAGGAATATTATCACTATTTTTAATCATGGTAATGCCCGCTTATGCAGAAGTAACTGAATTTTCAATTGAAAAAAGTTTCTACACAAGTGAGGAAGGAATTGTGTTTGTAGGGACAACCAATGAAAAAAATACAATGATCAACATAGTAATAGAAAATCCAAATGAAAAAGAAAGTTATTTTATTGGAGCAACATCAGATTCCAATGGAGAATTTAAAACAACACCAAAAAATGTTAGTAACTTTTTTTCAGCAATTGGAACATATCAATTTACAGCATTCAGTATTCAAAAATCTGATGGGATTAGCATATCTTTAGAATTTGATGGCAACAAAGTTTTAGAGGAAACATTTTCAATTTTAGAATTAAATTCTATTGAGGACAAAATTACAGAAGTAGACAAAACAGTTTCATTTAGTGTTAGTATTACGGATTCAACATTTACAAATCCAATTTATAGTTTAGAAAATGCACCAACTGGAGCTACAATTGATTCTACAGGACAATTTGTTTGGACTCCAAGTGCATCACATGGAAATATTGAAGATGTGAATTATGATTTTAATATAATTGTAAATGCAGATGATCAAGAAGATAAAGAAAGTGTTACGATTATTGTAAAAAAAGCATATGAACAACCAGTAGCTGAACCAGTAGCTGAACCAGTAGCTGAACCAGTAGCTGAACCAGTAGCTGAACCAGTAGCTGAGTCTACAATTGCTTCCTTTGTTGACACATCAAAAGACCCACAAAGTTATGTGGACAGATACAACAATGAAGAAACATACAAAGAGTGGTTTGATAGTAATTACTCTCAATATTCTTCAATTTATCAAGCAGTTGGATTGGAAGAACCATTGCAAATTCCTGCTTCCTTTGTTGACACATCAAAAGACCCACAAAGTTATGTGGACAGATACAACAATGAAGAAACATACAAAGAGTGGTTTGATAGTAATTACTCTCAATATTCTTCAATTTATCAAGCAGTTGGATTGGAAGAACCAGAATTTGGGATTTGTGGACAGGGAACTCTTCTAAATCCTGATGGTGTTTGTGAAATTGTTGTAACAGAATCTATAGAGAAAGAAGGCGGCGGCTGTCTAATTGCAACAGCAGCATACGGCTCAGAACTCGCACCCCAAGTTCAGATGCTTAGAGAAATTCGTGACAACCAGTTGATGAACACAGAATCAGGATCTGCATTTATGACAACATTCAATGAAGCATACTATTCATTCAGTCCAACAATTGCAGACATGGAACGTGAAAGTCCAGTGTTTAAAGAAATTGTAAAAGCTGGATTGACTCCAATGATTAGCACGTTATCCATCATGGAAAGTGCTGAAACTGAAAGCGAAGTCTTGGGACTTGGTTTGTCAGTAATTGCATTGAATCTTGGAATGTACATCGGACTTCCAGCATTTGGTATTGCTGTAATTAGAAGAAGATTCTAAAAGTTAACTTTTAATCCGAATGTTTTTTCATTAATAATATGGGAAAATTAGCAAGAAATTTACGAATTTGTGGAGATTGTGGAATTGCATATACTTCTGTAAGTTTTACAAAATACATTGATCAATGCCCAATTTGTAAATCAAGAAGATTCGAACCGATTCCAATCAAAACATTAGATGAGTAGTGTTTAAAGTAGATTTTTTAAGAGAAGCAAATTTTGTTATTTATTGTCAGAAGATCCGGAAATAGCAAAAATTATGCAAAAAAAATTAGATGCCATGATTAATCAAAAGCCTGAACCAAAAATTGAGCCTGGAATAATAGATTTGAACAGTTCAAATTTTGATCAAATTATTTCAGCAGAAACTCCAACATTAGTAGATTTTTGGGCTGAATGGTGTGGACCATGTAAATCAATGCATCCAATATTTGAAAGTCTTGAAAAACAATATCCAAAAATAAAATTTGCAAGAGTCAATGTTGATCAAAATCAAAACATATCAATGAAATTTTCAGTTCAATCAATTCCAACATTTATCATGTTCAAATCAGGACAAATTATTGATAAAATGATGGGTGCAGTAGGTGCACCTGGAATTCATATGATTTGTAAAAAACACTCAAACTAGTAACCGTACATAGGTTCTATTTCACGTTGAAGTCTAACTATCTCAGTAAAAATTTCCTGTTCTTCACTACTTAACTTGTGTAAAAATTTGTTTAGTATTTTTTTTGCTTCAGGTGATGGAGGAAATGTATAATACACATCTTCTTCAAATATTTGTCTGCCTATTGTAACATCTTTAACAGAACATGCAACTTCATCTCCAGTTTTTGCAGAAGATACAGTTTTTTTATCAAGTTGGAGTTGGTGAATAATTCCAACTTTTCTTCCAGACATATTCATAAATGGAATTTTATGTTTTAAATTACCAACATCAATGCGAACACCAAAAACTGCAGGATTGTTATTACGAAATACCATTCCTTTCATAAATGTAAATTTAGAAATTGGTGTTAATTCAGCAAACATTGCATCTTCTTCATTTGCCGAATCCTCCTCAACCCAAGCGTTGTAATTGTCAATTAGACTGTAAATTACTTTGTCCTCAAATAATTTGATATGACTTGTTTCGGATTCTTCTAGTGCATCAGGCAATATCTTAACATTAAATGCTAAAACAATTCCAAGATGTCTATCTTTTTCTTTGATAGCTTTAGCTTCGATAACATCGCGTCTATTTACTGGGCCAATGTCAGCTTTTGCTACTGGAACTTGAGAACGTTTTAACATCTCAACAATAGCCTCAAGTGAGCCTATGGTATCACATTTTAAAATAATTCCATTAGTTTCTGTATCAATAAACATAGATTGCATCTCAGATTCTATGAGTTTAGTAAATTTTTCAATTTCAGCATCATTTTTTGCAACGTAAAGAGTACTTCCAGGAAGAACGCCTTCAAGTTCAGGTGATGCAATTTTTAGACCAGCAGCTGCATCAACCTGAGGAACTGGTTTGAATTTATCTCTAGGATCTCTCATTTCGTCAAGAGGTTTTGGCAAAAGTAATGCCTTAGGTTTAGTAACAATTACAGCATCACGTTTTGCTACAACAATACTATTTTCCTTTTTAATAGTTCCATCAATTAAAATAATATTGGCAGTTTGTCCTAACCCAACTTCATCTTTGACTTCTAAAACAATTCCACGTGGTTCTTTTTCTTCTTGGTCTAATCTTTTTTGCAAATATTGTTGAGTTAGTCCAACTAAAACACTTAGTAATTCAGGAATTCCGACACCAGAACGTGCAGAAATTGGAACAATAGCAATTTCTGATTTAAAATCTTCAACACGGTAAAATGCTTCTGATTTGTATCCCAAAATTGACAACGTACCCACTACATCGTAGATTTTTTGATCTAAGTCCGTTTGAATGGATGCGTCTTGTTCTTTAATTGCTTGGGAAATAAACTTGGTTTCAGATTTTCGCCATCCAGAAATTTGATCACATTTGTTTAATGCAACTACAAATGGAACTTTTCTACTTTGTAAAATTTTTAGACTTTCATTAGTTTGTGGTTGAAATCCTCGATTTACATCAACTACTAAAATTGCAATATCAGCAGCTGAACCCCCACGAGAACGTAAATTTGTAAAAACCTCGTGACCCGGTGTATCGATTACTAACAATCCAGGTACTTTGTTTTCGGATTGTTCTAATTTTTTGTATAAAGGTCCGCATGTATCTTTGATGGTTTCAGTTGGAAGAAAACTTGCACCGATATGTTGAGTAATTCCACCTGCCTCTCTACCTTGTACACCCGTACCGCGAATTCTATCTAAAAGAGATGTTTTACCAGAGTCTACGTGACCAAGAACTGCAACTATGGGCTGACGAATTTGCAAATCATATCACTCAAATGCTACCTTTGACTCGTGATCAAAACTTTCTTGGGAATCTGATGCATGAATAATATTTTCACTGAATCCTAAACCAAAATCACCTCGGATAGAACCAGGATCTGCCTCAAAAGATTTAGTAGCACCAATCATTATTCTGGTCGTAGCAATTGCATTATTTCCTTCTATAATTGCAGCTACCACAGGTCCAGATGTAATAAAAGATGTCAATTCACCAAAAAATGGTTTATCCTTATGAACACCGTAGAAATTTTCTGCTTGTGCTTGGGTAAATGTGAACATCTTTAATTTTAAAAGTTTGAATCCTTTTCTTTCAAATCTTGAAACTACCTCTCCAACCAAATTTCTAGCTACTGCATCAGGTTTTACAATGAATAATGATTGTTCAGTCAATTCTAATTCTTTCTAATTCCGCCTTTGACATGTTTTTTAGTCCACTTTAATTTTCTTGGGTCACGTTTTAGGACTAATGCATTTTTTTTACATTTTGCTGAGCAAAACCATAAAACAGTTCCATCATTTTTAGCAAACATTGTTCCAGAACCTTTTGCAACAGGTCTATCACAAAAACTGCATGGTTTAACTAAGAGACTCAATCATATCACCTATTTGATCTTCTTTGCTTCCCTTTCTGTTTCTCTTAACATTAAAATTTCATTCATTCTAACAGAACCTTTTACGTTTCTTGTAAGAATTCTTCCTTTATCTTTACCTGTAAGAACTTTAACTCTAACTTGAATAACTTCACCGGCAATTCCAGTTCTACCGACAATTTGAATAATTTCAGATTCTACTACTTCTTCAGTTGCGCTCATTGTTCAGATTTACCGCCTTTTAATTCAGCAATTTTTGTTGTAACTTGGTCGACGATATGTTGTGCATCGCCTGCATCCAAAATTGCTGCAGCGGCTGAAGTAATATCAATACCTAATGATTTGCCTAATTCTTCTTTATTTGGAACAAATGCATATGCTGCACCTTGTTCTTCACATAGAATTGGAAGATGTGCTACTACCTCTGGTGGTTCAACATCTTCAGCAATTACAATTAATTTACTAGTACCACGTTCAATAGCCTTGGTTGCTTCATTTGTTCCTTTTTTGACTTTACCGCTGGTTGATGCAACTCTAACGGCTTCCAAGATTGGACTAACCAAATCTTCAGGGGTTTCAAATTTAACGTAATAGGCTTTTCCCATAGTATTATCGAATCCTGTGTATGGTATTAAAAGTGTTATCTGGAAATGATTGACTTAACTTTTTTAAGAAATTTTGTCATTAAAGCCTCTAAATTCTCCTGATCAGTAGATTCAGCATAAATTCTAATGATCGGCTCAGTTCCACTTGGTCTAATCATAACCCAATTTTTTTCATCAAGAGTAATTTTTATTCCATCAGAAGTATCAGAATTAGGAAATTCATCTTTCAATGAAAATATTATTTTATTGGCATTTTCTTCTGAACATTCAATTTTATCCTTAGTAGTAAATGAAGGAGGTAATTGAGAAATTTCTTGAGATAAGGAATTATTTGTAGTAGATAAAAAATCTAGCATTAATCCCAAACTCATGCAGCCATCTCTAACTTGATTATGTTTTCCAAACATGAATCCACCATTTTCTTCAAATCCAATTAATGCATTTGTTGAAAGCATTCTTCTAGAAACTTCAACACTTCCTACTTTAGTACGCAAAACTTTAGAATTGTATTTTTCAGTCAACGTTTCAGTATTTGTACCAGAATTCAAACAAGTGACAACCAAAGAATTTGGATTTTTGTTTAAAATGTGTTTAATGAGGATTAATGCAGATCTATCGCCAGTCAAAATATTTCCAAGTTCATCACAAAAAATACTTCTATCACCATCACCATCAAATGCAATTCCAAAGTCAGCTTTATTTTCTATGACTGTTTTTGAAAGAACTGAAAGATTTTGGGGAGTAGGTTCTGAACCACGTCCTGGAAATTGACCATCAACGGTTTCATTTACAAGAATTACTTCGCAGTTTAATTTTTTGCAAAAACTAGGTGCAGTAACAGCTTGTGCACCATTACCTAAATCTAAAACAACTTTGAAAGGTTTTGATTCTATAAGATTAGAATCAATATGAGTTAGGATTCCACTAAGATATGTTTCAATTGTTTTAGTTTCTTCATTGGTAATTCCCCATTTTTCAGGACGTGGTAGCCAATTTTTTTTAGAATAAATATCCTCAATTAACAATTCATCTTCACGTGAAATTTCAACACCATCATTTCCAGCAGGTTTTATTCCATTGTATTGAGGTGGATTATGTGAAGCTGTTATCATTATTCCACCAGAATAGCCAAGAGATTTTACGGCATATTCTAGACAAGGAGTTGGAACAAGTCCAGCTACATTGCAATCAATTCCAATTGAATTAAGACTTGAAGTAATGATTTTACAAATTAATGGACTAGATTCACGTCCATCATATCCAATCAAAATTGGTCCTTTCTCAAAATAAGTTCCAACAGATAAGGTCATTTCATGAATAAATTCTAAAGTGAAATCTTCATCAAATATACCTCTAATTCCATTAGTTCCAAAATATTTCGCCATGAAAGTATTCAATAATAGATAAATTTGTGTTTAATGGCAAAGTCGTTGCGGGAGTCGCCCAGCCTGGTCAAAGGCGTAGGGCTTAGGACCCTATCTCTTAGGAGTTCGTGGGTTCGAATCCCACCTCCCGCACCATCTTAATTACTGTGAATGATTAATAATGAGAAAAACTTCATCATACAAAGTTATGAAAAAAACAGTAGTAGGAATTACAGTTGTCGGTAAAGATAGAGAAGGAATTGTAGCCGCATTTACTAATTTTGCATTTTCTAGAGGAGGAAACATTGAAAAAGTAAATCAAAATGTAATCAAAAATCTTTTTGGCATGTATCTAGAAGTTTCATTTTCTAAAAAATTAGATGTAAAAAAATTTGATATTGAAATTCAAAAATTAGCAAGAAAAGAAAAAATGGATGTAAATACACATCATGAAACAAATTTGGAAAAAAATATTGCAGTATTTGTTACCAAAGAACCACTTTGTCTTCAAACATTTATTGCAAATAGAAAATCATTGAAAGGAAAAATTTCAGTCATTATTGGTACAGAAAAGTCATTAGAACCAATAGCAAGAAAAGCAAAAATTCCATTCATTGCAGTGGAAGAAAAGAATCAAACAAAGGCTGAAGAAAAAATTATTGATATTTGTAAAAAATACAATATTGATTTAATCTCTCTTGCAAGATATATGAGAATTCTCAGTCCTAATTTTGTTTGGAGGTATCCAAATAGAATAATTAACATTCATCCATCACTACTACCTGCTTTTCCAGGTGCATCAGCATATGCACAAGCTTATGAGAGAGGTACAAAGATTGTTGGTGTAACATCACATTACGTAACAGAAAATTTAGATCAGGGACCAATAATATTTCAAGATTCTTTCAAAGTTGATCCAAATGATACTCTAGAGAAAATAAAATCAAAAGGACAAAAACTTGAGGCAGATACTTTACTGAAAGCAACAAAGATGCATTTAGAAAATAAACTTGAAGTCCGCTGGAGAAAAGTTCACATTAAATCAAAGTGAATTAAATGGTAGATATCACATCTCAATTTGATCCAATTTTAAGAAATTTAACTAAAAATAAGAAGAAAATTGCAGTTATTCCAATCGGTTCAATTGAACAACATGGCCCACATCTACCAATTTCAACTGATTCAGATATTGTATCAAGTGTTTCTAAAAAAATTTCTGATAAAAATGGATATCTTCTTCTTCCAACTATAACTTACGGAGTTTCTTTTGAACATACACCATTTTTTAATTTGAGTGTTAGGGAATCTACATTACGAACGATACTGATAGATTTGTGTACATCATTATCAGAAAATAATATTAAAACAATATTCATAATTAATGGTCACCATGGGAATTTAAATTCAATTAGAAATTTTGATTTAAAAATTAAGAAAATTTTGAAAAATAAAGTGAAAGTGTATTCACTATCATATTGGCATTTTATGGACAGAGATTTTGATCATGCGGGATTTGTAGAAACATCATTGATGCTAGCAATTTCAAAAAATGTCAAAATGAACCTAGCAAAAAAAGGATTGACTACAGATAAAATGACAAAACAGGAAATTACTAAAATTAGTAAATTAGCTAATCAATCATTTCCCAAAGCTACCAAAAATGGGATTTGGGGAGATCCAAGAAAGGCTACCAAAAAGGACGGAATAAAAATTTTAAATGAAATTGTAGAAAAATTATCAAAAAAGTGTCAAACTTACCTTACTGAAGATAGGTTATAGGTACACAATGATATTTTAATATAATCCCTCAATATTGAAGTCAATGAGTGATATAGATGTCCGTTGATATGGCAGTAAAAGTATTGGATGAGAGTATTAATCAAGTTGTATTAATAAAACTCAAAGGAAGCAAAACAATTAGAGGTAATCTTTTAGGTTTTGATCAACACATGAATCTGCTACTCGATTCTTCAGAAGAAATTCCTGCTGAAGGCGAGACAAAAAGCCTTGGTTCCATCGTAGTCAGAGGAGATAATGTTGTAATGATATCCCCTCCACCTCCAACAAATTAGGTGATTTGGAATGACAAAGGGTACTACTTCTATGGGTGGATTTACAAAAAAGAAAGTCCATATTAGATGTAGAAGATGTGGTAAAAATTCACTTCACAAGCGTCATCACCAATGCGCAAGTTGTGGATTTCCAGAGGCTAAACGAAGAAAGTATTCCTGGATTAAATGGTATACATAGATGCAAGAAATTGCTTTAATTCTTAGTTCAATTGCAGGAGTTGCAACAGCAGCTGCTGTAAGAAAAATGCCAAGAGACAAAAATCAATTACTAAGTTTAGGTGCTAGTTCACACATTAAAAATCAAATTAATTCTTTAAAAATTGAAAAAGATATTCTCACAAAAACAATTTCAAGATTATATCAATCTGACAATGAATTTTCTAAAATTCAAAAAGATAAACTTCTTCTAAAATATCAACATCAGTTAGGAACAATTTTAGCTAAATTAGAAAAACTTGAACAAGCTAGTAAACATCCAGATTTAGGTCCTGTGGGAGATGGTTTGATAAGTTTAATGGATCAAAAATTATCAAAACTTGATGATAGATTATATGACTTATCATCAAAAATGGCAAATTCAAAAATTCAGACACCAGAAGTAAAACAAGAAAAAGAAGAAATTAAAAAACATATTTCTAAATCAATTAAAGAGTCATTTAATTTTGAAAAACCAAAGGAAGTAAAAATAGATCCAATTGCAATACCACCATCAAAATCTAGACAATCATTTGAATTAACAACATTAACAAACATTTCAAAAAGTGAACCAAAATTCCCACTGTTTGAAAAGAAAGAAATTGTTCAACCAATGCCAAAACCAAAGATAATTCAAACTGAATTAATCAAACCAAAAGAAGAAATTGTAAAAGAAATTGTTCAACCAAAACAACAAGTTGAAGATAAAGTAGAAATTATTCAATCAATTACACCAAAACCAGAAATCCTAACTGAAAATA
This sequence comes from Candidatus Nitrosomarinus catalina, assembly GCF_002156965.1. Classification (GTDB taxonomy): domain Archaea; phylum Thermoproteota; class Nitrososphaeria; order Nitrososphaerales; family Nitrosopumilaceae; genus Nitrosopumilus; species Nitrosopumilus catalinensis. The sequence continues at coordinate 1,187,530 of NZ_CP021324.1, forward strand.
AACCTGATTTAGAAAAAGAAGTAGCAAAAATTACAGAACATAAGGCACTTCCACAACCAGAACAAAAACCAAAAACCTCAACAATCGATGATGATTTTGATGATGATGGTGATGATTTGGATAAAATCAAGGGCGATATTATGAGAGTACTATCAAAACTTGATCAAGCTGAGGTAGAATAATTGTCCTACGATGATGCCATGGAGGCATTATCAAGTGATGCACTAAAATTAATTAAAAATAACCAAGTAATTGGATTAGGTAGTGGTAGAGCAGCAACTTCATTAGTAAAATCACTTGCCAAATTGATTAAATTAAAAAATTACAATATCAGAGGCATTCCAACATCATTACAAATCAAATTAGTTGCAGAAAAAGCAGGTATAGAATTAATAGAATCTGATCAAATAAATCACATAGACATTGTTTTTGATGGTGCAGACCAAATTGATTCACAAAAATATGTGATCAAAGGTGGTGGGGGTGCATTACTTCGAGAAAATATTTTGTTCAGTCTTGCAAGTAAAGTAGTGGTAATGGCAGATAAAACAAAATTTGTTAAAAATTTTACAAGAACAGTACCAATAGAAATTCACCCATTAGCAAGGAATGCAATAATTAATTCAATTAAAAAATTAGGAGGAGAATCTAAAATTCGATCTTTAGATAGAGGTTACCCATTCTTTACAGAGAATGGAAATATAATTTTAGATTGTGACTTTGGAACAATAAAAAATCCAAAAACATTAACACAAAAAATCAAACAAATACCAGGAGTTTTTGAGTCAGGTATTTTTTTGAGAAAACCAGATATAATTTACAAAGCTAAAACAAACGGTAAATTTGAAATTATTTAGAAGTAATTATTCTGGAAACATGTTTTCCATGTCCAAGTTTTCCAATTACCTCAAAGTCTTCTGCAACTAATTCTCCTCTAACTATAGTTTTTACAGGCCAGCCCTTCAAATTACGCCCTTCGTAGACAATATAATCAGAAAAGCTTCCAAATAATTCAGAAGTTACTTTTTTTTCTTTTTTCAAATCAATCATAGTTACATCAGCATCAGAATTCTTTTCCAAGGTTCCTTTTTTTGGATACATACCAAAAATTCTAGCAGCATTATAGCTAGTAAATTTCACAAATTGTTCAAGTGTAATTCTATTATGATTAACTCCATCATTGAGTAATATTGGTAATGAAGTACCTATTCCTGGAAAACCAGCTAATGCACCCCAAACATCATCACCATCAAGTTTTAGTTTAAGTTGATTAGCAACATGATCTGTTCCTATAGTATCAATTTGGTTATTAGATAGTGCATTCCAAACTGCCTTTTGGTCATTTTCAGTTCGAATTGGAGGCATTACCTTGGCAAGATAACCATTTTGTTTTTCATATGATAATGTAAGGTAATGAGGACATGTTTCTACAAAAATTTTAGTTCCCAATTTTTTTTCTTCTTGAATTTGTAATAATGCTTGTTCTGAACCAATATGAACAAAGTAAATTACACAATCATAATCTCTTCCAAACTTACATACTGTTTTGATTGCTTTAGCTTCAAATTCAGGTGAACGGCTAGAAGACCATGCAGATAACCCATCTTGATTTTTTTCTTTAGCTTTTTTAATTCCACATCCACATGACTCATAATCTTCAGCATGAACAAGTACTGGACATCCTAGTTTTGCTGCATTCTTTACAATTTTTTCTACAAGCTCATCTGTCACATTTACTTTAGATGCAACAAGATTAGAAGAATTTGGAGGCATATCCATGTATACATGACCAACTTCACCACCAAGATTCATGTAAATTTTGAATGATGTGATTCCTTTATCAGTGCAAAAACTCATTTGATCAATTTGTTTTTGTGTGAAAATTGAAGCATGTATAGCATAGTCAACATAATGATATTCAGATGAAGTTGTTAATTGTGGTTGTAAAGAATTTGAAAATGCATTTTCTAATCTAAGCATACGCATCATAGTTGTAACTCCACCTATTGCTGCAGCATGAGATTCAGTTTTTGCAGCTTCATTAATTGGAGAATAAACTCCATAATGAACATGTGTATCAATTGCACCAGGAATTGAAATTAATCCATTTCCATTAATTTTATGATCACATGCAGGAATATCATTTGTTAAACCTATTATTTTTCCATCATCAATTACAATATTTTTGTCAATCATACCAGTTGGAAGAATTACATGTGAATCAATAATTACAGTATCATAGGTCATCAAGAAATTTTACATCAAAGACTCTATTATGCGTTAAGGAATACGCTTAAGTTGATTAAACAAAATGAAAAATCATGGAAGGTTCAGAGATTGCAAGACGTGATCATCAGAGAAATAAATCTGAAATTGTGAAATTAGTCAAAGAGATGTTTAATCAAGAAAAATGGGGGGATGAAGAATATAAGAAAAAACTACAAGAATTGGTTGTAAAGGATGAAGAATTAGTCAAAGACGTAATTAAAAAAATCAAGTTAGAAAAAGGATTAGAATAATTAAAAATGAATAAAAGCCCAAATTTGCCCAAATAATTTGAGGGCCGATAGTTTAGGGGTATAATGCTTCGTTCGCAACGAAGATGACGAGGGTTCGATTCCCTCTCGGTCCATTTTACCAGAAACTATTATACATTAATAGAAAATACCGTCATCATGGAAGTTTTTGACGGTAAAAAGGCAGCACAAGATTATATGTCAAAACACACATTGGCATTTTCTACACCAGAATTGACTCTAATGAGATTTGCATTTTGGATGGGTGATTCAGTGCCAGATCCCAATAATGAAGGAAAAGGAATTCCAAGAATGATGACCTATCTAACAGAACAGGATTTTGAACCGGTTTTAATTGATGATGAAACATACGTTCCAACTGGGGCAGTAAAAAGTTCAGCAAATGTAGGAAATGCATACAATGAAGTAAAAACAGATGGAAAGTTTTGTTCAGAATGTGGTACTAGTTTATCAATGACAGCAAAGTTTTGTCCTGAATGTGGCACAACACAAGAATAAGAAAATAATATTTTTAATTTTATGCTTTGGATCCACACTTTGTGCAGAATTTTGAATTTGGTCTCAATTCAGCACCACATGAATTACATCCATTTCCAGGTTGTTGTTGTGGCGAAATAGTTTGTCGTGGCATTAATGCTGGATCAGGTGAAGGTAAAGTTCCAACATCTCCAAATGCTTCTTGTGCAGATACAATTCCTGGCGGACTGCCACCAACAGGATTTTGTGCTGTTCCAGATCTTGGTGGTTGACCCATTCCACCTGCCATCATTCCAGGTTGACCCATTCCTGGCATCAACCCAGGGGATTGTGTGTTACCAGAATTGGAACCTTGAGATTTTTTTAATTCAAATATCACTTTGATTGCTAAAAATTCTAATGCAGAATATGCAACTGTATAATCACCTAACTTTTGAAAAAATTCTTTGTCGCTGATTTGACCTTTTTTGTACATATTGTTAGTGTCTAAAAATGATTCATAGTATCCTTGAGATTCATCAAACAAACTTTGTAGTTTATCAAAAAGCATTCCAAGTGTATCTACTTCACCAAATGACATATTCAGACTCAATTTTTGTAATATTAATTACTTTAGGATGAAAAAATAAGAAAAAACGTATTTTTAGTAATTTATGCTAGTGCTCTATCAATCATACTTTGGTATGATTCTTTAGAAGCAGCACCAACTTGTTGGCTAACTATTTCACCTTTGTTAAGGAGGATTAAGGTTGGAATACTAAAGACGTTGTATTTTGAAGCTAATTCATTGGCCTCATCAACATTAACCTTGACAAATTTTACTTTGCCGTCATAGTCATTTGCTAGTTCTTCAACTACTGGACCTACCATTCTACATGGACCACACCATTCGGCCCAAAAGTCTACAAATACAGGAACGTCAGAATTAATGACATCTACTTCCCATGACTTTGTATCTGAAATTTGAGTAATTCCCATTATAATTGTGATTTAATTATCACACCTAAAAACGTTCACCAAATTTCAATATGTTATTTTTTAATCTTGGACTAAATTTCATATATACTTAAATGACGTTTTGATAAAAATGAGTTATGAGTTCAGAACTTAGATTGAAAAAATTGAGAGGTTCTGGAGGCTACGTTATGGCCACAGTTACAGATGAACAACAAATGAAAGGAAATTTAGGAGGTCCAGATTTATTTTTAGCACCAATTGGCAGATTAGATGGAGACAAAATTACTAAACATTTTTGCAATACATGTGAAAAAGAATTTGAAGGTCCACCAAAAATAGAATTTGAAAATCCAAATGAAGAAGTTGCAGAAAATTTAGTTTTAGCAGAAAGAGGTCAGTATATTTGTAATTCATGTAATGCTTCAATTGCAGAATATAGAGAATTCAAAAAACCAAATGAAGAAGGAGAAGTTGGAAGTGCAAAGCCATTAGATCCAAATGCAACAACACCTACAGTAGAAACAACAACACCTACAGTAGAAACAACAACACCTACAGTAGAAACAACAACACCTACAGTAGAAACAACACAGCCAAGTTCTTCAGCTTCAGTCAGTTCAATTGAAGGAAGAAATGTCATAGATGAAAATGCAAATAAAATTGGTACTGCAAAACAGGTCGGTATTGATGCCAATACACAATCAATGGTCTTAGTAATTACTAAAAATGATGGAACAGAAGGAAGCATTCCTTGGACTTCAATTAAAAAAGTTGGAGAAGTAGTATTACTAGGAAAACCAGAAGAAGCTGCTGCAGCTCAACCAGGAAAATGTTCTGAATGTGGATTTATCAATAAAGATGGCTCTAAATTCTGTGAAGAATGTGGAACAAAAATCCAATAATTAACAAATTTAATGAATATCACTAAGGAAATAATGTAATTGGCTAAAAGATCTATCTCAAAGGGTGTTATCAAAGACATTGCAATTGTTGCAATAGCAGTTATAGTAATTTGGATTGGATTACAAGCCGCATTTGGAACACAAAATCCATTTTATGTTGTTGCTAGTGGAAGTATGATTCCAGCATTGGAAGTTTATGACATAATAGTTATTCAAGGTCATGAACCATTTGAAGAAGTTCAAGTAGGAGACATAATTGTATTTGATAGACCTTCAGATCATAATAGAGTGATTGTTCACAGGGTTGAATCTATTCTTAGTGAAGATCCACTTACAGTTAGAACACAAGGTGATGCAAATCCCTCATTCATCAGAGGAACAGATTATCCAATTACAGAAGAGGAATATATTGGAAAAGTTGCATATGTCATTCCACAAGTTGGATACATTACACAAATCTTGAAACCCCCAATGAATTACATCATTATTGCAATTGTAATAGGAATCATGATAATTAAACAATTTACAGGAAAGAAAAAAGATGTAGAAGACATTGTCAGTAAAGAAACATTGGAAGAATTATCCGATATTGGAAAGATTGAAGCAGATTCTGAATATTCTACAGATATTGACAAATCAGAAATTTCTGAAGAGAAAAATGATGAGTCTAAACAAAATGAAGAGAAATCAAAAGAAGATAAAGAAAATAATCAATAAATTAATTATTAGAATTAAAGAACAGAATCTTTTGTTTTGAAAACACGTTTAAAGTAATCAGATGGTTCTGAAGGTTCTTCAACATCATTTGTAATACCAGCAAGATTCTTTGCTAAATTTTTCTTGTATCCAACTTGCATTTGACGCTGAATTTGGATTCTTTGAGCCTGTGGAGATCCAGCACCATGCATGGATTCTGTAAGATATCCAACTGCATTTCTACCAAGAGTCATATTTTCAATTAATCTTAAAATTCTCATTCTATTTTCTACATCTACACCTTTTCTTGCTGCAAGATATTTTTTTAACATTGGACCAGCTTCTGGATGTCTAAAATCTTTTTCAGATGGCAAAGTAACCATTAATCCACCTGCAATATCTTGTGCAAGTCTTCCAATTTCATAAGGGAATCTAGTTACATTGTGTTTACATACTTGCGCAAGCATATCGTCATTGAGAAATACACCAGATTTCATTTTCTGTCCTTGATGTGAAGATGCAATACCTGCTGCAAAAATTGTTTCATTAAGATGAGTCATCTCAATAATTTTATCTTTAATATGAGAAACTTTTGGAACGCCATTATAATCTGCAATTGTTGCAGCAGCACCAATTAGCACATCACCTAATCCAGTTTTACAAACATAACTACGTCTATGGTAACAGGTGAAACGTTCAACAAGCATTGATGCAAATTCAAATTCTCCATTCATGAAAACTTTTTCCCATGGAATAAACACTCTATCTAAAACTATCAAGGCCTCTTGTCCTCCAAATTTTGCATTGCCAACATCAATGTCACCTTCTTCCATACTTCTAGTATCACAAGATTGTCTACCGTAAATGTAAGTAATTCCTTCTGCATCTGCCGGAACTGCGCCTACAATTGCCCAATCTTTATCATTTTCAGTTAATCTAATTGTCGGCATCAAAATTATCCAATGAGAGTTAATACATCCTGTTTGATGTGCTTTAGCTCCAGAAACATAAACACCTTTTTCGTCAGTATCAACAATTCTTGTGAAAAGATCTGGATCCTCTTGTTCAGAAGGGCCTTTACTTCTATCACCCTTAGGATCAGTCATTGCACCTCCAATAACGAGGTTTTCTTTTTGAACCATTTTTACAAATTCTAAAAATCTTTTATGATAATCAGTTCCATGTTTTTCATCAATTTCAAATGTTGTAGAATGTAAGGAATTCATTGCGTCCATACCAACACATCGTTGGAAACAAGTACCAGTATTTTGTCCTAATTTTCTTTGCATTTTATTTTGTAAAACTAAATCTTCAGCGCTCTCTGCAATATGTAAAAATCGATTAACTTTCAATCCAGTAATTGATGAATCTGCTGATGCAAGAGATTCTTCACGGACTGCAAGATCATAAGTTTCAGCTACTGCATTAATTGATGGTCTAATCATTGCATGATCTACAGGCTCTTTAACTAATTCTCCAAAAAGGTATACTTTGAGATTTCTATTTCTAAGACTTTCAATGTAATCATCTCCAGATCTTATTACTTTAGACTCGTCGGCCATATCCTAATTATGCTTAAGTTCTATAAATAGTCTGAATTCCAAAATAGATAATTTTATGAACAAAATATTATCATAGACCTATTCTAACGTCTAAAATTTTACAACCTTTTCCTTTTTCCATTACAAGTACAGGATTCATATCTAATTCTTTGATCTCCTTAAAGTCAGAGACTAATTGAGATAATCTCTGAATACATTCAGATAATTTTGCAATGTCTGATGGTTTTTCGCCACGAACTCCTTGAAGAAGTTTTTGAGTTTTAATTGAGGCTATCATATCATCTGATTCTTTATCAGTTACAGGTGCAAGTTTGAATGTAACATCTTTTAGAACTTCAACATAAATGCCACCCATACCGAGCATAATTACTGGACCAAATCCAGGCTCTAATTTTGAACCAATGATTAATTCCTTACCACCTTTTACCATCTCTACAATTAGAACTCCTTTAATCTCGGCTTTTTTATCATATTTTTTTGCATTTTTAATAATAGTTTTGAATGCAGTTTTTACTTCAGCATCATTTGTTAGATTTACTTTGACACCACCTGCGTCAGATTTGTGAATAATTTGTGGTGAAGCAATTTTCATTACGACAGGATAGCCAATTTTCTTTGCAGTTTTTACAGCATCACTTTCTGTAGTAGCAAGTGAACTAGCAGGAAGGGGTAAACCATATGCTTTGAGAACTTCTTGTCCCTCTTCTTCTAAAAGATTTGGTCTTTTTTCATTTTTGACTTTATCAAAAATTTTCTGAGCTTTTGATTTGTTAACTTTGAATTTAGTGATTTTGCCATTTGGAGATTTAACCCAATTTCTAAATCGAATCATTGCTGCAAGTGTTCGAATTGCACCTTCAGCATATGTATAATATGGAACATTGCCTTTTGCTAAAATTTCTCTATTTGTGATTCCCTCATCCAATCCCATTAAACTAGCAAGCATTGTTTTTTTGTATTTTTTTGACATTGTGACAATTACTTCTGCAAGTTTATCATAGTCTAATGTTCCAGAAGGAGTGCACATAGAAATTACTGAACCAACTTTTGGGTGTGCAAGAACTCTGTCTAAAACATTATTGAATCTATTAAAATCAGCATCTCCTACAATATCAACAGGATTTCTAGAACTTCCCCAAGGAGGAATTACTGCGTCAATTTTTTTTCTAACACTTGTGATATCAGCCATTTTGATATTCATTTTTGAACAGGCATCTGTTGAAATAATTGCAGGGCCACCAGCATTTGAAACAATTACAAGATCACCAGATAATGGTAATGGTTGTTTAGAAAATGCTGTAGCATAATCAAATAATTCTTCCATTGTATCAACTCTAATTGCACCAGATTGTTTTAGTAAAGCATCATAGATTTCATCTGAACCCATTAGTGCTCCAGTATGAGACATTGCAGCCTTTGCACCCTCAGGACTACGCCCAGATTTTAAAACAAGAACAGGTTTTTTGAGTTTTTTAGTAATATTTTTACAAACTTTAAGAAATTCTTGTCCGTCTCCCATATCTTCAAGGTACATTACAATAACTTCAGTTTGTTTATGATTAGCAAGAATTTTTAGTACATCAACTTCACTCATTGCAGCTTTATTTCCAAGACTCACAACTGCTGAAAAACCAATTCCTTGAGCACTTGCATCTTCAACTAAAGCTGCACATATTGCACCACTTTGAGAAACTAGAGCAATCTTTCCAGATTTTGGTGTAATTTTTAGAAATGTTGAATTCATCATTGTTTTTGGATCAAGATTCATTACTCCAAGACAATTTGGTCCAATGATTTGGATTTTGTATTTTTTAGCTATATCTTTAATTTCTTGTTCACGTTTTGCACCTTCTTCATCAACTTCTTTGAAACCAGCAGTAATGATAATGACTCCTTTGATTTTTTTCTTTCCACACTCTTCTAAAACGGGTGCAACTAGAGTATTTTTAATCACAATTACTGCTAAATCAATTTGTTTTGGAACATCTAGAACAGTTTTGTAAGCTTTTTTAGAAAATACTTGATCACGTGATGGGCTAATTGGATAAACAACACCTGTGAAACCATTCATAATGTTTGAGGTAATTGTAGCACCAACACTTCCAGCTTTATCTGAAGCACCAATTACAGCGATTGACTTTGGTGACAAAAATACAGATTCGGCCATGATAAAATGAATTTAAGATTTTGTATAATAAAGTTATTCATAGAAATTTCTGATCTATGATTTTAACTACCTAACATCTTACCTGCAAGATTTTCTTTTCTTGGAATCCAAACTATGGATAGATTAGAAAATTTTGCAATAATCAACCACGATTCTCTGGCTAAATCACGGAGTTTTTCATTATTTATAGCAAATTCATGATTTAATTGATTTACCGTATTTTTAGAGTCACTGAAAATAGTAATTTCATCATCAGTATCTGCAAATTTCTTTAATGCAGAAATTATTGCCAAATATTCTGCTTGATTATTTGTAATTTCAGATTTTTTTTCGTAAAATGATTCTCCAGTTTCTTTGACAAAAAATCCAAATCCACCATCTGAACCACCAGAACCGTCGACATAAACACTAATTTTCAATTTTTACTGACTATATTAAAAATAGAAAGTATAAAAAAGATAATCAAACAAAGTCAAATGAATAAAAAATGATGCTGAATTATGATGCGCCACTATACAGACCACCTTCTGAAGCTAGATCACTGATTTTCCAAGTTACATTAGGTTGTTCATTTAACGAATGCTCATTTTGTGACATGTATAGATCAAAGGAATATTCTGAAAGACCATGGGAGGATGTTAAAGCCGAAATTGATATGATGGCAAAATATGTTCCAGAAACAAGAAGAGTATTTCTTGCAGATGGTGATGCATTAAATCTTGATTCTGAATACATGATTAAAATTTTAAAATACATTAGAGAAAAATTTGCAAATATCGAAAGAATTTCATGTTATGCTATGCCAATGAATATTTTGAAAAAAACACCTGAAGAATTGAAGAAAATGAATGATGCAGGACTGGATATGTTTTATTTAGGAATTGAAAGTGGTTCTGATGTGGTTTTGAAAAAAGTAACAAAAGGTGCAGTTGCAAAAACAATCATCAAATCAGTTAACAAAGCAAAAGAAGCAGGATACATCATGTCATGTATGGTAATTTTAGGATTGGGTGGAAAAAAATATTCAAAAGAACACATCAAAGGTACGGCAGAAGTGATTAGTGCATGCTCACCAAATTATGTTGGTGCATTGACATTATACCTAGAAAATGGAATCAAACAAGAATTCATTGATAAGTACAATGGTGAATTTGTCAAAATAAATGATGATGAAGGATTAGAGGAACTTTATGAATTAGTTAATCAAATTAACACAGAAGAGGAAATCATATTTAGAGTAAATCATGGTTCAAATGCATATACTGTAAAAGGTACATTCCCTCAAGATAAACAAGAAATGTTAGATAAAGTAGAATGGATGAAGGACCATCCAGAAATCGTACGTCCTCAAGGAATAAGAGGATTTTAAATTATAAATTCTCAATGATAGATTTTAGATTATCAGGAAGATCAGGTAATTCAGTATGACTTTCATTATTTTGAAGAACTTCAGGACCAATCCGTCTAACTATTTGTGTTGCAATTAAAGTATCAATATTCCTTTGAATATCTTTTTCACTCATTACAGTTTTTAATTTTTCAAAAACTGTTTCTTCATTTTCATATTTTTTAATCCCATATTGCACTAAAATGGTTTTTTCAGTAGTGGAAAATTCAGTCATGAATATCATCAAAAAATAAGGGCTAAGAATCTTTTGTTATCAAAAATGCTTAAAATATGATAGATTTTATTTTAAAATGATGCAAACAAAGTTCCAATTAATTTCAAATGTTTTAACAATGAGAAAATATGCTATGATTGGAATAGGTAGTGGTTTAGGTTTAGGAGTAGTTTATTATTTTTTGACAATGTCAATGTTACCGACTCATTTTGATGCAGAATTACAAATAGCACCATTTTACATTTTTACATCTATTGGACTAACAGTGGTGATTTCATCTTTAGCAGGAATAAATTTTGCAATGATGGCATTCAAAATCAATCAAATGAAAAAAATGAATTCAGTAAAACCCAATTCAGTAAAAACAAATTCATCAGCACTTTTTGGAGGGGTTTTTGCTGCATTTACACCTGGGTGTCCTGCATGTACTGCTCCATTAGCCGTAATTTTAGGAGCAGTGGGTGGACTATCATTATTTCCAATGCAAGGATTAGAATTGAAATTTATTTCAGTAGGGGTATTGATCTTTTCAATTTATTGGATTACCAGAGGGTTACAAAGTAAAAGCTGTTGTAAAATTGGGTAAGTAAATTATTTTCTTCTTTGAACTTGGAAGATTTTGTATCCATATTTTTTATTTATTTCAGTTTCAGGTAATTGAGAAATATCATATTCATTAAAATTTTTAAAAACATTATACAAATTATTATCAATAATCAAACTATTTTCAGGACATAATGAATTTATTTTAAAACATCGATTAACAGTTGGTCCAAAAATATCACTTATTGTAGATGTACTACTCTGAGCTACTTTAACTGAACCATAACTAATACTTATTTTATAATTTAATTCAGGCATTTTTTCTTCTAGAAGTTGTTTTTTTAAATCAGAATGTGATTCAATCATATTCAAACAACATTCTAAAATATTTTTTGTGACTTTAGAGTCACTAAGATCTGTGTTCGGGAATCTAAACATTAGAGCATCGCCAATATTTTTTACCACTTCACCATCATAATTTTTAACAATTTTAGCCATAAAATTTAGAAAAATTTCATATAATTTAGTAACATTATCATCGGATAAAGTAGCAGAAATTTTTGTGGAATCTTTCATATCAATTACAGCAACACAATCATTTTGAGTATGTTGAGAAAATTTTAGAAGTATATCCTCTTGTTGTTTGATTACTTCTTCTTTTTGTTTAATTGTAATTTCTGCCTCTTGAAGTTTTTTGGTCATATTATCAAAGGATTCAGAAAGATCACCTATCTCATCACGAGATTTAATATTGGTTCTAACATTAAAATCACCACGTGAAATTTGATATGTTGCTTCACTAAGTTTTGTAATAGGTTCAGAAAGACGTTTTGCTAAAAAATATGTCAAAATACTTAATCCAATCATTAAAGAAATACCGATTATTACGATATTGACTTGTGATTGAAAAATTGAGATTTTTTCAAAATTAAGAAATATTACAGTTGTTGTAGATATAGAAATTAAAGTTGTAGATAAAACCAACACAAGTAATTTTTTCTGTAGACTGAAAAATGTAAAAGATGACATATGCTAGTTATATGATCATTATGATTAATAGCAATGACGTTATTCTCAGTTTTGCAGATATAATAAAAAAGTGGGCCCACGGTGATTTGAACACCGGATCTTCGCCGTGTAAGGGCGACGTCATAACCGAGCTAGACTATGAGCCCACTGAAACATACCTCGTTGAAATCCATTTAAACTTTGAGACATGGTAAAATATGGAAATCTGATAAAAAATAATCAAGATTATGAATAATTATGATTTCTTTTCCAGTCCAATTGGGTTAGGTCACGTTACTAGAGATATTGCAATTGTCAAAAATCTTAAAGATTTTTCTTTTAATTTTGTCACAGGTAGTGGAGCAGCTAAAATTTTAAAAAAAATTAATTATAATGTTGATGATGTCTATTACCCACCATCATTTGTTGTAGAAAATGGAGTACTGAATAATCAAACAAAATGGTTATGGAGTTATTATCAATATTATAAAAATTGTAAAAATATATCTAAAAAAATAATTAAAAAAAATAATTCAGAACTAATAATTAGTGATGAAGATTTTGCATCATTAACTAATGCACAAGAACTAAAAATTCCAAATATTTTGATTACAGATGTATTAGAGACTAAATTCACAAAAGGAATAGCATCATTTATCGAAAAAAAGATGAATAAATCAATGATGAATATTATTAAAAATTGCGACGTAGTAATAATTCCAGAAAATGGAGAAGATGTTGACAACATTAGAAGAATCGGACCAATTGTTAGAGAGATAAATCTCTCAAGAGAAGAATTAAGGAAAAAATTTTTGTTTAATAAAAAAACAATTCTTATTTCAGTTGGTGGTACAGATGCAGGATTATTTTTAATCAAAAAATCAATAGAATCAATTTTAAAATTAAATTTAGACATTGAAATTATTCTAGTCACTGGTCCATCTATAACAAAAAAATTTGATAATGTAAAAAATTTAGGATTTGTAGATAATTTGCATGAATTAATTTATGCATCAGATATAGTAATTTCACTAGCAGGAAAATCAACAATTGATGAAGCTAATGCATACGGTACACCTGGAATATTTATTCCCATTAAAGATCATTTTGAACAAGAAAGTAATTCTAAAAATGAGGGATTTAGTTTTAATGATATCAACAAATTGGATGAATTAATTTTAGAAAAGCTAGAGAAAAAAAGAAAAAAAGTAAATGCCAATGGTGCAGAATTAGCCGCAGAAATTATTAGAAAATTTACAAAATAGAATCAAATAGTTAATAGATGGCAATTTAGTTTTAAGACAGTACTATGAATAATTTGATCATTGCAAAATTTGGAGGCAGTGCAATAGGTTCTGATGGTGAATCAATTCCACAGATTATTGAAAGAATAAAGGATTTGAAAATAGATTCTAAAGTAATTACTGTATTTTCAGCTCCATTAACCATACATGATGGGAAAAGGCGTTCTTTAACAGATGTAATATTAGAACAAGGTAAAAATGCCGAAAACGGTATCAAGCCATCACTAGATATTGTTAAAACATGTTATCAAAAAATTATTCAATTAGTAAATGAAGAAAATAAAGAAAATTGTCAAAATACAATTGACGTACATCTAGAGAAATCTCAAAAAGCTCTCGAAGATGCACTTCAAAGTAAGGAATTTGCAGATGAAACAAGATCAAGAGCGTTAGCATTTTCAGGAGAAATTTTAATGTCTCATGTTATGAATCATATTTTACGAAGTAATAACATCAAGACAGATGCAGTGGAATTTGATGACTGGCCAATAATTACAGATAACAACATAGAATCAACAAATTTTCTTAAATCTGAATCAAACGAAAAAATTGGCAAAATTGAAAAATTAGTAGAAAGTAATCAAGTTGTTACAATTGGAGGATTCATAGGAAAAACAGTAGATAATGTAACAACCACATACGAGCGTGGAGGTTCAGATAGGACTGCAGCAGACCTAGGGATACTATTTCATAAAAAATATGAAACCAGCATAGATTTTGAAAAAGATAGTTCAGTAGTATCAGCTGATCCAAAAATTGTAAAAGATGGGTTAAGAGAAGTTTTTCAATTATCATATAATGAAGCTAGACTTGCAGGGATGTTTGGGATGAAAATTTTAGATCCAATTGCAATTAAAGAAATTGTTGAACATGGTGTTGACATGCCAATTAAAATTACTAATATTAAAAATCCTGAAAAAATTACTGTAATTAAAAGACAATTAGATGAACAAAAGGGTCATCCGATAAAAATAGTTACAGGAAAAGAAAATTGCGCCATATTTAGAATAGAGACAAATTCAATACAGAAATTATTAACATCCTTAGACAAAGATAAACGATATAGTGAATTCATAATTTTATCACCATTTACAAAAGATGGTGTAGAATTATCAAGAATATTATTTTTAGATGGAGATTATGTTAAAAGAAATGAAAAATACTTTTTAGGATTTGATTCGCTTGCCACGATAACTTACAACCGAGGGGTTATCACATTGATTGGAGACGAAATGTGGAGAGTGCAACAAGTTGCATCAAGAACTAGTGCAAAAATTGGTGAATCAGGATTAAATATTTTGAATATGGATGCACAAGAAGAAACATCAAGAATTTTGATTGTTGTAGAAGATGCTGAAGAAAATATTAGAAAAGCTATTGTTGCGGTACACGAGGAAATCTCAAAAATTAATTTTATTTAATTAAAGCATGGCGTTACAGGTTTTCACCAGTAAACGCCATTAAGGGTTTATTCTTGGACTCTTTATCTAGACTTAGTCCGGCGTTACCCACAACACGCTACTATAATTACAACAATTTACTATTTAATTCTAATCTATATAGTTCAGAGTCGTTCAGCTATATACCAACAAGCAATTCCAATTCCAATGATTGCATACCATTTGAAATTACTCTTATTTGTGAAAATATTCGGCGAGGCTAATTCTCCATCTGGATGATTTGTCAAACGGATTTTACGCATTTGGAATGCTTGACCAATCAAGCCTACAGTAAGAAAAATAATTGCAATAAATCCCAAAGTCCATTCCATATCATTCTACATCATTAATCAGATATGTAGTTTCCAGGTTAACAAATAAGCAAAAAAATAACTCTTTAAATTACGATGATTTTTTTCTTTTCCTATGATAGAAACTGGTAAAATATGGATGAATGGAAAATTAGTTCCTTTCAAAGATGCCAAAGTTCACGTATTAACACATGCATTACATTATTCAACATCAATTTTTGAAGGGATCAGATGTTATGATACTCCTAATGGTTCAGCAATTTTCAGATTACCAGAACATGTTGAAAGATTATTCAAATCTGCAAAACTATATTCAATGAAAATGCAATTTACTCAAAAAGAAATTTCAGAAGGAATTGTAAAAACGATTAAAGCTAGTGGACTAAAAGAAGCTTACATCAGACCATTAGCATACTATGGATATGGAACTATGGGATTAACACCCACAACCAACAAAGTGGATATGTCAATATCATGTTGGGAATGGAAAATGGGAGAATCAAAAGCTGGTAAATTTTCAGGAGCAAAATGTAAAGTTTCTAGTTGGATAAAAATTGATTCAAGATCACAACCAATGCAAGCCAAAGCAGCATCAAATTATGCAAATGCAGCTTTAGCAAGAATGGAAGCATTGGATAACGGATACGATGAAGCAATTATGTTAAATTCACAAGGAAAAGTTGCAGAAGGAAGTGCTGAAAACATATTCATCATAAAAGACGACATTATACAAACACCACCGCTATCTGCTGGTGGACTAGAAGGAATTACTAGAGATAGCATTATACAAATAATTGAAGAAAATGGTGGTTTTGTAATTGAACGAGATTTGGAAAGAGATGATCTGTATAACGCAGATGAAATTTTCATGACAGGTACTGCTGCAGAAGTAAAATCAGTTACACAAATTGATAAAGTCAAAATCGGAACAGGAAAAATGGGCAGTGTTACCAAAGCGTTACAAAAATCATTCACTGATGTAGTAATGGGTAAAGATGAAAGATTTTTGCCATGGTTAACCTTCATCTAATTTCAAATGATTTTTTTACTCAAAAAAATATGAGAAATTATGGATTTATGTGCAACAGGTGATACACCAGAAATTTGTTGGTTTTGTAGAAAAGGACGTCACGAAGATTGTATGAAAAATATTCCAAAACAAGGAAAATCTGATGGGCCACATGATTGCACCTTTGACACACAATTAATTCCATGTAAATGCCAACATTAAGAACAAGAAATAATAACAAATACAGCTTTAATTCAAAAATTTTATGCAATATAATGAAGAATTTTGGAACAAATATGCAGATGAAAATGAATCAAGATATAATGAAGAATTTTCAAAATACATTAGAGATTTAGCTAGTTCTTTACCAGGCGTACAAAGTATTTTAGAAATAGGTTGTGGAACAGGAATTGATTTAAGATCATTCTCAGATTCATTTCAATTACACGGAATTGATCTAAATGATCATGCATTAGAAATTGGTAGAAAACAATTACCAAATGTAAATTTTCAAAAAGGCAATATCACTAAATTGCCATTTGATGATTCTTCAATAGACTTTGTATTTACGCATGGACTCATGAATTATCTAGATGACGATGTTTTAGAAAATGGAATTGCAGAAATGTTCAGAATCTCAAAAAAATGGATTATGCATTGTGAAAAATATGAAAAAGTAGAAAAACAAATTGATGAGAATCATAAATTTCGTAATATGGGTGAAAAATGGCTAGATTACAAAATAAAATTTGTTAGCGATGTAGATTTACATGAAGATTATGGACAAGACCAAACAAGATTTACTTTATTAAAAAAAGTTTAATTTTTTTCCAAATTTAAAAAATATAATTTAAAGCGGGTCTAGAGGGATTCGGACCCTCGACAACCGGATTAAGAGTCCGGTGCGCTACCTGGCTGCGCCATAAACCCACACTGAATAAAAATGACTAGAGTTGTTATTAATCTTGAGATTTTAAAATAAATGAAAATTTAGTTTTGTGCTTTAGCTTCGATTTCACTGTACTTTTCTAAAATTGCTGTAAGTGCAGTTGATACTGGAACATTGTTCATTTTCTTCTTTTCTGCAAGAAGTTTTTGGTATGCATCTAGTGTAATGTATACTGGAATTGAACCATTTCCTTCAAGCAATCCTCTAACATTGTAAAGTGCTGTTTCCATTCCTTTATCAGCTGATTTTGCAAATTTTGCTTTATCCAAAATTGCTCCTAATGGACCAAATGGCATCTCATAATCAACTGACATTGTAATTCTTGTAAGATTATCACCTAATGATTCAAATTCATTTGTGATTTCCCAATGCTTGAATGGACCTTCGATTTGTTTTGCAACGATTTTTTCATTTCTGATAAATTCTGTTGTTTCACAATCCCACTCTAAACGTTTACCGCTAAAGTCACCGATAATTCTAAAGGTTGTACCTACACCCATTCCTTCTTTGATATCCATTGGGACTACTGTCATTCCAACGGTATCATTTTTGATTTGATCAGAAACATGTTCTGGTCTTGCAAAGTATGTGAAGACATTGTCTACAGGTGTTTTGATATCGATTGATTTTCTAACGAGTGTCAACATTTGGCTTTCTTGGCAATACTGATTTAAAGGTTTTGAAGATTTTCCTGAAAAAAATTGATTTACAATATATTCATCTCTGATCGTGTATATTGTATGACTAAACTGCGATCAACGCTGCTGATCCTCGTAATAATTATTTCAGTAACTTCCGCCGTCAATTCGGCATATGCTCATTCATTGTTTAATTCTGCAGAAGAATTCTATGGAGGTTATAGAGTTCAAGTAGCCACAACACCTGAATTTCCACAATTAAACGAACCATCTCAATTTTTGGTAAGAGTTACTGATGCAGACTTTGAAGAAGTTGATAGTTTTACAATGGGAATTAGGGTTTTTTATAATGAACAACAAGTGAATGCAATTCCTCCAACAACTATAGAAGATGCACATTGGGATATTGATTATGTTTGGAAAAAACCAGGAAATCATATTGTCTATATTGATTTGTATGATATGGAAGGCACAAAAGGAACTTTAACGTACTCATTTAACATGGGAACTCAAAGCCCATTTGGAATAATTTTCATAGTTGCAATTACGATAGGTGCATTAACGTTTGCAGTGATTATGGGATACATTTACCTACCTAAAATTTTTAAAAAAATTAGATCTTAGCTTTCATAGGCATTTTTGCAATTCGGAATGCAAATAATGTTGTTAACAATACCATTGCGAATAAGAATATTCCAATTCCCAAATGAACAGAAACTAAAACAGCGTGTAATTTTAAGTCAATTACTAAAGCACCTAAAGTAATTTGTGTAATTACTAATGCTGTTGCTAAGGAACTAGTAATCTTAATTTTTACATCTGCATTTTTGTTAATCAAACTTGCAACCATTGTAGAGATTACCAAAATGCCTACACTTGCTGCAATTAATCTGTGAGTCCATTCAACAAAATATTCTTCTGAAGGCATGAAACCATTTGGACATTGAGGCCATTCAGGACATGTAAGTCCAAGTCCAGAAGCTGAAATGTATCCACCAATAAACATCAATGAATACAATACTACTAAAGTTGATAATGCTAGATATTGAATTGCCAAAATTATTCTACGATAAATTCGCCTATCATTCCTTGTAATGCATGGCCAGGAACTGTACAAATGTAGTGGTAGGTTCCGGGAGCACCAGCAATAAATGTAGTACTGCCAGATTCACCAGGTTTTAGTGGATTGGTTGCTGCTGCAATAGCTGAATCAAAAATTACACTGTTAAAATCATCAGGATTTGAAACCACGCCAAATGCATGGAAGGACATTCCAGCATTGACTGAAGTAATTGTAACTTCATCACCAGAATTTACAACAATTGTTGGATTATTGCCTTCTTCTCCAGGTAATGCGTTAAATGCTAAAGTTCTGAAATCGTCAGATTCTACAAAGTCTAATGTAAACTCATGAGATACTCCTGTTGGATCTGCTGCGACTGCTGGTCCACTAGAGCCTGATACAATAATTTCACCAACCATTCCTTGATCTCTATGTCCTGGAACTGTACAAATGTAATAGTAAGTTCCTTCTTCACCTGCAATGAATTCAGCAGTACCAGATTCTCCAGGTTTTAGTGGATTGGTTGGTGCTGCAACTTCACTTCCAGGAATTATTCCGGCAAAGCCTTCAGTATCTTTTGTGACACCAAATGCATGGAAGGACATTCCATCATTTACAACATTAAAGACTACTTTGTCACCAACACTCATCTCAATTGTTGGGTTAACCCCGGGTTCATCTATCATTGCATTAAATGTCAAAGACCTAAAGTCAGCTGATTCAAGAAATTGAAGATCTTGTGTAATTGTAATTCCGGTTGCTTCTGCAGGTCCTGAATGATCAACATCTCCTGCCATTACTGAAATTACATGAGGTGGCTCTGAAATCCAATAATCCCACATTGAGAAAAATATAACACCACCAACAATACAAATTGCTAACATTATAGCTAGCATCTTTCCAACTCTTGAATTAGTTGTTCTATAGTATTCGGTAGGGTGTTCTTGACTCATTTCATATATCTCCTAATGTGATGGGTTCTTTGCCTCAAATGGATAGTAGTATTTGCCTCCAAGACCAAATGGATCGTCTGTGTCTGCAAATTTTCCTTTTCCAGCGCTGTGAATCATGTTTGCTAAGAATACTGCCATACTGATACCGATAATCATAGCACCGACAGAAGCTATTTGATTCATTGCAATCCATTCTGGAATTGGCGGATAATCATAAATTCTTCTTGGCATTCCATACAAGCCAAGTACGTGTTGTGTAAAGAATACTAGAACAGTTCCTATGAAAGATAGGATAAAGTGGATTTTACCTAAGGTTTCATTGTACATTCTACCAGTAACATATGGGAACATGTAGTAGAGATAACCAATTGAACCAAATGCAATTGTACCCATTACAAAGAGATGGAAGTGTCCAACTACCCAGTATGTATCGTGTGTTGTAAAGTCTAATGGCATTGCACTGTTAACTACACCACCTGCACCTGCAGAGAAGAATAATGCAATTCCTCCAACTGCCCACATCATTGGTGTAGAGAATCTAATTCTTGCATTCCACATTGTTGCAACAAAGTTGAACACGTGCATTGCAGATGCTGGAACAGCAGCTAATGTTCCAACCATAAAGACTGTTTTTTCAGTGAAAGACATTCCGGTTGCATACATATGGTGAGCCCATGATGAGAAACCGACAATAGATAACATAACAAATGCAAATACACCAGAACTGTAACTGTAAATTGGTTTTCTTGAAAATCTTGGAATGATTTCATACATCATTCCGATTGCAGGAATTACTAAAACATATACTTCAGGATGGAATGTAAACCAAAACAAGTGTGCATATGAAATTGGGTCACCACCCATTGCCGGATTGAAAAATCCACTAACTCCAAGTCTATCTGTTAGAAGCATCAACAATGCTGCAGCAAATGTTGGAATTGCAACCATTATGATTAATGAAGATGATAGGAATGACCAAGCCATTAATGGAATTTGTCCAATTGACATGTCAGGATGTTTACATTTGAGAATTGTTACAACAAAGTTTAGAGCACCTAAAACTGAAGATATACCCAAAATCTTTAAGCCAAATATCCACATGTCGGCTGCTGGACCTGGAGCACTAATTATAGAATATGGTGGTGTTGCATACCAAGTAAAGTCTGCAAAGCCTAACCAAATAAGGACTCCTGCTGGAGGAATCATCCAAAATGCTATTGCATTAAGTTTTGGATAAGCCATGTCCTTGTATCTAACCATAATTGGAACATAGTAGTTACCAACTGCAGATGCAAATGGAATAATGAATAAGAAAATCAAAGTTGTTCCGTGAACAGTAAAGATTCTGTTAAACGTCATAGCGTCTGCTATAATTTGAGATCCTGGTAAGAAGAGTTCAGCTCTAATTCCGAGTGCTAATGAGCCACCTAAGAACAAGAATGTTAATGAACTGATAAGATAAAGTAATCCGACATCAGTGTGATGTGTTGAAAACATAATTTGCCAAATAGGGCGTGGTTTTTGTAATTCTAAAGTCATTAGTTAATCTCCTCGAAAATAATTTCGGATAAAAGCGTTGTTAAGGTTGTCAATGTGATGGCTCCTCAACATATAGTGTTCCTCTCATGTTATAGTGAATTAATCCACAATATTCTCTACATTGAATATCATGTTCACCAACTGCATCTGGTGCAAACCATACAGTATTAACTCTACCAGGAATTGCATCCATTAAAACTACATAATCGTGAATGTTAAAAGAATGGTTAACGTCTTTGGACATTACTTCAAATTTGTAGGCCTTTCCTACTTCAACATGTAATTCACCAATTTCTTTAGTTCCATCTTCATGTTCAAAAGTCCAGAACCACTGTTGTCCAGTTACAATAATTGTTTCTGCATCTGCAGGAACGTGTTCAACAAGTCTTTCAGCTTCCCATGCTTCAGCACCGACCCAAGTCATTAATGCAATAACTACTGCAACATAAATCCATTCAGGCCAATTAGAGTGTCCACCCATCTCTACCAGTCAGTCCCCTCATAACGAGTTGGTTTTGCTTTTGGATGGGATTCTCTAAATCTCCAAACTTGCCAGATAATTGTACCAGAAACAACTGAACCAGTGATAAATGCCACAGTCATCATTTTATAAAATAAATTCCAAATTAGGACTCTACGATCAAGGTATTCACCAGGTTCTTCACCTGCTGCAAATGCAAAATCTACAGCTGGTAGGCCTACTAAAACAGCCATTATCAATAGGAATCCAAATATGAATTTCATTAGCGATTATTTGATTTCGACCTCAATTTCTTTATAAGGGTTTTCAAGATTTGCACTTACCAATTCTGATCGAATCTAGAGGGATGCATCACATTAATGCCAGATAGAGAGAATTTCCGATCTTTTTCTCTAAATAAATTCAGAGATGCATTTGCAATTATCAATTCAAATAGATTGGTTGGGGACAAATCAACTATGGTAGATAACATTGCTTTGATTGGATCCATATGAGTCACTAAAACGACATTTTCATCAGGATGTTTTTCAATTACTTCTTCTACTATTGATGCAACTCGTTTTTTTACATCAGCAAAAGTCTCCACTCCATTATGAGCAATTTCTAATTCACCATTGTAGAATTTCATAAAGACATTTCCATGACTCGTAAAAATTTCATCATAGGGAACTCCAGTAAATTTTCCCATATCAAGTTCAATTAAACGATCATCAATTGTTACATCAATTGAATTGTGTTTTCCAACAATTTCAGCAGTATGTTTTGCTCTTTGAATTGGACTTGAATAAATTGCAGAAATATTCATGTGTTCTAGTAGTTCAGCAGTTTGTTGAGCTTGTGTCATACCTATATCGGTTAATGGAACTCCAGGAGTTCTACCAGACAATATTCTTTCAGTATTATTTTTTGCCTGACCATGTCTAAGAAAAATTATTTGGCCCACTATGTTCAAAAGATCAAATAGAGATAATAATAACATTATCAGCAATAAAATATGAAAGTTGGAATAATTGGAGGAACAGGCGGAATGGGTAAAGGTTTTGCCTTAAGATGGTCACAAAATCATGACGTTATAATTGGCTCAAGAGATGCTACAAGAGCATCTGAATCAGCAGTAGAAATAACAAATATGGCAAAAGAAGCATTTGGGGAAATAAAAGGAACGATATCTGGAAACGACAATGTTTCTGTAGCAAAAGAAAGTGATGTCTTAATTTTATCAATTCCTTATGAAAATATTGATTCAGTATGTTCTGGAATTTTATCAGAAATTAAAGATAGTTGTGTAGTAGTATCACCTATTGTTCCAATGACAAAAACAGATGTTGGTTTTGAATGTGTTTCAATTAAAGACAACAAACCATTTTCATACAAACTAGTAGCTGATCATATGAAAGACAAATCAAAACTAGTATCAGCATTTCACGTAATTTCTGAGAAGAAATTGATTAATCCTACACTAGAATTAGATTATGATATCTTTGTTTGTGGAGATGATAAAGAATCAGTAGGAATTGTTAATACTCTAATTGATGAAATCAAAGGATTAAGATCAATTTACTTGGGACCAATTGAATTATCATACCTTGCAGAAATGTCCACGCCATTGCTACTAAATGCAATGATTAGAAATAAAATTAAAAATCCAGGCATCAAAATCATCTAAGTCTGCATTTCATTAATCATGAGTCACGAATATCACAGGAGGGGTAGAAATTGGTTTACAGCAATTGGTTTGATGTTTTGTGTAATGGCAACAATAGTTTTAATTCAACAATTATTAATTTGGGGACCAGAATTTGTAGAAGACTTTCTCTTCAATGGGGATGTTACAAACGAAAAGGTTTCAATGGGAATGCTAGCATTTGGGATTTTTATGGTAGCATTAGGGTTTAGAAAACATGAACAAAAGAGATGAATTTCTAAAAACACAAAAAATTTTACGATTATCTACTATTGATAAAAATAATTTTCCACATATTACGCCTGTCTGGTATATTTTTAGTGGGAGAAAAATCTACATTGGAACTGACACTAAAAGTCAAAAAATTAAAAATTTAGAAAAAAATAATCATGTATCATTTTGTGTAGATGTAGGAGTTAATGCTCCAAATATTTATGGAGTAATGGGACAAGGAATTGCAAATATTATTTTAGAAATACCAAAAGCAAAAAAAATTGCAAAAAAAATACTTTTGAAATATTTTAAAACATTAGAAAATAAATCAGCAAAACAATTACTAGAAGATACAGATTGTATTATAGAAATAATTCCACAAAAATATTCAAAATGGAGTTATTGACTAACAAATTCTTCAATCTTATTCATTGCAGAATCTAAAATTTCAAGACTTGGGAGATAAACAAGTCTAAAGTGTCCAGTACCATATTGTTCCCCAAATCCAGAACCATGAACGGTTAGAACACCTTTTGATTCTAATAATTTTGTAACAAATTCTTTATCATTACCAAATCTATTATCCTCAATTTTGGGAAATGCATAAAATGCACCCTTAGGATTTGGACAAGAAAGTCCTGGCATTTCATTAAGTCGTTTAACAACTAAATCTCGATGTTTTTTCATTTCTGAAACAAAATCATTGATATAATTTTGTGGTCCACGTAAAGACTCTAAAGCTGCATGTTGAACTGGGAGACTCGTTGCAATTCTCACCCTAGCAAGCTTTGGAAGATGTTCACGTAGAGATTCAAGTTGAGGAGATTGATTAAATGCAATATAACCAATTCTCCATCCAGACATTAGATGAACTTTAGAAAATCCATTTAGAATAATGACAGGAGAATCGCCAGCAACCTTTCCAATTCCTACAAATTTATCATCAAAAATTATTTGATCATAAATTTCATCACAAATAATGTAAAGATTGTGTTCATTAGCAATATCAACTAACTCCTTTAATGCATTTTCATTAAATACAACACCCGTAGGATTATTTGGACTGATTAAACAAATTGCAACAGTTTTAGATGTAATTTTAGATTTAATATCATCAATATCTGGTGTTGAATTATTTAGGTCTACAGAAAATTCTACAGGAATTCCACCATGCAATCTAACATACGAAGCATATGGAGGATAATACGGTCCAGGTAAAAGCACTTCATCACCTTCTTCAACAATGGAAGAGATTACCATATCAAGTCCTTCAGATACACCATTTGTAATTAAAACATCATCAGCTGTAATAGAAAGTCCTTTTAGATTTTCTTTTTTTGCAATCTCCTTACGTAATTCTAAAAGACCTTCTGATGTGGAGTAATAATTTTCACCGTTATTGATAGAATTGATCAAAGCTTGTTTTACATTATCAGGAGGTTGAAATCCAAATTGTACTGGATCACCAATATTTAGATAATCAACATCCATGCCAGATTGTTCAACTTTTCTTGCAGCTAATACAATATCTCGAATTGCATATTCAACGCCCATAACTTTTTTTGAAACTTTCAATGTATCTAGACAGATATTTACACCCGTTAAAATCTTAATTGTTTGGACTCGTGGCTCAGCCTGGATAGAGCAAGCGGCTTCGAACCGCTAGGTCGAGGGTTCAAATCCCTTCGAGCCCTTTAGATTATTTTATTAACCAAATAATTTTCCAGAAAACTAAATGAAGGTGTCCGCATTCAAAATTGGATTTGTATTAGTAGTAATTGGGATGATTTGGGTTTCAGTAATTTTTAATGAAACTGAAAAAAATCACGATTCAATAATCCTCAAAAAATCTAGTTCTATGGAATCAAAATTAAAATTTACAGGAGAAGATATAGGATATTACAAAGTTTACATGCCTGAATTTACTAAAGAAAATGTATTTGTTCAAATTTTAGATAAAAATTTGAATATAATTCAAGAGCAAAAAATCAATACAAAATTTTCAGTAGGTTATTTTGACTTTGATAAAGATGGCATTTATACAATGAAAGTATCAAATATTTCAGAAAATTCAATAAATTTACAAACAGAATTTGGAAATACTCATTCAGATAATATGATTGCACCTGGAATTATGATATTGTTAGGTTCTTTGATAATTATGCTGATTTCCTATCTAAAAATAAAAAATTACAATATAGAACATCCAGATGAAAATATTTCATAAATCTGAATGCATTGAATGGTATGGCCAAAAGTTAAGACAATATTAAAAATCAACCAAGTTGCAAAAAATAAAAATGCAATTATTGAGAAAGGTAAAAAGAATTTCAATTTTGTATGTTCCCTATTTTTAATGATTAAAACTGCTCCAAAGGATGCAAGAACTAAACCAAGCTCAAGAGGTTGATGGGACCACGAGATAAGTCCATCAATTCCAAAAAGATCATGAGATAGTGAATCACCAAATCCAGAAATCATTTGAATTATAGAGCCTACAATAACAAATTTAATTCCAGTTTTTAGAGAACCATGAACAGATTTCCTCATGAGTAACAAACAACCCATAGATGCAGCAAAAGAAGTCATAAACACACCAGTATAAACAACAATGTGTGAAGGACTCCAAAAAGACTCAGGTTCCTTAAGAATATGAGATATGGCGTCCCAGAATCCGGCTGAAACTATTACAATAGGTCCAATAACTGCAAGAATAGATACAAGAGAAACAAGGGTTGACGATTTTAGAAGAAATGATTTTGAAAATTTTTGAATTAATTTCATTTTATTTTTCTGATAAGAATAGACTATTTGAAATGTTGGAATGATAATTTTTAATAGAATAATACATTGTGCGTAATTGAAAGAATTAACTATATTAGATGAAAAAATCTGAACTAATCATGAGTCCAGGAATAGGATTAATGAAACGAAGATTGGAAAAAGAAAAAGATGCAATTGCATTGGCAATTTCAGGAATTGCAAAACAGTATGATAAAAAACCTGAGGAACTCAAAACATTAGAAACAAAATACCATAATGATGCAGGGGATTGGTATGTAGCATTGGGATGGGATGAAAAAAAGGCAATAGTGAAAATGGATTCAGTTTTAGGAACCATTACTGAAATTACAGAAATTTAATTTATTAAAAATAAGATTATAATTGGATTATTTTTAGGTACATTGATGGACATTACAATTGAACCATGGAAAAAATTGATTATTCATGAAATAATTGAGTACCAATTTGATGATTGGGTTAAACAAATTGCATTTAGTACAAGATCATCAGGTGGAGGTATTCCAACTATGCAATGGACAAATGGAATTGTTTTTGCATCATCTAGTCTACCAACTACCAATGCAACGGTTGAAGAGCAATTAAAAGGCGTTTTACATTGGTCGTCAGTATCATTTGCAATTAAGGAAAAATTTGAGAAACAAATAGTGAAAGAAAATGCAACAATCAATCTAGTGGATGTCAGTGTAAATGAAATTTTTAATAAATTATCTGTAGAACTAAAAGCACAATCAAAATATACAAATTCAGAATCTGGCAAAAATCAATGAATATTGAAGAAGAAATTAAAAAATGTGAAATTTTTTTAAAACAAATTAAACAATACGATCCTGATCCATTTTATGTAAATTATTTTTTTATTAAATACATTAATTCAATTGAGAATATAATCAATGGAATTTTTGAGGAAGCAAATACAGATTTTGGACTATTTATTTCAGAAAAGATTACACAAAAAAAATTTCATAACAAAGCAAAAGCAAAACAAGATTTTAATGCATTAAAATTTTCTGAATGGTTTTCAAACAAATATGAAATAGAGCATAAAAACCCATATCCAAATATTATGAATAAAATTCGTCAATTCAAAAATATGAATGAAAAATTACCAGAAATTAAGATAATGATGAGAGGTACTGAAAGATACAAAGATGATTTTTATCAAGAAATTAAAATTGATTTAAAGAATAAAAAAATTATTTCAAAAGAACAGTTAGAAATTGAAATCAAAAGACAGACTCCAATATTTTTAGAAATTATTAATAAAAAAAGAAATGAAAATGAAGAACCAAAAGTTACAAAAAAGAAAATTACGTCATCTGCATTTTTAACTTTAGAAGATGAACAAAAAATTGAAATTATGTATTTATGTCAAATATACACGCCTGTAATTAGACGACTACTTGATGAATCAAGAGATAAAATTAAAAAAATAAAATTTCAATAATTTAATAAATCTATTTTTGTCGATTTTGTAATCGTCTTTCCATTCTAGATTTCCCTTCATCGAACTTTATACGATCCTCATCTGTTTTTAGAGCTAGAGTTGGGACAGGAATTGGCTTACCATTTTTACCAAGTGCAACAAATGTTACAAAAGCAGTTGCAGTAATAGTTCTAATTCCAGTTACAATATCTTCAGCTTCTGCTTTAACTTCAATTTCCATTGAAGAATTATGAACATAATTAATTCGGGCATTTAAGAAAAGTACATTTCCAACAAAAACAGGTTTCAAGAAATTTACACTGTCTAAAGACACAGTTACTGCATTAGATTGAGAATGTCGCTGTGCAACTATTCCTGCTACCATATCAATATTTTTTAAAATTTCACCACCAAACACATTTCCAGCTGGATTTGCATCTGAAGGAAACATTCTAACAATTACCTCAGCATGAGATTCAGATGGAGTTTTTTCAGATTTTATAGAATTTTCTGAGGACATTTTTTTATACCAACATACCTGTACATTCATCCAATTTAATTTGATCAGTCAATTAAAGATTATTTGAAATATTTTTTCAGGTTAATTTTATCAATTTTAGGTATTTTGGCCATCTCAAATCCTTCGGGACGTTTAGAAGTAGAACGGGTTGCATCAATGCCCATTTTGGCAGTTTGTAATTTCTTTTGATCACTGGAAGGATCAAGACTAGAACCACGCACATTCTTAATAATTACCAAATCCTTATCAGCCTGAAATCTTGTTGCCATCGCATATTCAACAGATTCAGCACTGTTTGGATCAATATCCTCATCAACTACAGTCACTTGTTTTAATGAGCGATGAGATTCAAATGTTTTTTTAATAATTTTTTTAGCATCAGATTCTGTTTTCTTTTTAATTTGTACAACAGCATGTAACCAATTTGAACCACCATTTGTCATAGACACCTGTTTTACCTGTGAGAAAGCCTTTTTCAATTCCCCATTTAGTTTAGATTCAATGGGCATTCCCATCAACAATCTGTGTTCGCCATAACCTGATAAAACATCATGGAATATAGGATTATTTCTAAAATACAAATTCTCAATTTCAAAAATTGGTTGTGATCTTTTATGATCATAAGTCTGAAGCATTTCAACCATCCATTCAGGATGAACTTTATCACGCAAAATTTTTCCCTCCATTACAATTTCTGAACCAGACGGTACATTCAATCCAGAAAATGGAAGTTTTGCTAAAGTTAATTTTCCACCCAATAAAGAATTTGCAATATCAATTTCATCCTTACCCCAATCAAATTGATAAGCACCAGCAATTGAGATTGCAGGATGGACACCAACAGTAATTGCAATTTTAAGATCCTCACCATGTTCTTTTGCATCAATAAAGCATCGATGTAAGTGACGACCTTCAACCATTCTAATTGATAGATGTGTTTTGTCAATAGGCATCATCCTGTGAAATGATGAGTTTTGTTTTCCTGTTTCAGGGTTTTTTGCATAAGCCACTGAAGAAGTAATGAAAGGTCCTGATTCCTTTTCAAAATGAGTCACAACAGGCATTAAATTGATATTTTTTGACTTATTTTCCATGAATTTTCCAGTAGGCACGATTTTTGGTGCTTTTGAGTTTTTTATTGCTGAAATTACTTTTTGATGTATGTTATTTTCCGTGCCACCAACTGCCAAAGCAAATCTTTTTCGAGTTCCAACTAAATTAGATACTAGTCTAAAATCACTTTCTTTGATATTTTCAAATAATACTGCATGTGATTGATCTACTTTTGCTGTAACACCAGCAATTTCATATTTAGTTGAAACTTTGGTTTTAATGGTTTTAAGTTCTTTAATTTTTTTAACTTTGGAAATGTAATCTCTTAAATCACTCATTTTCAATCATTTCCATTATCTCAGACATTAAGGCTTTTGCGGTTGACGGTTCTAATTCATTTTTGACAAATATTGAGACCAAAGCAATCCCTTTCATCCTTGTACTAATTCGTTCAGAAACTAATCGTAAAAATAACGATTCATTTCTAGATGGAACTATAGTAGTGGTAGTAGGTGTAGGACCAGTTGCTAAAGAAACTGTCATGGAACCAATCTTGTCATTATCTTCTGAGACTGAGACAAAATATCCATTTTCAAATTTTTGAGTTCTTAAGGAAAAATTACGATTTTCTAATTTAATAATTTTATTTAGAAATCCATTTGAGGAAGTCAATAACTTACAAACGAACCTTATGCTTTTATTGCTATTGATTCATTTTCTGGGTTTTTTTTGCAGTTCTTCTCATGTTTATCAATAAACACATAAGGTTTTTCACAATATTGACATGGTGTTTTTTCTTTACCTTTTGTTGTTTTTGCTTTTGTTGTTTTTGCTTTTGTTGTTTTTGCTTTTGTTGTTTTTGCTTTTGCTTTTGTTTTTCCTTCAGCTTCAGCAACTAATTCTTGTTCCATTGCAGAAATAGAATTGGTTTCTGCTTCTGCGGAATCAGCTTCAACTCTAGCACGAAGTTTTGCTTTGTATTTCAAATTACGTGGTTTTGTTCTTAATCTATATCCACAACAAGGACACCACAATCCTTCCCATTTAATGAAAATTTCACAAATTTGACATCTTCTCTGACCTGATGCATAACGTCCTGTTCCAACAGGTTTTTGAGCTTTATATCTAACACAGATGCCTTTGCATGTCATTTTAGTATTTTATATAGAAATTATAGGTATATAAGCATGGATCGCTAAAATTTATAAAAAATAAAAATTATTTTTAAAATAATTACAAGTTTTTTCATTATAAAATTATATTTTTCAAAAAAATGATTTAAAATAACCATAAATATGTATTGTTTAAAATTTTTCAATATTTTCAAAATTTATTACAAATTTGTATAATTTCTAAAAAAATTTTTAGAAAAAATTTATGGAATTAGACAGGTGTTTGTTGCGTCATCAAATACAGTTCCAGCTCCACATTTGGAAGTAGTTTGAGTGCCTTCTAAAAGACAGGTGTTTGTTGCGTCATCAAATACAGTTCCAGCTCCACATTTGGAAGTAGTGTTAACATCAGATTCTGTCGTTTCATTAATCACTTCTGTTGGTGGCTGTACAGAATCATCATCTAAAGAAACTGTTTTGTCAAATCCAGTATTCACAACAACTGCTCCACCAATTACAGCTAAAATTGCCAATACACCTATCACTATGAGAATATTTTTTTTATTCCCATTGTTAGATTTTTTTTCAATGACCTCGTTAGGTATTTTGTCAGGTATTTTTTCAACAGGATCTTCTTTTACTTCAGGATTTTTTATATCGCTACCACAATCAAGACAAAATTTAGAATTTACAGGAATAGATTTACCACATTTCCAACAGTAAATGTGTTCCATCTCTACAACATCATATTCATCTTCATCTACAACATCATATTCATCTTCATCTTCAATATCCTCTTCAGAAACCATGGTTTTAGAATCTTCTTCATAGGGATCCTCGCCACGAATTTTTGCTAATTTTTTTTGGGTTTTGACTTGTTCAATATAATCATGAATTAAATGATCAAGATATGCTCTGTCAGAACCATATACCGTTCTTTTTTGTTTTAGCATTAGTTTGATATGTTCTAATCTATATGGGTCTCCCACTTTCATTTTGATTAAAATATTAACTTGATCAAGTAAGGACTGCATTATTCATTTGTAAAATATCTTGAATTTAAAATTGATCAATATCGAGGATTATGCTTTCAAAATTGTAGAAACGACATGTTTTACCATATCATCAAAATTGGAATTTACATTTGATTCTATTTCAGCCAATTTGGAATCACCTTCTTGGGAAATTTTTGCAGATTCTGAATTTGCTTTTTCTTTTGCGGCATTAATCATTACTTCTGCCTCTTTGGTAGCCATCTCACGAGTTTTTTCTAACAATGTGTCGATTTCACTCAAAGTTTTAACATTTAGTTGTTTTTTCATATCTCCAACTTTGCCTGTTAAGGAATCAAGATCATCTTCTAATCCGTTCAAAGATTTGATAATTCCTGTAACTTTTGATTCAGCAACGTCTGCCATGTTATTCAGATTTGGTAAATTCCATTTATTAAATCATTCATTTTTAGGGCATATTTTAGGCACAAAAAGTGAGATTATCCAGATGTGAGAAGCAAAATTGCTCTGGCTAGATCGCCTTTGGCCTCTTCTAAAGCACTTTTTGCCTTTTCTTCATCGACACCTGCTTGTTGGCTGACTAATTGAATATCATCATCAGAGTAAATTGGAACTTCTAATTCAGCTTCCTCATAGCTGTCTGCAGTTACAGTAAAGATGGAACTATCTTTTGCTTTCATTTCAGTCACTGAAGGCTTTGAAATGATAATCTCTTTTTTGTCAGTTTTAATAATAACTTCTTGTACATTTGATAATTCATTCATGTCAAGACCCATCTTGTCCATCATTCTTCGCATTTCGCGGTTACCTCCTCGCATCATACCACTATCTTCTCCTTACGACTTTTTAAACTATCTCTAACTTTTATGGCTACGCCCAAATTCAAATCAGAAATCATTTTTGAAGATAAAATTGCTTTACCAACTGCAATTACTTGATTCTCAAATAATACAGGAGTGTCAGATGAAACTTTAACATTTTTTCCGCACCAAGTAACATGTTTACAAAAAACGGATCTTCCTTCCATTACAAAAGGAGCAGCATCCTTGTTAACTTCAATACAATTTTCTTTGAATGTTTTACTTTGCAACAATGTCTGAGCAAAATTAATACTAATTGCCAAACTTCCATTTATTCTCAAAGTACAAAGTAATTTTCCTTTGTGTGAAACTGTTCGAATTCTACCAGTTTTTCTGGATAATTCTATATCTAGATCTTTTGGTAAAAATTTTGATGTTCCCCTTCCAAATAGAGCGTCAAGTGATTGTTGAAGTTTAACAAATTTTTCCATATTTGAAAATAAATTATTGGAAATATTAGTTGTTGTTAATCTATAATAATAATAAATAACTATATAGTTAGTTACAAAATGATTAGATTATGGAAGAACAAGGGGAAACTAGGAAAATACAGTTTACAGGCAAGTCATCATACATAGTTTCATTGCCAAAACAATGGATTAACGAATTAGGGTTAAAACAAGGAGACCAAATACGAATGGTCAGAAAAGGATCATCCACTTTGGAACTATTCCCGCCAAAATTTGAATCACGAACACAAAAGAAAGAAGATGCCACTATAGAAATTTCCGAAGATGAAAAAGCAGAGTCCATAGTTAGAAAATTAATCTCATTATACTTTTTAGGATTTAGAACAATTAATTTAAAATCAAAAAATGGAAGACTGGACCCATCACAAAGAAACACAGCAAAAGAAGCTGTAAAAAGAATGTTAATGGGTTCAGAAATCATTTCAGATTCGAGTAGCGGAATAACAATTCAGGTTCTTGTAAATTTATTAGAATTATCAGTTGATGGAGCTTTCAAACGAATGATACATTTAGCAAAATCAATGTCAAATGATGCAATTTTAGCGCTAAAAGAAAATAATTTAGATTTGGCGCAAGAGGTCATCAATACAGACGATGAAGTTGATAGATTTGGATTTTACATTATTCGTCAGTTGAAAATAGCAATACAAAATGAACATTTTCTAAAAGAAATGGGTTTTAGGAATGCTAGAAATTGTTTAGGTTATCGATTAGTTGTAAAAAATATTGAAAGAACTGGGGATCATGCAGCATTTATTGCAAAGGACTTTTTGGAATTTAAAAAGCCAATCAAAAAAGAAATTTTGAATAAATTGCAAGAAATGAATAACTTTTCTTTGACAGTATTAGATGAATCATGTTTAGCACTTTTCAAAGAGGATTATTACCAGGCAGAGAAAACTATCAAAAAAATAGAAGAAATTAGCAAATATGAAAAGAAAGTCAGGGATTCATCAAAATCATTAAAAGATGATGAAGAAATTTACAGAGTTAGAAGATTGTCAGAAAATATCAGAAGAATTTCTGAATATGCAAGTGATATTGCAGAAATTGTCCTAAATATGAATATTGAAAAAACATTAAAGAAAATGGAATAATCTATCAAAATGGACAAAGCAATTCTGATTACATATGACAAAGAGGATGCCATAAATGAAGCAAAGGGATTATGTGAAGCAGCAGGATATGAAGTAGTTCATATTATTCAAGAAAATTATCTTCAAAAACCAAAATATGGAATTAGTCTGGGAATTCTAGAAAAATTGCAAGAAATTGCAGATAAAATTAGACCAGATGTAATTGTATTTGACGAGATTCTAAAACCTAGTCAAAATTACAATCTAGCAACAGAATTACAAAGAGAAATTTTAGATAGAGAAGGACTAATTCTGGAAATTTTTGAAAGTAGGGCATCAAGTGCAGAATCAAAATTACAAGTAAAATTAGCACAATTAAGATATGAAATGGTCAGAGCTAAAGAAAAAGTTCGTTTAGCAAACATGGGAGAACAACCAGGATTTATGGGAATAGGCAAATTTGAAGTTGATGTCTACTATAACGATATCAAACATAGAATGCAGACAGTAAAAAAGAAATTACTAAAAGCAGGAAAACAAAGAGAACTTCACAGACAAGGAAGAAAGAGAATGGGATTTACAACAATTTCATTGGCAGGTTACACGTCTGCAGGAAAAACTACATTATTTAATAAAACTACAGGTGAAACAAGAACTCAAAGTAATGAGTTGTTTACAACATTGTCAACCACAACAAGAAGAATAATAATTAATCAAGAACCAGCATTAATTGCAGATACGGTTGGATTCATCAGTAAATTACCAGCATATATGATAGATGCATTCAAATCTACATTAGAAGAATTAACTTATTCAGACATTATTATTCTAGTTATTGATATTAGTGATTCGCAGTTAGAATTAAAGAAAAAATTTGCTAGTTGTATGAGAACATTGGATGAATTAGGAGTTAAAAAAGAAAAAATAATTTTTGCGTTAAATAAATTAGATCTAATTAAAGAAGATCAAATTAATTACAAAAGAGAATTACTAAATTTAGTTGAAAATGAAAAAGTAGTTTTAGTCTCCTCAAAAACAGGTGAAAACATAAAACAATTGAAGGAATTAATTCAGAATACGATTATAAATCAAAATCCATATAAATATAAAAAAAATGAAATGGAAGGAGTTGTAGATAAATTTGGTAATTGAAGTTGTTAGAATAGGACAGCGTGTTGTAAGAGACGACAGAGTGACTACGCATGTTGCACTAGTTTCAAGATCCTTTGGAGCAAAAAAAATATTCATGACAGAAGTAAATCCTGAAATTAAAGATACAGTTGAAAAAATTAACAACACATGGGGTGGAGATTTTGTTATTGAATTTGTCGATAATTGGAAATCAGTGATAAAAAATAAAAAAAGTGAAGGTTACAAAATAGTTCATTTATCGATGTATGGTGAAAAAATTAATCAAATTCAAAATCAACTACGTTTAGAAGACAAAATGTTGATTGTAGTTGGGGCTGAAAAAGTACCCAGAGAAATTTACGAATTAGCAGATTACAATGTGGGTGTCGGAAGTCAACCTCATTCAGAAATTAGTGCATTAGCCATTTTATTAGATAGAATTCAGGATGGGCAACAATTTGAAAAAAACTTCCCAAATGCAAAAAGAAAGATCATACCCACAAAAAATGGCAAAAATGTCCAAGTAAATGAGACAAGGGATTAATACTAGAAACTAAGGATGAATTAAGTTGGTAGACAAATACGAAGATCCTTTTGTTAGAATTGCATCAATGATTGGAGGAGATGAATATCTCAAAGTAGCAAGATCTCTGTTAAAGGCCGAAGATGCAACTGATGAAGAAATAGCCAGTTCAACAGGTCTTAGAATTAACATGGTAAGAAAAGTGCTATACGATCTTTTTGGAAAATCTTTGATTACAGGTATTAGAGTAAAGGATGAAAGAAAAGGATGGTTTGTTTACAGATGGAGAA
Source organism: Candidatus Nitrosomarinus catalina (assembly GCF_002156965.1). GTDB lineage: Archaea > Thermoproteota > Nitrososphaeria > Nitrososphaerales > Nitrosopumilaceae > Nitrosopumilus > Nitrosopumilus catalinensis. Next base: position 1,223,860 of record NZ_CP021324.1, read on the forward strand.
CAAGACGAGAAGAAGTAGAACATTTTATTGAAAATCAAAAAAAGAAAATTGAAGAGAGATTACAACAAAGATTTGATTATGAAAATGCATCAGACTTTTATCATTGTGGAAATGAGGATTGTCCAAGAGTTACATTTGAAGATGCATTGGAGGGCATGTTCAAATGTCCATCATGTCAAAATGTATTAAATATAAAAAAGAATGAAAAATCTCGAAAAGCATATTCAAAAAAGATAGATGAAATCAAAAAAGATATGCAACAAACATTTTGATTGATTAAAAAATTATTAAATTAATACAATTCTAAAAGAATAATTTCATTAATCTTCATATTCGTCATCCTCATATTCATCATCATCTTCTTCATCCTCACATTGTTCTAATTCTAGATGACTTGGAATGCCATCATCTTGGAAAAAAATCTCAATGCAAATATCAGTATTCAAAGTTGAAGCTAACGTTTCAGCCAAATTCTTAGGAAAATTACCTAATCTACTAGGATCATCAGAGTATCGATATTGGGTAATTTGTTCATCATGATGAAAATCAATCTCAATATCACCGCTTCTGAATTTTCTAACTTTAATTACTTCTCCAAAAATTGAATTAGACAAAATTAATTTCCATGATTAGAAACATCACGAGTTAGATTTTCAGCTAATTCCTCATAATGTTGTCTTGATTTACCTAATTCATTCAATTGAGATTCTTCAATTCCAGAGAGTTCCTTGTCAACTTTTTCAGAAACATATTGTAATCTTGCTTCAGCCATCATGAATAATTTGTTGTTTTCTTTCCACAAATGTTCGGTAATATGATCAACATAAAGTTGCATATCAGAAATTAATTTTTCAGAATCTCCAGATGAAAGATATTCTTTTGCTGAATTTTCCATAGAATTTCCAATTTCTCGAGAACGTTCATGATCGATTAACATCATAGCAATCGGTCCCATTTTACTTGGTAATCCTGCTTTTTCTAATGCAGGAAATAATGATTTTTCTTCCTTTGTATGATGACAAACATCAGTAAAATTTTTTGAAAAATCAATTACAGGAAGTAAAATTGATTCAGGAATTTGTTTACCATCATTTAATAATTCAATTGTAGATTGCATAGCTTTGATTACTTTTTCAATTAATTCATGATCACGTCGAAGTGATGTAGTAGACATATTTAAAAAAAATAAAATCCAATATCTATATCTTTTTAATTTAAAATAATTAAAATATAGAATTAGTTAACGAGGGTTCGCTAACTGGTTTAACGGTTAGATAGGCTTTTTGATTTAACAAATGCCCAGATCTTTTTGGTCATCTCACTAGGAGCGATTGGTTTCTTACCAAATACTTGTTCTACAGTTTCTTGACGACCTGCAAAATTAATGGCGTATCCTCCAAATGCTGGTTTCTTTGTTTTTGATTTAGTAGCGGCCTTTCTTTTAGGTGCAACTTTCTTTTTTGTTGCAGCCTTTCTTTTAGGTGCAACTTTCTTTTTTGTTGCAGCTTTCTTTTTTGTTGTAGTTTTCTTTTTTATTGCCAATTTCTTGTACTTTCATTTGAGATAAACTATAAGAACTTACACTTTGATGTAATTTATCACAAGATGATTTTTGAGCCTCTTAACAGATTTTAGTTTCAAATTAGGTGAATTAACTATTTTGGCAAATCCCTTTCCTTCAACTAAAGAGGTGGCATCATTTCCTCCAATTAGATAAGGAGATAAAGTGATAATTAATTCATCAAAAATATTATTTTTAATAAATTCCCAATTTACTGTACCTCCACCTTCAACTAAAATAGTTTTAATTTTTTTAGTAGAAAGTTTTTTCATTAATAATTTTAAATTAACAGAATTTTCTCCAGAAATAATTATTTCTACTGGTAATTTTTTTAATTTTGATAGATTTGCTTTACTAATTTTTTTAGAAACAGCAATTATAGTTGGAATTTTATCACTTGATTTAATTATTTTAGAATTTTTTGAAATTGTACCTTTAGAATCTAAAATTATCCTTGTAGGATTTTTTCCTTTTGTATAACGTACTGTTAATAATGGATCGTCTTTTAACATAGTATTCTTTCCAATAAGGATTGCATCCACTTTTGATCTTAATTTATGCAATCTAGTACTATCTTCTTGGGAAGATAACTTAGAATCATTTGATCTTGTAGAAATTTTTCCATCAATTGAAATTGCTGCACTTAAAATGATATGCATATTAGATTTTTCCATGTACAATTTTTCCTCCAATCATTACTGCTTTGATTGTTGATTGAGATGCTCTATGTACAATAGATGCATAAGGATTATGCATAGGTTCTAAATCTAATGCATGTTTATCAAGAAAAATACAATCAGCTATTTTTTTTGTTTGAATAACACCAATTTCTTTTTTTAGAATTTTTCCAGCATTGACTGTTGCCATTTTAAGAATTTCTTTGGGGTCTATTCTCTTTTTTTTAATTCCCATAGTTACCTTCCAGAGATAATCCATTTCACGAAACATGTCTGGTGAATTAATCATTACATTATCTGTACCTAATCCTAATAGACATCCAGCATTTTGCATTTTTTCAATATCAGGAATTCCTTCAGATAGTGAGGAATTGGCTCTAGGGCAAATAATTATGCCTCTAGTTTTCTTAGATGTAGCATCTAGATCTTTTTTAGAAGCATGAGTCATGTGAATCAAAAAATCAGGTTTTAATGATAATGCTCTAAGAGTTTCTGATTTTCCAGTAATTCGTTTTGATTTTTGAACACTTTCTATAGTTTCAGAAGAATGGATTGCTCGTAATTTTTTTGTTTTTGAATACGATTGTAATACAGATGTACTATGCTCATTAGCACCACTAATACCAATTCCATCACAAATTTTTACTAAAGATGGAAGTTCAAGAGTTTTTTCCTTTGGAAAAGGGCTATTTTTTTTAATTTCTGATGTGCTTTGGTGAAAATCTAGTCTTCCTAGAAGAATTGTACGAATTGGCAAATCATCAACCGCTTTTTTAAGTAATATTGCACCATCTAGTCCACCTTCTCTGAAATCAACAAATGTGGTAATACCTTTTTGAATCATAGAGCGACATGTATTTTTCATAAATGTTGAGAGATATTCATTAGAAGTGTTTTTCAAAATTTTAGATTTAATTCCAAACATAGGATGTATTTTTTGATTTACAGTACTATTCAATGTAATATCTTTACCAATTGAATCAGCAATATGCGTATGAGAATTTATGAATCCTGGGATCAATAGTAATCCTTCACAATCTATTGTATCTTTTTTTGATTTAGATTGTATGTTCTGATTAATTTTCTGAAATTTATCATCTCTAATTTGAACATCAATATTTGAAATGAAATCTAAATTTTCACCAATTAATGCACTGATATTTTTTAATAACATTATAATTCATAAACATCAGGTTTCTGTTTTCCTGAATCTCGTATTTCACGTATAGTATCAAGAGATTTTGTGGCTAATTTAGCTGCATTCCTACTAGTTTTAGCATTTCCAATACCACAGTTCAAAGAAATTTGGTCATCATTTTTAATTATATCAATAAAATTTTGAACAGAATTTTTTGCATCATCACTTGCAATTACCATATAATTATCACCGCCTAGAAAAAATGAAAGAGAATTTTTTTCAATGAAATATCTGCCAATTTTAGAATATAATTCAAAAACTTTTAATGAAATTTCATATGGAGAGTTATCTTTTCTTTGTGATTTTAGATCATCAACATCCAAATGCATTATTGAAACATCAAACTCTAAACTATTATCAATGAACCCATAGATACTATGTTCTTCATTTAATATCACACTATTTTGTTTACCCTCATATGCTTTTAGATTAGCATCAAATGGAGATTTTCCATATCCAATTGAAATAGTTAAACTAACTTCAAATGATTCTTTAACGGATTTTTGAATTTCAATATGATCATTTAGAGTAAGACCATTTGATACAACAAAAAATTCATCTGATTTATTTAAAAATACCAAGCAATTTTTTGCAGAAAATAATTCTTGTACTTTTTTGTAAAGAGAAGCCTGCAACATCTGTAATTCATGTTCTCTGTCACTACCTAATGTTAAAGTCCAAGGCCCATATTCAGTAATTTTTAAGATACTTAATTGGATCATTCTTAAATTTTTTCCAATTCTTTTGAAATTGTAACAAGTGCTTCGATAGCTCTTTCTGCAACAGGTCTAATTCGGGCATAAGCGTGTCTTTCTTGCATTCCAGGTCCAGTTATTCCAAGAGAAACAGGTTTTTGATATTTTAGTGATAAATCAGTTAAGGATCTAGCTGCAGCATGAGATATCACTTCATCATGTTTAGTTTGTCCTTTTATTATAGCACCTAAAGTTGCAACACCGTCAACTTGTTGATTTTGTAACAATTTATCTACAATTATAGGCATATCATAGGCTCCAGGAACCTTACAAACATGAGATATTGTTAATTTCATAGAATCTGCTTTTTCTTTTGCAACTTCTAACATGCGGGATGTTACCTCTTCATTAAATTCTGAAACTACAATGGCTATATTCAAAATTAATTCACCTTAGCGTATTCCAAAAGTTCTTTTCCATCAATTAATGGAATTCCATTTTGTTTTCCAAATTTTTCTGCTTTATCTACAGATAATGCAGTATAGGTTTCTGCATCCATCATTTCGCAAATAGCTGTTACTGGAGTCAATCCTGCAGTCTTAGCCAAGTATACAGACATTTCTGTATGTCCTTGACGTGATGCCACTAATCCTTCTGATGCAATCAATAAAGGAACATGACCTGGAGTTTTAAATGATGATGAGAATTTTTTCTGTTTATTTTCAACTTTGTAGATATTAGCCATTTCCAAAATTGTTAATGCTCTGTCTTTATCTGTGATTCCTGTGTAAGTTTGATAATGATTTACAGATAATGAGAATGTTGGGTAATCGCCATACGGAGCTAAACCCATTATCATTTCTTTATTTGACATAGATGAACTTGCAAGAGTATCATGCATGTATTGTAATTCGAGCGATTTTGCAAAATTATTTTCAAGAGCAATACATAGTAATCCACCTGCATTCTGTCTCATTCGTGCAACATGCTCAGGAGTGATAAATTCTGCTGCAACAACCATGTCAATTTCATTTTCACGTCCTGCTGAATCAAATAATAATACAAATTCCCCACGTTTAAGAGATTCAAGTCCAGTTTCAAGTGACATATACAAAAATTATTTCAATCTAGGTATATAGTTTACTAAAAAATGGGTAATTACCACTATAATTGTAGATAATTAGGCTTGCTTTAAAATATACTTTCCAAGAATGTCAGTTTCAATATTAACCTTATCTCCAACTTTCTTAGTATGAAAATTTGTAATTTCTATAGTATGAGGAATTAAAGAGACGGATGCCAGTGTTTTTTTAATATCAACAACAGTTAAACTAATTCCATCAATTGCAATAGAGCCTTTCTTAACAACATATTTTGCTAAATTTTTTGGAACTTCAAAGTATACTTGAACTTCTTTTGGTTTTTTAACAATTTTTTCGATTATTCCAACACCATCAACATGTCCTAAAACAAAGTGACCCTCTAATCTATCACCTGCTTTCAAACTTCTTTCAATATTTACGACTCCACCAACTTTTAGATTACCAAGATCAGTTTTCTTTGTAGTTTCTTCAATCATTTCAAAAATACATTTAGATTTTGACAGTTTTGTTGCAGTAAGACATACACCATTTAGTGCAACGCTTTGTCCAATTTTTAATCCCTTTACTTGTTTACCCAAGTCAATAGTCATTTCAATTGCACTACGATTTTTTGTAATTTTTGAAATTTTATTTACTTTTCCAACTCCTTCGACAATACCTGTAAACATTAAAAAAAATACATTGTCTTTGTATAAAATGATTTAGATAATTCTAAACATTAATTATTTTGAATCAGAATTTTGAAATTCATCATCACAAAATTGATGAAAAACAGTGCATTTATTCTCTTTAGCATCTGATTTGATTTTTGGCATATCTTTGTTGAGCACACCCTGAGCAGCTAAAAATGCTTCATCAGGCATGTTTAATTTTTCATATAATTTTGATTTTGCAGGAGGTATTTCCCTTAAGCTTGAGTCAATTCGTTGAGCTAAGTCATAATAATCAATTGCATCTTGGAAATTTCCTAAATGACTTAATGAGATGGCTTTGTTCATTAATGCAGTTACATCATTAGGGTCAATAACAAGTGAAGTATCATAATATCTAATTGCATCTTTATGGCGATCTAATTCATTTAACGAGATCCCCATGCTATTTAGGGCCCAAAGGTCTTTGGGGTCAATTGACAAAAGTGTTTCACATAATTTTAAAACTTCATCATATTTTTTCAAACTTTCCAAAGCAAATACTTTATTTTTTAGTGCATATGCATCAGTATTTTTGATTTCAAGAACTTTATCACAATATGTAATGGCCTCTTCAAAATTTTTCAAATATATCAAAGATAATGAGATATTTTGTAAAGCAAGCATGTCAGTAGGATCTTTCTTTAGCAGATCCTTACAATAATCGTATAATTGATCATATCTTTCACTATTAAAAAATCGAGTAATTACATTGGTTGGATCAAGAAGGTCAATCATTCTCTTATTCTACAATTTCTAAAAGTGCTTTTGCTTGTTTATAGTGAACCTCGTCTATCATTTTGCCATCAACTGTTGTTGCACCTTTACCTTTTTTTGTTGATTCCAAATACACTTTACAGACTTTTTTTGCCCACAAAATTTCAGTTTTATTTGGGTAAAATGATTTATGCACTGTAGAAATTTGATCCGGATGAATCACACTTTTGCCAGAATATCCTAAGCTTTTTCCAAAATTACAATCTTTTTTTAATCCTTTCAAATCATGTAGATCCTGCCAAATACCATCAATGGCAGATATTCCTGCAGCTGCAGCATCAACAGGTATTTTGTATCTAGAATATTTACCACCTGGTGCATCTTTTGTGTATTCGACACCCAAATCATTTAGTAAATCAAAGATACCAAAAACAATTGCAGTTACGCGCTTTCCAAATGATGCAATTGGATATGAGTTTACTACACCTTCTGCTGATTCAATGGATGGAATAATTTGAATGGGTTTTAGTTTTTTAGATTTTTCTAAACCAGAAAGAATTTTTTGTATTTTTTTTAATTCTGAAACGTTATTCACTTTAGGAATTACGATTCCATCAATTCCTTTTTGAACAATTTCTTTTAGATCTGATGGAATTTTTCCAGATAACGGGGAATTAGTTCTAACAAATATTGATGAAGAATATTCTGAACGAGATTTTAGGGCATTTTTGATTAATTTTCTAGCACTGATTTTTTCATTATCAGGAACAGAATCTTCCAAATCAAAACATACAATATCAGCCTGAAGCTTTTTTGCTTTTTCTAGAAATCTGGGATTATTTCCGGGAACAAAAATGAGACTTCTGAAGAGCTGAGTCATTAAATGACTATGCGCCTTCAGGCTTCAATATGATTTTGCCGAAGAACTTACCAGTTAACATTTTTGTGTGAGCCTCTGCTGCTTGCTCAAATGTATAAACTGAGTCAACTGCAGCTTTAATTTTTCCTTGACCCATCCAGTATAGACCTTGATCTAATTCAGCTTTTGTTCCTTGTGTTGAACCTAAGACATTGATTCCTTTGAAGAATATGTGTCTAAGATCTATTTGTGCATCATAACCTGTTGTTGCACCACATGAAACTAGGGTTGAACCATATTTGAGCAATTGTAGTTGCTTGTTAAAGTGGGTTTGACCAATATGATCAAATGCTAGATCAATTCCAGGTGCTTCACCTTTTGTTTTTGCAATTTCTTTACTGATTTTGAAGACTTGTTTACTCCAGTCATCTTGTCTATGATCAACTGCATAATCAGCACCTAATTCTTTACATTTATCTAATTTATCTGGACTTGCAGTTGCAATAACATCACAGTTGTATAATTTAGCAATTTGAATTGCAAAACTTCCAACACCAGAACCACCACCCATTACAAGTACGGTTTGACCTGGAGTAATGTTGGCTCTGCCAACTAACATGTGCCATGAAGTTAGAATTGTCATGGATGCTGCTGCTGCATCTTCATATGAAACTCCTTCTGGAATATGTGAAACATTAACTTCTGGTAGGTGAACTTCTTCACTGTATGCACCCCATAGTGGACCAGTTTGGAAACCCCAAACTTGTCTTCGAGTACAATCAAATTCTCTTCCGGAAGTACAAGCACTACAAACTCTACATGCTAAATTAGAATGGGAAACAACTCTGTCTCCAACTTTGAAACCTGTTACATCTTCACCTACGGCGATTACATCTCCAGCTACATCTGAACCTGAAATGTGTGGTAGAGGAATTGCAATTGGAACACCTCTCATTCCCCAAATATCATTATAATTTAGGGCAGATGCTTTATTGGTAAAAACTACCTCATCTGGTTTTGGCTTCGGGGAATCAATATCTTCAACCTTGAGAATTTTTGCATAATTATCATCTGGTGCATATTCACGGTATACTACTGCTTTCATGGTTTCAATCTAATTTACCCCTAATTATATTTTATTGGGATCTATACTCTGTTAATTTTAAAATCACGTTTAGGTTGTTGTGTAGAAATAAGAATTTGCTTCAATTGATCGTCAGTTATCTGTCCGGGCATTTTTCCCTGTGTTGCCATTCCAATTAGATATTGCTCAACAAGATCGGATAACTCAGGTTTGACCATTTTGATATTATTTAATCTCATTCTAGCTTCTGGAGTTAAAATTTGTTTTAGGATTTGCTCTTTTTGTGCTGCTGCTTCATGATTAGGATTTTGATCTTGTGGTATATCGTTTGGTTCAGGAAAACTCATTTTGATCTAACGATAAATTTTCAATTCAGGTTTTTCTAGAATTAATTCATTGAGTATTTCTGTAGCAAGTCTATCTAGTTTTTGCATTCCATTTTTAGAAACAACTCTACCTTTCTTTTCAACTATTTCTAAATAGCCAAGTTTCTCTAATCCATGAATTGCGTTACGAACAATTGCACCACTTGCATCTCTATGATGAGCAGCACCATATCCATGTGGTTTGCCACCACCATAATCTTTCTTTAATTCATTAACTCCAATTGGGCCATTAAAGTAAATTTTTCTCATAATTGATGCACATCTAGTATGCCACCATTCACTGTCTTGTGGTGGTTTGTCTGCATGGGCGCCAGTTTTGACAAATGGAGTCCAAGAAGGAGCAGGAATATCTTCATTTTTTAGAATGTTAGCTAATCTCTCAATTAAGACATCTGCTGGTACATCATAGACTTTTGCCATAAACTGCAAAAATCGATAATCGTCTTATAAATCATTTTAAGAGAAAATGTCTGATAATTTAAGAACTTAGGCAGAGATAAATTTCTAAAAGATCGCAAATTCGATAAAAATTTTCAAATTAAAAAGACAAGTCAGAGAAAAAGAAAGTCAAGTAGAGACTCTTTTTAGAAAGTAATACCATAGTATAGCCAATGAAAAAAGATTGGCGTCAATATGGAGAAGGTGGAAAAAATAGATGGTCAAAAGAAAAAGAAAATGATACAGAAGAGGAATTAGAATAAATTATCATTTATTGAATTTCTAAAATTCCTTCTTTGATTAAGAATTGAATTCCTTGAATGAAAGCATCATCATCAATTGCACCAGCTGCCCACCACTCTGCATTGTTTTTGATCCAATTTGGAATTTCATTTCCAGAGCTAGCTCCTTGTGAAGTAGATGGAATTTCTAAAATTCCTTCTTTGATTAAGAATTGAATTCCTTGAATGAAAGCATCATCATCAATTGCACCAGCTGCCCACCACTCTGCATTGTTTTTGATCCAATTTGGAATGGTGCTAGTTTTTTCTTTTGTTAAGATCGATTGAGAGTTAATTTCAAAATTAGATGTAGATACAAGAAAGTTTTTAAAATTATTAGAATATTGACCAGTTAAAATTAATTTAAATTCATACTCTCCATCAGTTGGAATAAAAATAGATTCTTGATAAATTCCATCCGGAGCTAAAATACCAAGATATTTTTCTCCAGTTCCAATATTTGACCAAATTTCTTTTCCAGAGGAATCAGTAATGCCATAAACAAACAAGAGATCTGTTACAGGAATATTATTTTTATCGTAGAAGGAAAATGTGAAAGGAATATTTTTACCAGAAACTAAATTAGAATTCCAATAAACTTCTCCAATTATATCATTTTCAAAAGAGAATTTAATGTCATTAAAATTAATTTTTTCACCAGATAAAATTTCTAATTTAATTGAATCATTGTTTGATGTAGAAAGTAATTTACTTTTTATTTCGAAAAGATCATTATGAGGAACCTCAATCTTTATAGAATTTTTTTCAGGATTTGAAATATTAAATTCATAAAACTCATTGGAAATTTCCACGTCATTAAGAGATATCAATAATTCATTATCTACTGGAATAGACGAAAAATCTTTGTTAAATGAGATTATTTGGTTTAGACTTGAACTATCACTATGATCATTCCAGTCAAATGGTATTTCATATGATATTTTATTTAATGATTCATCATATACAAAGTTAGAAATTTCATTATTATGAGATTTTACAGAAATTGGAAATTCTTCTGCTGAAGCAGTTTTTATTTCAAAAATCTGTTTGTCTGGAAGATGCAAAAAGGTTTCAAAAAGCAAGTCTTGAGTAGTCAAAGTTTTTGGATTTGTTGCACCTACAATAGAAACTTGAACAGAATATTGTCCACTTTTATCAAAAATTGGTCCTTGAATTGTGGGTAGTGAATCTCCTCTTGCATAATATCCACCTGCTATAGCATGTTTTTCACCATTATACACAGTACACTTCCAAAGTTCTTTTTCCATACATCCAGTTGTAGGTTTGATCTTTAGTTCCAATTTTCCATCTTCGTCATAAAAATACTCATTTGCAACTAAATTGTCATCTTGAAAAATTTTAACACGGTACGTCACACTTTGAATGTTAACATCAGTTTCACTATCAAAAAATCTAATTGATAGATTTGTAGATTTTGAATCACCGAAACTGAAATCTTCTGGGAAAAGAGTTGTACTTACTGCAACTTTTAATCCATCAAGATCAATTGGAGGTGCCATTGCACCAGAATGATGTTGAGCATATGCGGGAGTAATTGAAAATACAAAAAGAACCACAAATAGAGCTAAGACTAATTTTAGAATCATAATTGTAATGATTTTCAACTTATTAAAAAATAATTGCAAATTGTCAGGAGATTACTTTACGGTATGTGTGACCACAAAAATTACATGAGATTCTGATCGATTTAACAGATGCCCTACCCAAACGAATTCTAGAATTTAGTCCTGGAGCAATGAATGATTTGCACTTTTTGCAAAAAACTATTCGAAGGTCATATGGCATTCGAATTTTATATTTACTGCTAATTCGGCGTGCAATGGAGGCCTGTCTTTGTGATAATTCAGGATCGGTTCTAGCATTACTGATTGCATTATCAATTAAAATTTGCATTCTTTCCATTGCAATTTTGTAAACTATAGGCTTCACAATAATTTCTAAAAATACAGGTAAAAATTAGTTCTGATTAAAATTAAAGACTGCAGTCAGCGGGATTCGAACCCGCGTCACAGGGTTGGAAACCCCGAATACTAACCAGGCTATACTATGACTGCGCTGAAAATAAAAACAAAATTCCTACATAAAAATGGTTTTTTCGTACTCATATAGGATTCTGGATGCAACCACATGACATTCAAAGGATTCATTTCCAACAGAGTATAGATTTGTGATCTTATTTTGCACTGAATCAGAAAAATGACCCTTTTGAAATCCACCTAGTACGATACATGAGTTATCAGGAATTTCAGATGCAATTTTTTGGTATGAACTTAATTCTCCTTCGGTAGAAAAACCAATAACATTAGATGGATTGATTTCTTCAATTAATTCTGAAAAAGTTTGTTCCTTCATATCAAGTAACAATTCATTTTTTGACATAATTTTTTTTTCTTGAAATAATTTTTCAATTACACCTTGAAACCTATGATAAGATTTTGGGATGTGAACATTTTTTCCAAAATGAATTACTTTGTTATCAATAGTATGAACAAACAGATTTAATTTATTTTGATAGTATAATGGAATTGATGTAGCTTCAAGTATTGAAAAATGAACAAGATCAGGTCGTCCACGTTTAATTTCATTTTTTATTCCCTTCATTGCAGCAAAATGCCAGGAATTATCCAACAAAATATCAGAAGGATATTTGCCTAATTTTTTGGCATGTGAAACTACTGATGGGTGTTCTTCCAACTCATAGGGTACAAGTTCTAGTGCAGATTCGGATAAAATTAAAGAAATCATTTTAGTTTAGCATTTGAATTTGAGTTTTAAATTCATTCCATCCAATTTTTCCATTTTGATTAACGTCTACAAGACCAGTATTACAATTATACTGATTCAATCTTTCAATTACATGTTCACTGGTACCCATACTTGAACCACCGCCTAAAGTGATTGTTTGATCACCAATTTTTTGCTCTTCTTTAACACAACTGTTTTCTTGTTGATCAATATACCTAAACCATGTCATAAATTCAATATCTGATTCATTTTGGGCATAAAAATCAAACAATTTTTCTACAAATAATTTTTGAGAATCATCATTTCCTTCTACAAAATCAGATGTACTCCAGCTTATTTCAAAAAATCCTATTTTTTTATTTGGTACAATTTCAAAAATCTTATTCAAATCTTCAATAGCCTCATCAGGGTTTTTACTTATTTCATTTAACGAATCAGTTGGAGTATATGAAAATGCAACAAAGTCACCAGATGACAATTCTTGTACAACATTTCCAAGATTCTTATTCAATACATTATGTAGAGCAAATGAATTACCAAAATTAACATCTGGATGTTTTTCTTTTATTCTATCATATACATTAGAAAACAGTTCTTGATATACTGGAATAAAGCGTTCATTGTATCTAAATTGTGATTCAGTTTCACCAGCAATTATTACCGAATCAATAATGTGATAACGTGAAAGAACAGCATCTAAAGCGGTAACTAGTTCATCTTGATTAATTCCATTTAGTGTGGGTTTTCCAATCCATTTAGGAAATGGTCCTAATGTTTCTCCATTAATAATTGAAAAGTAAAGAGTTACTTTATGATTATTTTTTTCATTTAATCCCATTAAAATATCAGATTGCAACCAATCAAATTTTCCTTCAACAGGTTCGATCATATTCCAATAAAGGTAAACATTACTTCTACCAATTCCGGTTGAAGAAGCATCTGCAAAGATTTCATCCAGTTGTTGTAATGTAACTGAGGAAGATGGAGAATTAATCACCATGCCAATTGATTCATTATTTATTTTAGGTGAAACTTGAGATATTGTCGTATCAGTATCATCTACAGAATTATCAGAAACAATAAAAACAAAAACTAATGCAATAACAGCAAAAACTGGGATTATGCCTAGTTTTTTCTTATCCATGAGGATAACAAAATAAAAGAAAGTAAAAAAGTTGTGATTCTGTTATTTATCCAGAGGTACAACCACTGTATCCACATTCAATACAGATACTACAACCTTCTACAAAGACAAGATTATTTTTACACGTAGGACACAATCGTTCCTCTGCAACTTCTTCTTGTTTTGGAGCTTCAATCTTTATTTCTTCATCATGGACTTTTAGTGCAAGTGATGCACCAACTTGTGTTTTGATGTATTTGTTTGTAATATTTTCATGGATGTAAGATAGCATGTATTCACTTGGTGCAACTTCAAATGTTTTTTCTGCATTCTCACTTGTCATGTGAAGAACTTGTTTATGTCTAGAGCCATCACGGTATACAGTCATACCTTTGAGTCCAAGTTCATGGGCTAACAAGTATGATGATTTGACATCTTCAGCTGTTACATCATATGGCATGTTGATTGTCTTTGCAATTGCGTTTCCAATCCAATCTTGCCATACACTTTGAGCCATAAGGTGATCAGCCCAGTGTATATCCATTGCAGTTACAAACACATCTTGCATCCATTGTGGAATTTCATCAATTCCACTCAATGAACCATAGTTGTCTGCAATCTTTTCAAGAATTTCATCTGTGTAAAGACCTTCATCTCTAAGAGCTTCTTCAAGAATCTTATTTGTGTAAAAGAATCTTCCAACAGTTACTCTTTTCTCAAATACAAGTGCAAATGCCGGTTCCATTCCATTTGAACAATCTGCAATCATAGAAAGGGTACCAGTTGGTGCTACTGTAGTAGTTAGTACATTTCTAATTCCATGCTTTTTGATTTTTTCAATTAATGGACCCCATTCAAATGAATGAGCACTTTTAGATTTTTCATAATATCCAGCTACTGGGATTTTACCTTCAGGATATTCAGTCTTGGAACATAATGGGAACTCACCACGAGATGTAGCAAGTGCAACACTTTCTTCCATAGAATAGTAAGTCAATGCTTCAGAGAGTTTTGATTGGAGTTCATATCCTTCTTTGGAATTGTATGGAATTTTGAGTTTGTATAATAGATCTGCTACACCCATTACTCCCAATCCAATTCTTCGAGACTCTTTTGAGGCTACATTGATTTCAGGAACTGGATAATGATTTACATCGATGATATTGTCCAAAAATCTTGTTGTTTTTCTAATGATTTCTTCATATCCTTGCCAATCAAATTCGTAAGAACCATCTGCTTGTTTTTGCGCATAGTTTACTAAGTTGATTGAACCTAAATTACAAGACTCGTATGGGTAAAGACTTTGTTCACCACATGGATTTGTTGCTCTAAGTGGAGCTTGTCTTGCTTTAGCAAATACATTGTATTTGTTAATTTGATCAAAGAAGATCAATCCAGGTTCTGCACTTTTCCATGCAGATAATGCAATTAAATCAATTAATTGATGTGCGTTAATTTCTTTAACTGGTTTTCTATCACGTGGACTTCTTAAGACATAATTTCCATCTTCAGTATTTACAAGTGCATTCCAGAAATCTTCCCAAATACCAACACTGACATTAAAGTTTTCTAAAACACCAGGTTCTGTTTTGTTTGTAATGAATTTTTCAACGTCAGGATGCCATGCTTCAATAATTCCCATGTTTGCACCACGTCTTTTACCACCTTGTTTAACAACTTCAGTAACTGTATTGATGATGTTCATGAAAGATACTGGACCAGATGCAACACCAGAAGTTGATGCAACAATATCTCCTTCTTCACGAAGATCAGAATAATTAATTCCAACACCGCCACCAGATTTGAAAATTAATGCAGCATCAGAAGTAGATTTCATAATCTCTTCCATACCATCATTCATTCCAAGTACAAAGCATGCAGATAGTTGTCCTAATCTTCCACCAGCATTCATCATTGTCGGTGAATTTGGCAAAAAGTTTTGTGCTGTCATCATTTCAAAGTATTCAGTAATTCTATCAGAATAAACTTCAAGTTTTTTTGCTGCTAATAATGTCAAAAGATCTTTGAAACTTACTTTCATTTGACCTTTGTTAGCAAGTGTGACATAATGATTGATCAAAGATCTAAAATGCCACTTGTTGAAGAAATAATCTCCTACTTTGAATTTATAATCAAAAGCATCTAATTTTTCAAGATAAGATTTAGCTTCATCTACATCTTGATTGTTATTACCAGATTTATCAAATATCTGAGAATCATATAGCATATCTCCAATTCCAACTAAAATTGCTACTCTCTCAAACATTTGTGTTGGAGTCTCGATAATTTCACTTTTTGAGTTTCTAAAGAGGTATCTTGAGGCTAAAACTCTCAAACAATTAAGATCAAATTTCTTTGAAACTGGATCCAATGATTTTAGGTTTAAAACTCTCATCTTCTCATCTCTGAGTTTTCGTCTTTCGTGTCTGTAAACTATGTAAGATTTTGCGATATCACTATTACCACTATCAATCAAAGTTGATTCTACAATATCTTGAATATCCTCTACAGTTGGTGATTTTTCGCTTGTAAATCCTTGTTCAACAAGTTTGTTTAGCACTTCTCCTGCTAGTTTATCTGCAACACCACGGTCGGCTTTGGAGGTGGCGGCTAATGCCTGGTATATGGCATTTGAAATTTTATCTAAATCGAAAGCCGTAACTGTACCATTACGTTTACGGATCTCATTGATCGTATTTTCTATTTGTGAATTATCCATTATAATATCTCCTACCATAGTAGAAAACTAGTATCTATAAACTTTCAACAGAATTTGTTTGAAATTTTGGTTGAACATTTTTTACAACGCTCCAATGTTAATCGTAGTGGTACAAAATCATAAAATGTTAAACGAGTATCGTATAATTAAATAGATGACAACAAACGAGTTAATAATTATCAGAACTTACTCCATACTCTCATTACGATGATCGCATTTAGAATTGGAACTTAATACAATAACTAGACAACATATGGGGATTTACATTTTGGACACTTGTCTTCAAATGGTTCATCCTTAAATCCACACTCACCACAGATAGGAGTTGCTCTTACAAGTTTAAATGATGGAACTAGTTCTGCAGTTTTTTCAATTGATTTTTTGACTTCATCGACTTTCAAGTTTTTATCAATATCTAAAGTTACAAGCAAGCCACCATTGAGTAATTTTGAGATTTTATTGGACTCAGAAATTATTTCAGACTTTGGAGTATATTCATCAATTTCTGAAGCATTAATCACAGTACCTTGAGAATAAAAGTCACTTTCCATAGAATTAAGACTAGAATTTTTGCCGTATTTTTCACCATCTAGAGTAGCAAAACGAGATGAACCCTCTGTTTCAGTCATACAAATAGTCACATTGTCGCCTAATTCTTTACCCTTTTTGGCGCCAACATCAACTGCAGTTTCAATAACTTTGTGAAGCACAGCACGACCATCCTTATTGTCTTTAAAGCCTAAAATGTTGAAAATAGACTCCCTAAGACCAACTAGATTTATGACCAAAGAAACAGAACTTCTTTGCATATATTGAGTATTTTTAGCAAGAATAGGATTGAGTCCTCTTCGGGTTAAATCTGAGATTTCTTTCTTTCTAAGTGCCATTGAAGCCAATGCAGGTTTCATTAGTAATGCTAATCTTGCTCTAAAGTAAGTCTCATCTTTGTTTGATTCAAATGCCAATCTAGGAAGGTTAATGGAAACAGATTGCAAATTGATTGCAAGTGAATTAGTAGATTTTGAAGAACCATTAGTTACTCCGCTACTTGCAGTTTGACCTTTGGCAATCATTACTTTACCACCAAGTAATAATATTTCAGAAATTGATTGTGATACATCAGTGATCTTTCCTTTTTCATTATCAATTATCAAACCAATTTTTGGTATTGGTGTAATTGCAACATAGTTTTTGTATGCATTAATGATTGAATGAATTATTTTTGTATCAGAGCCTAGTTGTAATCTAATTGATATGTTTGTACTAGTTTTATTATATTTAGAAGTAGTAGAAGCAGTTGCAAATGTATTAGTTAATTGTTCTTCTAGTTCTGGAAGTGATTTAGAATGTTTTGCAAACACTGCAACTAATCCATCTAGTACAACTTCCTTTGAAGCCTCCTTTGATAAAAGTGAAATTAAAACAGACAAAGAAGTTGTAATTTCATTTAGTTGTTTTGAAACATTGATTCTTGATACATCAAGATATTTTCCTCCAAGATCAAGTCCATCATCAAGTAATTCTTTTGCATTTACAAATATTGTGTCAGGAATCATAGACCAAACTCCAGGATTTGAAATATGTATATCTCCAGATAAGTGATTGTCAGCTACATCTTTTGGTAAAACGTTTGTTAACAAATGTTCAGCAAATATTTTTTGACCAGTGTTAAACAAAAGACCTTCAGCACCATTATCAACATTGTCTAAATTAGAAACCATTTCTTGAACATCATAAACAGGCATGCCTAGGCGTGCAAGTTTGTTTCTGTATTCTTCATGACCGTGTTCTAAAAGAACAGAATTTACCATATCACGAATTACTGCGCCTGTAAGATAGGTGGTTTGATACTTGTAGATTCTATTTTCAACTTCTTCAGTAATCTTTTGTGCTAATTCTAGTGGAAGGCTGCCTTCACGTACTAGTGATTGAATAATTTTATGAGAATTAAATTCTTCAATGGATTCGCCAGATGTTCTGACATACATTTTTCCACTTTCAATAATTGATCTTTCTTCAATTTGTCTGGCTAAACTTAAAACAAGTTTTCCAAGATTAGTGATTGTATAACGTCTTTCAGATTTGTTAAGTGCAACTAGTGATTGTCTAAGTAATTTTCTCAAGTGATATGCAAATTTTCCACTTTCTTTTTTAGATTTGAAACCAGCTAATGATTTTAGCTCAGAATATGTTAATGGTCCTTTAGAGTTTAAAATTCTAAGAATATCAATTCTATTAGGACTTGCCATGACAGAGAAGATCATTCTGACACGTTTTGATGTGGATTGTAAAATTCCACCACGTTTTGAATCAGAGTCGTCGTCGATATCAGAATCTAAATCTGCATCTAGATCGTCATCATCAGAATCTAAATCCATATTCATTTCTAATTCTTCTTCGTTCATTGTCATGACTAAGATCAAGTATAGGAGTAAATAAGACTTATGACTTGAATGATTCTAATAAAATAAAATAAAATATTGCAATGTAATAAAAAATATTAGAAAAAATATATAAAAAAGATCATGGTGTGATCATTTTTCTTCTACATCAAGTGAAAATTCAGATGTAGAAAGCTTTTGTCCACAAGACGGACACTTACCATTAGTAGGATTCAAAACATCTTTTAATGATTTTAACATTTTCATATCTTTGATCTTTTCTCCACATTTTCCACACGTTATTTCTACAGACATAAAATAATGAGATTTTTAAAATAATTAAGAATCTATTCTGATTTTTTTTAATAATTCAAACAAATATTTTTACTGTTTTTCTATGATGATTCCTCTTTCATCAAAACCAGTGATTTTTGCTCTAGTTCCAACAGGTAAATCATCAGGAGTTGCAATTCCTCCCATAAATCCAGAAATTCTCAATTCTGCATTATCTAATTGGAGTACTACAAAAGCATATGGAGTATGTTTTTCAAATCCTGCAGGCGGTACCGTGATAATAGTATATGTAGCAATTGAGCCTACACCCTCTAAAATAGTGTCTTCAAATCCTTTACTTCCACATTTTTGGCAGTAATATACTGTGGATAAATGGAGATGACCGCAACTTGAACATTTGTGAGTTAAAACTTTGCCTTCTTTTGCATTTTCAATCATTTGTTCTTCGACAGACATCTTACACACTCTGGAAAACATGTACTGCACAACTTGCACCAGTTGCACCAAAATTATGAGTTAAACCAACTTTAGCATCTTTTACAGTTCTTGCACCAGCTTTACCAGTTAATTGATCATATACTTCAACTACTTGTCCAATTCCAGTTGCACCGATTGGATGTCCTTTTGATTTAAGACCACCTGATGGATTAATTGAGATATCTGAATTTAATTTTGTTCTACCTTCACGAATAGCTTGTATACCTTGTCCTTTATCAAAGAAACCTAAATCCTCAGTGTCAACAACTTCTGCAATTGTAAAACAATCATGTACTTCTGCAAAGTCTACATCTTTTGCAGTAATACCTGCCATCTTGTATGCAGCTTCTGATGCAATCTTTGTACTTGGAATAGTTGTCATCTGTTCTCGTCCTTGTAATGCAGCAGGTGAACCACCTCTACCAGATCCAGTTACTTCAATGTAATCACCACCGTGTGCTTTTGCAAATTTTTCAGAACATAAAATTACAGAACTTGCGCCATCAGAAAAGGGACAGCAATCATAAAGTTTTAGGGGACTAGCAACTACTGCAGAGTTCATTACATCATCTACAGTAATTTTTTTCTGCATGTGTGCTTTTGGATTTAATACTCCGTTATCATGATTCTTTACTGCAACTGCTGCAAAGTCTTCTTCAGTTGCATCAAACTCTGTCAAGTAAGCTCTTGCCATTGATGCAAACAATCCTGGAAACGATGCACCTGCTTGACCTTCATAAAAGAAATCAGAACAATATGCAAAGTAAGTTGTTGTCCATTCAGTTCCAGTGTGAGTTACTTTTTCAACACCAGTTGCAATTAGACAATCATAGAATCCTGCTGCAATATTTGCATAGGCTTCTCTAAATGATACAGAACCACTTCCACAAGCTGATTCAATAGTTAATGATGGTTTATCTGGAATTCCCAACCTACTCATCAAAACAGGACCAATGTGTACCTGCTTATCTGCAATTCCAAAAACGTTAGAAATGTAAGATGCACCAATCTCTTTTGGGTCAATTCCTGCACTTTCTATGGCTGCAACTGATGCCTGAGTAGTAATATCTGCAATACTATCGGCTAATTTTCCATATTTGGTGCTTCCAGCGCCAAGAACACAAACCTTTTCCACAAAACACACTGACCAAAGTCCCTATAAAAATCGTTTTAGTAAATTCAACATCATAAAATGCCAAGAAGAAAAAGTAAGCTAAAGACAGTTCAAATTAAGAAGATCACTGCCAGACATATAATAAAAATTACAAAGTCAACAACAGAGGTTTTCAAAAAAGAGATCGCTCAATACTTAGACAATAATGGATTTCTATCATGGTCATCAAAAGAAAAAAAATACTTTCTTCTTGGAACAAATTCTCCTAAAAAGGGATTAGTTCAATGTCCACAGTGTAAAGTTGGAGAGTTGATGGTTATTCGATCAAGAACTACAAAAAAACGCTTCATGGGGTGTTCAAATTTTTATGACGGATGTAAAGCATCATCACCGCTATTACAAAAAGCAAGAATGAGAGCAACAAAAAAACCATGTGAGGTTTGCAAGTGGCCAATGATTATTTTTCGTTATTCAAGAAATCAAAAATGGACTCATCAATGTTCAAATTTTAATTGTGAAAGTAGAGTTACTAAATCTTCAAAGTAGTGTAAGTATCTGCTCTTCTATTTTTTAGTAGTGGTAAAGATTTACGAATTTGTTTTACTTTCTTTAAGTCAATGTTAACATAACCAATTCCCTGTTTCTTTTTCATATCAAGTAAAATTTTACCATACGGATCAACAACTAAACTTCTACCGCAATAAATATTTCCAACCTGATCAGGTGATACAACATAACATCCATTTTCAATTGCACGAGTTTTGTTAATTGTAATCCAGTGTTCCTCTTTCATAGGACCTTTAACCCATGCAGATGGTGCAATTAAAACTTCAGAGCCTGCAAGAGTAAGAATTCTTGACATTTCTGGAAATCTTAAATCATAACAGATCATCATACCAGTTTTTCCAATAGATGTAGAGACAGGTTTTGATATTTTTGAGCCTGCAATCATTTTTTTAGATTCTTTAAAGCCTAATGCATCATAAAGGTGAATTTTACGATATACAGAAATTACTTTACCTAAATTATTAATTATAAACGAAGTATCATAAACACGATTGTTTTTTTTAGATTTTTCATAAAATGAACCAACTACTTGAATATGATTTTCTTTTGCTGCTTTTGAAATACTAGATACAAAATTACCTTTAATTGTTTCAGATAAATTTGCAAGTTCCTTAGCAGTTTGAGATGATTTTGTATAAAACATCATAAATTCAGGAAATGCACATAATGTTGCATTTTTAGAAGATGCTTTTGAAATGTATGAAATTATTTTTTTTAGATTTTCTTCTTTGTTAGTTGATGCTTTGAATTGTACTACTGCAACTTTCATAAAATTGAATATGTTGATAAGAATAAAAAGATAAAGAAGTAGACCATCAATTACATTTTAAAGAAATTATTTAGATAGACTAATGATCCAGTAAGTAATACAATACCAAATATTACAAACAATCCACCTGAAATCTTTTCAATCAATAACATTTTTGATTTTATTTTTGTGAAAAATACTAGGAATCTATCAATTGCAATTGCAGAAATTAAAAAGGGAATTGCTAATCCTAATGAATAAACTCCAAGTAAGCTGGCTCCAGTAATTACTGATGAGCTAGATGCTGCAATAGTCAAAATACCTGCTAAAATTGGTCCTATACAAGGCGTCCAGCCTGCACCAAAGGCCATTCCTACAACTAAAGGACCAAATTTTCCAGAATTTCTTTTACCCATGTCAAATCTGATTTGTTTTTCTAATTTTGGGATTTTAAAAAGTCCAATCATATGCAATCCCAATACAATTAGAACTACACCGCCAATTCTTTCAATCCATTGAATTGAATCAAAAAATAGATTTCCCATAAAAGATACAGTTGTTCCTAATAACATGAAAATTATTGAAAAACCAATAACAAACATTATTCCTTTAACAGTTGCAGTTAATCTTAATTTACTTCTAGTAACTTGAGAAGTCTCTTGAGATAATTCTTTTGCACTCATTCCAGTAATCAATGATGCATAAACTGGAATCAAGGGTAAAACACAAGGAGAAAGAAAACTCAAAACTCCTGCACTAAATGCAATTACAAATCCTGCAATGAGTCCATCACTTAGAATTGTTGGTTCAGAAGATTGATAACTTGTTCCTTGAATTGTTGATTCCACTAAATTGATTGTGTCCTCAGAAACAGGATCAAAGGCTCCTTTCCATTGATAAATTATTTGTCCATCTGCATCAATTAAAAATGATTCAGGAACTCCAATTGTTCTAAATGCAAATTGAAATCTATTTTCAGGATCTAACCATACGGGATAAGTTAGATTATCTTCAGCCATTGTCTGAACTATTACTTGCTCAAAACCAGGATCATCAATACTTACACCAATTATTTCAAAGTCTGAACGAGGAAACATACCATGTAATTCTCCCAATGCAGGCATTTCTTCTCTACATGGTTCACACCATGTGGCCCACAAATTAACAAGGATTGTTTTACCTTGATAATCAGTAATAGAAACAGGAGTTCCATCCAATGCAATAGCTTTGTAATCTGGAGCTTGTCGGAATTCTTGTGCATCAACTGGCATTAATTGAGCGTCAGAAAATGAAAATGCAACTAAGAAAATACCTGAAAATAAAATTAGTATACTAGGAATTTTTTTCGATGTTTTCATATTAGTTCAAAACTAATTTTCAGCTGTTGTAATTTTAACAGAGTTATCGGTTTCAGTCCAAACAATTGATACCAATCCACTATCAGAGTCTATGTTAGTAAGTGATTTAGCATCATTTTCATTAATTGGGTTGTCTGATCTGATTAGTTCACCGTCAATGACTTGTGCAGTGAAAATCAATGCTTGTGTATCACCATATCTCCAAGATTTATCATTAGTAGAGAGTCCAGTTGCATCTTCCCATGTTAACCAAACAGTATCATCATTGTCAACTGTAATGAAGATTCTTTGTGGAGGAACCCAATCACCAGTTAAGATTGGCATTGGTTCGCTGAAACTTTGTCCGTTATCAGTTGAAGATGCATAATACATTCCTTGACGTTCAGTTGCACCAGTGTACCATGCAACATGCAAAGTTCCTACTGAATCAATTGCCATTGGTGCTCCAACGTGAACGCATCCCTTAAACTGGAATCCGTCATCATAAATTTTAACCGGGGCTCCAAATGTTTTACCACCATCAGTTGATGCTGCAACTACCATGTCTCTAACTTGAGTATCACCAGATCCGAAGACTTTACGCCAAGAGACATAAACACTGCCTTCACCATCTGCTGCAGTTTGTACGTTACAACAAGGACAAGCGTTTGCATCAATTAATTTAGTTGTATCAAAAGTAATTCCACCATCTAATGATTGTGTGTATCTAACTCCTCTATCACGAGACTTGTCTTTTTCCATGTAACCAGTTGAATTCATTTTAGTTGGACCGTCTAACCATGCCATGTGAATACCACCATGTCCATCAATAGACATATGTTGGAAGTATTTTCCTGAATGCAATTCATCTGCTCCAATTGTGATAGATGGTTCAAATGTTTTTCCATCATCAAGGGATGATGTGAAAATTAATTGTCTGTAATTGCCCATGAACATATTTGGTTCATATCGTGAATTGGCCCATGCAACATAGACTTCACCGTTATCACCAAGTTGAATTGTTGGTGCTACACGTCCATCTAAAGCAACATTGCCGTCAATCAAATTAACTCTAACTGATTCTGAAAATGTTTGTCCGTTATCAGTAGAGGTTTTTAAGAAAATGTTAGTTTTTTCGTCAACTGTATCTTGGTAAAGTACATAGATTTTACCATCATCACCAATTGTTACATTTGGTGCTGGCTGTGCTGCCATCATACTTTGAGCAATAGTAGTAGGTGCTGAAAATGAACTATTAGTATCTAAAATTGAAATTTCCTCTTCAACAATTGCTGGTTTTTCAGCCTCAGGCTGTTGAACATTAATTGTAACTTCACCAGATTCTGATGACATTAAGGCGAATGCTGAAATTCCTATAGCTGCAACAATTGCTACAGCTGCAATAGCCATTACTTTATTCATAAAATAAAAAATCCAAATTGTATATTAAATAATCTGGTGCATTCATGAGATGTACCAATTTACATTTTATTAATGAGTAAAAATTACTTTATTGGAAAATTATGAAAAAGTTTTAGAACATATTAAAAAAAATCCAGGACAAACACAAGCACAGATTACACACAGACTAGAAATTCCACAATCCACAGTAAAATATCATTTATTGGTTTTAGGTAAAGAAAATAAAATTTTTTCTGAAAAGTTATTCAAAACTCATTATTTTCCAATAGGAATAAGTGATGAATTAAAAATTGAATCTTGCATTAAATCAAATTATAATTTAAATGTAATTTTTGAAATGTGTAAAAATGAAAAGTCACTTGATGAAATTGCAGAATCTTGCAATATTTCAAAGAGTATGGCATCAAAAAGATTGCAAATTTTGGAATCACTTGATACAATTAAGAAAATTAAGGTAGAGAAGAAAATTAAATTTTGTAGAAATTAATTTAAAAATAAATTATTTTATTCAGATATTTGTGTGAAAGGTGCATTAGGTTGTAATTCACTATCTACCATAAATTTGAATTTTAATGGTTCAGTTGTCTCACCTAAATCTGAAAGTAATACTTCAATCAAACCATTATTTTCAATAGAGAAATCTATTACATCTGTTCTAGTATAGTCATGTTGTTTTTCAACAACAGATGTACCATCAGTTGAGACATTTAGATTGTAAGAAACATCACCAATTGGTTTTTCAGTCATTCCATCTACAATTGAAATGTTTATTGCATTGTCAGAATTTGCAGTTGGTTGATTAGTCCACCATTCCCAATTATCCCACCAAACAGATACGAGGTATTCTCCACCACTAGTATACTTTGTAAATGCAAATTGTTTTGCAAGAAGATCATCTTTTTCGATGACTGGTGGATTAACTACTATTACTCCAGTTTGTGAACCTTCAGTAATTGTTGCAATTGCATTTAGTTTTAGTTTATCTTCAGTCGAATATGGTTGTGGTAGTGTACGGTCATAGTATTCTGCATAAATATTATCTCCAGGAGAAACTTTGAGTTCGACTTGAGAACCTCCACTCTTATAATATAATTCTCTAACAGTTGATTCACGTCTATCAGGATCTATGAATGTAATTTTTACAGGATAATCACCATGCATTTGAGGTGTTCCTCTAAAGTTTGGTTTCCAATAGGCATTAACTTCTACTCCACCTTGATCTGTGTCAGACCAAATATGCATTTGATATCCAGTTCTCTTATCAAATGGATAACGTAAACCATCTAAGTCTCTGATAGTGACTGTTGCGGTATCATCCATTGTATATTCTTCTTTATCAAAATTAAAGTCTGCAATTCTCCAAGTATGTGTTGCAGATTTAGACATCACTTTATTTTCAGCATATTCAAAATTCATTGTAATTCCACCGTCTTGTCCTGATTCAACTCCTAGAACACCGTCATCAAGTGTACCTTGTGCTTTCCAAGCATTACCCTCACATCTATCACCACCATACATCCTTACACCATCATCATTAACGGTTGTAGAAAATCCACGAAGTTTGATTGAACCATAAAAGAGTCCATGATCTTTTCCTGTTTCAATAAATGGATTACATTTACTTGATGAATCTGAACGTGCTGTTCCATCTCTAGAATTAACTGTGATTAGACCTTGACTACCAGTAGAATCAGTTCCTAATTCATCAAGTTTATGGGGATCAGTATTAAATCCAGGTGCCCAAAGTAACACATAGATTCGACTTCCCCATGAATATCCATCTGTTCTTTCTTTACATTTTGACATATAATCTTGAGGTTTCATGTGTGGTTTGTTATATTCAGTCTTTTTAATTGGGTTATTTTCACAAAAGAAAATTTTATTCCCATTGTTTGGTGCTTTAACTGCAGCATCTGCAGTTGGTAAAATCTCTCCATCATTATTTGCGTTAAATGGAATACCAGAAGTCAATAAAACTAGCATAAAGAAAAACGCAAAATATTTAGCTTTAATGAATCCCATTGTAATTTTTGATCTTGATTTTTTTTTAATATAGGATCTGGTACATTTCTAAGATGAGTTATGGTACATGTTTAGGATGAGCTAGAAAAAAAGAAAATTAAAGTTGGTTTCCAGCTAGAAACCAATTTTCTTTAGGATTATCCTCAAAAACAACAATAACATGACTTTCTTTTGTTTTTAGAATCTCTACAGCAGATTTTGTGATTGCTTTTGCATATTCATCCTTTTGTTCCTGGGTTCTTCCAGGATACATTGATACTGTTATCAACGGCATGAAAATTTTTAATTCATTGAAGAATTTATTCTTTCAATAGTTATCTAAAATCAGATCCATAACCATATCTTGTTCCATACGTAAAGTCTGAACTATGTGTTTTTTTATACAAATACCCTGTAGCAAGTCCGATTACAAAACCGCCAATGTGAGCAAGATAAGCCACTCCACCACCAGCTACACCAAATCCTCCAATAAAGAATGGAAGTAAATTTTGGAATATCAGCCAAAATGGCAAAAACCAGCGTGCCTGGATATGCATCATTCTCCAGAAAAATCCTAGCATCAAAAATGTCTGAATTCTAGTTTTAGGGAAAATTATCAAGTATGCTCCTAAAATTCCAGAAATTGCACCAGATGCACCAACTGCTGGTGTTGCACTAGAAACATCACCGAAAATATGAACTAGTCCAGCAACAACTCCCCATATCAAATAAATTCCAAGAAATTTTATTTTTCCAAATTTTAATTCGATGTTATCACCAAAGATCCACAGGAATAATAAATTACCACCAAGGTGAAGTAAACCACCATGCATGAATGTAGATGTCAACAATGTTAGTTCAGGAAAAGCTGGACAGCTTTGAATTGTTCCACCCATATCCACTCCACTAAATGCACCTGTTATACAACCTGGAACTGCACCCCAATTGTAAAACATTACAAATGCATTTTGATTTGTAAAATCAAAAAATTGTCCAGTGTAAAGGACTTCTAAGAAAAATACAATTACATTTACAATAATTAATCCAATAGTTACTTTAGGTTTGAATCCAGGAGGATGTGGATTTTCATCTCGTATTGGTAGCAGCATAGATAATCTATTTGATTAAAAATTGTATAATAACATTATTCAAATAATAAAATCATCATACAACAATAATTTGTCTTTCAATGAGATTTTTGATTATAATTAGGAATTCATCATCAGAAATTTGTTCTTCACTCCACCAACCAGCAATAGTTTTGGTCCATGAAGGAATTTTCCAATCACTTTGTGAAGATTTTTCTAATGTTGAAACTTCAATTATTTGGGTATCAACTAGAAATTTTATTCCTTCAAGAAATTCTGAATCTATGATTTGATTAGTAGACCACCAACCTCCATTTTGTTTTACCCACATTGGGACTAAAGGCATGTCAGGAGGTAATCCCTCATCGAATCCTGAAATTTTCAAAATTCCTTGTGATTGAGGCTGCACATCAAATGCTACGTGCCAATATCCCATTTGATCCATACTTTGTATAAAATCAATTGGTTCATCATTGAGAGTTACAGAGAATTTTTCATTGCCAGATATTGGTGGAAATTCAAAATTAGCATATGTTGGAAAGGGATAGCTGTTAGTACTACGGATTGTTAGGTCAGTTCCTCTTTCATCATATTTTGCATCATAAAAAAATGTACCAGGTGAATCATATCTTAAATCAAATTTTCCTTCATTCTTTTTTACTGATATTGGAACCACACTCATATCAACTGGTCCGAAGCAACTATAGTAAAAAACATCTTCAGTTATAGAAGGATCTGGATACATTGTAAAATCTAAAATTTCTCCTGGTTCAATTTTTTCAATAAATTCAATATTTTGAGTAATATCTAAAACCCTGTCATATCCATGAACTACAGCAAATAATTTTGGATAGTGTATTGTTTGATTACCTGTATTTTGAATTTTTCCAGTGATATGTCCATCATCATGTTTGATGAGTGTTTTATCGTATAGAACTTGGATTGGGATTTCATCTTTGATTGTTTTTTCAAATGTTAATTCAGGATTTACAAGTACTGGAATATTTGATTTAATTTCAGGAAATTTAATTTTGAATGGGATTTCGGAACCAACAGCTAACGGAACATGTTTTATTGTTTTTGAGATTGTTTCTGCCCCATCAATTACTGATACAGTAATGGTTGGAATTACTGCAAAATTATTTTCGTTCTTTACATTTCCTACTACTGTATAGATTCCATTTGAATCAAAATAACCAAGATATTCATGTAATGGAACAAAAACTTCAGCAAATGTTGGATTAGGGATGAATAGAAGAATAGTGAATAAACCCAACAGTAGAAGAGTTTGTGGCTGAAACACTCTAGAAAGAGTTGATAATGTCTTCAAATCCAGATGTAGATTTTTCAAGTGAACCTGGTCTGTGCTCTTCAACTAACTTGTCTACAAGCTCTCTTACTTTAATATGATATCTTTTTTTCAAATCTACCATTTTAGTTTCAACTAATTCGTCAGCAACAATTTGTGAAAGATAAAGTGAAACGGTTGAAGGGGATTTTTTAACCTCCTTTACTAATTCTGTAAATTCTAATCCATCTTCTTTAATTAAAGCAAGTAACAAAGCGCGTGGAGTTTCTTTTCTGAGTGCTTTGATGACAATTGATTCTTCTTCACTAATATTTGGAGAGTAAAACCTGACTTGTCTTGGACCACGCATTACTTTAACGAGGCCACCGTCTTCTAGTTTTTTTAGATAATGAGACAAAACTCCATTTTTTAATCCAGATGAACGCATAATTTCACGGAATTGGATTCCAGGATTATCATCAATTAGTTCCTGTAATTTTTGAGATCTATCAATCATTTCTAAAGACTCCTAAAGCCAATAATCCTAATGTAATAAAAGTCAACAAGTGCCCTACTTCATCTAGCGGCAATATTCCAAAATCAAAAACATTTGGATAGCTACTATCAACAAGTAAAGCAGATTCTGCACCAATAAAAGTAGTAAATGCAACTGCACTTAGTAGGAGACGTTTTGTTCTTAATCTAAAATATGCAGATATTGCAAGTGTGGAAATAAACACAGCAAGTGTAATTCCTCCAATATGCAAAAAGATATGGGCTAAATGATATCCATGAAACAGGTGTGGAATAATTATTGGAATTGCTAAAATTGCGATTACTCCAGTAACTACAACAGAAAATAAAGTAGATTTTCTTTCAAGTATGTTTTCAGGCTTAAACAAAGTGATCAGATGATTAGATTATCTAAATTTAAACACAACTGGTTCAAACTTCGAATAGATTATGACTGAATTGGAATTATTTGTTTTTGAGTCAAAAATTCAAGAATTTCAAAAAAAGTTTCATCATTAATTTCGCCATTGATCCACCAACCAGCAATAATTTGTATCCAAGAAGGTATTTTTTCTACTTCAGAAATTTCAGATGAATTGTCATGAATCGTAATAATTTCATTTTCAATTAAATAATTAATGGTATCAATTAACTTAGAATCATTAATTTTTCCTTCTGACCACAACTGTATGTCATTTGTAACCCAATCAGGAATTGAATCAGAATCAATATTTTTATTTTCATGAATTGCAATAGGAATACTAGTTGTTGCAAATTCATTACCATCCAAATTTTTAAAATTAAGGTTCACAATTCCTGAAATATTTTCAGGAATAAAAAAATCTGCAACATTATGCTCAGTCTTGGAATCAGTACTGATTCCATTTTGCTTAAAAATTAATTGATCATTTTGTGTTATAGAAAATTCATAATTTGTGGAAACAGGTTTGTTTTTCAAGAAAATATCAGTTATATCAAAAATAATTTTAGCATTTGAATTAGATTCAAGGTATTCAGGTTCCCAAGAAACAAGAATTCTAAACTGTCCATTGTCTGTAACTGAACTAATATGAGTATAATCACGATCTGGTGTAATTTCGAAATTCATTCCATTTAGATTTGCACTGTTTTTAAAAATATTTACCAATTCCTTTTGATAGATTATAAAATGAACAACACGGCCTTCAGTAAAAAAATCATCAACATTAACAATGTCATCTGATAACTTTATGTCATTTACAGACATTGAAAATCCAGATAAAAGTAGTGCACCAAATTCTTTTGGGATTATAATTTCTTCATGAACAACTGAAGTTTGGTTAATATTTTTTAATGACCATTCAAAAGGCATCGAATAACTAATTTTTTTTAATTTTGGGTCATATTGAAAATTAGAAATTTCATCATAATATGTCACTACTTTGATATTTTGATTTCCAAAATCTGGATCAACAAAATCATGAGTAGTTGTTTGTGCAATTGAAATTCCTGCATTGAAAACAAGAGGGGTTTCTAGTTTTTGAGAATATCCATCAGCCGTAATGATACTAATATCTAATTTGTATAGTCCGCCTTCACTAAGTTTTGGACCTTTTACGTCAATTAATCTACTTTCTAAACCTAGTAATGAACCAAAAAAATCTTCACCACTGTCTTTTTCTTCAACAATAATTGAATCGGTATCTTCAGATACAAAATTGAAAACTAGAAAACCATTATCAGCTTTGAATTCTTTTTCAAAAAGAAATTGTTCTCCACGTTCAGATTTTACTAAAAATGTTACATCACGTAATGTGATTTTAGAATCAAAATCAATTAAAGCGATTGAAATTTGTTGATCATCATTTTCTACATCATCTTTTGTTGAAGATGAAACTTCTACACTTACAAGTTTACCATTTAATTCAACTGGTGGAAATATTTCACTTCCTACTCCATGACCATATGCGTCATAAGAAGTAATTACTAACCCTGAAGAAAATATTAAAAGTAAAATTAATAATAAAATTTTCAATCTATGTCCACTTGTTTGGATCTTTCTTTAGAATTTCTTTTCCATCAATTGTAATTGAATTATTTTCTTCAAACACAGTATGCCATTTACCATTATCTGGAAAAATTTTATTCATTTCCTCAAACTTTTTGTTGGTTGGAGGTTTGTTCATTAAAGCTCCCCATCTCATATTTGGTACTTTTGGCATGATATCATTGATGTCTTTCATGTTTATCTATCTCAAATTTTATTTAAAAATCTATTATTGAACCCTCAAAATTCCTTCTTTAACTAAGAATTGAATTCCTTGAATGAAAGCATCATCATCAATTGTTCCGTCAGCCCACCAGCCTGCATTGTTTTTTACCCAGGATGGAACATCATTTCCAGAACTAGTTCCTTGTGTGGTATCTGGAATTTTTAAAATATCCTCTTTAACTAGGAATTGAATTCCTTGAATGAAAGCATCATCATCAATTGTTCCGTCAGCCCACCAGCCTGCATTGTTTTTAATCCAGGATGGGATTGTTGAAGTTTCTAAAATCACTGATTCTTTAGGAATAGTAGATTTTGTTGTGCCTGGACCTAGTTCAATTATAGTAGAACCAATGCCAGAATATGTTGGATCATAATCCAATCCAGTTCCATAAACTAGAATATCAAATCTAATTGGTCCATCAGTTGGAATGTAAATATTTTGGATGTCAATTCCTTCTGTTGAAACTATTCCTGGATTTACTGAGTCATCGCCATTATATCTTGCAATTTCATTATCAAATTCATCAATAACTACGTAAGTATATCTTACATCTTTGATAAGGTCTCTATTTTCATTGAAAAATGTAAACTCAAAAGGTACATCCTGATTTGCGCCATAATTTCCATCCCATGAAATATTTACTGTTGTAGGAGTTTGTTCATAATTTTGAGTATCTACAAGATAAAATTCAGTTGAACTTCTTTCAGCTTCATCTAGTGGAACTAATTTGAAATCCATTTGAGGGTTATCAAAATTATTTGGACCTAATTTATTATTGATGTCTACCAATTCATTTTTAGAAATTAAGAAGTGTACAATGTTTGTGTCATCAGAGGTATAAGGATCATTGAGTATTGCTCTTTGATCAATTTCTACACCATTGACATAGCCTTTGAATTGTTTACCTTCCCCATATGGTGCAAATGTTTTTGGAACTCTAATTTCTTCATGTACAACTTGCACTAAATCAACATAGTCTGGACTCCAATCAAATGGCATGTCAAATGAGATTGAATTGTCAGATGTATCAAATGCAAAGTTATCTACCTCATCATAGTAAGTTTTTACAACAATTGGTATTTCTTCAGCATTTGCTGTTTTCAAAAAGAAATCTTGTTCTTGTGCAATACTAACAAAAGTTTCATAAGTTAATCTCTCAGCTAATACACTTCGAGGACTAGTAGCTGCTTCAATATCTACAGTAATCTTGTAAAGTCCACCTTGAATAAAGATAGGACCAGTCATTGATGGTCTTCCACATATGTCTAAATTTTCATCATTACATTCTGCTCCTTGAACAAACAGAGCACCTGGAGCGCTAGCGTGCTCAGAACCACCATAAATTGTACAAGTCTCAATTGGATCTTTGTCACATCCAAGTTGTGGTTTAATTTTTACATCTAGTCTTCCATCATTATCATAAAACAAATTTCTTGCTAAAAGCTCTCCACTTTGCCAAAGTTCAACTCTATATGTGACCTTATCAAGATTCGTGTCAGTTAACGTATCAAAGAAACGAATTTGCATATTTGTTGGATCAAGATATCCAACAGTGATATCAGATGGATCTAGTTGTGTTCTTACAGTTACTTCCATATCACCAAAAGTTATTGGTTCAGCTTGATCCCCACCAAGCCCATGTGCAAATACATCTGGAATAATCGTAGGAATTGTAAAAATTCCAACTACAATAATCAATAATCCAATTTGCTTAAACAATACGAAAATTTGGCTAATTCCATATTTAAAGATGATATCAAACTTCTATGCGTGGTAATCTTTTTGGATAAAATTTGAGTATAATTTTTATTTGTTAGATTAAAACTCCTGGTATGAAATTTTTATTAGTTTTATTATTAATTCCACTTTTCACAATTCCTGCATTTGCTGAATCTCAAACTTTATCAACAGATCAAGGTACATTAGATGTCAAATTATCTTACGAAGATGTTAAAACTGGTGAATTAACTAAGTTACCAATAGAATTCATTAATCCAATGACACAAAAAACTCAAGTTCATATAGATTATAGAATTACAATTGCAGAATCTGGTGAAACATTATTTCAAACTCCAAATTTAATTCACACATCTGAAGGAATCATAAACGGATTCAAATTTGAATTTCCAAAAGATGGATTGTATAATATTCAGATAGATGCTGAAGGAATATTATTCACTCCAATTCCAAAAGAATCGGTAACGTTTGATATCTTAGTAGGTGAAGCTGCTGCTCAACCATCAGTTCCATCTAATGAAGAAGGAGGCGGCTGTCTAATTGCAACAGCAGCATACGGCTCAGAACTCGCACCACAAGTTCAGATGCTTAGAGAAATTCGTGACAACCAATTGATGAACACCGAATCAGGATCTGCATTTATGACAACATTTAACGAATTGTATTACTCATTTAGTCCAACAATTGCAGACATGGAACGCGAAAGCCCAGTGTTTAAAGAAATTGTAAAGGCTGGATTGACTCCAATGATTAGCACATTATCCATCATGGAAAGTGCTGAAACTGAAAGCGAAGTCTTGGGACTCGGACTCTCAGTAATTGCATTGAATCTTGGAATGTACATCGGACTTCCAGCATTTGGAATCGTTAAAGTCATTCAATTAAGAAAAAATTAGAAAAAGTTTTTGATAATCCTAGAGAAGTTTTTATGTATCCATGAGAGTAATCTCTTTATGAAGACTAAAGCAATTGGCTCAATTTTTCTATTATTTACTTTTGTAGCTGGAATGATTGCAATGTCACCAACAGGTTATGCAGATTATCTTCATTATTGCATTGAATTTGGGAATGTACATCGGACTTCCAGCATTTGGAATCGTTAAAGTCATTCAATTAAGAAAAAATTAGAAAAAGTTTTTGATAATCCTAGAGACATTTTTATGGATCACAAACTCCTATGGGATTAATGAAGACTAAAGCAATAAGCTCAATCTTTGTACTATTTGCTATCGCAGCAGGTATGGCCTCAATGGCACCAGCTGCTTTTGCAGACCACGCCGAAGTTGCAATTGGTGCAGTAGAGGAATCTGGATTCTCACAAGCTTGTGTTGAAACAGGTTGTTACACTCCATTAGTTGCAACAGTTGACGTCGGTGGTGTTGTAACCATGACAAATACTGATCCAACAGGAGTTCACACATTTACATCAGGAACTGTTGATGGATTCACTCCATCCCCTGACGGTACATTTGATACAGGTGTACTAATGTCCGGAGATGCATTTGAATGGAGTCCAACTGAAGCAGGTACAGTACCATACTATTGTATGCTACATACTTGGATGGTTGGAGAAATCATAGTACAAGAAGTAGCTGCTGAAGAACATGCAGACGATCACGGTGATGACAAAGGTCACGATGATATGGTGCATGAAGAAGTCGCAGAAGATGTAGAGTTAATGGTAATGATTTCCGACTCACAAGTAATGGGAGGAACTCAAATTGAACTTGAATTCAATGTATTACACCTTAACTACGATTTGACTGCAACTCAAAACGGTGAAGTAGTTTTTGAAGAAAAAGGACTACACTCTATGGAACTCATTGCAACGCATCAAATTGATGCATTAGGTTCTGATGAAAATCCAATAGATGTTGAAGTTGTATCTTTAGGAATTGGTGCACCTGGTGATGAAGATTCATGGACTGGACCTGTAGGTCAAGTTACAACAGCAAAAGTTGTTCCAGAATTTGGTACAATTGCCATGATGGTATTAGCTGTAGCAATCATCAGCATCGTAGCAGTAACTGCAAAATCTAGAGTCGTTCCAAGATTTTAGGAATTCCTCTTTTTCTATTTTCTTTTTACTAAAGCAATTATCGCTAAGATAATTGCAGCAGCAGCAATTGACAATCCAAAAATTGCAAAGTCATATGCTTCACCACCATTAGATGAAGTAGTTGTTTCACCAGATTTTAATTTAGAAATATCTTGTTGAAGGGAAGAAATTGCGTTTTTCAAAGCAGAAACATCAGCAGATCCCTCACTTGCTTTTGGAGGAAAATCAAGTACGGATGTACTTTCAACATCTTCAACAGGAATTTGTATGTCAACTACTACACCACGAATTTCGCCTTGTAAATCTACAAGATAACTTCCAGTTTTAGTTGGGATTATTGGTGAGAAATAATATCCAGGCTTTGGATCAGAATTGATTTCAATATTTTTACTTGCACCACCATACATTGCAGTAGCATCTAAATTTTGAAATGCACTAGTGATGCCCGTGTAGGTGCCTTCTCTTTCTCCAGGTTCTATAATTTTGAAAACAATAGAATTACGAATTCCTACAACAGGTGGTTCTATACCCCATCCTGCTTCAATTTTGTATTTTTCAACTTCAACTGTAGTATGAGCATAAGATTGTGTGACCATGCCAAAAGAAATCAATAATGCAAATAGACCTAAAATTACTATCTTCACGACTATCATATAGCAAATAGCCATTATTATCTTTACGTGGATTGGTACAAATTTCGAATACTTTGAAAACTGTTTAAATTATCAATTAAGAGTAAATTAGTAAATGAAAAAAATTCTCATAGTCTTACTAGTATTATCAGTTTCATCAATTCCATTTGTATCAGCACATCCATTTACAGATGAAACCATTCCTGATTTATCATCAAATGCACCAACCGGAGTTTCAGAAGTAATTGTATATTTTTCAGAACCTGTTGAAATAGAATTTAGTGTAATCAAAGTTTTAGATAATAATGGAAACCAAATTGATAATAAGGACACAAATTATTATGAAGATGAAAAATCATTAATTGTTACAACTGAACCTTTAGAAGATGGAGTATACACAGTTACCACTAAAGTATTATCAAAAGTTGATGGTCATCTAGTTCCTGGTGCATTTTTGTTTGCAGTTGGAGATGTTGTTATTGATCCAAAGTTATTAGAAGATCAAAGTTCAACTGATCTAATATTTTATCCAGAAGCTGGTGCAAGATTTCCAGGAATTGTTGGTCAAACAATTGTTTTAGGAGTTGTTATTGCATCATTAATAATTTGGGGAACTCAAAATAAACAATCAATCAAAGAAGAATTAGAACAAGTTCAAATTAAACATCATCGAAAATTCATGACCATTACCGGCATAGGACTGATGCTAGTTTTTATTTCTAATATCTTAATGATTGCTGTTCAAACTGTTAGATTAGAAACATCACCAATAGAAGCAATTCAAACTTACTTTGGAACTATTTGGTTAGCTCGAATGATAATTACTATTGTTTTACTTGGATTATGGTTTGCATTAGATAGAAAAACGAATGTAACCAAGAAAGTTCAAATTCCAATGCTTGGTGCCATGTTGGCATTAATTTCAACTTCAACTCTAATTGGTCATGGTGCTGCAACTGGTGAAGCACCAGCATTAATTCTAGATTATATCCACAATTTAGTTGCTGCAGTTTGGATTGGTGGAATATTTTATTTTGTTTTTACATTATTGCCTTCATTATCAAACTTAAAAGAAGAGAGCAGGGAAAAAATGAGTCTTGCATTAATTCCAAGATTTTCAATTGCATTTATCATATCAATTGGCATTGTAATAATTACAGGTCCATTACTAATGTGGTTCCTAGAAAGTGATGTAGGATTAATCACTGAATCAGTTTATGGGCAATTGATAATACTAAAAATTGCAATTGCGAGCGTAATGGTTGCCTTAGGAGGCTTTTTCCAATTTAGGGTACAAAAAACTGCAGAAAAAAATTACCATTCTGGAAAAATTAATGTTCATAGAAAATTAAAGAGATCACTCAAAGTTGATGCGGCATTAGGAGTCATTCTATTAGGAGTAGTAGCATTATTGACAAACGGCACTTTGCCTGAAGGGGAATTCCAAGATGCCAGTGCACAAGAAATCATCTACGGATTTAAAACAATTGAATTTACTGATAATGCAAAATTTGAGATTCAAATTACACCATTTTCAAGTGGAGTAAACACAATTTTAGTACAAGTAAGTGACTTTGATAATAATCCAATATACGATGCAAATGCCATTAAAGTAAAAATGGCAAATCCGTCAAAAAATATTTCACCAATTGAAATTCCAATGGAGATAACTAAAGAAAAAAATGATATTCCAACAGAATTTCAAGGTGAGTTAACATTTGGATTTTCTGGAGAATGGCAAATGGAAATTGAAGCTCAAAGAACTGAAAATGCAAATGAATCAAAAATTGTGAATGTACTAATTAAGCCAAGATTAGAAAATGTTCAAGCTCAAGTAGTTGAATATGAATTTCCAGAAGATGCAAAGCCTCTTTATCCATTATATGATGGGGATAATTCTATTTGGGTAAGTGATCCATCTGCACCAAGATTGTGGGAATTTTCACTGGATACACAAGAATTTTCTTCTTATTCATTTGATGGGTCATCTACAACATTTCTAACTATGGATAATTCTGGAAAAATATGGTTTACAGATTCTCCAGGAAATCAAATTGGATTTATTGATTTAACAACAAAAGAAATTACAACAAAAACAATTCCAAATCTTGCTCCAGTAACGGTATCAAATACACCAATATTCATTCAAGCAGATTTTGATGGCAATATTTGGATTACAATTGTTAACAAAAATAAAATTATGAAGTATATTCCAAATGAAGATATTTTCAAAAACGTAGCATTACCTGAAAAAGACTCACTTCCATTTGCATTATCATTAGACAGTGATGGAAATATTTGGTATACTGCTACAGGCACAGGTAAATTTGGAAAAATTGATCCAGAAGAAGGAAAACTGACTCAATATTCAAAAGAAATTCCTCTTCAGGGTCCAGAATATTTCCTCTTTGACAAAAATGGGGATGTATGGATTGCTGAACATACAGGTGCAGCAATCACAAAATTCAATCCAGTTTTAGAGACTTTTGAGAGTATTTCTGTATTAGATAAAGAAGCACTTCCATTCGGAATGACGTTTGATAGATATGGAAATATTTGGTTTGCACAGCACGTAGTTGACAGTATTGGAATTTATGATCCAGATAATAATGATTTGAAAGAAATTCCAATTCCAACTGAAGGATCTTTTATTCAATTTGTGACATCAGACAAAAATGGAAAAATATGGTTTGTTGAACAAGAAGGAAACAAAATTGGTACAATAAACACAATAGAACTTCCAGTAGATCTTTCGCAAGTTAAGACAATTGATAATATTGAGAATAATATTGAAATGAAATATACGGAGATAGCATCTCCACTAATTGCTTTAGGAATTATTGCAACTTCCTTATTCTTTATAAAAAGTATTTACGATAAACGTAGATTGAATTCTTTAATTAACTCTTAGATAATAATCCAGCAGACTTTATTCCCATAGTTATTGCAAGTATTGCAACTGAAAGTAAAACAATTGTTCCAGCTGGGGTAATATCAAATACATATGAAATTAAAATTCCAGCAACAACAGAAAATACTGATAAGCTCATAGAAATAAGCATAGTTTGTTTAAAGCTTCTGCCATACATTATTGCTGTAACGTTTGGAATTACAAATAATGCTGAAATTAACAATACGCCAACAAGTTGAATGGATGTAACGACAGTTAGTCCTGCCAAAATTATAAGTAAATAATTTATTTTTTCTACTGGAATTCCACTAACTTTAGCTTGTTTTTCATTAAATGTAGAATAAAGAATTTGTCTAAATAATAACAAAATTATCATTAAAATCACTCCAGCTAATGCTACAATTGCGACTGTATCATCTACACTAACAAGAAGTATGCTACCAAATAGAAAACTAAAGATATCAAGTGTAAATCCACCTGAAAAACTAATAATTACAAGCCCAGCTGCTATGCCTGATGATAAAAGAACAGCAATTGAGGCATCGCCAGAGATGTTGTATCTATCCTTAATTTTTGTAATAATTAATGCACTAACTATCGATACCCCATAAGCAGTCCATAATGGATAAATTCCAGCAAATAGACCCAGAGCAATTCCACCAAATGAGGAATGTGCAAGTGCATCACCAAATAAGGAATAACGTCTTAAAACTAAAAACAATCCTATTACAGAACATAAAATTGCTATTACAGCTCCAGCAATTAATGCTCTATGCATAAATCCATACGTTAGAATTTCAAAAGACATGATTAATGATGGTGCATGTGTTCCTGCATAGATGCTTCAGAATACTGTTTCACAAGTTCGTCATCAGAAAAGAATTTTTCAGATTCGCCATGAAAAAACAATGTTCGATTTAAGCATGCAACATGGTTTGCCAATTTGTTTACAGCATCTAAATCATGAGATGACCAAATGATTGTAATTCCTTGTTTAGAATTTAATTCCTTTAAGATGCTAAAAAATAAATTTATGTTTTGTTGATCAACTCCCGTATTAGGTTCATCTAAAATCAAAATTTTTGGATCATGAACTAATGCTTTTGCAATAAATACACGTTGTAGTTGTCCACCAGATAATGCGCCAATTCGTCTATCACGAAGTTCATGTAACATTAGTTGTTGTAAAATTTCATCTACTTTTTTATCATCAGATTTTTTTCTCAAACCCATTCTTACAACATCACTAACTGTTGCAGGAAAGTTATTTTCAAATTCAGGTTTTTGTGGAACATAACCAATTTCTTTTTGGTAAGTTTTTGATTTTTTAATATCCTGATCAAAAAATTTGATTGTTCCACTATATGTTGTATTTAGACCCAACATTGAATCAAAAAGAGTGGATTTACCTGCACCGTTAGGTCCAATAATTCCTAAAAAATCACCTTGTTTAATTACAAAACTAACATCATCTAATGCTACTACTTCGGGATATTTGACTGTGAGATTTGAAATTTCAACTGCATTTAACATAACCCTTCTCCATTTGTTAAATCTCCAACTTTCTTAATCTTTGG
This sequence comes from Candidatus Nitrosomarinus catalina, assembly GCF_002156965.1. GTDB lineage: Archaea > Thermoproteota > Nitrososphaeria > Nitrososphaerales > Nitrosopumilaceae > Nitrosopumilus > Nitrosopumilus catalinensis. The sequence continues at coordinate 1,264,554 of NZ_CP021324.1, forward strand.
ATTTTTAGCTATCTGTCTTGCTTCGAGAGCTCGTTTCATAGCTATCTTTGATAATTCTTCTGGATTTATTTCGCATTTACCATCTGTGATTCTTACTGAAATATTGTGATTGTATGCATCTGAATTATCATTAATCAAAATTTGCACTTCATTGGGAACTTGATAATCCTCATTTTTCAAATCATCATTTTTCTTGGGTGCTAATTTCATTTTCTACTTAGCATTTATTTTATTATTAATAAATCTATAAAAAGTTAATAATATTTGTGCTAAACTTATATGATATTTAATAAGATATACCATATGACAATTGTTTCAATATCATTGAATGAAGAAATTTTATCAGAATTAGACAAATTACAATCTACAATGGGATTTTCAGGAAGATCAGAAGCAATTAGAGCTGGAATCAGAAGTTTTGTTTCTGAAGAAAAACAAAATTCAAATTTATCAGGAAATATTCACGCCATTCTTTTAGTTGTTCACAATGATGAATTTGATCAACTTGTGTCAGGGATTACTCATAATTTTGAAGACCTAATCACAACACATCTTCACAGTAAAATTGACAAAGAAAAGTGTATGGAATTATTTGTCATTGATGGAGATGCAGAACAAGTTACAACAATGACACAAGATTTTCATAGAAATAAAAATATGGATACACAATGACACAAGATTTTCATAGAAATAAAAATATGGATACAGTAAAACTAGTAGCACTTTAAATTAAAAATTAATTTTTTCTTAATTGAATGACTTTAACGATTCCAAATGCTGGAAGTCCGATGTACATTCCAAGATTCAATGCAATTACTGACAAACCAAGTCCCAAGACTTCGCTTTCAGTTTCAGCACTTTCCATGATGGATAACGTGCTAATCATTGGAGTCAATCCAGCCTTTACAATTTCTTTAAACACTGGACTTTCACGTTCCATGTCTGCAATTGTTGGACTGAATGAATAGTATGCTTCATTGAATGTTGTCATGAATGCGGATCCTGATTCTGTGTTCATCAACTGGTTGTCACGAATTTCTCTTAACATCTGAACTTGTGGTGCGAGTTCTGAGCCGTATGCTGCTGTTGCAATTAGACAACCGCCGCCTTCTTCGGATGACTCTTGAGGTGCTGCAACTGGTTCATCTACAACTTGTTCAACTGCTGCAAGATTCTTCATGACTTCTTCAACTTTAACTGGTTCATCTACAACTTCTTCAATAATTTTTTCTTCTACAACTTTTTCTTCAGTGTGAGTTTCTTTTTCTGGATGAGCTTTGTCTCCTCCTTCTTGTACGATAATTGTTCCTTGCATCCAAGGATGAATCATATCAAAATAAGTAAATTCTCCAACATTTTCAGGAGTCCATTCTGCAGAAGCACCTGGCTCTAACATTCCTGAATTAAATTCTGTACCAATAACATCATCTGATGGAGAGCCTGAAGTGAATGTGTGTTTAACGTTATCTGTATTTGAGAATATTATGAGGCTGCCGACATATACTGTGACAGTATTAGGACTGTAACATCCTTTATCAGTTAATTCACAACCTGGACCAGAACCTGAACCTGATACTGGAGTAATTGTAACTTCATGATGGTCTGCAAAAACAGGATGTATAGGATGAAGATAATCTGCATAACCTGTTGGTGACATTGCAATCATTCCAGCTACAAAAGTAAATAATAGAAAAATTGAGCCAATTGCTTTAGTCTTCATAAAGAGATTACTCTCATGGATACATAAAAACTTCTCTAGGATTATCAAAAACTTTTTCTAATTTTTTCTTAATTGAATGACTTTAACGATTCCAAATGCTGGAAGTCCGATGTACATTCCAAGATTCAATGCAATTACTGACAAACCAAGTCCCAAGACTTCGCTTTCAGTTTCAGCACTTTCCATGATGGATAACGTGCTAATCATTGGAGTGATTGCAATCTTTACTGCTTCTTTGAAGTATGGATTTTCACGCTCGTAATCAGCTATAACTGGTGAGAATGAATAGTAGACGTCGTTGAACATTCCCATGAATGCAGTTCCAGATTCTGTGTTCAGTAATTGGTTGTCACGAAGTTCTCTGAGTTGTTGAACTTGTTGTGACATCTCAGAACCATAAGTTGCAGTAGCTATCAGACAACCTCCATCTTCTTCAGATGACTCTTGAGGTGATGCAACTGGTTCATCTACAACTTGTTCAACTGCTGCAGATTTCTTTTCTCCAAATGTTTTATCAAAAACAACAAAAGCAAATTCTGTTTCTTGTCCAGTATTTCGAATATTTTCAAATTTAACTATTGTAGGTCCTGTCTGACCTTCAGAAAATGTGAACTTTTCAAAATCTCCACCTACTTCAGCGTTATCACTTACACGATGAAGTTCTTTGTTGTTTTGAACAATTACAAATGTGTAATCAGAAAGTCTCATTGGTGAATCAGTATAACTATCTCTAATAGTGAAAACAAAATTAGTTGGAACTCCAACCTCGATATCCTTAGGATCCCATGCTAAATTGACTTTGAATTCCTCACTTGCAGTATAGGCAATTAAAGGAAATTTGGTTTCTTCACTTGCAGATAATTTAAACTCAATTTTGTCAGGTAATGGTTGTTCTAATTCACGCATCTCATTTTTCAAATAACGAAGATGATCTTGCAGTAAAACAAAATGAACAGTACGTTCATCATCATAAGTATAGTCATCTACAGTAACTGAAGATTTGAATAATTTGATGTCATTTACATGGCCAGTGTAACTAGGACTCAAAAATTCTTCAAAATCTTTTGGAAACTGTGTTTCAACATGAATAACATTCACGTGAGACATTTTACTTTCATTCCAATCAAATGGCATTTCAAAAGTTACTTCTTTTTTATCAGAATCATATTGAAAATTTGAAATTGAATCAAAATATGATTTTGTACCAAATTCTACATCTTGATTATTTTGATCTTTTTGTGTAAAAGATTTGGACTCGACAATGGTTAAATCAGCAGTATACACACCAGAATCCTCTATGATGTTTGTGGGCTCATCAATAGTTCTAATCTCAATTTCAAAGGTGTACAATCCTCCTGAATTAAAAATTGGACCTGTGATTTCTACGGGATTGGATTCAGTACCATACCATGCTCCAAGTAATGAATCCTTTTCTCCTACAATTGTAATATCCCCATCATTTGTTGGTGTAACAGTAATTGGTAAAATTCCATCTTCGGCGAAAAAGTAATTTCTCAATATCATTTCATCTTTGTAAAAAATTCCAATAAGATATGTCACATTATTTACATTTTCATCAGTTTCATTATCTGTTGCAGTAATTGTAATTTGCTCCTGTTCATTTTCAAAATACATTGGCATTTCTATAGAAACAGAAAATTGTTTTTCTTGAATATTTATTGAAGAAATTGTGTCAATTCCTAAACCATGTCCGTAAACACTACTTGCTGGAAATAACAGGCAAAAGATGATTGAAAAAATAAAAATTTTTTTTATTGACAACGTTATTCTCCAATTATAGACCTATTTTACTGTCAGTAATTCTTTGGTCGTTTCAATAAGATCTTCCATAGTTGTTGCTTCTAAAAGCGGTTGAAGTTCATTAGGATCCTTTGCACCAAGTGCTGCTAGAGAGTAAATATAATCAATAGTTGGGGAATCGCTAGTTAGATAGTATTGTTCTAAAACATGATCTAGGGCATGAGATTCAACAATTTGCGGTAAGGCCTGATGAATAATTTTCTTTTTCCATAATTCAATTAATGACTTCCATCGTACTAAAGAAATATTTTCATCAATTTCAGGGATCAATTCAACTTCAGCTTGTATGTACATTTTTTCTTGAGTACCAATTTCCTCATGAATTTTTGATATTTCTTGATGACCCTCAACTGAAAGTGGATCATAATTATCAGGTTGGGAAAGGACAGGTGGAATAATTTTTTTTATTCTAAACGAATTTCTGCCCATTGTTTCAATATGAAGTTGTAATCCATCAAGTTCAACATCCTCACATTTACTAATTTTGGCAATTGTTCCAACTAATTTTGGAGAATTCCATCCATTAACTGAATTTTGTTCATCAATCAAACAAACACCAAATTGGCCATCACCAAGCATGCAATCATCTACAAGTTGTTTGTATCGAGGCTCAAAAATCCTAAGAGGTAGTTCCTGTCTAGGAAACAAAACTAAGTCTAATGGAAAAATTGGAATAATTTTTTTTTCACTCATTTAATCATCTTTTTCGGTTTCTAAATATATGGAATACGGAAGGTGAAGAAATTAGAATCCATTTTCATTTAATGTTAGACCTAACAATGTAGCACGGGTATATTTTCCATATTCAGCTTGTTGGAAATATTTAGCATTTTTTGTTTTATCAACTTCAGTAGAAATTTCATCAATTCTAGGCAATGGATGTAAAATAATTGAATCATCCTTCATTTGATTAACTAAATCTTGTCCAACTACATAACTGCCCTTTACTTTTAGATATTCTTCTTCATCTGGAAACCTTTCTTTTTGAATTCGTGTTACATACAAAACATCTAGTTCATCAATATGATCCTCAAGTTTAGTAGATTCAGTAAAGTCAATATTCTTTTTAATGTCATAAGTTGAATCAGATCTAATTCTCAAAGACTCTGGTGAAATTAAGCGAACATCAACATCATAGTTACCTAAACCATACAATAGTGAGTAAACTGTTCTTCCATATTTCAAATCTCCAACAATACCAATTTTTAATCCATCAATCTTTTTCTTTTCTTTTTTGATTGTATACAAATCTTGAATTGCTTGAGTAGGATGTTCTTCAGTACCACTACCAGCATTAATTACAGGCTTGTCTGAAATCTCTGAAGCAAATCTACTTGAGCCATCCAAAGTATGTCTCAAAACAAGAATATCTGAATAAATAGACATTATTTTTACAGTGTCTGCGAGACTTTCACCTTTTTGAGTTGATGAAGATGAAATGTTTGAAATTCCTAAGGAGTTGCCTCCAATTGATGCCATTGCAGAGTCAAAACTTAGACGTGTTCTAGTACTCGGTTCATAAAACAAATACCCCAAAGTTTTTCCTTTACAAATTTCTCGTCTTTGAGATGAATCTAGTTGAATCATCTTATCTGTTGATGTAAAGATTTTTTCTAATTGATCCTTGCTAAAATCCTTAATTGAAATAATGTCCTTGTTGTAGAATTCATTCATTCTTTCAATAATATATACAAGTGACTATACAAAGTATTCTGATGGAACAGTCTGAACTAATGGTTCGACGAATCAAAGAAGGCACAGTTATTGATCATATTGATGAAGGGAAGGGCCTACAGGTTCTCGATGCCCTAAGAATTGATGGTCAGGACGGCAGTTTGATCACTTTAGCCATGAATGTTCCAAGTGGAAAATCAAAGAAAAAGGACATAATCAAAGTAGAAAATAAATTTCTAAAAGATGATGATACAAACAAGATTGCAATAATAGCCTCTAAAGCAACAATCAATATTATAAAAAATTACAAATTAATTGAAAAAAGACGAGTTGCACTTCCAAATGAAATTGATAAAATATTTCGTTGTACTAATCCCGATTGCATTACAAACAGTACAGAGCATATCGAATCAATAATGGATGTGATTGACAAAGATGGTATGGTTCTCAAATGCAGATATTGTGCAAGAATATTAGATGTAAGTAAAATAAAATACAATTAGAAAATAAAATTAAAAATTGAAAAGTTTGTAGTAAGGACTATTGTCCTAAGATGATAAACATCATAACTATACCGTAGATTGCGATTGATTCGACCATACCTACGAAGATGAATACTTTTGATTGCAATGCTGGGTTTTCACTGATTACTGCAAGACCTGCTGCACCGACTTGACCTAAGCCGATACCTGCACCAAATGCTGCAAGACCAAATGCTAAACCTGCACCAAGAATTTTCAATGATCCATCACTTGATGCACCATCTTCTTGTGCATATGCTACACCAGTTGATCCGATAACTGAAATTACTGCTGCTGCCAAAAGTAACAAGACAATAGTTTTCATTGTAAATTGGACTCGATAGATTCCTTATTTAAATCATGATAAGAATTTGAATTAAATTTTGGATAGTGTTTTCTTTTTAAAACTAGATAGATCATCTTTGATAGATTTTGAAAAATTATCTTTATCCTGATCTAAAGATTTCTTGGAATCTTCAATTAGTTTTTTTATTTCTTCTTTAGCCATTATTTCCTACTCTCCATCTTAGCCTTCACTTTTTTTAACTTTGCGAATTCTTCTCTTTCTCTTTCTTCAAGAGTAGCAAGAATAAATCTAATTTTATGTTGATATTGAGGAATAATTACATTTTCTAGTGCATTTAGCAGTTTTTGTGTTTTTTCTAGTGCTTTTGCAAGGCTAAAAATAGAATTTTCATATTCTGCAGCTTTACAAATTTTTGGCAATAATTCTTTGATTTGTTTTGCCCCTCTATCAATTGAGGAATTAGTATCTGCAAATCCATAAGGCATTGATTTTGTATCTTTTTCAGTTACTGACAATGCAGGAATTTTAACATCAACAACTCTTCTAACATTTACATCAACTTCCATTACAGGAGGAGTAGACTCTGCAACAGAATCAACAGTATTGGTGCCTAATGCCAGATATGCTTCATTAACAGATTTGTAAATATCTTGTAATGGATCCCAAATTCCCCCTCTAGCTTTTGAAGCCTCTTCAATCATTTCTTCAATATTTTTTAACAAAACTTTACGTTTATCATCTAAAATACCCTGTACCATTACAGCAACTTGACTTGATTTTTTGTATTTGAAAAGTTCAATTTTTGTAGCAGCGACATTTTGTCCAAATGACATTTTATTATTCGCCCTGATAATATTTTTCTACGTGCTTATCTTTGATTTTAGTAATCTCGTTCTTTGGTAATTTTGAAACAATCTTCCACAAGATTGCAAGTGTTTCTTCAATTGTTCTATTTTCATCAGTTGCTTGTGAAAGGAATTCTTTTTCAAAGACATCACCAACATCCATGTATTTCAAATCAATTTCAGTTAATCCTGCTTTACCTACAATTCCTGCTAATGCTCTAACTTCTTGTGCTCTTGAATAAGCGTCATAAACTTGGTTAGCAACTTCAGCATGATCATCTCTTGTACTTCCTTCACCAATTCCGTCTTTCATTAATCTACTAAGACTCATCAAAATATTGATTGGTGGATATACGCCTTGTCTGAATAAATCTCTACCAACTACTACTTGACCTTCTGTAATGTAACCAGTAAGATCAGGAATTGGGTGAGTAATATCATCAGATGGCATTGATAAAATTGGAACTTGTGTTACACTTCCTTTTTTACCATTTAGTTTACCGGCTCTTTCATAAAGAGTTGAAAGGTCAGTGTAAAGATAACCAGGATATCCTTTTCTTCCAGGAACTTCCTCTCTTGCTGCACTAATTTCTCTTAATGCTTCTGCATAGTTTGTCATATCTGTAAGAATAACTAAAACGTGCATTCCCAATTCAAATGCCAAATACTCTGCAACAGTTAATGCTACACGAGGAGTGATAATTCTTTCAATTGCAGGATCATCTGCTGTATTCAAAAATAGAACACTTCTTTTTAGTGCACCAGATTCTTCAAGACTTTTTCTAAAGTATTCTGCTTCACTGTATTGCACACCAATTGCTGCAAAGACTACAGCAAAATCATCATCAGTACCAACTACTGATGCTTGTCTTGCAATTTGTGCTGCTAGTAAGTTGTGTGACATACCAGAACCTGAAAAGATTGGAAGTTTTTGTCCCCTTACAAGAGTAATTAATCCATCAATTACAGATACACCAGTTTGAATGAAATCTTTAGGATATTCACGTTGTTCTGGATTCATTGGTTCACCGTTAATATCAATAAATTTATCAGCAATTGGATCAGGTAATCCATCTTTTGGTCTTCCTAATCCATCAAAGACTCTACCAAGCACTTCTTTAGATACTGGCATTTCCATAACTTTACCAACAAATTTTGCATTGGTTCCAGAAATAGATAATCCAGTAGTTCCTTCAAAGACTTGGACGATTGCTTTTCCGTTTCCAACTTCAAGAACTTTACCTAGTCTTCTTTCACCATCATTAGTTTCAACTTCTACAAGTTCGTCAAATGCTGCATTTTCTACATCATCAACAACTACGAGAGGTCCTTTAATTTCAGCAATTTTGCTGTATTGAACTCCGCCTTCGGTGGTCAATTTGTTACTTTCACTCCTGAAATATTTTTGAATTGTTCTTTCATATCGTTTTCTAGTTGATCAAGTTTTGGCATCTCATCATCTTTGATATCCATTCTTGCTTTAAGCAATGATGTGACAACAGGTAATTCACGAATTGAAGCAAGTGATGCTCCTTCTTTAAGAGATTGTTGACCTTGTTTGTAGAAATCAACAACTAATTTCAATAATTTGAATTGTTTCTCTGGACTACAGTATGTATCAACATCATCAAATGAGTTTTGTTGAAGGAGACCAATCTTTACCATTCTTGCAATTTCTAAGATGAGTTTTTCCTCATCAGGTAATGCATCTGGACCTAAGAGTTTTACAATTTCTTTTAGAGTATCTTCTCTTTGTAAAATTCCATAAGCTTCATTTCTAATTCCAAACCAATCTTCACTGATATTTTCACCCCACCATTTTGCAATATCGCCAAGATAACCAGAGTAACTGTTCATCCAGTTAATTGATGGATAGTGTCTAGAGTAAGCAAGTTTTGCATCTAATGCCCAGAAAGTTTTGATAAATCTCATTGTATGTGTTGTAACTGGTTCTGTAAAGTCACCACCAGATGGTGAAACAGCACCAATCAAAGTTACAGAACCATCACGGTCTGGACTTCCAGCTGCTCTAACACGACCTGCTCTTTCATAAAATTCTGCTAATCTAGATGCAAGATAAGATGGATAACCTTCTTCTGCTGGCATTTCTTCTAATCTACCACTCATTTCTCTTAGTGCTTCAGCCCATCTACTTGTTGAATCTGCTACAAGAACTACGTCTTTACCCATATCTCTGTAATATTCTGCAATTGTAACTCCGGTGTAGATACTTGCTTCTCTTGCTGCTACTGGCATGTTACTAGTATTTGCAACAAGGACAGTTCTATCCATTAGAGGTTTTCCACTTCGTGGATCTTTAAGATGTGGGAATTCAACTAATACTTCAGTCATTTCATTTCCTCTTTCTCCACATCCAATGTAAACAACAACTTGTGAGTTAGCCCATTTTGCAATTTGGTGTAATGTGACAGTTTTTCCAGTTCCAAATGCTCCAGGAATTGAACCAGTTCCTCCTTTAGCAATTGGGAAGAATGTATCAATTACACGTTGTCCAGTAAGTAATGGAACTGTTGCGTCATATCTTGTGTTATATGGACGTGGTTTTCGTACAGGCCATTTATGATACATTTTGAGTGGAACGTTTTGACCGTCTTTTTCAACAGTTGCTAATTCAGTTTCTAAATTATAATCTCCTTCAGATACGAGATTTGAAATTTTTCCGCCAGGGTGGTTTGGTGGAACCATAATAGAGTGTTCAATAAGATCAGTTTCTTGAACAGTTCCAATTACATTACCTGGTAAAACTTCATCGCCATTACTTGCAGTTGGAACAAAGTGGTATGTCTTCTCCATATCAACAGGAGTTGTGGTAATACCTCTACCAATGAATGATCCAGATGCTTTTGATAATTCTTTTAGTGGTCTTTGAATTCCGTCATAAAGTTGTCCAATAATTCCTGGACCTAATAATACACTAAGTGGGTTTCCGGTTCCAATTACTGGTTCACCTGGTTTTAATCCACTAGTTGATTCATAAACTTGAATAAATGCTACATCTCCAGTTAGTCTAATTACTTCACCGACTAATTTTGAATCTCCAACTGTGACAGTTTCATACATTTTGGCATCAGCCATTCCATCAGCTCTAACTGCTGGACCGCTTACCCATACAATTCTGCCTTGTGCTGTCATCTTATTCTTTTACCCCGAATTTTGTTGCAATTTCTTTCCTAATTAAAGGCTTTAATCGATCGATCTTTGCGTCAATAGTATTATCGAATTTCATAGCTCCATCTTTAGATTGGATTTTAACACCACCAATGCATTCAATTGTTTCTGATGATAATTCAGAACCAGCAAAACTACCCAAAGTTGATTGAACTACATCACGATCTTTAGAGTTTGTAAATACTGTAACTTCAGATGTTCCTAAGACTTTGGTGGATTCATCTAATAATGATTTAATGAGATTTGCATAATCGCCACTGCGATCAGAATTTGAAATTTCTTCTACTGCTTTTGTGAAAACTCTAGAAACAGCGTCTTCAACGGCTAAAAGTTGTTTATTTCTGGCGTCAATGTCAGAACTTCCAACTATTTGTTTTTCTAGTTTGTCTGCCTCTTTTCGTCCATCTGCAACAATTTTGTCATATTCATCCTCTAATTTAGTCACAGAATTGTCAAGAGTTTGATGAGAATCGCTAAGTGCTCCATCTAAATTGGACAATACATCCTGTTCAGTCTGATCGAGAATTTTGTCAATCGTCTTTTCAAGAGAAGAATTTGCCAATATCACGCGTTTACTCATAATAGATTTTAATGTTTGGAAAAGAAAATTCTGTTGAGAAAGATATTAAAAACTAAGAAATTTTCAGAGGATTAACTTGGCAATAGCTGATCTGAAACTCGGAAGTATAATTTTACCAAGATCTGAGTCGCCAAAAGCCATTTCTAGATTAACTGAATTTGAATGGTTTCACAAAATTGATACTGATAATGATACAGTAACTCCAGAAATTGATGATTTATTGTTAGAGGCCCAAAAAACATATCAATCCATTGACGATGTAATCAAAGGCCTAGGAGTTCCACCTATGGTAGGAATTCTTGAGATTATGTTCAAAGGAACAATGATCAAAAAGAAAGACTATGAAGTTGGTGAAATTGAAGACATGGTAAATGACTTGATTAAAAGAACACCATCAATAATTGATGAACCTGCCAAACTTTTAGAAGAGCAAGCAGATACAAAACGCTCACTTGAAGAATATACATCACTTAAAGAAACATTAGAAGTTGCAAAGAAGCTAAACATTGATCTTTCAGGATTTGGATTAATGAAATATTTTTACACAAATCTATTTGTTGTTGATTCAAAAGATTATGAGGAAATCAGCAGAGCATTAGAGGGTATTACATTTTACAAATATGATTTAGCACTTAAAGAAAAATCTGCAATTTTAGTAATTGCCAGTGTTGAGGATTCTGATAAAGCACTCAAAGTACTCAGAGGTTTTAATGCAAATCCATTTTCCATTCCTGAAGGAATTCCTCAAGTTCCATCTGAAGCATATTCAATGGCTGAGGCTAAAATTAAAGAATTAACTGCAAAGCAATCAACACTTTCAAAACAAGTTGCAAAAATTACAAAGAAAATTAGACGTGATATTTTAGCAATTCATGAGGAGGCTCAAGTTGCAAAAGATGTACTTGAAACATTAAGGAAACCAGGTGGAACCAAAAACTTTGCAGTAATTCAAGGATTCATTCCAGTAAAGATGGAAGAGAAATTTAAGAATGCAACAAAACAATGGATGTCTGTATCTGAAGACATTACAGATCCTAAATTAAAAGAACAAGTTCCAACTCTATTTGATAACAAGAAATTTGTTAGAACATTTGAAGTAATTACAGAAAGTCAGGGAATTCCAAGAAAAGGAGAAGCTGACCCAACACCTATGATTGCTTTGATGTGGCCAATTTTCTACGGATTAATGTTTGCAGATGTGGGTCACGGATTATTGTTAATGGGAATGGGATTATTATTCAAATTCAAAGGACAAGGTAATCTTTCAAGATGGGGAATGCTAATTGCAATCTCTGGAGCATCAGCAGCTATTGCAGGTGTTGGAGCTGGTGAAGCGTTTGGGTTCCACCTAGATCATATGGGACCATTAGAAGGATTGTTAGAAAAAGGAGGAGCTTTACATTCAGTAAGTTGGCTTGTAGGAATTATCAGTGTTGCAGAATTAACATTTGATCAAGTAATCAATATTCTAAAAGTATCATTATTCATCGGAATTGTACATTTAGTTTGGGCAATGGTTCTACATGTTAAGAGATTAGCTCAAGAAGGTAAAAAATTCGTAATGTACATGGAAGCAATTCCAAACATCACACTATACGGCGGAATTGTAGTAATTATGATGTGTGCAATTGGTGCAAACTATGATGTAATGAACATGTATTCTAAAGTGCATACAGAAGCAGTTCCTTGGGTAACAGTATTCTTAGGAGATTGGGCTCAAGTTTGGATTATCTCAAGAATTGCAGTAATTATCGTACTTGTATCAATGACAATGATGATGATTGGAGGAATTATGCATGCAAAGAAACATCCTGAAGATGGAGGTTCTGCAGCAAATGTCGTAATGGAAGTTTTCCTAGGAAAAACAGTAGAAGCGTTAGCTCACACAATCAGTTATGCCAGACTTGGAATTATGTTACTTGTGCATGCTGCGTTATTGATGACAGTTAACAATGCATTTAATTCTCTAGGAGGAATGGAATCAGGTGCAGCAATGGCAATGATCATTGGAGGAAACTTGGGAATTATGATGATTGAAGGATTAATTGTATACATCCAGTCACTCAGATTGCACTTGTATGAATTCTTTACAAAATGGTACAATGGTGGTTCACAACCATTTAGACAAATTAGACCAGAACTAATTTACAACCAATTCATCTGGAAGAAAAAATAAATTTTTAAAATTAATTTCAGAACTTATTCTTCTACAGCAAGATCCATATTATTTCCCCATTCACCCCAAGATCCCAAATAGACTTTGACATTTTGAAATCCAAGTTTTTTTAAAACTAAAAAAGAATTGGCAGCTCTATACGCACCTTGGCAATAAGTAACAATTTCAGAATCTTTTGGAAAGTCATACATTTGAGATAATTCATCGTCATTTTTGAAAGTACCATCTTCAGAGATATTTTGATTCCAATCAATATTGATGGATCTAGGAACATGACCAGTTTGAGCAGCTCTGACTATACTTCCATCATATTCACCAGTAGAACGAGCATCAATTATTTTCAAATTGTCAAGATTGTCTCTAATATGTTCAAATCCAGTAATAATATCGGGATTGATTTTTCCTAAGAAATTTGATGGTTTGAAATTATTTGCTTTTGTTTCAATGGACAAGTTTTCTTTTTTCCATTTTGTAATTCCTCCATCTAGCATAGAGACATTTTGATGTGAAAAATACATCAACATCCATACACCTCTTGCTGCAAGCATTCCAGAGACAGAATCATAAAAGATAACTTTTTTTTCAGAAGTAACGCCAAGAAATGAAAATAGTTTTCTTGCTTGATCATTAAAATTCTCAATTCCCTTTTTTGTTGTATCAATCCAATGAAATGCAAACAAGTCCAAATGAACTGCTCCTGGAATATGACCTTCAGAATATTCTTTGAAAGAGCGGGTGTCAGCAATAACAACATCAGGGTTATCTAAAATTGAATTTAATTCAGATGTGGAAATCAACATAAATTTGATTAAATATTGAAATGTAAATTCATTTGGTTTTGTTCATGAAAATTTTAGGAAAATCCATTACACACAGTGTAAGGGACAATTAAATAAAAAGAAGAAAAAAGGGTGTTTTTTCTATTCGTTTACGTATGCTCTTTCGCCATGTTGTGCCAAATCGAGACCAATCTCCTCTTCTTTTGGAGTGACTCTGATTCCGCCAGGCCAAACGGCATCCATTACTTTTAGAATTACAATGGTTACACCAAATGCATATCCTATGGATACTAATGCACCTATGATGCTGATTGCTTGCTGTTCCATTCCTTCTGCGGTGCCAGTCCATGCTCCGATACCGTCTCCAGTATCCCAAACGTGTGGGCTAGCTAATGTACCAGTCAAAATTGCACCTGTAAGACCACCCATTCCGTGTATTCCCCATACATCTAATGCGTCGTCCCATTTGCGTGCGTTCTTGAATGCTACACATGCATAACAAACTGTTCCAGCGGCAATTCCCAAAATAATTGCAGCCATTGGACCTACCCAACCTGAAGCTGGTGTGATTGTTACCAATCCTGCTACTGCTCCTGATGCGGCTCCTACAATACTTGGTTTTCCTGTATGTGCCCAAGACATGAGCACCCAAGTAACTGCAGCCATACCAGTTGCGGTATTTGTAACAGTCCATGCGCTGACGGTAATGCCGTCTACCATTACTTCACTACCTGCGTTGAATCCAAACCATCCAAACCAGAGTATTCCTGTTCCGAGGACTACCATTGGGATGTTGTGTGGTTCCATTGGGACTTTGCCATATCCAAGACGTCTGCCTAGGACTAAAGCTCCGGCCAATGCCGCAAATCCTGAAGAAATGTGTACTACAGTACCACCTGCAAAGTCTAATGCGTAGGATGGTGAAAGATCTGGATCGAGGTCTAATGATCCTCCTCCTATGTATCCGCCTCCCCAGACCCAGTGTGCTATTGGGTCATAAACGAAGGTTCCCCATAAGAGTACGAATATCATCAATGCGCTGAATTTGATTCTGTCAATCAAACCACCAATAATGAGTACTGGGGTGATGATTGCAAAGGTTCCCTGGAACATTGCAAAGAGTTGGTGAGGTACTGTACCAGGCCAACTTTGACTACAATAGTCTCCGTCCTTAAATTCATTCATCTGATAAGCTGCAGACCACGTGTCAGCACATGCGCCTAGTTCACCTATCGGTGCCCAAGCAGATACCATGTTGAAGCCAACATAATCCAAGTTACCCATGAACATATTTGCGTCAGAATCAATTCCGCCAAATGCTAGTGAGTATCCCCATAGAACCCATTGTACTGACATGAGACCCATTACAATTAGGGTCATACCAAGTACGTTGACGATGTTCTTTGATCTGGCTAATCCGCCATAAAAGAAACCGACTCCGGGTGACATGAGTAGTACCATTGATGTTGCTGTGAGCATCCAGGCTGTATCACCTGTGTCTATAAGACAAGGTAAATCTGGAACTCCATCATCATCACTATCGTACCAACATTCGTTAGGATTACCAGTGTAGATACCACTGGTTCCTGCGACGTATCCGTCCATACCATCATCAACGCTTTGTGCAAATGCTGTTGACATTGCACCAGTTGCTGTGATAGATACTGCGGCTACAAGTAATAGAGCATACTTGTAGTTTCTAGAATTCATTAAATTTTAACGAAATTGAATATTATTAAAGCATTGAAGACCTTAAAATTAATCAAAAAGTAACTTATTATATAATAAAATATTATGATAGTAACATAGAAAATGAAATTTATGTTAAAGGTGATTAAATGAAGGGAAAGTCAAAAGGGAAATTAGCAATTTTTGATACATTCAAGACTAAAGATAACGATCTAACAGGAGAAGCAAAAAGACAAAGAGCAATCATCACAATTCTTGGAAGTGGTGGAAATCCCGCTGAAAGAACAAGAACTGGTATTTCACAAAAAATTGCAAAAAAGCAAGAAATTGCTTGGAAAAATATCTATTCTGGAATTTTCA
The DNA here is from genome assembly GCF_002156965.1 of Candidatus Nitrosomarinus catalina. Taxonomy (GTDB): domain Archaea; phylum Thermoproteota; class Nitrososphaeria; order Nitrososphaerales; family Nitrosopumilaceae; genus Nitrosopumilus; species Nitrosopumilus catalinensis. The sequence goes on from NZ_CP021324.1 coordinate 1,280,215, forward strand.
GAGATCTAGATGAAATTTTACTCCCTATGGAGATCGCAGAAGAAGATGGCAGATTACCACTAAAAAGAGGACCTAAAGCATTACAAGAAAAAGGAATTCCATATTATCATTTAACAAAAAAAGGAATTCTAGTTGGATTAGCAATTAATGGAATTGAAAATATGCCATTACAGTTAAAAGAATTTTTTTCAATATCAGATTCAAAAGATAAAGAGTTTGAGAAAATTTTGATGAAATTCATGACTAATAGTCCAAATTTCACCTATTCAATTTTTCAGAAATATGTAAAAGCATTTTGTGAAGATAAAATTGAGGAATTATTACCATTTGATCTTACAAAATTAAAGGAATTATCAGATGAAAGTCTAGTTATTCAAAAAGAAATTCTTACAGCATTTTTGAAATTTACAAATCCTGAAAAAAAGGAAGCAACCGCATTTTTAGATAAAATTGGGTAAAAATTCATCCCAATTGAGATCGCCAAACATTAAAATCCGTAATTCATGACGCTTCATTATGGGCAAAAACGTCTATGCATCTGTTAAATCATACAGTCAAAGAGGAAAATTACTCAATAGATCCGATTTTCAGACATTAGCTGAATCAAGAGATCTTGAAGAATTAATGACCAGAATTAAAAATACAATTTATGGTGATGCAGTTTCAGATGTTCAAAAACCATACACATCACAAGGAATAGAATCAGGCCTACGAGGACATTTAGCAGATGTACATTATTCAATTGCTAAAACAGCCGGAGATTCACCAATTTTAGATGCATATTACATGAAATTCATTGTATCAAATTTGAAGTTAATTTTGAAAGGAAAGGTATTAGATAAATCACAAGAAGAAATTGAAACTCACATCAACTTACATGCTGAAGAACTTATCAAACAAAGAGACATCATAATCAAAGCACTAGTTTCCAAAGATCTTGAAGAAACAGTTGCCAGTTTGAACTCTGTACAATTTGGTGAAGAAATTTCAAAAGCAGCAGCATTGTACAATGAACAGAAAAATCTTCAGATTTTTGACACTTATTTTGATAAAATTTTATATCTTCAGTTAGGTCGTGCTTTAAAAAATACCAGAGACAGAGACGTGATAAAATTAGTTGGAATGGATGTTGACTTCTATAATCTTCTAAGTGTAATTAGAGGAAAATTATGGGGTTTGGAGGAAGCACAAATTCAAGATTTGATTGTTGCACAAACAGCAACAATTACAAAAGAATTGTTGGGAAGAATGATTTCTGCTGCATCAATTAGAGATGCATTTGGTGAATTAACAAATACAAAATATAAGAATTTGATTTCTCAAAATGAAAATGAATTAGATGCAGTAGCTGAATTTGAAAGAGCATTTGAAATGGCACTTTACAACGCATCAACTAGATCATTTTCAAAAATGTTTAGTTTTGCAACAATTGTGGGAATTACAAAATTGACCTCATTTGAAGTTAGAAACTTGGCAGCAATTGCATATGCAGTAGAACAAAAAATTCCTACTGAAGTAACAATGTCGAAATTAATCGTGCAAGAAGAATAATTTGTAAAATGATTAGATTCCCTAAAAAGAAAAACGATATTTCAACAGAGACCATGATTAATACAATTTGGGTTAGTACCTTCATGGGTATGATTTTCTCATTACCGCCATTAGGGATTTTCTTAGGGATTTACTTTGGTACAGGAAATTTAGTAATTGGAGCAGTTTTAGGTTTTGGAATCCATTTTGTAACGTTAGCATTTGCAAGTAAAATCTCTAAATTTTTAACTCAAATAATGAGCTAAAGTATAAGAGGGCAAAAAACGAGGTAATTTATCATGATGGGAGATCGAGATTTTAGAGCAATTATTCAAAATTCCTTGGATTCAATTGGAAGGGAATTACAATTAGACATAGATTCAGAAAATCTTCAAACTATTCATTTACAAGAAGTTGTTCAGTGTTTAAGACGCTCATATTTTGACCGAATTGACCCTCTAGAAATAGAAAGAAGGGGATTCAATGAACTTCTATCAGGATTATTAAGAAAACAAAAGTATGGAAGTGAACCTAAAGAATTCGAAATTGGAGATATCAAACTAAAAGGAGAAACAGACATGCTCGTTGATGATATTGTACTAATTTTTAGATCAGCAGAAAAAGAAATAGAAAATCCACTTGCAAATGATGTCCTATATCTTAATGCATGTCTATGGATATATGATAAACATGATGGAATTATTGTATATGTTAGTGGAGATAGAAAGGAAACAACATTTTCTGTCACACGAAGTAAGAAAATGTTTGAAGAAGTCATTAGAAGAGTAAGAGTACTAAATAATCTTCTCAAAGAACAAAAAGCACCAATTTTAGAACCGTCAACAGAATGTTCTGAATGTCAATATTTTGAAAGATGTTTTATGAAAAAGAAGAATAGTAAACATGTCGACATTGGAGAAATGTTAGGTTTAGGAAAATTCGGCGGCAAAGATTAGTTAAAGAAATTAAAAATATTGCAAAGGAAAATTCCTTTGTTGGATTAATCTAGTGGTTCAGGGTGTCCTTTACCACGAAGAGCGAAACACACTACTGCTAGTGCGATTGCTACACCTGCTGCGGCGCCATAAGCTGCCATTCCTGCTTCTGCCATTTGATAAAAAATAACCATACGTCCTTTTATAACATATATCAATAATTTTTTTCTAAAAACATATTATCATAATTATAAGATTTTATGATACTATCTAAAGAATTCAAATGGAACTGTATTTTCTTGTCCACTTGTCATTGAGCTTAGATTAAAGTAAACAGTTCCATAAACCCACCATTTTGCGCTACCGGATTCACCATTCTCATATTCAGATTGCAATGAATCCCATAATTCACTTGAAGAAGCAGTATTTTTTATCACCATTTTCTTTTTTAGAACAATTGAATTATCACCTAATAGTGTGTAGTAATTTGAACCAAATTCTACCATTCCTTCAGGTCTACTACCAATAGTTCCACCAGCAAGTTGCTCGTAACTAGAGAAACCAGTTTCAAATAGATTATAATCCATAGTTTGTACAATTACAGCTCTAGGATTTGGATTAAAAATTTCAAATGCTATTTCAATTGTAGCTGAACGTTCATTTATTTTGGTTACAGAAAGATCAGCTAACTCAACTTGTAGTAATTCAATAGTTGGAGCGTTTTCAACAGAATTATTATTTCCCTGACTTGGAGCCTGCATATCAGGTCCAACCAATACAATTGCGCCTAAAATTCCAACAATAGTTAAAACTGCTGCAAAAACGAAAACTTTAGGATTCATACTAATTTACCTCAAATATACCAAATATTAGATAGTTATTATACCATTCCAGAAGGGGAAAATTATGCAATATTTTCAAGCTGTTCAAAAAGGAAAACAACGAGCAAGCAAATCACAAATGAAAATGTTTGATGTTGCTGGATTTTCAATGTTAACTTTAACAACCAAAAAAATTGATGGAAAATTCTTTCCTGTAGGAGAAGAAGAGTTTACAGCTGTTATTGAATCAGAAGATGGACATGTTGCGGTAATTGTAGATAATGATGGCTTTACTAAGGCTCAGTCAAAGGCAGTGGAAAAAGAAGAAGCTATTTCCATATTCAAAAAACTCATGGATTCAGGAATCCCCGAATATTCAAAAAATGAAATTCAAATTTGGTCTCAAACTAGACCTACAATACAAAACCAAGTTTAATTATTTTTTAGAAGGTAAGATAATTTCAGTTCCTACTTTTCCACCTTTAATGGCTTTTTCAATAATTTTTGGTTCTGCTTTTAAAATCCTAGTTTTAATTTTAGAACGTTCTATTATTTTTAGAGCAACTATATCCATCAAATCATATCCTCCAGCTACAGAATCCTCATGAACCAAAATATTTTTCAGATTTTTCAGTTCAATGCTTTTGAATTTTTTTGCTTTTTTGAATTTATTTGGATCCATATCATAAACGCCATCAACATCAGTTGCATTAAGAAATTGTTCTGCTTTAATTTTTTCAGCAATTAATGCAGCTGTACCATTAGTACTTTGACCTGGATGTAAACCTCCAGCTACTACAATTAATCCATCATTAACTGCGTGTTTAACTTCTTGTAAAGTGGTTGGAGGGTGTGAATATGCTTTATTTTTTAGTGCATAAATTAACAATTTTGCATTAAGTCTTGAAATTTCAATTCCTAGTTCATCTAATGTTGATTCATCAGCATCAAAATTTCTGGCATGTGAAATATAGTGTCGTGCAATTACTCCACCACCAGCAATTACGACTGGTTGGCAAAATTTGCTAATTTTTATTAGAAAATCAGCGTATTTTTGGATAATTTTGGCATTGTCCATACCAAAAACTCTTCCAGATAGTTTTATCACAATTTTTTTCTTCATTCTAAATCACCTAGTATCGATTTTGCTGCAATTTCAACTTTTTTCCTGTATTTATCATGAGTGTAGATTCTAAGTATGTTCATAAAGCCTGAAATGGCTGAAACCACTGGTATTTCTGAAATTGGGAGTTCTTTTGCAGATGCTTTTCCATTTTCTGTAGAAATTAATGTTATTGACTTGGATTCATTTTTTGATGGTGCAAGTGGGATAGAGGGAGTGACAGAACTGTCAACATAGATTTCATTTTCATCAATATGAGATTTCTTTGAAATTTCAAGGCGTAATTCATCTGTCCTAGTTTTTTTCAGATTTTTTTGGCTTGTAAGAATTCTCTCAAATACACATTTGAGTAATTTCCTATTTTGATAATCCTCAGCTAATTTTTTGGCTTTTTTGAGTTTTGAAGATTTAGATGAAATGATAGATGATAAAACAAATTCATCTGTTAATTCTACATATTCATTTAGATTAAAAGATGTAAAACCAAATTCATCATCAGATAATCTTAATGCTTGGATTAACATGACTTCTGCAGCACGAACTGTTTTATGAAAATATACTGCTTTGAACATCTGATATCTAGAATGCATCATAGATTCAAAAGAATACAATGCTGAACGTTCTAATGCAATTTTTTTCTTATGTACACTAAGTGACTGTGTAATTCTTTTGTGATCAACCTTTGCATGTTCAGCTCCAGTGAAATAACCATCTCTAAGTAAATAATCCATCATGTCTGCACTTAACGCCCCAGAGACAATTTCATTGAGATATTGAAATTTTGATTCTCCAAAAGCGATTTGTGCAATTAGTTTTTTATCAAATCCAGTTTTAGATAAAATATCACCAATTTCAGATTTTAAAATTATTTTTTTACCAAAATCCTCATGAGAAATTTTTTTTTCTTGAATTATTTCTTCAAATAAATGAGAGAAAGGTCCATGTCCTATGTCATGTAAAAGACTTGCTAGGCGTAAAATCTGAACATCGTCAGAATTTAGAAATTCCTTCTCATTTAATGCAAATCCTGCTTCAGTAGCAATATGCATAACACCAAGTGAATGTTCAAATCGACTATGCTGGGCAGAAGGGTAAGTCAAATGTGCTCCAGAAAGTTGTTTGATACGTCTTAATCTTTGAAAAAGAGGACTATCAATTATCGGAAGCTCATAATCATATACACGAATAAAATCATGAATTGGATCAATAATGTCTAAGTAATTTTTTTTCATATTCCCAGTTTCTTTGAAAATGCTTTGACAATTTCTTCATGAATTTCTAATTTAGTTTTTGATGCATCAATGATTTTCCAATGTTTTTTCTTTGCAGTAGTACGATAAAGTTTAGATATTTTTCTTGAAAATTGTTCATTTTTTTCAAATTCATCTCTCTTCATAATTTTTCCTTTTTCATTTCGAGGTGAACGTGAAAAAGATTCTTTCTGTGTAACATCAAGTAATATTACAAGATCAGCTTTTGGTAAACCATCATCGAGACTTTCAAGCCATTTTTGTTTTAAACCATTTGCTAGCCCATAAACTAAGTTAGATTGGTAATATCTATTCATTATCAAAACAGAATTTTTTTCTTTTGATTTTATTATTTCATCAAATTTTTCCCATCTATTAGCTGCTAAAAGACAATGAATTACTTGTGGGGGAAATTTACGTTTTCCATCTAGATACTTTCTAATTTCTTTACCTATTGGAGTTTCATAATCAGGAAAATGAAATAATTTTGTTTTGATTTTTTGTTTTCTAAGAAATTTTTGTAATAAAACTGACTGAGTCAATTTTCCTGCCTGATCTCCACCTTCAATGACAATTATCATAAGCTATCCAAACAGAGGAATTAATTGATTAAAAATCTATCAAGACAATGATATGTGTGATGATATCAAATCAATAATTTATCAAAATAATCAGGCATAAATTCAAGATTTAAAACAAATGAATCAAAAATCAAACTATGTCTTGTACTCATACTTTCAAAAATAAAGAAAATCACATGGTTTGTTCAAAGTGTGGCTATATCCGAGAATTCACTAAACCATCCATAAAACCAAAAATTCTGGTAATTAGCCTATTAATCTCTGTAATGATTGTAGGGGGTGTTTTCGCACTCTCATTATTTTCCTAAAAATTAGTTTTGATAAATAATCAGTCAAGGTTTATATCTAAAAATTTACCACTTATGACAAAATGGGATTAATGAAAGAAATGATGAAAGAAATTGGAAACAAATCTAGAGAATTTTATGAATTTGTTTTACCGCCAATAGATATGCATCTAACTGATGAAAATCTTAAAGTGGTAATCGATATTCCAGGATTTTCAAAAAAAGATATCAAACTAACTTTATGCGGCGATATTCTTTCTATAAAGGCTAAAAAAGTTATGGATGAAAAAGATTCAAAAACATTAATTTCAAATCAGCGACCAAACATGATTAATAAAAAAATTAGATTGCCAATTGAAATTAAAGAAGGTGAAGAAAAAATTGAATCAGCAAAATATGAAGATGGTGTTTTAGTGTTGGTAATTCCAGTAACTAAAAAATCAAAAAATATTACAATTGAATAATCTAATATTTTCGTAGTAATGCAGATATTCCCATAATAATACCAGAACTAATCATTCCAATTGTTCCAAAATATTCATTTGATTGAAATAATAACACAGAACCAATGAAAATAGCAGAAGAAAAAATACTTCCACTAATCAACACAACTGGTTTACGTTTTTTCATATATACTTCAACTTCATTCATTAGTTTCTCCATATCTGAACCAACTCTCAAAGTTGAATTGATTGATTTTAGAAAACTATCAAAAGAAATTTTTAATTCTTCAAGATATGCACCTGTGATTAAATTTTCTTGTTCTAAAATATTTTTTAAAACTTTTAAAAATTTAAAATCAACGTCATGTGTTTTGTAAATTCCTTCAATAATTGAAGCCATTCTCAAATATAATGCCAAATTTTTTGGTAAGATAAATGGAAATTTACTCATAGTTTTATTTGCTAATTCCATCAAACTTTCCACTTCCATTTCATCAGGTTTATCACCATGCATAGAACGAATTGATAATTCAATTCCTTTTTCAATTACCGATCTATTGTAATCAGGAGTTAACATTTTGAGATCATCCATTGCAGAAACTACTCTTGAGGGATTCTTTTCCACTAGTGCAAGATACAATCGGATTAAATTAATTCGTGTTTTGTTATTTATTCTTCCAACCATTCCATAGTCATATAGAATTAATTTTCCTTCATCAGTAACTGAAATATTTCCTGGATGCGGATCTGCATGAAAAATTGAATGTTTCAAAAGCATTGTGAAAAAAATCTGATGAACGTCAATGACTAATTGTTGTCTATCGATGTTTTTTTTATCTAGGGCTTCTACATTTGTGACTTTAATTCCAGGCAAATATTCCATGGTAAGTACATTTTTTGAAGAAAAGTCATCAAAAACTGAGGGTACAATTACCTTAGAATTGTTTGCCATATCATTTTTAATTTCTTTAAGATTTTTGGATTCATTAGTATAATCTAATTCTTCATGAATTGTTTCAATGAATTGTGAGAGCATTGTTTTGGCTGAGTATCTTAAATTTGAATCAACAAATCTTAATGCCAATGGCAGTATTTTTTTTAGAATTTTAAGATCTTTTTCAACTACTTTTTCAATTCCGGGTCTTTTTACTTTAATTACTATTTGTTGACCAGAAATTGACCCTCTATACACTTGTCCTAATGATGCTCCTGAAATAGAAGTTGGATCAATATTATCAAATTTTTCATTTATCAATCCAATATCTTTTTCAATTATTGGTTTTACTTGTTCAAAAGGAGCAGCAGGTACACTATCTTGTAATTTTGATAATTCTTGTAAATATGGTTGTGGTAAAATATCTGCTCTAGATGATAACCATTGTCCTAATTTTATGTAAACTGGCCCCAATGAAATAAAAGTTTCAAGAACTTTAGTTGCATTTTTTTTAAATTGAGTTGGATCAATTTCATTTTTATTTTGATTGATCCATTTCTTTCTGTCTTTACGCAATGCCAAAATAGATGGCAAAAGTTTAATCAAAATTTTTACGGTTCTAATGGCATACATAAAATCACTCCAAATGTTTTTTTATTTTCTTAGTTGTCTCATATGCCAGATATCCAGACATTAATGAAGATGCTAATACATTAGCTATGGATAATTTTTTAGAGTTTTTAGATGATAGATTTTTTGCAGTGTTTATTCCACTGAATATTCCACAAGCAATTCCAATTAATACTTCAGGAGCATCATAAACTAAATGACCAATGGGGTTTACTCTAGGATCAATTTTATCTGTATGAACTAAAAATTTATCATCATATTCTCTGATATGCAAATTTCCATAACGATATTGTTTTAGAGCTCCATTTTTTTGTCCAAGGATTGTTTCTTCTGCTTCTTCAAGCATGAATTCACGTAACTCTTTAGGAACTTCAATTTCATCACCAGGCATAAGATGAATATACAATAATTGCTTATAATCCTAGATCAAAAAAAAATGTGCCTAGTTTTGATTCCATAGTAATTAATTCTCATTAATTTAATTTTACAAATTATTTTTTGTAAATAAAATAAAACTAGCACCAAATGAAATTAACATTATAATTCCAGGAATATATGCATAATTAAATTCCATATCAGGATGGTTTTGTTCGTGATAGTAATTAATCGCAAAAGTTAATATCAAAAAAATTACTCCAATAAAAGTTAGTTTTCTATGATTTTGCAATAATTATCAAATAATTAATTACTATATGAATTTAGAAAAATTAAGTTCAAGGATCTGTTTCTATTTCAGATAATTTAGTAATTATCTGCTCTAATTCTAATTTATTTTCATTTATGACTTGCTTTAAAACTTCAATTTCATTATTTATTTGATTGATATTGACATCATCAGAATTTTTAATTTTATTTTCTAATTCGTTTAAAATTTTTTGATTGTATTGATTAATTTTTTCTAATTCATTTTTATATTTTAATAAATTATCATATTGATCAGACATTTTGGAAAATTCTGCATAATTAGAATTTGAAATAAAACCTGTTGCAATTATTAAACTTCCTACAGATAATGTTATAATTAAAATAATAATTGTTAATCTCAGTTTCATTTCATCACCATACTATTTTTCCTGATTTAAAATTAGTTATTATTTTTGATTGTTCTTATTTTTACGCCTACGAATCATAAAGACCACAATTCCAATTACAATTATTATAGGAATTGCCACATATCCAGAATTAAAACTATCTTCTTCAACAGGAGAAATTTCATTAACTAAAATTGTAGTTTCATAGGGAAGGAAAATTTCATCCCTTACACTATCTTTGTATCTTACAGTAATTGTAACATCATGCTCACCATATTCTGGTTCACCCTCAAATTCTATTGGAATATTAAATGGAACTGGTGCATCTGTTTCGATTTCATCAATAAATTGAGTATTAGATTTAATGTTAGAATTATCGTTGGCATTAAGAGTTACAAAACCAAATAATGCATCTTCGTTTCCTTCATTGATTATTTCACCAATTACCATTTGTGTTCCAGATAATTCAATGACTTTTACATTGAAAACAGTAAGATCAATCAAACCTCGAATGTAGAAATCAAGAATTTTTGAAATAGTTTCTTTATCACCATGTGTATTATAATATGTAATAGATAATGGAATTCGAAGAGTATCACCTTTCAATGATTCAGGGACATAAACATCAGCAGTAAAGGAATCATATGATTTTGCACCAATATTTCCCAAATCCCAACTAGACTCAAGAATCAAAACATTCTCAATATTTGTAATAGATGCGGTATTAGATGAAAGTGATGTTTGTGCATTATCTATAGTAACATCAACTGCAGACATTGGTGCAGTTCCATCATTAACAATATCTATTAGAATATTATTTGATTTCAATGAAGTAAGAAATGTTTCAGATGCTCTAACGTTAATTGTACTATCTCCAGTTACTTTAAAGTCAAAAGTAGAAAATGATGATCTAACACCCGACTCTCTTAATCTGGAATAATCAACTTTAACAGTTCCAGAATATTGTTGAATGTCAATATTTTCATCAATATTTACATAAAAAGTCAAATGGAAATTTGTTCCAGCTAAAGAATTAGTGTTGGTGTTAGCATCAATTGTTGAACCAGGTCCATCTGAACCTGAAAATCCAAATGGTAATGAGAGTTTTCCTTCAATTCCAGTAATATCCTGAGTTCCTACATTAGCAAATTCAATTGTAAATGGAACATTGTTATCCCCACTACCAACTTCTATTTTGCTATTCAGTGTACCAAAATATGCATCTAATAATTTTACATCGCCAAAATCTCTTTCAAATGCTGAATCACCAAAGTTTCCAGATTGTATTGGTCCATCTTTCCAATCAGCAAATGAAGATGAAATAAACAATGGGGAAAGTCCAATTAAAAATAAAGTTAATAGCAATTTAGAATTCATTATACAGTAATCTCCATTGTTGAATGTTCTTCATCTTCAAATGCTTTACCATCTTTAATTGTAATAACTTTATCAACATCACCAAAATGATGCCTATCGTGAGTAACAATTACAAAAGTTTGATTAAGTTTTTTTGCCATTGATTTCATCAAATCAACAATTAGTTGTGATGTTACTGAATCAAGATTGCCTGTTGGTTCATCAGCTAAAACAATTGAAGGTTTGTTGATTAAGCCTCTTGCTATAGCTACTCTTTGAGCTTGTCCACCTGAGATTTTATTGGCTCGTTTTTGGACTTGATCCTCTAAACCAACTGCTTTAAGTAAATCTCGAGCTTCTTTTTCAGAACTTGAATTAGTTCCAGCAATTTGTATTGGCAATAATATATTTTCTAAAACTGAAAGATCAGATAAAAGGTTAGAAAATTGAAAAATAAAACCTAATTTCTTATTTCTGAAAGAAGAAATTTGATCATCATTAAGACTAGTAGTATTTGTTTCATCAATGAAAATTTCACCATTTGTTGGGCTATCTAAAAGCCCAATCATATTCAATAATGTAGATTTTCCAGATCCTGAACTTCCAACAATTAAAACAACATCACCTCTTTCAATTGAAAAAGATACATCATCTAGAGCTTTAACTTCATTGTCTCCGTCACCATAAATTTTGGTTAAATGATTAACTTCAAGTACTTTAGCCAGTTCTCATCGCCTCCACAGGTAGTAATTTTGTTGCTCTATACGATGGGTATAGTGAAGCAATGATGGCTAAGATGAATGATGCCAGAGCTGTTTGAATAATTTTTTCCCAATTGTAACTAACTTCAAGTGGCAAACTGTTATTGAAAGACATTTTTGTTTCTTTTGCGTAAATTGTGTATCCTAATCCAGTAGCAGTTCCAACTCCAGCACCAATTGCCCCAATTAACATACCTTGAAAAATAAAAATTATCAAAATATCTTTTCTTTTTGCACCAATTGCTCTCATTACACCAATTTCCTTAGTTTTTCCATTTACTAACATCATTTGAATTGTGACAATTGCAAATGCTGAGGACATCATTCCAAAGTAACCAATCATGTTAATCATTGCAATACCAGATCTAAAACCAGCAAGTTGTTGTTCAGCAGATTCCTCAATAGTTTCTGCTAGAAAATCATCATTTGGAAATGATAGTAGGAAGAATTCTTTGACTTCAAATGCTTTAGTTGGATCATTTAATTTTACCATAATTGATCCTGTCTGACCTTCTCTATTTGTCATATCACGTAATGTGTCAATATGTATAACTGCACTATAATCAAATCCTTGACCACCTGGTGATTTTGCAATTCCAGATACAGTAAATCTTTTTGTTTGTTCTTCACCCCATCTATCAATAATTGTAACTTTGACATTATCACCAACTACAGCTCCTCCAAGATCATTTGAAACAGTATTTCCTAAAACAATAGAATTTCTTGAGAAAACATAAGTTCCTTCTGTGACAGTTTCATGAACAGTTGATGCTCTAATGTCATTGAATGGATCAACACCCACTACAGGTATTCTAGTTTTTTCAATTAAATTTCCATTCTTTGTTATTTCCATTTCTGCTGTTGCTGAAAGCCGGGGAGTCGCCGCTACAACATAAGAAATTCTTTCAAACCAACTTACAATAGACGAATCAGATTTATCGATGTAGTCATCTTCATTGGTTACAAGAATATCGCCATTACGATATTCACTGATATCTCTAACAATTGCATCAAAAAGTCCCTGAAAAATTACAAAATTTACGTGAATAACTAAAATTCCGATTGTTACAGCTAAAACTGCACCGATCAAACTACCTCTTTTGTTGAAAAGCATTCTTTTTGCTAATTTCATTCGGTAATCCATGAAATAATTCAAAAAGTCTGATATTTAACATATATCTTTCCTAGTGCTAAATTACAGACAATTTTATATCATATTAGTTATTTCTATATTTTATGGAGTCACAATAAGTGATAAAATGGACAATTTTGATATACAGATTCTAAGTAGATTATTAAACAATTGTAGAGAATCTGACAGGCAAATAGGAATAGAATTAGGAATGTCTGGAGGAGCTGTTAACTCAAGGATACGTAAAATGCAGAAACTAGAGATTATTGAAAAATTTGTAGTGAAAGTTGAACCACCAGTCTTAGGATACGGTGTGTTGTATTTTGTAATATCAGGAGAAAATATGAAAGAAGTATTAGAACAAGTTAGCTTAGTAGGAGAACCTCATTTTGTGGCACCTTGTGTTGGTGGAATTACAGTTTGTAGTATAATTGTAAAAGAAAATTTAGAACAAAAAATCGAACTTGCGAAAAAACTAATGAAGGATTTTAAAGTATTATCAATCTTTGAAGCAGAAAATCCAGGATTTAAAACAAATCTAACAAAAACAGATTTACAAATTTTAGATGAATTAATAAAAGATCCTAGAGAAAAAATTGAAACTCTTGCAAAAAATACAAGAATGTCAACAAAAACAATTACAAGATGTATTGACAAATTACAAAAAAATGAAGGAATTCAATTTACCACAGTATATGATCCTAAAAAAATAAAAAAATTTATCCCATATGCAATCATCACATGGATTGAAGGGGATTTAAAAGAAACATTAGAAAGAATGAATAAAGAATTTTCTAATGCATATTTACAAATTCCTTTTATTGCAAAAAATCAAATTGTCTTATTTTTGTATAGTAATAATATTTACAAAATAGATGAACTAACACAAAAAGTCAGAAATCTTAAAAATATTAAATCTGCAGATCTATTTATTCCTAAAAAGATTTCATTTTACGATAACTGGATAAAAAAGACAATTATAGATTTTAAAAAATCATCTAAACTACATTTGACGTACCAAACAAATTAAATAATAACAGTATTCAAAAACAATGTGAAAAAAGAAAAACTGTACAAAGGAAAATTATTTGAATTAAATGCATATTATATGAAAGTAGAGCATAGAAAAGTTCGTAGAGAAGTTATTGAACATCCAGGTGCTGCTGCAATGCTTGCTTTTGATGAAAAAGGTAAAGTTTTGCTAGTTAAACAACATCGATATCCACATGGTTATATTCTAGAAATTCCAGCCGGTACTTTAGAAAAAAAAGAGAAACCAATTGATTGTGCCTATAGGGAATTAATTGAGGAAACGGGATATGAAGCCAAAAAAATGACTAAATTAATTTCATATTTTCCATCAGTAGGCTATAACAAAGAAGAAATTCATATTTTTGTAGCATCAGGTACAAAAAAGAAATTTGATTTAAAATTAGATAATGATGAATTCATTACTGTTGTAAAAATGGATATTAAAAAATTAATTGGAATGATAAAATCTGGAAAAATTATTGATTCCAAAACAATTTGTGCAGTAATGGTTTACGCTGCAAAGAAAAAATTATTGTAATTATTCTTCACAAGTATTCATTAAAAATAATAATATTTTATTGATAACTTGGTTTAACCAAATCAGTAATATCAGACCAGGATTGTAAAATCTTTTCAAACATATAGATCAAATCAAACAATGGCAAAGATATTTGCTTCTCACTTTCTAAAGAGGAACGTATTTTTGTAATTTTTGCAGAGTTAGTTTTTTGTAATCTAATTGCATTAATTGCAAGCATTCTATTATTAGAAATAAATGAATCAATTGATTTAATTTGTATTTCGTCTATGTCTTTTGCAAAATCATATAATTTTTTTAATTCGTTTTTAGATAAATTTGATTTAATCAGTGATTTAGATAATTCTACAACTGTATCACCTGCTATTTCAAGCGTGTTTGCAGCAATTCTGTAATCAAGAATATCAATATTTTCTAAATTAAAAATTCCAGCTAGTCTAGTATCCATTATAGTACTTCGAATTAATCTTACAAGAAGAAAATATTGTCTATTAATTTCAGCATCACGATTTGCAATTGTTTCAAGATTTGTTTTATCCCCATTTTTTAATGCTAATACAACATCATTAAACATTCCAAGTGCAATTGAACTCATTCGTTTTAAGATATTTTGTGGATTGATTGATGTTTCATCTAGTAAGAATTGAACGGAGATATTTGTTGCATCTTCGTCAATAATTTCTAGTCCAACTAATTTTCTCATTGAACCACGAACATTTTCTCTATCATTAATTGAGATTGAGGATTTTCCCACAATACGTATTATGTCAAATCCTAAAAGATACGCACCTGTAATTGTTGGCACAATACCCTCACCTTCTGATAAAGGATATGAAATTTCAACTTCTTTTGAAGGCCTCTTACTTAGTTGTGTTCTAATTGAGAGATTATTTTGATTTGTTTCGATTTCAACTTGATTACTTTTACTTAGTTCATTTGCATCAATCCATTCTTTTGGAAGAGAAACAAGAATACTGCTACCAATTTTTTGTAGGCGTCGAGTGAACGTAGTCAATTTATATTAATTTAAATTATTTAAGCCAAGTATTAATATTTTCCAAATATCTCAAATTTGATCATTATGGCAACAGCATTTTGTCCAGCCCACATCACAGGTTTCTTTAAGGCTGAATTAAGCAAAAAAGATTCAAAACAATTAGGCTCACTGGGTGCAGGATTTTCCATAGAAAAAGGTGTAAAAACTACAGTTACAGTTAGAGAGAAAACAAAACATGACATTTCAAATTTTACAATCAAAGTCAATGGTTTTGAATCAGGAGATATGAAAGTGTCAGAATTAATTCTAAGCAAATTTTCGGCAGAAGGGAAATTTGTAAATATTATACACGAAATTGAAGTTCCTGTTGGATATGGATTTGGATGCAGTGCAGCAGTTGCATTATCACTTGCAATTGCATTAAATGATGCATTAAAATCTAAATTATCTAGAATTGAAGTTGCACAAATAGCACATGATGTTGAAATAGAATGTAAAACAGGATTAGGAGACGTTTTAGCATCATATCATGGTGGATTTGAAATTAGAGACAAACCAGGTGCACCAGGAATTGGACATGTTCAAAAAATTAATTTAAATAAAATTTCTATAATCATGATATGTTTTTCTCCAATTTCAACAAGTAAATTTATCAAAGAAAGATTATCAGAAATTAATGGTCTTGGTGGAAAAATGGTCAATGAATTATTGGAATCAAAGAATTATGAACATTTTCAAGAAATGTCTTTAGAATTTGCAAAATATGTAAATGTGATGACACCTAGAATGCAAAAAGTAGTCAATGAATTATCAAATAATAATATTAAATGTGGTATAGCATTATTTGGCGAAACAATTTTTTCAATGATTCCAAAAGAAAACGAAGAAAATGTTTTAAAAATCTTAAAAAAATTTTCGGATGGAATAATTATAAAATCAAAATTAGATGATGTAGGTGCTAGAATTCTTAATAATTAAAAAATATGACTACAATTCCCAAATCACATCCAAGATTAAATTCTCTTTTAATTCGTGAAAAATTAGTAAATGGATTTGACAACAATTTGGTTGCCAAAGAGGGACTTTTAGCTCACGGACGAGGCGAGGCATTTGATTATCTCATAGGTGAAAAAACTTCAAAATCAGCTAAAGAAGCAATAAAGGCTGCAGCAATTATGCTCAAAAATGCAGAAAATTCAGTCATTTCAGTTAATGGAAATTTTGCTGCATTGTGTCCAAAAGAAATTATTCAATTAGCAAAAAATACAGATTCAAAAATTGAAGTAAATTTGTTTTATTCAACTGAAAAACGTAAAAAAGCAATTACTGAGATTTTAAAAAAATCAGGTGCAAAAGAAATTTTTGGATTAAATAAAAAATCATCTATTAAATTATCAGGGATTGATAGTGCACGAAGAATTGTAGATAAAAATGGAATATTTTCAGCAGATGTTGTATTAGTTCCATTAGAAGATGGCGATAGAACAATTGCATTAAAAAAAGCAAAAAAGAAGATCATTACATTTGATTTAAATCCACTTTCAAGAACTGCCCAAACAGCAGACATTACAATAGTAGATAACGTAATACGTGCAATGAAATTACTTGTAAAAGAATCAAAAAAGAGTATACGGGGGAATTCTAAATATAATAACAAAAAAAATCTTCAAGTATCAATTTTAGAAATTAAAAAAAATTTAGAGAGACAAGCAAAAAATGTATAAAAATATTCAAAACATTTTAGAAATGAAAGGTAAAGAAAAAATTACTGTTTTAACTGGGTATGATTCAACAATGGTTGCATTATGTGATCAAGTTGATGTAATTTTAGTTGGTGATAGTGCAGGAATGGTTATGTTGGGATATGAAGATACTTCTTCAGTTACTATGGAGGATATGATTAGATTTACAACTGCTGCAAAAAATGGAAGAAAAAATTCATTGATTGTTTCAGATTTACCAATTAATTCATACAAAACTGAGAATGATGCAATTAGAAATTCATTAAAATTAATTGAAGCTGGTGCAGATGCTGTAAAATTAGAGGGTGGAAAAGAAGTTGCAGAAATTATTAAATCGATTACAGAGGCAAAGATTCCTGTCATGGGTCATTTAGGACTATTACCACAAACTGCTCAAAAATATACAGTTCAAGGAAAAACAAAAGAGAGTGCAATTGAATTAATTGAAGATGCAAAAATAATTACAGAATCAGGCGTATTTAGCATAGTTTTAGAGATGGTTTCCAGTCAAGTTGCAAGAATAATTACAGAAAAAATTTCTGTCCCTACAATAGGAATTGGTTCTGGAAAATTTTGTGATGGACAAGTTTTAGTTGTTCATGACATGTTAGGATTATTTGAAAAAATTAAACCTAAATTTGCAAAAAGATATCTATGTTTATCTGACGAAATAAGAAATGCCGTAAAATCATATGCAGTAGAAGTTAAAGAAGAAAAATTTCCATCTATTGAACACGAATTTCAAATGGATGAGTCAGAATATACTAAACTGAGGGAACACATTGACTAAAAAAGAATTAGAACATCCATCATTAGATATAGTTGAATCAAAAGGAACAGAACTTTCTGGCAGAAAAATTGTTTTGTGTGTTTCCGGAAGTGTTGCAGCTTACAAATCAATTGAATTAGCAAGATTACTAATGAGACATGGTGCTAAAGTTACATGTGTAATGAGTGGTGCTTCAACAAAAATGATTCAGCCAGATTACATGAAATGGGCTACTGGAAATGATGTTATTACAAAATTAACAGGTAAATTAGAGCACATCAATATTGCAGATTATAAAAAATCAGATCTAATTATTGTTTATCCTGCAACTGCCAATACATTAGGAAAACTTGCAAATGGTATTGATGATACACCAATTTCAACAGTACTAACAGTAGGATTTGGATCTAAAACACCAATTCTAATGGCTTTAGCAATGCATGCATCAATGTATGAAAATGCTGCAGTAAAAAAAAATATTTCATTTCTAAAAAATAAAATAGATTTTATTACACCAAACATGATTGAGGGAAAGGCAAAAGTATCAGAGCCAGAAGAAGTTCTTGATTATGTTTTAACGAAATTTGGTTTATCATCAAAATTACATGGCAAAAAAATCTTGATAACTGCTGGACCAACAATTGAACAAATTGATCCTATAAGGGCAATAACAAACCAAAGCTCAGGTAAAACAGGAGTAAGTTTAGCAAAAGAATTAGTGTCTTCAGGTGCAAAAGTTACATTTGTTTATGGACCAGGAAATGAAAAACCACCAAAAGGTGCTAAAATTATCAATGTTGTAACAAGTAAAGAAATGCACACTGCAGTAAAAAAAGAATTGAAAAATAAATTCGATATTGTCATTATGGCTGCTGCAATATCAGATTATGTTCCAAAAAATCCAAGTAAAAAGAAAATTAAAAGTTCAAATACAAACCTCACAATTAATCTCAAAAAAGCACCTAAAATTATTGATGATATTAAAAAAATACAGAAAAATGTTCTACTTGTTGGTTTTAAAGCTGAAACAAATGTTACAAATATTCAATTAATTAAATCAGCAAAAAGAAAATTAAAAGATTCATCATCTGATTTAATCATAGCTAATGATATTGGAACAAAACGATACAAAAAAAATTCTCAAAATAATCAAATTATAGTTGTAGATTCAAAAAGAAGTATTGTGTCAGGTTGGATGAAAAAAGAAAAAATTGCAAAAATTATAAAAAAACAAATTGAATTAAAATTATAATGAAAATAATTCATTCTAAATATAAGCAAAGAAATATGAAAATTTGGAACGAGGTTGCTCCAAGATATCATAAAAGATGGGCAAGTGTGAATAAAGGTCCATTTCAAAGTACAAAAAAATTAATTGATATTGTAAAAATTGATAAAAAAAATTTGGTATTAGATGTTGCATGTGGAACAGGAGTAGTAACAAAACAAATACAAAAAAAAATTGGCAAGTGCGGATATGTAGTAGGAATTGACACGTCAACTACTGCAATTAAAATTGCAAAAAAATGGAATGAAAATAATAATAATTTAGATTTCATCAATACTGATGCAGAAAATTTTGCTTTTTCAAAAAAATTCGATATTATTACTTGTCAATATGCACTATTTTTTTTTCCTAATGCTCAAAAAGCATTAAAAAATATGAAAAATAGTCTCAAAAAATCTGGTAAAATAGGAATTTCAGTTCATGGAAGTAATGATAATGTACCATTTTTTAGTAGTATTTTAGATTCTGCTGTAAAATACATTCCAGATTATGTTCCACCAGGTACACCAGATTTAGACCGATTTGGAAACAAAACTGCATTAAAATCAATTGTTAAGAAAGCTGGATTTTCAAATATTGTTGTAAAAGAATTTATTTTTAATTACAATCCAGGAAAATTTGAAGATTATTGGAAGAATTACATAAAATACATTGCAAAACCTCTAAAAGAAAAACTAAATGCATTGGAATATTCTAAACGTAAAGAATTTAGAAATTCTGTAAAAGAGAAAACATTGCAATATACAAAAAAGAATGGTGAAATCGTTTTTCCTTGGCAAGTTTTAATTTTAACTGCAAAAAATAATTAAGATTGTTATAAATTTCTCTAGTTCATTTATTGAATGTACCAATTTATTATTATTCCAGTTAATGTAATTCACTTTAACCGATCATAGTGATGAGAAGAACAGGAGTCATTTTAGTACCTTTACCGCTTCTCATTACTTCCCTGTTTTAATTAGAATTAATAAAAACTCTAGAATTAGATATCGTTATCATTTCTACTGCTTTAATTGACATATTTTCTTTTTTAGAAATTTCTATAATTTCTTTAGTGTGTTCATCCTGAAGATGTTTTAGAAATTCACTTTCTTCAATATTATTTTGTTTAAAATTGCATGTAGTAAAAATACAGTTAAAATTCAATAATACTAATAATTTTTTTCTAGTAAAAAAAGTCTACATAAAATTAAGTTTTGAAAAACAGGTAATTTCTTAAATCTAGGCATAAAAATTAACGAATTTCCTAAATAAGCGGAAAAAATTACAAAAATATGACAAAGTCAATTAGTTGTAAAGATGCTGGAAAAGATTGTAATTGGTCAGCATCAGCAGAAAGTGTAGAAGAATTAATGTCTCAAGTAACAGAACATGTCTTAGCAGAACATAAAGAAATTAAATTAAATTCAGATAGCATTACAAGTATCAAATCATTAATCAAAGATGATTGATTCAGAATATTGATAAAAAATTGGTTAAATCAGTTTAGTTAATAATAACTTTAGATTTATGATATTTTACAGGGATTTAGATGGGTAAAAAAGATAAAAAAGAAGAACAAAAGCCAAAAAAGAATAATCTTAAAGCTTTTCTTAAAAAAAGGGCTCCACTATATCTTGCAGGAATTGCGTTAATAGTTATTAGTGCAAACGGTGTTTTATCAGAAAAACATCTAGATGATTTTTTAATTGATCTTTCAGAGGAGGAACAAATTGTAGTAGATATTTTAATGCAATATAATGGTCCTAATGAATCAGGATTAAATGTAAAAGATGCAATTGAAAATAAAATAAATGAAGAATATCCCAATATGAAAATATTTGATGATAGAAATACTAGAATACATGTAGTCGTAACAAATATCACTTTAGAAGAATATCAAGTAATATTAAATTTCAAATCGGATAAAGGTAATGATATTAATTATGATTGGAATGTAAATATCGATTCTAAAGAAATTAAATCAAATAACCCTGAATCAAAATATATCATAAACTTGGTAGATTTTTACGATTAGATTTAGATTGTTAGTAGATCTTTTGTAAATTTATGCATTACAATTGGTTTATTCTTTACAATAAGAGAATCCTCTATTCGAATTCCAAATTTATTTTCAATATAGATTCCAGGTTCTACTGTAATAGCCATATTTTCTTTTAATTTAGTATTACTTCGATAAGAAACAGTTGGAAACTCATGTACTTCTAATCCAATTCCATGTCCAGTTGAGTGAATAAAATATTTACCATAATTTTTTTCTTCAATGTATTTTCTACATGCATCATCAACATCTTTACAATCAACATTTGGTTTTACAGATTTGAGACCAAGTTTTTGTGATTCTTTAACAATTTCATATGCTTCATTAGCTTGTGAAGAAATTTTTCCTAATGCAAAAGTTCTAGTTGCATCTGAAACATAACCTTTGTATCTTAATGTTAGATCTGTAACAACAAGATCACCTTTTTTGAATTTACGTTGACTTACCTGCGCATGTGGTAATGCCCCATTTGGACCTCCAGCAATAATTAATGGATTAAGAGTTGATTTGTAACCAGTATCAAACATTTCCTGCTCCATAGCATATGTCATCAAAATTGTTTGTAATTCGGATTCTTTTTGTCCAACTTTCATTTTTTTAGAACAAATTTCAAACATTTCATCAATAATTCTAGATGCTCTTTTTAAGATCCTAATTTCTTTTTCATCTTTTATAATTCGAGCATTGTAAAATGGTTCTGTAGAAGATGTAATATTTGAAATCGATTTTTTTAAGCTAATCATCGTAGAATAATCCTTACAATCAGTACAAACATGATTTTTCTTTATTTTGTCTATAAGAGTAGAAATTAATCCAGATCCGCGTTCGGCAGTAATCACATCACAATCTTCGGACTCATCTTTAGCTCTACCAACTTCAAGTTCTGGAGCAATAATGGTAGTTCTTCCATTTTTTTCTAATAATCCTATAGCTTCCCCCCAAAAACCAGTCATATAGAAGAGATTTTCAGGCTCAAATGTTACCAATGTATCACAATCTATCTTTTTAGCATATTTTAGAAGATTTTTTCTTCTTTGTTTCATAACAAAATATTATATTTTCTCAATTTATGTATGATGCAAAGTTTGTATAAGGAAATTTGAAAATTTATTATCGTGACTGAAGAGAAGAAAAAGAAAGTTGTTGCATTACTTTCTGGTGGGTTAGACAGTCAACTTGCAATTAGGATGATGCAAGAACAAGGTTTTGATGTTTCTGCAGTTGCAATAAAAACTCCGTTTTGTGATTTTGATTGTGGAAGAGGATGTGGTTTTGAAATTAGAGAAAGAGCCGATGATCTTGATGTAAATCTAAAAACTGTTTATCTAGGTGATGAGTATATTGAGATGTTAAAAAAACCAAAACACGGAATTGGTGCAGGATTTAATCCATGTGTTGATTGTAGATCTATGATGTTTGATGCTGCAAAAAAACACATGGAAGATATTGGTGCAGAATTTATTATTTCTGGTGAAGTATTAGGACAAAGACCAATGAGTCAACATGCACCAGCATTGCGTACAATTGAAAAAGAATCAAACTTGGTTGGAAAGATAGTAAGACCACTATCTGCTGCATTATTACCAGAAACAATTCCTGAAAAAGAAGGTTTAATCAAAAGAGAAAATCTTGGAATGATTGAAGGAAGAACAAGAAGAAATCAATTAGATATGGCAAAAAAATATGGGATTGAAGATCCACCAAATGCTGGAGGTGGATGTTTGTTAACAGAACCACAATTTGGAGTTAAAGCTAAAGATTTGTTTGAACATACAAAAAATCCAACAATAAATGATATTGATTTATTAAAAATTGGAAGACATTTCAGATTAGATGAAGAAACAAAATTTGTTGTTGGAAGAAATGAAGATGAAAATGAAATGATAAAAGCAATTGCATTACCAAATGACATATTACTGGAAGCTAAAGATTTTGTTGGGCCTGTTTCAATTTTACGTGGAGTAAATTTAAAAAAACATCTTGAATTTGCATCATCAGTGACATTGAGATATTCAGATGCACCAAGTGATAAAACAGCAATTGTTTCAATCAAACAAAACGAGTCAGTTGAAGAAATAATTTCAAAAACAGCAAAAGAGGAATCATACATTCGATTTAGAATGTAGGCGTGAAAAATTTAAAAAATTAGTTAAAACTAAGGAAGAGTTTTTGAGGGAGTAGATCTCATTTTTAATTATAATGCAGAAGCAAGAAAACCCTACATATCTCAAAGCAATCACAATTAGGGATAGTAGTGATGTACATTCGATTAAAGAAGATATCAAAAAAGGAATAATTTTGATACTTAGAGTCACACCGTTGGCACAAAAAGATGTGGATCAATTACGAAAAGTAGTGGAAGAACTGTATTCGATTGCTAAAACAGCTGATGCAGATATTGCAAGATTAGGTGAAGAAAGAATTATTGTTACTCCATCTAGCATAAAGATCTGGAAACCAGAATACGATTTAAAATAATTTTATAGCTTCTTGTACTTGAGGGTAATGAGCAGGAAGTTTGAATGTTCGTCTAATATTCATTGCAAGATTTTCTGATTTTGAACGTTCACCGTGATTAACTAGAACACGACGAAGTTTAGGTCTTAGTCTTTGTACAAATGACATTAATTGATTGTAATCACTATGTCCACTGAATCCATCTAATTTTTCAACACCACAATTTACAGAAACAACTTCAACTTTACCCTCTTTTCCTAACATAGATACTTGTTTAGAACCATCAAGAACACGTCTTCCCAAAGTTCCATTTACCTGATAAGAAACAAACACAACTTTATTTTTTGGATCAGGTGCAATATTTTTAAAATATTCTAAAACAGGTCCGCCTTCTAGCATTCCAGATGTAGCTAAAATAATACATGGAGAGTTTTCTCGCATTGGTTCTTCTCTTGCGTCAGCATGTTCAATATTTGTAAAATATTCAGAATCAAATGGATTATCATCAGTTTCTAAAATTTTCTGCTTTAATTCTCGTGCAAGGTATTCAGGATAAGATTCATGAATTGCAGATGCTTCAGAAATCATACCTTCAGTAAAAACTGGGGCCTCAACCATTTCACCTGATTTCATATAATGATCAATTACCATCATAATTTCTTGTGCACGACCAACTGCAGGAATTGGAATCAAAACTTTACCTCCATCTGCCAAAGTATTGTTTACTGCATTGATAAAGGAAGATTCCACTTGTTGTCTTGTAGGTTGTACATCTTCTCTGAGACCATATGTACTTTCAATTAGTAATGTCTCCACTCTAGGAAAATTCCAACTTGCAGCTTCAAACAAAATACTTTTTCCAAATTTAATATCTCCAGAATACACAAAATTATGATCACCATTTCCAATATGGAAATGACATAATGCAGAACCAAGAATATGCCCTGCGTTAGCAAGAACTAATTTTATGTCAGGTGAAATATCAGTTACAGTTCCATATGGTAAAGTAATTGTTTGTCGCATTACTTGTTTAACATCTCTTTCAGCGTACATTGGAGTTCTACCTTGTGCTGCTGCAACCTTAATTGCATCTAATTGGATCAAATTCATCATAGGTAATGTTGGTTCACTACAGTAAATTGGACCTTTGTAACCATATTTGCATAATGCCGGTAAAAATCCTGTATGATCTAAATGAGCATGTCCAATTACTACAGCATCAAGTTCATCTAATGTAATATCTAATGAATCAAGTCGTGGGTATGAATCCATTGGAGAACGAGCGCCAGGATTAATTCCACAATCAACTAAAATTTTACTTTCTGGTGTAGATAACAACATTGAGGATCTACCTACTTGACCAAAACCGCCAAGAGTGTGAAGAGATACCTCAGTTCTTTGTGATAAACGAGGTCTAAAAATGTCATCACCAACTTGTTTCATTTGTTTACTTCTTTCAGTAGAAGCCTGTTTTAGAGTTGAATTAATTGTTTGAATAGTTCTAGATGGAATTGTAGTAGCTTTTCTAATTCTTAATCTCCATCCAATTTTTTCTGTTAAATCTGCATGATTGAATTCTTTAGCATTTCTTTGTAACAACCAAGGTCTTTTTGCTTCAATTGATACTTCACCAGTTGAAGTATCAAAAAGAGTAGCTTGTAAGTTAGCTTCATCTGGTACATGTTCAGCAATAATTTTTCTACATTCATCCTCTGGTTTTCTTATAGATTCATCAGTTCGAATAACAATTCGTTTTTTGATAATATTAACAAGTTTTGAAATTGTTTCATTATTTTCTAAAAGATATCTAGGTGAATTTGTATAAAGTGCAATTCTTGGTCCTTCATATTCTATCTTTGTAATACTAGCTTCCTTTGGCATACTTTGCAGTATGGTTGCCATTATATTCTGGCTGCTAGGAGGTAATTCTTTTGGAGGTTGTTTTTTTTGCATTAAATCACTAAAGTTCGATAACTGCTTTCTTTTGTTCACCGGTCAATAGACGGAATCCATCTTTGTCCATTACTGCGATGTTTATTCCATCACCAGTACCAATGTTTCTAACGATTGCAGCTTTAACAGCTCTTAAAGCTATTTTTTTTGCCTCTTCAACTGTGAGGTCATTTCTATATTCTTCTTCCAATAAACCATAAGCCACTGGAGATCCACTTCCAGTTGTAACATAAGATTTCTCTTCAACAGAGCCAAACATATCAACATTAAACAATGCAGGACCACTTGCATCATATCCACCTAATAAAATATCAGCCATGAAAGGATATCCTCTATTTTGATGAAAAATTAATGAACATAGTCTTGCTAGAGAGTGGATAGATATTGAATTTTGTTTATCTACTCTGTGTAAATTAGAATGATATCGTAAAACATCTACAATGTTTTGGGCATCTGCAACACCGCCTGCTAGAGTTAAACCTGCATGAAGGTCAATTTGTTGAATTTTCATTGTGTTATTATTTGCAATAAAATATCCAGCACTGGCTCTCATATCTGCGCACAAAACAACACCATCTTTTGCCTTGATACCTACAGTGGTAGTCCCATGCAAAATTTTTTCTTCAATATTCGTAGACAAAATACACCTTTTAAGATAAAGTAAATGTCATGTCACCCTTTTAAATAACTTTTTGATCCTTTGAAATGATAAATAATGAGGAAAAAGGAGGATCGCATGCAATCTCACACAATGGAATTACCCAGATTAATAGAGATCGGGGAGAAAAATATCGAAGACTTTGGAAAATTCCTATACTCGTTAAATAAGCCAAAAAAAGTTTCATTGATTAGTGGAACAAATGTTCAAAATGTTTTAAAATCTAAAATAGAAAAATCATTAAAAATTAAAAAAATTCAACATATTTGGCATACCTCAATTGACAATCAAATAAAATCCATTGATATAATTCAAAAATCTGTTAAAAAAGATAATTCAGATTTAATTGTAGGAATTGGAGGAGGTCGTTCAGTAGACACTGCAAAACTAATTTCATATAATTTATCCATACCATTTGTTAGTTTACCAACTGCTGCATCACATGATGGAATGGCAAGTCCTTTTGTTTCTGTAAAAAGTGACAAACCTCATTCTATTGTAGCATCAGCTCCATTAGGAGTTTTTGTAGATATAGATGTAATTAAAAAAGCTCCATCAAAATTATTGGCTAGTGGTTGTGGAGATCTTATTGCAAATATTATAGCGGTAAAAGATTGGCAATTAGGTCATAAAAAGAAAAAAGAATACTATGGAAGATATGCTGCAGATTTAGCTATGATGAGTGCAAAAATTGTTATGGAAAATTCTTCAGAATTTTCACGTAAAGGAACAGACCCTCGAGTAATTGTTGAGGGATTAATTAGTGCAGGAGTTGCATCATGTATTGCTGGAAGTAGTAGACCATGTTCTGGTGCAGAGCACCTATTTTCACATGCGCTTGATAAAATTGCTCCAGGAATTGGGCTTCATGGAGAAAAATGCGGGATTGGATCTATAATGATGGCAAAATTACAAGGACAAGATTGGAAAAAAATCACTAAGACATTAAAAGATGTAGGTGCACCGACAACTGCAAAACAAATTGGAATTGAACCAGATAAAATTATTGAAGCTTTGATAATGGCACAAGGGTTAAGACCTCAACGTTACACGATTTTAAAAGAAAAAATTATGACTAAAAAAACAGCATTGAATCTGGCAAAATCAACTAAAGTAATTTAATTTAAGCAGTTTTTTCTTTTGCTTCAGGTTTTTTTGTAGGAGTTTGTTTGTTGACATGAGTTTCAACAAAACTAATTTTTTCTAAAGTATTAACAAACTTGAAAATATCCATTTGGATGAAATGTTTCATTATTTGTAAACCATCTGCTCGTAAAATATCCTCAGGAACTGTAATACTAGCTTCTTTATCTTTCAAATCAAAAGCAATTTTACTATCTTCAACTGGAAGTCGTTCTTTTAGAATTGCATCAACTTTATCGTTTGGTGTGTCTAAAGCTTTGAGTACGTTGACATCATAAAGAATTGTTTTTCCTGCGTATCTATGATTATAATCAATTTGTACTCTGCCTGAACCAATAAAACGAATAATTCCTCTTTTATTATCAACTTCAATTGTATCACCAACTGAAACCTTTTCAGCATCTTCACCAAGTTTTCTTAGTGGAATCATTCTAACTTTAGTAGAATCTCTTGCACCAAAACCTTTGTCTGGTGTAACTTCAATTGTGAGTTTGTCTCCAACTGATGTTTTTGCTAATGCTTCATCAAATCCTTTTAAAACAGGATAAGATGTTTCACCAATTGAAACTAGTTTAGGATGATATTTTGCATTTTCTTCATGAAGTGAATACTTTTTTGCATCTGCTTCAATAGTGGTATCAAATACCTCATCATCATCTTTTACTTTTGCAGTATAATCAACTAGAATTAATGAGCCTTTATCAAAAGTCAATGTGATCGTTTTCGAATTTCCTTATATTAGTTAAACGTTCTAAATATTAAGAAGGATTTGGCAGTGCCTTTAATTTGTCTTCAGCGATCTTTAGTCCTGCTTGTGAATCAGTTTCGTAACCCATCATAGATAATGTGGAGGATATTCCTGAAATACATCTCATTACATGAGATGCGTTTACTTCACCCATACATCCTACTCTGAAGACTTTGCCCTTTAGATTACCGAATCCACCGGCAACTAAAATTCTGAATTTTTTAGCCAATGTATCACGGAATATTTTATCTTCTAGTCCATCAAGATAGTTTAATGCAATAACTACAGTTGAACGTGAGTCTTCTTTTGCAAATGGAGTCAATCCAATTGCAGATAATCCAGAATATAGAGCATCAGAACAAATTTTGTGACGTTGAATTCTTTCTTCAATTCCTTCTTCGAGCATTATTCTCATTGCTTCTCTGTATGCATAAAGAACTGGTAGAGCAGGAGTGAATGGAGTGTGTTTAGCTTCATCATAATATTTGAAGTATCTTGGTAAATTGAAATACATTGTACTTGGTGGGTTTGCTTCCATGTATTTTCTAGTTCTTGGATTAATACAAATTGGAGAAATTCCTGGTGGGCATGCAAATGTTTTTTGTGCACCAGTCATTGCAATATCGATACCCCATTTGTCCATGTGAAGTTCTTCACCGCCGACAATGGAAACACCATCTAAAACATAGTATGAATCATTTCTGGAAGTAAGATCCTTTATTCTATCAAGATAATTAATCATTGTTCCAGTAGATGTTTCATTCCAAACGCAATAGAATGCTTTTACGTCTTTGTTGTTATCAAATGCCTCTTTAACTTGATCATATGTAGGATTAACACCTGGTTCAGTTTCAATTCTTATTGTTTGTCCACCAGCCCATTCAATTTGTTGTGCTAAACGAGTACTGAATTCTCCATTTACTGGTATGATTACTTTATCATCTTTTTTAACTAAATTAACAACAGAACATTCTACAGCACCTGTACCTGATGCAGATAAACAAACGGCATCTCCTTGAGTATCAAAGATTTTTTTTGTATTGTTTACACATTCTTCATAGAGTGTAACAAAATCGTCACTACGGTGATTAATAGAAGGTTCAATCATTGCTCGAGTAACACGTTCAGGTACATTTGTTGGACCAGGTAGCATTACTAAATATTCCAAAATATCTTCAAAATGAGTTAGGCTCAGGCTTATTTATAATTAAAGAATTTTTAGTCTGTTTTTTGCATCCAGATTTTCTAAAATAAGTTTGGTTCCTTCAGGAACTAGATCATCCCATTTTTGATCGCTTTTAATCAAATCTCTTAATCGAGTTCCAGATAATTGATCTCTTTTTAAAAATGGAATAGCAATTACCTGAACATTTCTTTTTGAATAAAGATGTTCAGTCATAGGATCGTTTGAAAAAATAATTTCATAATCTGGAACTATGGTATCAATATTTTGAATCCACCTTACATGATTATCTAAATCTGGGATTGGAAAAATAAAAATTTTATTTTGAATTGAATCATCAATTGAAGATAAAATCATTTTTTTTCTTTCTTCAATAGAAAATGGATTATTTTTTTCAATAGGTTTGTTTGAGCTGCCCAATCCTAACCAAAGTTTATCAACTTTTGATATTGCAAATTGTAATGCTGCAAGATGACCTAAATGAAATGGTTGAAATCTACCTATGAGTAAACCATTCATAGAAAATATAGGAAATGACTTTTTAAAAAACTATCATAAAGAGTGTAAATAAGTAAAAAATATGAATTTTTTAAAAATTAATGGAGCACATGGGGAAGGTGGTGGGCAAATTGTACGTTCAGCTATTACATTATCATGTATTACAAATCAACCAATTCATTTAGAAAACATTAGAAAAAATAGAAAAAATGAGGGATTAAGGCCTCAACATCTTGCAGCAATTAAAATTTTACAAAAAATTTCAAATGCAAAAGTAATTGGCGATAAACTTGGATCAACTGAATTAAAATTTATTCCAGGAGAAATAAAAAAGTTAGAATTAATTGAAGATGTAAAAACAGCTGGAAGTATTTCTTTAATTTTACAAGTTTTAATTCCCACAGTATCAATTTCAAAAAAGAAACTAAGTTTGATAATTAAAGGAGGTACTGACGTTATGTGGAGTCCAACAATGAATTATACAAATTATGTACTAAAAGAGGCATATTCTAAAATGGGCATAAGATTTGAAATTGAAATAACAAAAAGAGGATATTTTCCAAAGGGTCAAGGAGAAATAAAATTAGAAGTATACCCATCAGAAATAAAATCAATAAAATTATCTAAAAGAAAAAAACAAAAATTACAATTGAAATGTTCATTTTCAAAAATTCCAATACAAATAATTGAAGAAAAAATTGAACAGATTAGAAAAGAAATTCAGAAACATGATTTTGAAATTGAAATTGAAATAAAAGAAGAAGAAGCAAGTGATTCTGGATCTTCAGTATTGATTTACAGTATTGAAGAAAATTCAATTATTGGAATAGATGGACTATTTAATAAAAAAACACAAAATTTTGATTTGAACATGAAAGAGATTTTTGATAATTCATTTGGAATAGATAAAAACATGGCTGACATGTTAGTAGTACCTGCAAGTTTAAGTTCAGGTAAAACAAAATTTGAAGTTCACAATATTACAAAACATTTAGAAACAAATCTGTTTGTGACATCAAAAATTACCGGATGTAAATATGGAATTGGAAAGATATCAGAAGGTTATGAAGTAATAATTGAAGGAATATCAAACACCAGCATCAAGTAAAGATGCTAAAAATAGAATTGCAAGGGAAATAACGACTGTAATTTCACCAAGAATGATTATCTTTTTTCGTAATTTTTGAATTTCAGGCTCAGACATTTGGTTTGACATAATTTTTTCCTCAACATCTTTACGAATCACTCTAACATGTATCGCATATGTTATGATTAAAATAACTACAAGAACCATTTTGATGATTAAAAATTGTCCATAGCTTGTTTCAAAAAGAATAGTTGACTTACCTAAAATTAAATGAGAATTATACATGCCAGTTGCTATTAAAATTATTAGCGCAGGTACAGCAATTTTGTTAAATCTTTTTCCAACTCTGATCATTATTTGCATTCTTTCTTGTACAGAGTTAGTCATAGTTTTTAGAAGTGGAGAAAATACAATTCCAATAAAGAGTGAACCGCCAACCCAAATTGTAGCTGAAACAAGATGAATCCAAGTAATAATTGCTTGTTCTATTGCAGCCATAATTATTCAGATATTGTATCAAATATTATGTATTTGGATCTTGACAACGTTTTTTACTTGTAGATTAAAAATCATATCAAATTGGCACTACAAAGTAGATTAACAGTATATGCAGCAATAGCTGGAGTTTTAGCTTTAATGGGAGGAATTGTGTATTATGCCAGTCTAGATAACGTATCACTTGATCAAGTTGAAGTTGAATTAACAGATGTAACATTAAGGGAAGCTGGAGAAGATGAAGCAAAATTTGTTTTAACATTTCTTGTAAAAAATCCTAGTGAAAAAATATACGTAGTTCCAGTGATTGCATACGAACTGTATGATGATGATGTGTTATTAGGTTCTGGAAAATATTCTACAGAAGATGTAGCATTACCTGGTAGAGCACAAATTTTTGCTGGCGGTGAAGTTCCTCTGAAAAATACATTCATTTTAAAAAAATCTGAAGTTGGTTCAGAAATTTATCAATCTATGATAAATGGAAAAATAACAGACTATGTTGTTGAAGGAATCATTACAACTCAAAGTACTTGGAGTGTAGCAGAAAATGAATTCAGATCTGAAAAATAAATAAAGTGGGCCGGGAGAGATTTGAACTCTCGATCGCTGCCATGTCGAGGCAGCATCATAACCAAACTAGACCACCGGCCCTTTGAAGTTAAAATCTATGTTCAGACATTATTAACGTTTAAGAAAAGAAAGGCTGAATAAAAAGAGATAATGAGTGATAGTATTGGAAGATAGTTTTACTGATGAGGAAAAAAGGGGGTTCTATAAGGCGATTTATTCCAGAAGGGATGTTAGATCACATTTCATATCAAAACCTATTGAAGAGAACAAACTATCAAAAATTCTTCATGCAGCACATCATGCACCATCAGTAGGATTTTCTCAACCATGGAATTTTATTTTAATTAAAGATCAAGCAACAAAAAAGAAAATTAAAGAATCATTTGATGAAGAAAAAAGACGTTCATCACAGGTGGTAGATGAACCAAAAAAATCTAAATATTTATCATTTAAACTAGAAGGAATTTTAGAATCTCCTGTTAATCTTTGCGTAACATATGATCCCACAAAATTTGGTCCATTTGTAATTGGAAGATCTAGTATTCCTGAAGCTGGACTATACAGTGTGTGTTGCGCAATTCAAAATTTATGGTTGTCAGCAAGAACAGAAGGTGTAGGGTTAGGATGGGTAAGTATTTTATCAAATGAAATATTGAAAGAAACTCTCCAATTGCCAGAACATGTAGTTCCAGTGGCATACTTGTGTTTAGGTTATGTGAATGAATTTGCAGATAAACCTGATCTTGAAACTGCCAAGTGGTTACCGAGATTAGATCTGAAAGATGTTGTATATTATGAAAAATGGGAAGATAAAGAAAATTCAGATTGGAAAGAAATTCAAGATTTAATTCAAACTAATCTTGATTAGGCTTAAATAATTTAGAAGATTTTTTCTGCTGGGCTTGTAGCGCAGAGTCAAATTTGACGCGCAACATGGATAGCGCAGTAGCCTCCTAAGTTACAGGTCGAGGGATCGAAGCCCTCCAAGCCCGCTTAATTTTAAAAATTGCAGGGATTAAATACAAAGAATAATAGAAAAAATTATGAAAATTGTAGTTATTTCAGCTAGTCCAAGAAAAACTGCAAATACACAGATAATTATGAAGTATGTTAACGAATATACAAAGTCAAAAAATCCAGATACAAAATTCATCAACCTTTCAGATGGAGAAATTGAATGTTATAGAGGATTTGATGTAGAGTATAATGAAGCAACCAAAAATGCTGCCAAAGACATTATGGAGGCAGATGTATGGTTGATTGGTTCACCTATTTACAACTCATTTTTTAGTTCTGCATTAAAAAATCTCTTTGAATATGTTGATTATAAAAAAACAGAAGGTAAAGTTGCAGGAATGGCAATTTTAGCTGCTGGAAATATTGGTTTTGTTGATGTTCAAACAGTAATTACGCAATTGTTATCATACTTTAGAGTAATTACAAATCCAAAAGCGGTTTATCTAACAACTGAAATATTTACAGATAATCAAATTTCAAATGAAGATGCAAAAAATAGATTAAAAGAAATGGTAGATGAAACATTACAACTTGCATCTAAATTAAAAAAATAATAAAAAAACTAGATTTATTCTAATTTTATAAAAGTCAAATACTATTCGTGTTATCTAATGATATTGAGTTTAAAAAAAGATCCAACAGAATTGTGTTCATGTAAATGTCATTATGGTGGAGCAGTAAGTTGTCCTGGATGTAAAAAAAATCACGGCACAGTCACTTGCCACTGTAAAGATTGAAATTATTTTCTTTTTGAAGATAGGGCTTTAAGATTAGCTAGTTCTGCCTTTAATGATTCAATTTGTACAAGAGTTTTGAGATTAGAAATTTCTTGGTTTAGTCTTTCAATTTCATCATCTTTTAGCTCTACTGATGACTTTAATCCATTTAATTCTGTAGATAGTTCATCTTGAATTTGTTTAATTTCTGATAAATTAACTTGTTTTGGAACTTCAACTTGTAGTGTTTGTGAATTACTCAAGCTTTTTTTTTGATGAACTGCGTACTCATGACCATGATTGGTTGCATAGTCTGCACTTTTTTGAGATAACCAACAAGTTAGAGCCATAAACCATGTAATTGGTACTGCCATGATAAAGACAAAATTTAGAATTGGTGCATAATCATAAAATGGTGGCCACAATCCAGTTAAAACAGCAGCAAATCCTGCTGTAATGATGGTTGCCATATGATTTTTCCAATATCCCATGATTTATTGCAAAAATTCATTCTTTATAATAGTAATGCTATTTTTTATAAAATAAAAGAATAAAATGGAAAGGAGAATTATTCTGCTTCTTCAGGAGTACTTGATACTTTAGGCATATCAGATTGCAAAATTTGGATCTTTTGTAATAATTCAGTTCTTAGATCTCTTGCAACCCTTCGTACTGTAGGTCTTGGGACACCAAGTTCATCAACTACTTTTGTATAGATGTCTTGTTTGTCAGTAACTCCTTTATCCAAATAGGAATTAATTGCTTCTTTAATTATCGTGCTTTGGTTTGTACGACTCAATAGATCATATTTCTAATCGATCTATATAACACTATAACTTGAAAAATTTAAAAAAATAGATATTAAAAATAATTGGAAAAAATTAAATCTTAATTTCTTGACTAACAAATGCAAAAAAAATTTGTAATTTTTTTAAAAAAATCTAACAAAGTATAGAAAATCTTCAGATGATTTATCAAAAAGACTTTTATGATAATTTAATCTCCAAAACTTTGTGACTACTGCAAATATTGAAACTAATCATGGAAAAATTTCATTTGAATTATTACCAGACTTGGCTCCAGAAACAGTTAGAAATTTTGAAAAATTAACCAAAGATGGATTTTATGACGGAACATTATTTCATAGAGTAATTCCCGGATTTATGATTCAAGGAGGAGACCCAAATACAAAAACTGACAATAAAGGTTCTTGGGGAATGGGTGGACCAGGATATAACGTTAAAGCAGAATTTAGTTCAAGATCACATTTACGAGGAATTGTTTCAATGGCAAGAGCACAAGATCCAGATAGTGCAGGATCACAATTCTTCATTGTAACATCAGATAGTGCATTCTTAGATAGACAATACACAGTGTTTGGTCAAGTCAAAGAAGGAATGGATGTAGCTGATAAAATTGTCAATATGGATAAAGATGGAAACGATTGTCCATTAGAAAAAGTTGTAATGACTAAAGTAACTTTAGAATAAATGAATCACAAAATAATTTCTACAATCATAATTTTTGGGCTCATAACTGTAATTCCAACAGTTTATGGTCAATTATCAATTGGTTCTGAAGCACAACAAGAATCAATTGAAGTAAAAATTAATTCAGATGGAGAGATTGGGGTTATGCACATAGTAAGTTCTTCAAACATGCCAAGTTCTGTTCCCTTATTTATTGAAGTTGAAAATGAAGAAGATCTTAATGTGAAGATTACAAACGAATTAGGAGAAGAAATTAATTCAGGAATTGGATATGATGGACTTGGAAAAATAACTATCTTGGTATTACCATCAAAACAGAACACAATAATTGAATATAATTTAGAAAATATGAAATTGGAAAATAATTTATTAACTACTGAGATTTCTTATCCTAAAAAATTTTCTGTTTTATTTGATGAAAAAACTAATTTGGTATTTGCAAATGACAATATCATATTTTTAGATGATAAAAAAGGATTATCCATTAATGGTGGAGGAAATATGAAAATTCAGTTTTACTCTAATGAATCAAAAATAATTAAGAACGTAACATGGGAAGAAAATGAATTTGATGTAGAAATTATTACAGATTCTGAAATTGAAAAATTTAATTTCAATCAACCAGAAAAAAGTATTAGTTTCCAAGTAAATGATGAAAATAAATTTGTAACAATTACAATGTCAGAAGAATTGTTAGGAGGTCCATATGTTACATTATTAGATGATGAAAAAATTAAACATGCAAAATCTATTAGAGATGGAGGTATTGTTTCATTGAATTTAAAGCCTGAAACAACAGGTCAAGTTACAATTATTGGAACTACAGTAATTCCGGAATTTTCGATGTTTATTCCATTAATTATGGGATTTATGATAATTTTGACAGTTCCATTAATGAAAAAGTTTAGTCTCCGCTAGAACCACAAGAGCAAAAACCATATTCATCTATTCTAACATCACACACAGGGCATTTTTCACCATATTCAACTTCCCATGGCTCTTTACCAAAAAGTTTGAAATGATCATCAATTTCTATTGGAACTTCACGTTTTTTATCCAATGATTTGTATAGATATAGAAACTATACATAGATTATCTGAGAAAATTATGAAAATAGAATGCGGTTGTCATTGTATAAAGTGTAAAAGCACAAATCTGGAATCAAATAAAATAGGAATTACTGAAAAAGATGGATATTTTGACATGCATCACACGTGTCAAGAATGTAATACTCACTTTGATCATCTAGATGGAGAAATTTTTTCTAATTGCTCAGAATGTAACTATTCTTCTAATTAGACAGTGGAATGGATTCAATTGAATAACGGATTTGATTTTCACTTGAAGTTTTAGTGAATTTTTTATTTAAAGCCATTTTTGCCAATGCTTTTGAAACATCTAATGTACTTGCAGCCCAGCCATATTCTCTAAGTTGTTGAACAGTTTCACCAACTGATCTTGGTGAATCAAAAAATTTGCTAGTTTCTAAAATTTTTAGTTTTGATAAAATTTCACTGGATTGAATGTACTTTGGTTCATTAAATTCAGGTTCAAATGTTTCTGCATCATCTAGTGATTCCAAACCATTATTGATATTAGTTGAAATTTGTTTGGAATCAGATTCATAAACAATTTTAGCTTGATTTTCTGGCATATATTGGGAAATATTATCAATAATTTCACCTAATGTTTGATTATCAACATAAAAATCTCTAGAATCAACTTCAATTTCATTCTCACCTAGTTTGAGCTTTATTCGTGCCAATGAGAATTATTGGGTTAATTTTGATTTATTGAGATAGCTCTAATGAGATTTAAGATTAAATCAAAAATTTTACACAAATAATTAGGATTTTTTATTAATTTTAGCTTAAAAGAAAAATTTTTGAGGATTTAACATGACATCATTAAAGAAAAAGGGTGCAATAATTCTATTTTTGTTATTAATTGGAATCACAGGATATTCACAAATTCAATCAGTATCTCAAATATCAGTAGATCTTTTTGAAAATACAATCATTAATGAAAATCAAAATGAGACAAATTATGAAATTAAATTAAAATTTGAAAATCCGTCATTATTAACACTGTCAGCAGGTAAAACTGAATTTTTTGTTTCTTATGATGATGAAATTGTCGGAAAAGGTAATTTACAATCTTTCACACTATATCCACTAAGTACCAATTTAGTACAAGGAACATTCACAACAAATACTAGTTCAGATGAATCCAAATCAGTAAAGATTTCAGGAGTAACAAAATATGATTTATTGGTTACATCAATTGATGTTACATTTGATTATTTTCCAAATGAAGAGCAAACAAGGAAATTTATACAATAAATTAATTTTTTAATTTATGCTTACTGTTTTTGGCTCTACAGCTCTAGATACAATTAGAACACCAACTAAAACTCTAAAAAATGTTTTAGGAGGAGCAGCAACATATGCTGCAATTTCATCAAGTAATTTTGTAAAAACAGGGTTAATTGCAGTTGTAGGGGAAGATTTTTCAAAAAAGAATCACAATATTTTGTCAAAATATCTAGATTTACAAGGATTAACCATTAGCAAAGGTAAAACATTTCGTTATGATGGAAAATATGACAATACCCTAAGCACAAGATCTACTTTAAAAACAGAATTGAATGTACTGGGAGATTTCAAGCCAATTGTACCAGATGAATATAAAAAATCACAATTTGTTTATCTTGCAAATAATGATCCAGAACAAAATACAAAATTAATTAAAGAATTTGACAATGTAAAATTTTCAATGTGCGATACCATAGATTTTTGGATATCAACAAAAAGAAGTGCAGTAATTAAAATGATAAAGAATGTTGATGCAGTTGTAATCAATGATGAAGAAGCTAAGCTGCTAACTAAAGAACATAATCTAATCAAATGTGCAAAAAAGATGAAACAATGGGGTGCAAAATATGTTATAATTAAAAAAGGTGAACATGGATCCTTGATGTTTTATGATGATGTAGTTTTTCCTACTGCAGGATTTTCATTAGAAAA
This sequence comes from Candidatus Nitrosomarinus catalina, assembly GCF_002156965.1. Classification (GTDB taxonomy): domain Archaea; phylum Thermoproteota; class Nitrososphaeria; order Nitrososphaerales; family Nitrosopumilaceae; genus Nitrosopumilus; species Nitrosopumilus catalinensis. The sequence continues at coordinate 1,318,480 of NZ_CP021324.1, forward strand.
TGTTGTAGACCCAACAGGTGCAGGTGATTCGTTTGCAGGAGCAATGATTGGATACCTTGCCAGTAAAAATACAACAAAAATTTCAGAAATTAAAAAAGCTGTAGTGTATGGAAATGTTCTTGGATCATTTGCAGTTGAAAAATATGGTTTAGATGGATTACTAAAAATAAAAAAAGGTGACATTGGAAAACGTATAAAATCATATGAAAAAATGATCCAATTTTAAAAAGACTTAAGTAAATAATTTTAAAAATAAATTATCATGTCAGAAAAAAATGAAGATAGATTAGATGAAATTTTCAAACTTCAGAAAGGTTTGTCTGAAATTATGAAATTAGATAGATATCCTAAAGACGCTGAAAGTAGAGTATCAGCATTATGTACTGCAATTATGCATGAAGCAGTTGAATTACAAAGGACTACAAATTGGAAATGGTGGAAAACACCTACTGAATTTAATCAAAATGAGGCTAGAGAAGAATTAATTGACATATGGCATTTTGTTGTTCAAGCATCATTAGAATTGAAATTAACACCTGATGATATTTTAGAGGAATATAAGAGAAAAAACCAAATTAATCATGAAAGACAAAAAAATGGTTATTAGTTTTTTTCAATTGTTTTAATGATTGATTCAATATTTGTTTCATTAATTAAATTTACAAGTGTTATTTCTTTTTGAAAATATTGTATTTCAGAATTTGAAACAGTTAGAAACGGTTCAGGACTTGCTGAATTTATTATTCTCTTATCATTGTCAATTCCATTTTTATGTAATTCAAATAATGAATGTCCAGATTTATGACCCCAAACTTCCTTTCCACATACAATAATTGTTTTAATTTTTTTATTTTCATTTACATGTTTTATCATAGAATCAATTCCTTTATTTTCAGTAAATAATCTTCCTGCAATTGCAACATTCTCAAAAATTTTTGAATTTTTTATTTCTTTTAATAATTTAATGCTAGAAAGTGTGCATATACAAATTGATGAATTTGTATTACCAACATAGAATTCTTCTGGAATGGGTAAAAGTACCTCACAAATTTTTCCAATAGTATCACTTAGCTTGTTCAAAGTATTTCAAAAATTGATTTTGAGATAAATTCAATATTTTTTGAAGTTACTTTAGGATGAATTGGTAAAGAAAGTACTTTTGAAGCAGCCCACTCTGTCATTGGCAACTTTGTTTTAGATTTGTAAAACGGGGTTTTATGTACAGGAATTGGATAATATGAGGCTGCACCTATTCCTTTTTCATTAAGTTTTTTCAAAAGAGTATTGCGTTTTGGTGAAGTAATTGTATAAAGATACCAATTTACTTTTTCATGTTTTCTTTGAATTGGTAAAGTTAAATTTGATTTTGAAAGTAATTCTGTTAAAAGTTCTGCATTTTTTTGTCTAGCTTGTAAAAATTTTGGTAATTTTTTCATTTGTATTTTTGCAATTGCTGCATTAATTTCAGGCAATCTCAAATTAAGACCTAACATTCTACTGTCATATCCTTTTACCATTCCATGATTTCTAATCATCAGTAATTTATCTCGTAATTTTTTACTGTTGGTAACAATAAATCCTCCCTCACCTGCAGTCATTACTTTTGCGGGATACATACTGTAACATCCCATTTCAAAAAATGTTCCAGTGTGTTTATTTTTAAAAGTTGAACCAAGTGATTGAGCAGAATCTTCTATAATTGGAATGTTAAATTTTTTTGCAATCTCAGAAATTTTATCCAAATATGCCACATTACCATAAAGATGTACTGGGACAATTGCTTTGGTTTTTTTTGTAATTTTTTTCTGAAGTTGATCTGGATCCATTGTAAAATTGTCTTTTAAAATATCAACAAAAACAGGTTTTGCACCAGTAGATAGGACAGAATTTGCAGTTGCAACAAAAGTGAAAGATGGAATTAAAACTTCATCACCATGCTTGATGTCTAAAGCATATAACGCTGCTTGTAGTGCTGCTGTTCCAGAATTTACAGCAACAGTATATTTTGAATTCACAAATGAAGAAACCGATTTTTCAAAATCTTGAACATGTTTTCCACCTTGATTCGCTGAAGAAGTTAAAGCTCCATTTTTAAGAATGGATGTGACTACTGAGATTTCTTCCTTGCCTACAAAAGGAATGTTTATGGGTATTTTCAATAATTTTACCTAGAAGAACTACTCTATAAATCTCGTTTAATATGTATGAATTTTTATATTTCAAAATTTGGCAAATCATAGAATGAAACCACGACATTTAGAAAAAACTGATTCAGGTTACAAAGTCTATTTGTACATTTTTTACACTTGTGGTGCAATTATGGTTTCATCATTAGTTTTTGGTGTTTATGCTACAATGTTAGAATGGTTAGAACATGGAACATATGTTATGGGAGAAGTAATTCACAATACTACTATTCCATTTGAGAACTTTGCTAGAGTTTCAACTTGGATATTCTTTTCAACAATAATTGGATGGTATTGTTGCACTAGAATTGGTTGGAGACGAACTGCTGGTGATAAAATTGTTGGAACTAGAATGGCCTTACTTCAATTGATGTTGCTTAGTTTTGCAATAATTTCTTTTTATGAAGTTTTATACAATTTTACAGTTTTAAATGCACAAATGACAGCAGGAGTAGTAAATGGAATAGTACCAGATATCGATAAATTGTTAGTAGCTTATCCAGATCCTGACCGTCCATGGAACTTGGTTTTTGCAACTAAAATATTTCTTGCAGCATTCATAATTAGCGCACATGCATTTTATCTAAGTGTAAAACCTAGAAAAAGTTTAGATGAATAAAAATTATAAGAAATAATCTTATTTTTTGAAATTATTTCAAAAAAAATATTTGATGAAATTATGTTTTATACTATTAGATACATTGTAAACTAATGGGGTTATTTGGATCAAGTAAGAATGATTTAAAATGTAAAAAATGTGGAACCGTGTTGCCAGATTCTGAAAGATTGAAAAAACACCAAGAAAAAGCACATAACAAAAAAAAGGAAAAATGTCGAGCGTGTGGAGCTGAATTTGATTATAGCGAAGAATTAAGAAAACATAAAAAAAATTGTAAATAGTGATTCTAGAAATTTAATAAATTAAGATTTTGCAGGCCTTAATAGTGATTTTTCAATTGCTTCTAAATTTGCAATTTGGTTTTTGGAGTTTAATGTCAGAGTTTGTATCATTTCTGAGCCTAATTGAACAGATTGTTCAGGTAGTGTTTCTAAAAATTTTTCTAAACCTTTTTTATAATTATTAATTAATTCTAATCCTTCTTCAAGTGTCATAAAAATAATAGAATTTTACCTATATTCAAAGATTCTATATACAAAAAAATAATTTTAAATAACTTTATAGGCTTAGATTTTAAAAGTTGTTTTGATTTGGATATAATTGAAAAAGTAGATTTAATTGAAAAACCTCCAACTGAAGAAGTTGTAACACGTGAGGAATTAACTGAATTATTTAAAACAAATTCTTCTCCAAATCATTACATTGGATTAGAAATTTCTGGTTTCTTACATTTAGGCAGTCTAATCAGTACCGGTTTTAAAATAAATGATTTTGTAAAGGCTGGAGTTAATTGTAAAATCTTTCTTGCAGATTGGCATACTCTAATCAATGATAAATTAGGAGGAGATTGGGATACAATTTCTAAGGTTTCAAAATATTATCAAGATGCCTTCAAACTAGTTTGTCCAAATGCAGAAATTGTTTTAGGATCTAAATTGTATGAAGAAAAAACAGAATATTGGTCTGAGCTTGTAAAATTTACAAAACATATGTCAATTGCTAGAACAATGCGAACGTTAACTATAATGGGTCGTTCTGAAGATGATAACAAAATAGATGTAGCTAAATTATTGTATCCAGCAATGCAAGCAGTTGATATTCATTCTTTAGATGTAGATATTGCACATGCAGGAATGGATCAAAGAAAAATTCACATGTTAGTAAGAGAAATTTTTCCTAAAATGAAATGGAAAGTCCCAGTTTCTGTTCACCATAAATTATTACCAGGACTATCAAAACCAGCAGATACTGATAATTCTCAAGTTTTAGGAAAAATGAGTAAATCAGATCCAAACTCAGGCATATTTATTCACAATACAGATAATGAAATTAAGAAAAAAATTAGTAAATCTTGGTGTGAGGAGCAAAATGTTGAAAGTAATCCTGTATTAGAAATTGCAAAAAATGTAATTTTTCATGAATTTAATGAAATTAATGTTGAAAGACCAGAAAAATATGGTGGTAATGTTTCTTATTCTAATTACAATGAACTACATACAGATTTTGCAGAAAATAAATTACATCCAGGAGATTTAAAACAAACTGTTGGAAACTATCTAGTTAAAGTGATTAGTCCTATAAGAGAAAAACTAAATCTTAGTGATGAAATTTCTGAAGCCATCAAGAAAAGTTTCTAAACTTTTAGATCAGGATTAGTTTGTTCTTCTAAATTATATTTTGATTTGTATCCTCTTGGATTAATCATTAAATCTTTGTAAGTATATGTTGATGAGTTACCAATTATTACAGTACTTGTCATACCCAACTCTTCATCAAAATTTAGCAGATTATCTAAATTAGTCATTACGATTGTTTCAGATTCTCTATATGCACTTTTAATTATTGCAACAGGGGTAGTAGGTTTTCTATGTTTAAGCAGAATTTTTTGAGTATCTTGTAATTGATGAACTCGTTTCTTACTTTTAGGATTATAGATTACAAGTACAAAATCACCTTGAGCAGCTGATTCTACACGTTTTTGAATAATCTCCCAAGGTACCATCAAATCACTCATACTAACAACAGCAAAATCTGTCATTAGTGGTGAACCAACAATTGATGCACATGAATTCAAAGCAGATACGCCAGGAATAATTTCTACTTTAAGCTCATCAGAAGGATCCCAGCCTATTGTTGCAAGCGTTTCATAAATTAATCCAGCCATTCCATAAATTCCAGGATCTCCACTAGAGACCAGGGAAACAATTTTTCCAGATTTTGCAAGATCAATACATTGATGTGCTCTTTCGACTTCTTGGGTCATAGCATATCGATGAATAGTTTTTCCTCCTATCAGATCTTGAACTAAATTAACATAAGTTTCATATCCAACAATCGTATCACTTTCAGAAATTACTTCTTTTGCTCGAAATGTCATATGATCATGATGTCCAGGACCAACACCAACAATGTAGAGTTTACCAGTCAATTAAAAATAATTTTTTCTCAACTAATTTATCCGTTTAGTGGTATTTTTATTGAAATGGATCAACTATTGGAGAATTAATGATGTATTCATTATTTGATGGACGTGCAATGCTGACTGTAATTAGATCATCATTATGAAATGAATCAATGTCAGATTTTGTTTGTAGAATTTGTGCGGATTTAGAATCATGCCATTCTACAAGATATATTTTTGAGATCGGATTATAATTTTCTTCATCTGAAGAAAAATTGAAAATTTCTGGTTGAAAATCTAAAGAACCAGATCCTATAATTCCATTTTTGAATTGGTATTGTTCAATAATAGACAAATTTGTTAATAGATCTGACATTGATGGAGAATGTTTCACACCAATTAATTTTGATGGCCCAATTGGGGTTACATCAGTAATAATATAGTAAATTGTTTTTCCGTTTGAATCCCAGCTTCTATGTGCAACAAAAGTTACAATCAATTCATCTTCATTAATTTCAGTGATTTGACCTCCAGAAAATGACATTTTGTTACTGATTTGTTTATCAGAACGTTCAGTCATTTGTCCACCTGACCACTTTATTTGAGGAGTATTTACGACTACATTTGTTTCATTAAATTTGATTCGACCAGATTGTTCAGCATCAATAATATCATCAGCTGATTCAAAAATAATTTCTTTTTGACCAGATTTCCATGTAACTTCAATTATAGATCCTAATGGAGAATAATCAGATTGTTGTGGAGTCTCAGAAAAAATATCAGTTTGAAATCCAAAAAATCCATCTCCTTCAATTCCATTTTTAAAAAGGAAAATTTTTTGTAAATTATTTTCTGGAATATTTTTAAGTGATTTTGACAATTGAATATTCAATTCTTGTTTTTCTGAAATAGTATTAACATAATTTTTATCACTTGCATCGGTAATTATGTAAAGAATTTCATTTCCATTATGCAGTCCTTTGTGCATTGGAATTTCTATAGGGACATTAGTTCGTGAAAGTAGTAATGAAGGATCCTCTTTTTGAAATTCAAGTTTTTGTTCAAGCACTTGAGTTGGTTGTCCTCGAATCCAACCATCAATACTTACAGTTGTAGTAAATTCTTTTGAGTTTGTTGAATGTAATGCAACTCCTGCACCTGTAAATTCAATTGATCCTGATTTTTTTTCTGGATTTAGTAAAGATAGGCCATAAATTTTACTTTCGTTGACAGCCCATGTTTCTTGTCCATTTACGTCATTTTGATTAATTTCATGTAAAACAATTACATTAACTAACTCACTAGAAGTAAATGTCATAGAACCATCATAGATTGTACCTTCATTTGGGGATAAAACAAGAGCCAATTGATGATCCTCATGACCTAATCCAGGATCTTGAGAAGAAGTGATTGTTTGAGTGAAATGAACTTTTTTTGTAGATCCTGCATCAACATACTGATCTGAAAAAGTTGAAACTGAAACAATTCCAGTAACAAAAATTCCAATTAGCAAAACAATAATTATTTTTTTCAATAATTTTGACTAATTTTATTACTTTAAATGATTTGTCTTAATTGATTTTATCTAGTGTAAATGCATCATGAATTGCACGTACAGCAGTATTTGTATCAGAATTTTTTACTACCAATGCAAGATTAAGTTCTGATGATCCTTGAGTAATCATAGATACATTTACTTTATTTTTTTCAATTGCCGCAAAGACTTTGGATGCAACACCAATTGTTCCTCTCATTCCTGAACCAATTAATGCAATAATTGAAACTCCTGTAGTGACTTCTAATTTTTTAATGATTTTACCTAATAGATCCATTTCTAAAACACTAACCGCCTTGTTAAGATCAGAATTTTTTACTACAATTGTAATACTAGATTCAGAAGGATTTTGAGAAATCATCATAACATTAATTCCAGCTTTTGCTAAAGTAGCAAATATTTTTGCTGCAGTTCCAGGTGTTCCAATCATACTTCCACCTTGTATATCGATTAATCCATTATTACGAATATTACTAACACATTTTACAGTATTTTTTACAGATGCAGAAGGCGAAGAAGTTACTAAAGTTCCTTCATTTTTTGCATTAGATGAGTTTCTTATTTTCATTGGTATTTTTTTTGCTAAAAGTGGTTCAAATGTTCTTGGATGAATTTGTTTTGCTCCAAACAAAGCCATTTCAATTGCTTCTGTATATGATACTTCTTTGAGTAATTTTGCATTTTTCACAATTTTTGGATCTGCAGTCATTAATCCATCAACATCACTCATTAACCAAATTTCATCAGCTTTTAAGCAAGAACCAATAATTGTAGCTGAATAATCAGAACCGCCTCTACCAAATGTTGTTGTGTGTCCATGTTGATCTGCACCTGAAAATCCACCTACTACAGGAATAGTCTTTTTAGAAAATAATGTATCAATACTTTTTGAAACTCTTAATCTTGTTGTATCCATAAGTGGTTTTGATTCACTAAAATTAGAATCAGTTACAATACCTACTTCCTTACCAGTTAGTGGAATAGCTTTTTTTCCTAAATCATTTATTGCAGCTGCAAGTAATTTTCCAGAAAATCTTTCGCCAAAGGAAATCAAATAATCCATTGATCTAGATGTCACTTCTCCTAACAAAACTAATCCATCTATCAGTGCAACAAGTTCTTTAAAATCATCATTTAATTTAATTAACAATTTTTTTTGAATGTCAGATTTTTTGATTGTTTGTTTTGCTAATTGCTTATGCCTATTGGTAATTTTTGATGCAAGTTGTTCTGCTTTAGATTTATTTTCTTTTTTGATAGATTCAGATATTTCAATTAAATCATCTGTTGTTCCACTTGTTGCTGAACAGACTATTACAAGTTGATTTTTTTTGGATAATGAAATTACGTGTTTGGCAACTGATTGAATATCTTTGGTATTAGATATTGATGTTCCACCGTATTTTAAAACAAGTTTCAAGTTAAACTATCTGAATTATTCAATGTTTAAATGCTTTAACTTTCCACGCGTGGAGCAAGATAAAAGTGGATTCTTCCTATATTTGCAACTTTAAACTCAATTCTAAGTGGTTTTGCACTAGAAAATTCACATGTGATAAATCCAGCATTGCTGCCTACGGCTTTAACTACAGGATTCAGATATTCAAGGCTGTAAGTACCTTCACTATCAGATTTTGAAGATATTTCCTCAATATCATCAGCATCTTTATCAAGATCAATTATTACCTCACCAGAATCTCCCTTTCCAGAAAAATTACCTTTTGAATCAGACGTATTGATTGTTAAATAATCGGAAACAACTTGTACGTCACCAAGAATTTTATCAAATTTTGATGAAGTTAAAATAATTTTTGAGTCATATGGAATTTTTGGTAATGGTGTGTCAGTTGCAGAACTTTCAATTAGACGAATTTTGTATTTTTTATTTTTTCCAACTGTTACAAGTAACATATTTTCTTCAGAAATACTAATTTCTATACTGTCTTTTTTATCTGCACGTTTGATAAGTTTTGAAAATTCATCTATCCTAACTCCAAATTTAATATCGCTATCACATTCATATTTCTCAAATGCTGAATTTGGCCAAGATATATCAATTAATGCAACATGAGATGGATCCATCCCTCTAAAAGAAATTCCTTCTGCCGTTGCAACAAAAGTTGCTTCTTCAACTAAAGTGGATATTGCAGAGATGATAGCTTTTAGATCATCTGAACCATTTGTTTTAGCTCCAAAAGTCAATTTAATTTTCTTGGCTATAAGTTCCAGTTAAACGTTATGTGTAATCGCGCCAAGTGTATTTACATTTTTGACAACGGTAAAATCTAGTTGTAGGTTCATCTGCACTTCTAGTTTGAAACATCCAACCAACTGCTTCATCATGACCACATTTTTCACAATCAATTTTTACTGTAGGATGAGATTCTTCGCCTTCATTTCCTTCAAAAGCAAGTAATGAGAAATCAGGTTCTTCTTCGGCAACAATTTTTTTCTTTTTTTGTACTTTTTCTCCGTCAATGTAACCACATTTAGAACACTCTAAACCGGATTCACCTTTTTTTAGTTTAACCTCACATTTGGGGCAAAATTTCAATTTTATTTACCCTAATTTTGAACTAAATAATTGTTTGAACTCATCAGCCATCTTTATTGCAGATTCTGCTGATTTTTTAACCTCAGTTAGTGGTTTTGAACTAGAATTAATTCTCATCCAGCACTCATTAGTTAATGGGTGTTTGACAATTACACCTGCAAAATCAACATTTGAGGCCTTTAGAAGTTCGTGTTGAATAATGTATAATACTCCAATATCAGTTTCTGTGACAGAAATACTGATTTCTTTGGGTTCTGAACTGATTACTTCTGCATTCATGTATTCAGAAAAAGCACTTATTGCGGATATAAATCATATGAACTATAGCATGACAGAAAGCAAAATTTCACAAATAACACTAGAAAAATCCAAAGAAGAGTACTCTTCAGATGAAAATATTGAGATAAATGTCCAATTTTCGATTGAAGGGGGCCTTAGAGATGCATTCAATGAAGCAAATTGGACTAAAGCATACAATAACAACGATGTTTCAATGAAACTGAAATATGGTGTAAAATTGACATCTGGTGGTTTTAGAAAGAAGGAATTGGGAAGAACTATTGATTCTTATCGAAAAGCCGCTATTTTTTGGACTAGAAATCCAAAATTAGTTAATCCAATGAAAGATAGAAGAATTTGGGTTCAAGTTGCAAAAAACTTTGAGCCATTTATCAGACTAAGTGAAGAAGAAGTTAGAGAAGAATTCTTAGACTTTAATGAAAAGTTTGTATTCAAAGCATCTGATTTAGGAAAAGGTAAACACAAGATAGGAGCTGAAGTATTTTCATCATGGCAAAAACATGATTATACTGAACCAGGCAATATCAAAAATAATTCTAATGAAATAGAAGTCGTAATCAATTAGGATATAAGGAACTTTTTTCTTTGATTAACAATGGCAAAATATGACGGTCTATTAGGACAACCAATTCTTGAAGTCGAAGAACCTGATAAGGAAGGTGGAATAACTTTCATCTTTAAAGATAACAGGTTTATGTTTATCAAAGCAGTTGATGGAAAAATTGAAACCGTATCAATTCCAGAATAGGTGATTATGAATGGAAAAATTTGATAAACTCAAAATGTTGGAATTGGTAAAAGTTGAAGATCCAGATCCTGAAGGTGGAATGACTTTACATTTTCAAGAAAACATTACGTTGAAAATTAAAAACGTTGATGGAAAATTAGTTTCAGAATTTGTATAACTAATTTCTCACATATTTTTCATAATAACTTATTGCTAATTCCTGTACATCTGATTGAATAGATCCAGGTCTTTCTTTTCTAATTTTTTCAATTGCTTCTTTAGCTGAAAAATTTTTATATTTTATAAAATAACATGCAAGAATTGTTCCAGCTCTTCCTAATCCTGCAGCGCAATGAACCATCACAGATTGATTATTTTTTATTTGATTTTGAATAAATTCAACTGCAGAATCTATTCCTTCCATATCAGGAGCATGAAAATCAGCTGTTGGAACATGCAGATAATCAATTTTATGAGTCCATTCATCTGGTAGAGGATTTTCAGTCATAGTAACAATTGATTTTACGCCTTGAGTTAGAAGCCAATCAAATTCATGAAGTGATGTAGGTATTCCTGAACCAGCTAATTTTTCGTCAATTAACCAAGAAAAATTCGTAGGTTTTTTTGTAATTTTTCCATGAACTTTTCTCCAAATATTACCTGGCTTACTCATACTATTATCTGATCAACATACTATATTTTTAGCATTACGAAAATATTGAAAATGAATCATTTAAAAAATTAAATCAATTTTAAAATTATGAAAAGTTAAATACTGTTTTATCAAAATTATATTGTGCCTACTGCTTATGTATTATTGAATTCAGATTTAGGTACAGACGTTTCAATAATTACTGAAATAAAACAAATTCTTACTGAGGAAAATGTGGAATATGAAGTTAGAGGAGTTTATGGAGTATATGATATTGTTTTAAAAATTTCATCTGATGATGCAGAGAAATTAAGAGCAATAATTACAAATAAAATTAGAAAAATCAGTAAAGTTCAATCAACACTTACTATGATGGTTATTGAAGAGCAAGAAAATCTATAGTTTTTTAATTTCATCAATTACTTTTAGCATATCTGATTCGTTATTAAAAAAATGAGGCGATACACGAATAATCTTTTTTTCCATTATTTCTCTAACCGCTAAAATAATATTTTGTTTTTCAAGTTTTTTGACAACTTTTTCTGAATCAAAATTCTTGATGTTAAACGAGACAATACTGGTTCGTTTATCTGGATCCTCTGGGCCGTATAAAACAACATCAGGGATTTTCATTAATTCATCTCTAAAAATATTAGATAAATTTTGATTTTTTTTGCGAATATTTTCCATACCAAAATTTAACAGATATTTTACTGAAGATTCTAATCCAACAATTCCAACATAATTTCTAAAACCAGTTTGAAACTTTTCAGGTATATCCTTAAAAATTAAATTATTGTCATTTTCAATTATTGCAGATTCACCTCCAACAGTTTTTGGCTCTAATAATTCACTTGATTCTTTTTTACAATAAAACAAACCTGTTCCCATTGGTCCACACAACCATTTAGACCCATTAAATGACATAAAATCACATCCCAATTTTGATACATCATGTGTACCAATACACCCAATTGTTTGTGCACTATCAATAAAAAATGGGATTTCCTTTTTTAGTGAAGCAGAAATTTTTTCGACAGGTAAAATGGAACCAGTGTTATACAAAGCATGACTTATAGCTAATAATTTTGTATTGTTATCTACATTTGATTTTAAGTCATCTAATTTAAAAAACCCATTTGAATCAATTGGAAGATTTCTAACTGAAATTTTATTTTTTAATTTAATCCACGGATAAAAATTGGAATGATGTTCATGAGTCATTCCTCTAATTATGATGTTAGAGGAATCATCAAAAGATAAACCATTTGCAACAATATTAATTCCATCAGTAGTACTTTGAGTCAAAATTACTTCTTCAGACTTGCAACAAATAATTTTAGCAATAATTTTTCTTACATTATTGAGTTTTTCTTCAATTAAGCATGCTGAATCGCTAGAATCAGGTCCTAGAGAATTGTATGAAATTAGAAAATCATTCATTGCACTAATGCTCTGAGAAGGCATTAAAGAAACAGATGCATTATTCAAATAGATTTTGTTGGATACAGGAAAATCAGCAGAAATATCTTTTGACATTAAATTCATTATTATATCTGTAAAGTCCTACTTTGGTGTTGGATAAAAATCCTGAGATAAATCTAAATGATGATCTTAAGTGTATTCAAAATGAATTTAAAAATAATGTACCTAGTTTAGTTTTATGTTTAAATTCATTTCACAAAATTGAATTTTTAGATAAATTAATTTCTTCTATAAAAAATCCAATTATTTTTGTCGATATGGATTTGTTATATTCTGGATATATTGAGTCAAAAATGATAAAACAAAAAGAGAATGTAGAAATTTTTAGACCAAATAAGCTTGATTGGAAAGAAAGATTATCAGAAATTATTTGTAAAATTTCAGAAAAAGAATTTTTTATTATTATTGATTCATTTAATGGAATTTACAATTTATTTGATGATTTAGAATCTGCCAGATTTGTTAATTCATGTTTAATGCTACTTTCATCATTAAGTAAACAAAGTGATTGTACAGTTGTAGTGACTGGTATGGCTAAAAATAAAGATAATTATGAATGGATTTTATCTCCAGGAGGTAAACACGTTATGAAATTATCTGAAACTAATCTATATTTTTTAAAAAAAATTCAAAATAAACTCACAATTAGAATTATTGATAACGATCAGAACAAAGCAAAAGAAAAAAACAAAGCGATCTAGATCAAACGCCGTTATAAAATTTGAAACGCCGTTATAGGTCTAAAAATTTAGGTAAATTATATTAAGCACGGATCTCGATTTAATTTTGTTATGCCAGTAGGAATTATTCCAGACATAAGTGAACAAATGTGTATCGGATGCGCACTCTGTGTAGAAATCTGTACAACACTTGGTCCTGATGTCCTTAGAGTAAAACCAGTTGAAGGCTGGAAAAGAGGTAAAGCATTTGTCTTCTACCCAGAAAGATGTATTTCTGATGGTGCATGCATCGGTGTATGCCCAACAAAAGCAATCTTTTGGATGAGACCAATGGACTTTACAGTTGGACAACCAGTTCCACTCTACAAGAACTCAGTCTTCGTCAAAGGTTGGACTGAATTAATCGATTAGATTAGTTCTACAATTTTTAATTTCTTTTTATTATTTTTAAATAAGTTTACTTGTATCAAATCTAATTTTTAGAAAATTTGAATTTTGATTTCCAATTTGAAGTTGATTTCTTAGTTGGTTTTTTTGATAAATTATCCAACATGTCATAAGTAATAGTAAATCCATTTCCGACCATAGTAGCATCTTTATTGTAATTTTCTTTATGAGGAACAAATTCATCAGCTAAGTCTTTAATTTTTTTAGTTTTAAGATCAAACAATCGGATCTTTTTACCATTTTCCAATTCAATAATTGCATCACCACTTAATCCTTGAATAGAAAATGTTTCAAAAAATCTAATTGAACCATTTTGTTTTAATTTAATTACACAATCATAAGTTAACTTACTGCCATAAAATAAAATTTCACGTGCAGAGATAACTGCATCTTCTTCAACATTTAAAACAATGATTGAATCTGCTACGAGAGATACAGTATTTACAACATTTTCAGCAACAATTTTTCCTTCTGGTGCAGATATAGTTGTTCTATGTTCTTGAATTTGAAAAACTCCAACTCTACCTTCTTTATCTTCAACTCTAAATTTTCTACCATAAATATTACCTACAACTGCATTTCCATTATCTACAAAAATTTGTGCACCATTTTCAATTTTATATTTATTTTCTAGTGGTTCAATGAATTTGAAATCACCTTTAGTTAAACGAATATTAGTTTTATATTCTTGAGTCCATGAAGGGCTAGTAATACTTCCTTGCATAATTATAGGCCCATCATAAGTTAAACTTCCAGCCATAAAATTACCTTTAATAGATAATGTTCCTGTTGCTTTCCTTTCTAATTCAATTTCACCAAGAGTTTTAGAACCAAATAATCTGCTAGCAGTTGCATTTGAACGATTTAAAGCAGATGCCCATTCTTCAGCAGTTTTCATTTCTTTAGATAATTCTTGACCTAAAATCTGATTTTTCCTTCTAACATCCTCTTCGCTTTCATCAGAATAAACTCTAGAGTTTTTGATTTTTTCGATATCAGTATCAGGATATTTTTTTCCAATTTTTAGATCATCGTATGCTTGTTTGATTTTAATGAATTGTTCATTTTCTCCTCCTCGATCTGAGTGAAATTGTAAAGCTAACCTTCTGAATGCGTCCCTAATCTCTTTTTCAGTAGTTCCTTCTACAATACCTAAAATATCATAATTAGATTCTACCATTTTTTATCAACCTAGTTAGGATCTGTAATCATTTTCCTATACTTGTAGTTTATTACATTAGAGAATATCAATGATTTGGAAATTCTTTTAAAAATACTCGTAGAGTTAATTTTTTCTTGTTTTTAACAAGGCAATAATTGCTATTATGATGCCAATAATTGTAATTGGCAATACTACAACATATGCTCCATCTATTTCATCCTGTTTGTTATCATTAGAAACTTCTAAATTTTTAATGGTGTTTTCTAATAAAGTAATTCTTTGTTCAAGTTTTGAATTATCATCAATTACTTCAGTTAAAGCCAAATCAGCAGATTGAGGAAATTCAATGTATGATCTTTCTGCAATTGGTGGTGGATGCATGGATAAATTAACAGGTGTCTCCAATATTTTTCCAATTAGATTTGCCTGAAAATATCCTGATACAGTAGGAGTAATGAAGGCATAATATTTTCCGGGAACATCATGATCTGCTACAAAAGGCAGAGTAATAGTTTGAGTATTATCATATACAAATTGAATTTTTAATAATTTTCTTAATCCTTCAATACCATTTTTAAATTCTTGAGAATTTGCACATTCTAGTAAAATTGGAATATCAGGACATGCTTCTAACGGACTAACATACAATTCAAGTCCATTGGTCTCACCTGATATAACGGGTTCATTCATCCAACCAATTTCTACACGATATTCTCCAACTGCATCTACTGTATGTCCATAGGCAATTCCAGCAAAACTGGGAATAAACAATAATGAAAGTAAAAGATATTTGTAATTCATAATAAAAAATTAAAATCTAATTTTAAAAATGTTATTTTTGAGATTTGTACCACTAAGCATCTGCATACATAGAAACTTCCCAAGCAGTAGGAGTTTGTGCAAATGCAGTATATTCCTTATATTTTAATTCAGAATAAGTTTCAAGGAAGTCTTTTGTAAAAACTTCCTCTAAAAAGTTAGAATCACTACTTAGAGCATCTAGTGAACCTTTTAGTGATACAGGTAATGAACCAATATTATATTCTCTCTTCTTTTCTGAAGAAAGTTTGTAAACATTTTCTTCAATAGGATCTCCAGGATCAATTTTATTTTTTATTCCATCAAGACCTGCTAAGAGTAATGCAGCTTCTAATAGATAGATATTTGCAGTAGGATCAGGTACACGATATTCAATTCTTTTACTTTTTTCTTGATTTCTATTATACATTGGAATTCTTATTGCTGTTGAACGATTTGCCAATCCCCAACAAACATTGACTGGTGCCTCAAATCCAGGAACAAGTCTTTTGTAAGAATTAGTTGTAGGATTTGAAATAGCGCATAGTGCTGATGCATGACTAAGTATTCCACCAACATAATATCTACCAGTTTGACTCATTTGAGCAACTTCATCATCATGATCATACATGACATTAGTATTATTTTTCCATAAACTTTGATGTGTGTGCATAGCTGATGCATTATCACCAAAAATTGGTTTTGGCATAAAAGTTGCAACTTTATTTTTTCTTTTAGCTTTGACTTTAACTAAATTTTTAACTGCAATTACATTATCAGCCATTCCAATCATTTCATCATAAACTAAATTAATTTCACATTGGCCTGAAGTTGCAACTTCATGATGTTCTGCTTCAATTTTTATTCCAAAATAATTATACAAATCATCACATACATCTTTTCTAAATCCTTCAAGTGTGTCCTTTGGTTGTGATGGATAATATCCTTCTTTGATATCTATAGCAGTACTGACATTTCCTTTAGCCCACGGTGATTCTTTAGATTCAATTGAATAACCTGAACCACCACCTGAATGGGTTGCAGCATATGGTGATGGATAAACATTAATTGAATCAAAAACAAAAAATTCAATTTCGGGGCCCCAATTCGTGTGAGTAAATCCAAATTCTCCAAGTTTTTCTGCTGACTTGTGTGCAATTCCTCTAGAATCTCTATTGTATCTATCTTTTTTGTTTGTACTCCCATCATAAAGATCACAAAAGATCCTTGCATTTTTTCTATGTCCTGGATCATAGTCATTTGGTAAAATTTTAAATGAATTTGGATCAGGCATTAAAATCATATCAGAATTATTAACAGATTTGAATCCAACAATTGAACTAGCATCTAGTTTTTCAAGACCATTTACAAAACTAGTTTCATCAATTGCATAACTAGGCATTCCAACATTATGAAGTTCACCAAAAATATCTACAAACCAAAAATCGATGAAAGAGATTTTTTCATCTTCAATAGTTTGTAGTACCTGTTTAGAATCCAATTACTAAATCTTAGAAATTATTTTACTAATGTTATCTAGTAAGATAGAATTGGCAATAAAGTCAGGTAATTTTTAGGGTAAAAACTCTCAATTGAGTTTATTTTTTTGGATTTCAATCATTCCTTCTTCAAAGAAGAATTTTTCATCAGATATGGGTTTTAAATCATCTAACCATATTGCATTTTCATCATATTTTGCAAAAAATGGCACATCCACCCAATCAGGATTTCGGCCTTGTATGAACCTCAAGACAATTACTTTTTGATCATTTACATTTGTAGTTCCCATAACATGGACTTTTCCGGGTGTTGCAGACATACTTGGTCCACGAACAGTTCTAGCTATTCCACTAACCGAAGAATATGCTTTTTTAAAAATTTCATGCGCTTTAATTAAAGAAATTCCAAAGTAATGTTGAGCACCTGTATCTCTAACTACAAACATGTAGTATGGAATACAACCTAATTCAACTTGTTTTGTCCACATTTTTGCCCACATTTCTGCATCATCATTGATATGTGTTAAAAGAGGAGATTGAGTTCTAATTTGAGCACCTGTTTTTCTAACTTCTTTAATTGCATCTTTTACAGCTGGTGTAGATAGTTCATTTAGATGGTTGAAATGAGCCATAAATGCAAGATGCAAACCACTTTCAGTGATTTTCTTAAAAACTTGTAACATTTCTTGGGAATCTGAATCTGTCAAAAACTTGTAAGGCCAATATGCAAGTGCCTTTGTTCCGATTCTAATAGTTTTAAGATTAGGAAGATTTGCATCAATTATTGCATCAATATATTTTGAAAAGATTTTTGCTTTCATGATCATTGGATCACCTCCTGTAAATAATACATCTGTAATTTCAGGGTGTTCTCTAACATATTGAACCAGTTGTTCACCTTCTTGCATTGCAAATTTCATTTCATCCATTCCAACAAATTGTGGCCATCTAAAGCAAAAGCTACAATATGCATGACAGGTTTGACTTTGACTTGGGAAAAACAAACAAGTTTCTTTGTATTTATGTTGCATTCCGTATAATTTTGTACCATCATTTAGTGTTGGAACATTAAGTTCCATTTGGCCTGCAGGATGTGGATTTAATTGTAATCTAATTTCATTTGCAATCTTAGTTATTTCTTTTTTATCAGCATTATTTTTTAATGCATCAGCCATCATATCATAATGTTCAGGTTTTAACATTCCTTTTTGTGGAAATGTTAAAACAAAAATAGGATCATTTGGAATATTATTCCAATCAATTAATTGTTCAACGACATAATTATTTGCTTTAAATGGCAATACATTTCCTACAACCTCCATCTCAAATTGTTTTTCTTCAGAAAGTTGTTGAATTTGTGGAAGTTGACGAAAATTTGATAACGTATATGATTTCATAGATGGGGTTTCGTTCCAAATTGATTTTTGATAGGTCATTTTAAGACTAGTACTGAAACCCTTGTTAAAGGTTACATCAATTATAGGCACAAAATAATGAGTAATAATTGGTAATTTTTCAATATAATCCTGATCGCTTAACATTTTATTCTAGAAAATAGAACAAATTAAGAAGATAAATTATGAGCGAAGGCGATATTTCACAAATTTCTGTTGGCGAATTTGAAACTGTTTCACAATTATTGGCATCATCAGAATCACTTCAATTAGCATTTCTCATCATGATAATTGGAATAATTGCAATAGCTGCTGCTTATAGAAAATTTTCCTCATTAATTAAATCAAAAAAAATTTTTTACACTAGACCACATTTGTCAAAATTTGTGCAAAATGCAGTATTACCATTTTTTGCAATCGCATTAATTTCATCAACAAATGCATATATTCAAACTTCAGAATTATTTGAAAATGATTCTAATTCATTAACAATGGAATTAACTCCAGAAGAAACTTTTGCAAAAATTCTCAACACTTTTAATATTTTAGTTATAGGCTATACCATTTCTCATTTAATTCCCATTATGCTTACAAAACGAGATAAATCAATTCTTGAAAAAGAAGATTTTGGTATGTGGTATGATATGCAAGGTTTTGTTGACGATAATGATCTTTTTCATAAATTATACAAATGGGTTCCACCAACAATTACGCCAGAAGATTTTACTGATGAAGAATTTAAAAAATTATGTAAAACAAAAGAAGGAATTAATCAATTAGAACAACATCGTAATTCAAAGGGAAATCCTATTGGGAGTTATGAAAAATTAGTCAGCAATCCATTTGAAAAATGGAAAGAATCTGAAAGAGCAAAATATTTGAAATATTTTAACAATTGCGTTACTGGAAATAATCAATCAGGAAGAAAATTAAAACCAGGAGCAAAACCAGATGAAATATTTCCAATAGACATATGGAGAGAAGAGAAGAGAATCAATGGTTTTGAGCCATTAATTCCTAGTAATAGACCAGCTGGATATGCACGAAAGAAAAGAGAAGGTATTCCTAAATCTTTTAAACAAATTTTACCAGTAGGAATTTTTGTTGCAACAATTTTAGGAATTGTATCATGGTGGGGAGTAGATTTGTTTGTATTAGCAACAGCAACAGGTGGACTTGCAATTGGTATAGGTTTAGCTCTACAAGAAACAATGCAAAATTATTTTGCCTATTTGATGATTAGAAAAGACAATATTTTCAAAGAAGGAGAAAGAATTCAATTAGAATCAGGGTATAACGGAATTGTTCATAAAATAACACCTAGAGTTACATATGTTAGAGATGCATTACATGAATCAGTAGCAATAATTCCTACTAGACAGTTGGTGACAGCACAAATAATCAACTATACAAAAGAAAACAAACTTGTCCCAGCACTAGTTACAGTAGGTGTTTCATATCTCAATGATCCAAAACAGGTAGCAGCAATTTTAGTTAAAATTGGAAAACGTGGCATGGTTGAAATTAAAGATGCTAAAGGAAGACACCTAGTTCGACAAAATAGATGTCCAAACTTGGATGAAAATAAATCAAGTTGTGGTTGTGATAAGGATTTACATGTAGATATTTCTCAACCAGTTGTACGATTTAATCAATTCAATGATTCTGCTTTGGATTTTTCAATGTGGTTGTACGTAAAGGATTACGGTTCACAATTTAAGACAAAAACAGATCTAAGAATGATAATGTATGAAGAATTCAAAAGATACGATATTAGAATTCCATGGCCAATTAGAACTGTCTATCAAGGAGATGAAAAGAGAGAGCAAATAGAAATTGACGAAAAAGATGAATTTAGAAATAAAGTAATTGATGAATATGGATTAGGTGATTTAGGTCGTGGAGAAGGCGACGAATAAGAAAAATTTCTCAAAACTTAAGAATCCCTTCAAATCATATTTTCTTATTGAGTCAAATATCAATTATTTCAGGAAAAACTTCAGAAGATTTAGCAAAGAAAATTGCTAAAAAAATAAAGGCAAATCTGGTTAAATCAGAAATTAGAATTTTTCCTGATGGAGAAAGTAAAATTACTTTAATTGGAACAATTTCAAAGAAGAGATCAATTGTAATACAATCAATTTTTCCACCAGTAGATACCAATTTGGTTCATATATTATCGCTAATCACAAAAGCAAAAGAAAATTCAGCCCAAGTGGATGTTGTTATTCCATATATGGGGTATGCTAGACAAGATAGAGAATTTTTACCAGGTGAAATTGTAACAATGAAAGTACTTGCAAAATTATTCAAAGGAGCAGGAGCATCAAAAATAATTGCAATAGATATTCACAGTTTGATTGGATTGAAATATTTTAGTATCAAAACAGAAAATGTGACTGCAATTCCGGACCTTGTTAAATATTTTAAAAAATTGAGCCTAAAAAATCCATTAATTGTATCACCGGATCAAGGTGGTAAAAAGAGAGCAAAAGAATTTGCAAAGGAATTGGATTCCGATTACATAGCATTAGAGAAAATAAGAGACAGAAAAACGGGTAAAGTAAAAATCAAGACAAAGAATTTGTCTGAAGTTGAAAATAGAGATTTAATTTTAGTGGATGATATGATTAGTACTGGAGGCAGTATAATCAAAGCTACACAATTTCTTAAGAAACAAAAATCTAAAAGGATCTATGTTGCATGTACACATGCATTATTAATGAATAATGCAGAAAAGAAAATTAGAAAAGCTGGAGTAACAAGTATTATTAGTACAAATACAATTCCAGGTAAAACATCAAAAGTAGATATTTCGAATACTATTGCAAAGGCAATAATGTAATGCCAGAAAGTTTTTTCATTGTATCAAAAGAATATTTAGAACTTGCAATAGATGAAATTACTACAATAACAAAAATGTTTGATCGATTTGCTAAAATAAAAATTATCTCAAATTTAATAATTATTCAATCAAAAACCAATTGGAAAAAAATTTCTGAACGTGCTACATTTGTTAAAACATCTGGACAAATATTAAGAAAAATGTCAGGACTTTTTTTAGATGAAGAAAATTTCCAGGTATTAAAAAATACACAAAGTTTCGTATGTAGAGTAATTAATTTATCATCAAATCAATTAGATGTATTAGAATTAGAAAAATCCATGGGAGACATGATATCAAAATTTACTCAAGCAAAAGTGAATTTAAAAAATCCTGAAATTACAGTATATTTAATTTTCACAAACACAGAAAATTTTTTTGGTTTTTCAGAAAAAAATGAAAATAAAAAACGACCTAAAAAATCCAAAAAATATCCTCATGAACTAGATTGGAAATTAACAAGAGTAATGATAAATTTAACTGGATTGAAAAAAGGTCAAACTGTGTGTGATCCATTTTGTGGTACAGGCACAACATTACTTGAATCTGAGTCTATGGGCATTAAGGCTATAGGAATTGATTTTGATGAAAAAATGTGTAATTTGACAAGAGAAAATCTTGAATTAAATAATTATAATTCAAAAGTTTTGAAATCTGATTTTCAAGAATTAGTGAAAATTTCAGATAATTTTGATGCAATTGTAACTGATTTACCTTACGGAAAATCTTCAAAAACTTCAGAAAAACCAGAAGAAATTTTAAAAAGATTTATCTCAATTGTGCCTAAACATAAAAAAATTGCAGTGATGTTCAAAAAAGAATTAGATCCTAAAATGAAAATAAAAGGATTGAAAAAATATCAGATCTATAGGCATAAAAGTCTCACAAGAACTATTTTGATTAAATGAAACTAGTTTTTTTAGGGACATCAGCTGCACAGCCAACAGAAAGAAGAGGATTATCCTGCATATGTTTAGAAAAAGAAGGTGAAATTCTAATGTTTGATGCAGGTGAATCTGCACAAATTGCGTATATGAAATCAGGTTTGGGTTGGAATAAAAAAATGAAATTATTTGTTACACATTTGCATGGAGATCATTGTGTAGGAATTTTAGGATTATTACAAACAATGTCAATGCAAAATAGAACTGAGTCGTTAGAAATTTTTGGTCCTAAAGGAATTGATGAATTTCTTGCAGCAAACATTAAGGTATTAAATTTTGGATTACCGTTTTCTATTTTAATTAATATTATTAATGAAGGAAAAATATTTGAAAATAAAAAATACATGATTCACACAGCAAAAGCTAATCATTCAATTACTGCATTTTCATATTTATTTGAAGAAAAAGATAAGCCAGGTCGATTTAATGTTCAGAAAGCAAAAGAATTAGGCATACCTGAAGGTGAATTATGGAATAAATTACAAAATGGGGAGGAGATAACAAATAATGAAACAACAATAAAACCAGAACAAGTCCTAGGTGAAAAGCGTCCAGGTAAAAAAATAGGGATATCAGGAGATACAATGCCTACAAAAAAATTAGAAGAATTTTTTTATCAATGTGATTATTTAGTTTTTGATTCTACATTTATTGAAGAAGAAAAACAAAGAGCTTTAGATACTTGCCATTCAACTGCAAAACAAGCTGCAGAATTAGGTAAAAATGCAGAAGTAAAAAATCTAATTTTAACACATTTTTCTGCAAGATATAAAGATGAATTACAACATAAAATGGAAGCAGAAAAAATTCATAATTCAGTAATTACAGCAAAAGATCTTTTAGAAGTAGAAATTAATTAATTTGAAATAAATTTTTAAACAAACTAAAAGGATCAAATCCAGATACTTCATTTACTAAAACTTCTGTGGATGATTCTAAATTTACATTTTCTACTAATTTGTCTCCAGTATCAGTAATTCCTTCAGAAATTTTTTCATTTACATTTTCTACTAATTTGTCTCCAGTATCAGTAATTCCTTCAGAAATTTTTTCATTTACATTTTCTACTAATTTGTCTCCAGTATCAGTAATTCCTTCATACACACTATCACTAACACTTTGAATTGTTTTATCTATTGAAGAATCTAATCTATTTTCAGCAGAATCAGTTACTTTAGCATTTAATGAAGTAATATCATCTTTTAAAGAATCAGCTAATAATGCAGAAGTATTAGGAAATAATGAAGTAATTTCTGTTGAAAATATCATTCCACCTAGAACTATAACAGATACAATTATTCCTAATTTTATCAACATTTCATTATAATCCTAAAAAATTGATTTTAAATTCAAACTAAAAAAAATAATCAAAAATGGGTTGATTTTCTTAACTAATTTTATTTAATCAAACACAATCCAATCAATAATTCTATCAATATTTGAAGATGTCAAAGTGACTTTAATTGGTCCCAATGGAGATTCATCAAATTCCTCACAAATTGCAATTTGCTCAACAAATGCAGCTTGTTTATTAAGATAAAACCAAGTAGTATCATTTTCTAAATTGTCTTCTAAAGAACGCAAAAAATTTTTTTGTAACTTATTATTATGAATAAAGTGATAGATTTTTTCAAATGATCTTAATTCTTTAGAAATTGCATTGATTGTGAATTCATTGTTTTTAATAACTGAATATGGAAAAATACTAGAAATTGTTTGTTCAACTTTTTCTATAGATTCAGATGGATTTACTGTACAAAACATTTCTATTTTGCAACTAAGATTAGGAGTATTCATTCAACCCATCTTTGAATTATGTCATAAGATTTTTTTATCAATTCATCTTTAGTTAAACCAATATTTGATATTGCAAAATCAGATAGTGCAATAGAATTACTAACACCAACACCTAACTCACGATCATCTCTTTCATTGAAATGTTCTTTCGTTTGTGGATCATCAGAACGTCCTCTTTTTTGTAAGAAATTAAATCTAGTGTCAGTTGAAGCATGAATTGCTAATAATTTTACAGTTCCCAATTTTCTAAGTACTTGTATTTCATCATTAGATCTAACTCCATCAATTAACAATACATTTGCATTAGAAGATTCTATAATTGGTTTGGCAAGTTCAGCTATTGCACCAGCTCCATTATTCTCTCTTAATTCTAACATTAATTTTCCAAGATTCTCTCTGGTTGGATCTAAATTCCTTTTTTTTGCCTCTTCTCTTACAGCATTTCCCAAGTTAATTATTTCATAACCTTTAGGTTTCAAACCTTCAGCAATTGTAGATTTACCAGCACCAGGCATGCCTGTTAAACATACAAGTAATTTATTCAACATATATCAAAAAAAATACTCGTCTATGAAGTTAACTATTAGATAATATGTAAAAATAATGAAATTAATATAAAATCAAATAAAAAATAATCAGTGATAAAATAATGAAACAAATTATTTCTAAAATTTCAAAAACAACAATTCCATCTAAAATAATTCAAAAATCAAAAAAAGAGATTGCAGATAAGGTATACAAATTAGTTGAAAAAGAGATTCAAAAATATTCTGAAGTAGTAGAATTAGAATTTGGAGGTTCATACGCTAAAGATACATGGTTATCAAAAAATGCAGATATTGATATTTTTATTAAATTTAAAAAAAATATTTCTGAGGAGAAATTAGAAAATATTTCTAAGAAAATAGGTTTTGAATCATTAAAAAAATATTCTCCATATGTTAGATATTCTCAACATCCTTATGTTGAGGCAAAAATTAAGGATACAAAAATAAACATAGTACCATGTTATGATGTTAAAATTGGTGAATGGAAAAGTGCTGCAGATAGGTCACCATTTCATACTAAATTTATGAAAAAATCATTAACAATAAAAATGAGAAATGAAGTTAGAATTTTAAAGACATTTTTAAAATCAAATAAAATTTATGGTGCGGAAATTGCAAAACAAGGTTTCAGTGGATATATTTCCGAAGTTTTAATTTTACAATATGGAAGTTTTGAAAATTTAATAAAATCAATAATAAAAATCAAGGAAAAACAAATCATTGGAAAAACATCAAAATCATTTGATACAGCAATAGTTGTGATTGATCCAATTGATAGTAATAGAAATTTAGCTGCTGCAATTTCAAATGAAAATATTGGAAAATTTATTCTTAGTTGTAGGGCATTTAAAAACAAACCAAGTTTAGAATTTTTTAAAAATAAAAAATCAAAAATATCAAATAAATTTTGGAATAATTTACTAATTGTAAAATTTGAATTTAAAATTAGAAGTCCGGATATTATTTGGGGACAAATTAAAAGAGCAACATCAACATTGTCCACACAATTAGAATTAGGTGGATTTACTGTAGTTAGAAGTAAAGCACATACAGATGAACAAAGAGACGCATATCTGATATTCTTTTTAGAATCTACAATTATTAGCGAAATATATCAAAAAAAAGGCCCAGAATTTTTTAGAAATGATGGCTCACATAGTTTCATTTCTAAAAATCTTAAAGATAGTGAATTAGTATGGATTGGAAATGATGGAAAAATAATTTCATTAGAAAAAAGAAAACATGTCAATGCAGAAAAATTTATGAAAGAATTTTTGGAAAAAAATCTCAATGTAGGCATACCAAAAGGTCTTCATAGTGATTTTAAGCGAGGTTGTAAGGTATTTTTAGGAAATAAGACTCTTAGTAAATCAATTAAAGAGGAAATATCTGAAGTGATTTCAGTAGATGGCACACTCCTTCATTTCAATTAAAAAATTTTCAGAAGAACCTTATTCAAAAATTTTAGGATATCCTAGCGCTACTAATCGTCAAATTAAAGCAAGAATTAAAGAATTAGAAAAATTAAAAATTAAATCAATTTGTTTAACAGGTCCAACTTTAATTGGAAGTTTAGAAATTTTAGGCAAAGGTTACGTTGGTGTTGTTGTACTTGTCAAAAGAGGAAATAAAGAAGTTGCATTAAAAATTAGAAGAACAGATTCTCAAAGACAAAATATGAAAAATGAATCAATTTTATTAAAATTGGTTAATTCAGTTAATGTAGGTCCCAAAATAATTGATGCTAGTAAAAATTTTTTAGTTATGGAATATGTTGAAGGGGATAAATTTAGTGATTGGATTGAAATGTTAAAAGGAGTAGGTAGTGTAAAAAAATTAAAAACTACAATAAAAAATATTTTAGAAGATTGTTTTAGACTAGATCAAATTGAATTTGATCATGGAGAATTGAGCAATATTTCAAAACATGTGATTGTTGGAAAAAATAAAGCAACTTTGATTGATTTTGAAAGCTCTAGTACAAAAAGAAGACCTTCTAATGTTACATCAATTACTCAAGCATTTTTCATTGGTTCAGGTATCGCAAAGCAAACTCAAAAAATTTACAAAAATTCCTCTAAAGAGAAAATTATTCTTGCGTTAAAAAAGTATAAACAAGAAAAAACACGAGAAAACTTTGAAAATTTGCTTAAAATTTTAAAATTATAATGGGATCAGCAGGATTTGAACCTGCGACCACTAGCCCCCCAGGCTAGTATCATACCAAGCTAGACTACGATCCCTAAATTCACAGGCACAAAATGAAATTATTAAATCGTCCTATCTAGAATTAACAATAGTGAAAATTTGTAATATTTGTCATAAAATTTCAGCTACAGATAAAGATCATACAGATTGTGTTCAAAAAAGAAGTATCGAGATAGAAGATCAGAATTTTAAAAACAGTATAGCTGAAAAATTGAATATATCAAAAAATGATCAAGATTTAGGTGTTGAAGTTAAAGCAATTCTTGAACATCTAACTAAAGAAAAAGAAAAAGATGATTAATTCATAACCACTTTGACAGTCTTTCTTTTTCAAAATTTATTTTTTTAGAAAGATTTTCAGATGTTGATTCTGTTAATTTTGTTGATGGTTTTTGATTTGTAAACATATCAACTTCAATTATTGATGCAGTCTCTCTACCAGATTCTAAGAAGCATCCTCCTTTACCATCAAATAAAAGTGATTTTTCATTTAATTCAATTTTTGAAATAATATTTTTTGCTACTGTAATTCCTTCACCTTCTGCAAAAATTCCAGCTTTAGGAACTGAAATTAAATCAGTAACTGCCAAACTTGTAACATCACCAATAGCAAAAATATTTTCAAATGGTGTTTTACAATCTCTATCAATTGGAATAAAACCAGGTTCTGATGCCAAATTTGAATTATAAATTACTGATGGAGCAATATGTGGTGGTATTGCTAATAGAATATCAAAATCATATTCATTATTTTCAAAAATTAGTTTTTTTGGTTTTACTTCTTTAATTTTTTCTGAATTATGAAAATTAATTTTTTCTGAATTTATTAAATCAAGAATTTGTTTACTGACTTCTGGTCCAGCTGCAGGTAGTGTTATTGGTGCAGGACTAAAAAAATCAATTTGTACAGAATTTCTTATTCCTCTCTTTCTAAGCATGGAATCTACCAGTAAACTAGCCTCAAAAGGTGCAGGAGGACATTTGTAAGGCATTCCCATTATGACGATAGCAATTTTTCCTGATTGTATTTTATTTAATTTATCATTAATTTGACTTAATTGATTATGATCATACAAGTTAAATCCATTAGCTTCTAAACCAGGAATTTTTTCTGGTGCTAAAACTGCACCCATTGATATTATTAGAAAATCAAACGAAATATTTTCTGATTTTGTTTTTACAAAATTATTTTTTGTATTAATTTCAATAATTTCATCTTTAATAAAATTAATTTGTTTTTTTGGTAATTCATTTAATGAACCAATTGAATTTTCAAAAGTTCTGCTTCCATTCATGATCCATAATTTTGCATAACCAACCATAAACCAGTCTTTTTTATCTATAATCGTAATATTGACTTTTGATGAATCTAATGAATTTCTTATTTCATTAGCAGAAGAAAGACCTCCAAACCCTCCGCCTAAAATTACTACGTGGGGGATTTTTGACAATTATTTTTCTTGAGTTGTGGGTCTAATCAAAACTTCGTTGACATTAACATGAGGTGGAGAATCTACAGCATACAAAATTGCATTTGCAATATCTTGTGCTTGTAAAGTTTCCATTTTTTTTCCGTTTTCTACAAATTGTTGAAGAGATTCGTCTGTTATTGTATCAGTTAATTCAGTTGCTACTATTCCAGGTTCAATACTTGTTACTCTAATGTTAGAACGAACACTAAATTCTTGTCTTAATCCTTCGGTGAATGCAGCAACAGCAAATTTTGTTGCACAGTAAACACTGCCAGCTGGAAATACAACTCTACCAGCAACAGATGAAAGATTAACTATATGGCCAGATTTTTTTTCTTTCATATGAGAAATTACTGAGCCTGTACAATACAATACACCTTTGATATTCACATCAACCATTCTATCCCATTCATCAACTTTGAGATTTTTGAAAAAACTTAATGGCATCAAACCAGCATTATTTACTAAAATATCAATTGAACCCCATTTATCCAAAACAGCTTTAGCAAAATTATCACATTCCTCACGTTTTGTTACATCTAATTTTTGAAAGTGAACTTCTCCACCTTCAGCAATAATTTTTTTAGATAATTCTTCTAATCGATCAACTCTTCTAGCACCAATTGCAACTTTAACACCTGCTTTTGCAAGTGTCATAGCAGTAGCTTCACCAATTCCACTACTTGCTCCAGTAATAATTGCAACTTTTCCATTAATCATTTGTAATCAATAGATTTTTTTTTATCAATACTAAAAATGTTTAGAAAATTTTGTGGTTAATCTTTTAAAATAAGCAGAAAAAATTCTCACAAGTTTTTTAAAAGAAAAAATTCATAGTAAATTATGATTTCTGAAAATTGTGCATATTGTGGAGATATGACAGATATGCCATTTCATTGTAGTTATTGTAAAGATCCATTTTGTTCTGAACATAGACTGCCAGAAGAACATAGATGTGTTAAATTAAGACAAATACGTTCAGAAAGATTTGGACAAAGAAAAGTAATTCGAGATGGAAATAAAGGAAAAGGAAGTATTTTCAAAAGGTTTTTTGGGAAATAATTGAATTAGTAAGGACTTTTTTCAGGAGAAATTTTTGCCCGTCTACCTTGATAAACTAAAGCAATTGCTAAAGCAAACATAACCATTGCAGTTAATGGAAAATTTTGTGGTGCTGGTAAGATAAACCAATAGTAAATACCAAAGCCAGTAGATACAATTGCTTGAGTCCAGAGTTTAATCCATTTGGGAATTTTGAATAATCTACTAATTATTTCAACAATAAAAATTCCAATTACCGGATAAATTGTATAAAATAGAAAATCAATTACATCTACACCAGTATGGGACATATCTTATCTAAATAATAGGTATAATTTTTACCTAATCTTCCCATCTAACTTTAGTTGCAATATTTTTAGCAATTAAAGCCTGAGCGTTCTCATATGGAATTGTAGCAATATCCTCAACTTTGAATGGACCATATTTTTCAAGATCTGCACCAACAATTTCATCAACATTTTCAAGAAATCTAACAACAATTTTTTTAATTTTATGATTTTCAGCCAAAGATTCAAGAAATTTTGATTTTCCATTAATTGTTGCAGAAAGAATCATTTCTGTTCTTTCATTTTGTTCATCTTGAGAATCTATAATGAATTTCTCTTCATCTAACAGATAACCAACATCATAGTCGTTAGAGCTAGAAATTTTTTCTAATCTAATGTGTATTAGTAACGATGTTAATTCTGTAGCCATTTCAATCATTGTTTCTTTAATTTTATTTTCTACGCCTTCAAATTCTTGCTTTCTTAAGTTTCCAATAAAATCTGATAAATTTCTATAGAAATTAGGTTTAATTTCTAATAAAGAATCATTTTCAGTTTCTCGTAAAACGGTATTATGTAATGAATTAATATCAATATGATCTGATTCGGACATTTCTACCTAATCCTTAAATGCTGGTTGTATTTGTGTTTGATTGAAGTATAAAATTGCCATATAAAGTCAGTCACGGAAAAGCTATGCAAATTACGTATTCACCTGACGAAGTATTCTCAAGAATTCAACATGAGGGAATTCAGTTTATTGATTTACAATTTACGGGTTTAACTGGTCATTTTCATCATACTACAATTTCAGCAAATACTTTCACACCAGAACAAATGAGAGATGGTTTACCAAAATTAGATGGTTCATCAATCGTTGGATTCACAACTATTGATGATTCAGATTTATTGCTAAAACCAGATCCAAGTACATTTGCAATAATTCCTTGGATGACTGAAAATAAAACAGCTAGACTCCTTTGTGATGTTTATTGGGGAGAAAATAGAGGAAGACTATCTAGAGATCCTAGAGGTATTGCTCAAAAAGCTGAAGAATATATCAAAACTCAAGGATTTGATTTTAGTACATGGGGCCCAGAAGTAGAATTTTTTGTTTTTGATAAAGTTCATTGGGATGTTTTAACACCTTACAAAGGACAATCATATTCAATTGAATCAAAAGAAGCTCCATGGAGCAATGACGGTGATGGATATCCAATGGGATTACAAGAAGGATACTATCCTACAACACCATCAGATACTTTAACACCTTACAGAAATGAATGTGTAAATATTTTAAGTAAAAATTTTGGAATTTTATGTGATAATCACCATCACGAGGTAGCAACAGCAGGACAATGTGAAATTGATATTATGTATGATCATATGACAAATGCTGCAGATGCTGCACAATCATACAAATATGTAATTAAAAATGTGGCACAAAAATATGGTAAAGTTGCAACATGTATGCCTAAACCAATAGCAATGGATGCAGGTTCAGGAATGCATGTTAATGTTAGTTTATGGAAAGGAAAGGAAAATGCATTTTACGATCCTGATGACGATATCGAATTAAGTCAAACTGGTAGATATTTTTGTGGTGGAATAATTAATCACGCAAAAGCATTATCTGCAATATGTAATCCAACTACAAATTCATATCACAGATTAGTTCCAGGATATGAAGCTCCTGCATATATTGCATGGAGTGCAGGAAATCGTTCAGCTATAGTAAGAGTTCCAAAACATTTGAAAGGAAAACAACATTCAAAATTAAAGAGACTAGAATTTAGAGCACCTGATCCATCATCTAATCCATATCTTGTATTTGCTGCAGTAACAGCAGCAGGAATGGATGGAATTAAAAAGAAAATGGATCCAGGAGAACAAGTCCAGGATGATATATTCAAAATGACAAAATCAGATAGAGCAAAACGTGGAATTGGAGTTCTTCCAAAAAGCTTAGGTGAAGCATTAGATGAATTGGAAAGTGATAGAAAATTCTTGAATCCAATTTATACAAATGATGTAATTGATAAAATTATTGAATTAGAAAGAAGGGATCAAAGAGAAATTGCAATTAGACCACATCCTCATGAATTTTATCTTTACTTTGATGTCTAAACTCTTCCAGTTAATTGAAAAATAAAATATAGTGAAATTCCAATTAAGACAAATCCACTTCCAAAAAATATTTCTCTTTTTGTTTCAGATGTTGTAGCTCTATACAGCAAAACTCCACCAGCTAGACCAAGAAATAAAACTAAAATTCCACTTATTACGGGTTCAAAACTTGTATCTGTAATTATTGGATAAAAAATTCCAGATAGTAATGCAAAAAATACAATTAGATAACCATACTTAAAACTCGATAGCATTTTTGATGAAGCATTAGTCATAATATTTCGTAAATTAATTATCAAATAAACTTTTGAAGTAAGAAAATTTTTCTAATGAATTTTACATCATTCCGCCCATATCAGGCATTCCACCCATTCCAGGTGGCATTCCACCCATTCCACCCATTCCAGGTGGCATTCCAGGTGGCATTCCTCCTTCTCCTCCACCGCCACCACCAGAACTTTGGGTAGCGATAACATCGTCGATTCTAAGAATCATACATGCTGCTTCAGCTGCTGCTGAAACGATTTGAAGTTTAACTGCTAATGGTTCAATAATGTCACTTGATTTCATATTTCCAATTTTACCTTTCATTACGTCGATTCCAGTCCATTTTTCTCCTTTTTGTTGTTTAGAGCGTAAAACTGTTAGAGTATCAATTGGATCCATTCCTGCATTTTCAGAAAGTGTTAATGGAATTGATTCTAAAGCATCTGCAAATTTTTCTGCAGCTAATTGTTCTCTTCCTTCTAATGATTTTGCCCAACTTCTGAGTTTTGTAGAAGCATATGTTTCAGGGGCACCGCCACCAGCAACAATTTGTGGTTTTAAAATTACATCTTTTACAACCATTAATGCATCATGAACAGAACGTTCAACTTCATCAACTACTCTTTGTGAACCGCCACGTAAAAGTAAAGTTACAGATTTTGGATGTTTACATCCTTCAACAAATACCCATTTATCTTCCTCAATTTTTCTTTCTTCTACAACTTCAGCACTACCTAAATCTTTTTCAAATAAATCATCTAAGTTTGTAACAATTCTAGCACCAGTTGCTTTTGCAAGTTTTGTAAGATCACTTTCTTTAATTCTTCTAACTGCAATTATTCCTGCTTTAGCTAAGTAATGTTGTGCCATATCATCTAGTCCTTTTTGACACAAAACAACATTTGCGCCAGAACCAATTACTTTGTCAACCATTGTTTTTAGCATTCTATTTTCTTCATCTAAAAATGATTTTAGTTGTTGAGGATTTGATATGTTAATTTTTGCATCAGTTTCAGTTTTACTAATTTCTAATGCAGTGTTAAGTAATGCAATTTTTGCGTCTGTAATTTTTCTAGGCATGCCTCCATGAACAACTTCTTTGTCTAATACAATTCCCTGAATAATCATTGAATTTTTAATGGAGCCTCCTGCTTTCTTTTCAACTTTGATATCATCAATATCAACATCATAAGTTTCTCCTTGTTTTTCAGAAACAGCAACTACAGATTTAACAATAATGTCTGCAAGTAAATCAGAATCTTTTCTAACTAATTTAGTTTGCATTGAGGTTTTTGCAATTTTGTTTAACATGTTTTTGTCAACTGGAGAAATTGAATCAGCTATTTCTTCAAGATATTCTTTTGATTTTCTAGCTGCTTTTTTGTATCCATCAACAATAATTGTTGGATGAACATCTTGATCAATTAATGATTCAGCGTGTTCTAATAATGCACCGGCTAAAACAACAGCTGAAGTTGTTCCATCGCCTACTTCATTATCAGTAGTTTTAGAAATCTCAACTAGCATTTTGGCTGCTGGATGTTGAACATCAATTTCTTTGAGAATTGTTGCACCATCATTTGTAATTGTAACGTCACCTAAGGAATCTACTAGCATTTTGTCCATTCCTCGTGGACCTAAACTGGTATGAACTATTTCAGCAACGATTTTTGCTGCTCCAATATTGTTTTTTTGAGCATCTTTACCTTTTGTTTCTGAACCGCCTTCTTTAAGCAGTACAACTGGCATATTTCCTTTTGAAGTTGCTTGCATACCCATAATTGGCAAAACTCCAGATTCCCCTTTTATACCTTCCAGATCAAGAATGGAGAAAAATGGATAGATATCGGTGTTTTTAAATTGGGAAAACCAATTTACAAAATATGGTCAAGTCTCAAAATAAAGAATCTTACAATAAAATATTTGCAAAATTAAAAGAGCATCATAAATGGTTTGAAAACTCAATTCCATTAATTGCTAGTGAAAATATTCCTAGTCCTGCTGTAAGAGAGGCAATTATTTCTGATTTTGGCAATAGATATGCAGAAGGTTGGCCTGGAGATAGAGTGTATGCTGGATGTATCTACATTGATGACGTAGAAGTAGAATGTATGAAATTAGCTAAAAAATTGTATAAAGCAAAATTTGCAGATGTGAGACCTATTTCTGGAGTCGTTGCAAATTTAGCAGTATATTCAGCTTATTCAAATCCAGGAGATGTAATGATTGCTCCATCTATTCCTGCTGGCGGACATATTTCACATGGTAAAAAAGAACATTCTGGTACTGCAGGACTTGTCCACGGTTTAGAAATTGAATTTTATCCATTTAATGCTGAAGATATGACAATTGATGTTGATAAAACTAAACAAAAAGTAAAAGAATTGAAAAAGAATAATCGTCTTCCAAAAATGGCAATGTTTGGTGGTTCATTATTTTTATTCCCACATCCGGTAAAGGAGTTATCAGATTTTCTTAAAACATATGATATTCACATCAATTATGATGCAGCTCATGTTGCAGGATTAATTGCTGGCGGAAAATTCCAGGATCCAATGCGTGAAGGTGCAGATACAATGACTATGAGTACTCATAAGACATTGTTTGGACCACAAGGAGGATTAGTTTTAGGTTCTGAAGAACATGAAGAGCCAATTAAGAAAGCAACTTTCCCAGGATTAACTAGTAGTCACCATATCAATAACATGGCAGGAAAAGCTGTTGCATTTGCTGAAGCATTAGAATTTGGTAAAGATTATGCAGCACAAGTAATTAAAAATGCCAAAATATTTGCTGAAGCACTAAATGATGCTGGATTCAAAGTATTAGGTGAAAGTAGAGGATATACACAATCACATCAAATTGCAGTTAATGTTTTAGATTATTCTGACGGCGGAAAAGTTGAAGCTGAATTAGAAAAAGCCAACATAATTGTCAACAGACAACTTATTCCTGGAGACATTAAGGCTGGAAGAAATTATTTCCATCCAGGAGGCATTAGATTGGGTGTCTCTGAAATAACAAGATTAGGAATGAAGGAAAATGAAATGAAAGAGATTGCCACATTCATTAAACAAATAATTATTGAGAAAAAGGATCCAAAGAAAGTTCTTCCAAAAGTAAAATCTTGGAGAAAAGATTATCAAAAAGTCAAATATTGTTTTGATAGTAAACTTGGTGCCTACGAATACGTCAAATTAAGATAATTTTACGCATAATCTGTAAGAAGTGATTGGTCACCTTGACTTTTACCAAAAACTAATTCAATCTCATCAGATAAAGCATGAATTCTTCCACGTTGATATTCCCCAACATCATATTTGTCAACTAATCTCTTTGCAAGTTTAAGATATTTTTCAACTGAACCTCTAGTGATTGTTGCAATTAATTTATGTCCACATACACAAGTTTGAATTAAAGGCATTCGACGATATGATTTTCCACATGCCGTACATCTAAAACTTTGTCGAGCATATGCCCTTAGATTTCCCATGATGTCTGGAACTAGATGTGTTGAAATTACATTTGAAACAAGTTCGGATGGGTTAACTACATTAATCAATTCAGCATTTCTAACTTGCATATCAAACTTATCAAGCATTGAACCTAAGGTCGAATATGCACTTCTTGATTTGGAAGTAGTTAGTGATGAAGTCAAATGAGTAAAATGGTAATCAAAGAATTGTCTTTTAGTATCTAATCTAGATTTGATAATTTCAACTGAAGTTACATCAGAAGCCTTACTTTGTTGAATTGTTGATTCAAAAAATTCTAGAGGAAAAATTTTTGTTACTTCAAGATTATGGGCTTGAGGTTGGGATTCATGTGGTAAAACTAGTGGTTGTACAAGTAATGGAGCATCCATTAAACCGCCTATTCTATCAGATAGAAATTGCCTAGAGAAATTTAACAAACTATCCATTAACAACATTATTGAATCGGCATCACCATCAGCATCACGTCTCTTTGCTGAATGCCAATTTGGTGTTCCAAAACAAACATGAGTGTCAGTATATCCAATAACTCTGCCTACAATTCCAACAGAAGTATGAGGTGCTAAACCAATTATTAGATGACCAATTAGTTCTTCAGGATTATTTACATTATAAAATGAAGATTTACCATAAAATTTTGTTAAAAGAGTATCAATGTATTTACAAGTTGAAACTAGATATTTTCCACTTTCCTCAGGAATTACAACATCTTGCATTCTAAGTTCTACAGTTTGATCAATATTTTCTAGTGGGTTTCCATCAATGTCATGAGAATATCCTAATTTCTTCAGTTTTTCAACAGAGGTTCCAATCCATGATGGTTTGAATTGAGTTAATGGGGAATTTGTTGCATCAAATCTAATTGTACCGTCTTTGAATGTTGTCAAACCTAAAGTTTGACGTACAAGTCCTTTTTCAAGAGGTTCTGCAATTTTATCCTCACTGATTAATTCTTTAAGACCTTTGAAAGGTTCTTTCGCACGAATACCCATCTTCTCTTGAGCTAAAAGTAATCGTGATTTTAGTGGAAATTCTTTATGAGAATGTGCAGGAGCTTTTCTTTTACATTTTTCACAGAATGGTTCTGTCAGCGTATCTCTACAACTATTACATCTGAAAGAAATTGATGTTTTTTCACCACAATTAGAACAATTAATCCCAATAGACGGTTCATTACATTGTTCACAATGTCTATTGTAGATATTTGCAAAAAAGTGCTCATTTCGTGATGCCTTAAGGAGATCTCTTGTGGGTCCACCTTTATCAGAAATTGGAAATAATGTGTGTGTAGGAGGCTTCATTTGTCGGGGAGCGGCCTTTTCAGGCCTTCCAATTCTAACTCCAATTGATGTTGAAAATTTATTATTAATTTTAATTTTTGATGAATTTGTTAAAATTTCAGGAATGGATAATTCACTGATTATTGGTTTTGATACAAATAATAAATTAAAGAAAATTTTTGCTTCATCATTTTCTAAAAGGATAGATTGATTTGCAATTTTATGTGGAGTTCCCAATTTTTCTAAAATATTTTTAATTTCAATTGGATACTCAATTTTGTTTTCATTGAAGTTTTTTGGATGTAAAAGTTCAAGTAATTCTTCTAAAGAAATCTTATCCCAATAATAGAGGTAATGTGGATGTAATGAAAACTTGTAATCAATTGAAATTTTTAATGCTTCGTCTACTGAGGGAAATTTAGTCAAAAACTGTTCTAGGTATTGATTTTTAGGCTCAGATATTGAAATTATTTGTTTTAGTTCTTCTATCCAAATTTCTTCAACATATCCTGAAGGAATTAGTTGAGCATTGTTTTCAAGAAAATCTCCAAATGTGATTAAGATATCTCCAAGGTGGAGAATTTTTTCAATTTTATTTTTAATTTCTATTCCATGTTTAACATCTCTAATTTTAACAACATCTCCATTAAGAAGACGGACTATTGGTGTTTCAATACTATCAACAAATGCTACAGTTGCACCTTTTCCAGGAAGATCACATTTGACCTGTGTTCCAACTGCTATAGTATGATCTAAGATTTCAGCAACAACAGGATGAAATCCTACTGCTGCAAACCCAGTATTACATGCTCTTCCATATCTAAGCCTAAATCCGCCTAATTTGTTAGGCATAGATAATACAGATCTTCCCGTAATTACTTCACGCATTCTTTTTGCTGCAGCATCTTCTTGATTATCACCTGTTTGAACTGCACCTTTAAGGTCACCAAGCCATTCCCAACCATCTAAATTGTACATTTCAATTCTTTTGAGTAATTTTTTTGATCTTCCAATTAAACCGTCATTAAGAACACGTAAAGCTCCTCCTCTAACCCTATCAGTTTGGATTCGAGTCATTCCTTTATGATTTACAACTTCATATGGATCAGTGTCTACTCCAGCTAATTCAACTGGAAGATTTGAAATTACATGCTCGATATCCTCATCCAAAATATGAAATTGAAAGCTGCTGGCTTCTCTTTCATAAATTCTCAACTCCTCAACAAACCTACCTGTTTCATCATCAAATGAATTTGCCTGAAATTTTGATAAACCAGCAATTTTTCTAACATGATCTGCAATTAACAAAGTAACTGCAGATTCAGTACCTCCTGCAGAACGCATAGGTCCCGCAATTGAAACTGAAAGATAATCTGTTCCGTCTTTATTTTTTTTAATTTTTACTTCACTAATTCCTTGTAGTGGAGCAATTGTCACACCTTCTGTAATTATTGCTAATCCTACGCGAACTGCAAGATCCAATTTTTCTTCTATAGAAGCATCTGGTAGTGAATATTTTCCTAAAGCAATGTCTTTTGCTAAAATTAATGCAGATAGCTCTTTTCCATTGATTTTTAAAATTTCTCTTAAGGGTTCAGCAATGTCAATTTCGTGCATTTTTGCAACTCGATCTGCTAGATCAAATGCAATT
This sequence comes from Candidatus Nitrosomarinus catalina, assembly GCF_002156965.1. GTDB lineage: Archaea > Thermoproteota > Nitrososphaeria > Nitrososphaerales > Nitrosopumilaceae > Nitrosopumilus > Nitrosopumilus catalinensis. The sequence continues at coordinate 1,356,939 of NZ_CP021324.1, forward strand.
TTAGGCTCAATTATGCCTGAAGAATCAACTAAAGTTGATTTTGCTGCGGCGGCGTGCTCAAATATAGAATATGTTTCAGTTGAGAGATTTGAATAATAATCTAAGTAATAATCGGGCATTTCAATACCACGAATACGAGAAATTGCGTCATTTTCTGACATAATAGTATAGTATTATTTGCTACTTTGAATTGCTTTTGCTATTTCTTCTAATTTTGTAAGACTACCTCCTTTTTCAAGGAAAGTTCCAATAACTAAGGCATCTGCTCCTGCTTTAACAAGACTTTCAGCAGTTTCAACATCTTTGATACCGCCACCGACAATTAGAAATCCATTAAATGTATGTCTTACAGTTTTTACCATTTCTGGAGTTACACTAGATTTTGCACCTGAGCCTGCTTCTAAGTATACAAATCTCATTCCAAGAAATTGTGCTGCTAAAGAGTATGCTGCAGCAATTTTTGGTTTTTCAAATGGAATTCCTCTTGCAGAACCAACAAACCAAGCAGATGTACCATCTCCAATCACTAAATATGCAGTTGGAAGTGGTTCTAAACCAAATTTAGCTACACTTGGTGCAGCTAATGCTTGTGCCTGAGTAATGAAATAAGGATTTTCTGAGTTCATTAAAGAACTGAATAATATTGCATCAGCATCAGGTACGACACCTGTAACATTTCCAGGAAAGAGAATAATTGGAATCTGAATATTTTGTTTAATACCCTTAACAACTTGAGACATCTCAATTTGATCAGTAGCAGATGAGCCTCCAACCAGAATAGCAGAAGCTCCTATTTTTTCTACATCTTGAGCTAGTTTACTAGAAGCCTCCAAATTTGAAACCTCAGAATCAATTAAGACAAACAATAGTGCATTTTTCTTCTCTAATTCAGATTTTAGGAATGATTCTACTTTTCCAGCCATAGTTGTGGTTTGTATATGACACTTTAAAGTTTAATTGGAATACTGGTATACAGTATTGTATAGCTATGGCAGAGTCTAAAGAATCTAATTTTAACAACATTATTAGTAAAATAATCAAAAAATCACTGTTTACAGAGCGACAAATTGAAATTATTTTAAATCAAAAGGATCTTTTAGAATCAAGTTTTTCCATATCTAAAGGTGCGTATTATAGGCAAGTAGGCCAATCTAGAGAGAAATTAGTTGCATTATTCTATTCAATCATTCTTTTACGTGGTTTAGGCATACTATTACCTGATGATATTGATGTGATATCCAAACTTTCTGAACAGATTAGTGTGATTAATGATAGTGATATCTTTCCTGAGAGAGAAGATGAAGTGATTAGTGTGATAGAGAAGCTAATCAGGCAAGCGTCAAATATGTAATTGGTGTGATTAGTGTGATTAGTATATTCAATAGTCTGTTGTGATTACCTTTATTGAATTGTGATTGTTAGTGTGAGATTGTTAATCTAAAGTGTGAAATAATTTTGGTCAATCACAATAAATCACAACATAGGCATAGAAATTGTGATGTTAGTAGAGATTCCTGATCCTGAAGTGATTTTAGGTGTGATTTTAGCATTTTTGATAGGTTTGGGTGGCTTGTATTTATTCTTCAAAATACGTCCATTCATAAAATCTAGTAGTGATATTGATGATCCTACTCAAACTGAGCGTTTAGAGTACTATGAAAGACAGTTAATTGATATGAAAATACGCCTGGATGCATTAGAAATTCAAGGAATTGATGAAAAGCCTGTTGATCCTAACCTGGAATTGAAACAATTCATGCAAGGATTAGTAGAAAATCATGAATCACAAAAAGAAGTTGAAGTGATTAAAGAGCCCGAAATTATTGTTGAAAAGCCTGTTTCTGTGCCTAATATTCCATATATTGAACATGTGAGCCCAACAGATTATGTGTTGCATCTTATCACAAACAAAGCTATGACATCACGTGACATACAAATCACAACAAAGAAGAGTAGAGAACATACTTCCAGATTAATGAAGAAATTATTTGAAAGTGGGTTGGTTGAAAGAAACACAGAAACAAAACCATATACTTATTCAATAACTGAAAAAGGAAAATCTAAAGTTGAAGATATTGCATCTAATCCAACTGTTGTGTAGATAGTTCAACATATTATTTTTAGAGTAATTTTAGTGAAAATATAAAAAATAGTCAGAAAATCATCATATTTTTTAATTATTTATAATAATATTATAATATTAAATTATATATATTATTAAATTATAATCATATTATGTCAGTACAGGAAAACGAAGTGTTAGTGAAAATAACATCTGCAGGTACTATTTCAATCCCAAAACAGTTTCGAAAATTTATGGATGTGCAAAAAGGAGAATATGTGAAAATGATTCTTGGTAAAGATAGATTAATTGTTAGAAAAGTAACTATTGTTTGATCAATTATTGTTGTTTTGGAGTAATTTTGATAGATTGGTAGGTCCATTCTCTTCCGGTTCTGGCCCTTTCTACCCTACCTTTTGAAGCAAATCTTGACAAATATGTCGAAATTACACTAAGTTTTACTGGTTCGTTAAACTCATCTTCATATTTTTCAAGAATGTTTGTTGAAGTAAATTTGCCCATAGGGAAGAATTTATCTACAATATGTGAAATTTTTGAGCCTACAGAGTCCATTTTTACAGATTGATCTTCCTCTTCTTCAATATTCATCAAATCCATCATTTCAAATATTTTTAAGACTTTGTCCCTGGTAACGTTCCCTTCTAATTTAATATCATATCGTGCTCCATCTGCGTCTTCCATGTCTATTCGTATACGTTTTTTTGCCATCTTTGAGATCTAATAGATCTAATGTTAACGGTTGAAGTGATCTGATCAGTTTTGTTAACATTGTTGTTTGTTAACATTGACTGCCTAGGCCATGCCTAGCCTTTTTTTTGTTATTAACACATACTGTATAATTTAGCCCCCTTAGATATAGAATAATCATGCCTGGAGTGGAAATAGAGGGGTAATTTTGAGATATTAACAGTGTTAATGGGTTTCTTAACGCCTGGATTGGAAATATAGGGGTTAAAATGAGGTTTTTTTAGATTTTCTTCACATAAAATTAACAATGTGTTAACAGTTTTTTCTTTCAAATTAAAGACCTCACACACCAATATTTCCACTCTATC